>NZ_CP050948.1:2602500-3236410 GCF_019443745.1 Iamia sp. SCSIO 61187
GGTGTAGGAGATGCCGTGCTCGCTCTGGAGCCGGTTGCGGACCGAGTCCCGGGCGACCATCTGGTTGACGGTGACGTTCTTGCCCACCCCGCGCAGGAAGTCGACCAGGGTCAGGTCCTTCGTCCAGTCCCAGTTGTCGACGAAGGTCGTGCCGTGGGTCCCGTCGGGGTCGACGATCCGGGCGATCTGCTCCTTGATGGCGGCCACGTTGGTCCGCAGGGTGTCCTCGTCGAGGAGGTTCCGCTCCTCGGAGCGGCCGCCGGGGTCGCCGATCATGCCGGTGGCCCCGCCGGCCAGGCCGATGACGTGGTGCCCGGCGTCCTGGAGGCGCCGCAGGACCAGCAGCCCGATGAGGTTGCCGAGGTGGAGGCTGTCGGCGGTGGGATCGCAGCCGTAGTAGGCGGTGATGGGCCCCTCGGCCAGCCGGGCGGCGAGGGCGGCCCGGTCGGTGGTGTCGTGGACGAGGCCGCGGGCCTCGAGGTCGGCGAGCACGTCGGCGGTCACCGGGCCAGTCTGGCCGCCGGCGCCCGTCTGGACGCACGGCGACCGCCCGGGAGAGGCTGGGCCGGTGACCGCTCCCGCCGAGGCCCCTCCCCGACCCGGGTCGCCCGGGCCCGACAGCGGCCGGTTCCACACCGCCTGGGTGGTCGCCGGCGTGGTCGTGATGCTCGCCATCGTCCTCATGTGGGTCTGGATCTTCAGCGGCGCCCCCCGGAAGCTCAACCCCGACCGCGTCGCCGACCGGGGCTGGGCCGAGCGGGCCGAGGAGACCTGCGCCGCCACCCAGGAGCGGATCGAGGAGCGCTCCGCCGCCGCCGGGCGCCAGGACACCTCCGCCCGGGCGGACGCCATCGACGCCTCGACCGACGACCTCGAGGCCATGCTCGCCGACCTGGCCGACCCGATGCCGGAGACCGCCGAGGACCGGGCCGTCGTCGAGCCCTGGCTGGCCGACTACGCCCAGCTCCTCGAGGACCGGCGCGACTACGCCGACGCCGTCCGGGTCGACCCCGACGCCCGCTTCCTCACCACCGAGAAGTTCAACGACCCCCTCGACCGGGTGGTGCAGACCTTCGCCGAGGTCAACGACATGCCCTCCTGCGTCCCCGCCGGCGACGTGGGCTGACGCCCGCGCGCCGACCCGAGGCCCTACTCCCCCAGCTCGCGGGCGACGGCGAGGCCCCGGTGCACCAGCCGCCGGGTGCTGGCGTCGGCGTCGACGGCGTCGAGGTCGGCGTCCCCGGTGACCCAGGTGGCGCCGGTCGACTCGTCGTTGTGGGCGACGACGGCGTCGGCCCGGGCGAGGAGCAGGAACCGCAGGTCGTGGTGCACGTGGAAGGAGCCGTCCGGGTAGGCCACGTCGTGGACGTCGAGGTCGACGGCGGGCAGGACCGGGCGGAGGCCGGCCAGGCCCGTCTCCTCGGCCGCCTCGCGGCAGGCCGCCGCCAGCAGGTTGCCGTCACCGTCGACGTGGCCGCCGGGCTGGAACCACCGCCCCAGCTTGCGGTGGCGGAGGAGCAGGGCGCCCCGGCCCGGGGCCACGACCACCGCCGAGGCGGTGAGGTGGTCCGGCAGCGAGCGCCGGTCGAGGGGGTCGTCGGGGCCGTCGCACAGCGCCAGGACCCGGTCCCGCACCCCGTCGAGCGCGGCCGGCAGGACGGCCGCGGCCACCTGCTGGCGGGCCAGGTCCCGGTCGTCGGGTCGGGGCGCGACGCGGGGGTCGTCGGGGGCGAGGGCCTCCCAGGCGGTCTCGGTCATCGGCCGAGCCTGGCAGGTCGGGGCACCGGGCTCAGCGGGGCCGGCCCGACACGTCGGGCTGGCCCGGGAGGTACCACCGCCACGGCAGGTCGGCCCCGGCGGAGAGCCCGATCCGCGGGCTGGTGGCCGGGGCGACGGGGAGGGGGGCGCCATCGGTGGCGAGGGTGACGGACCGATCGGCCCGCACCAGGTCGGCGCCGTCGTGGGTCCCGTCGATCCCCAGCGCCTGGCAGAGGCGGGCCGGCCCGGAGGTCAGGTCCCGGTCCCGGCGGGCCTTGGGGCGGGCGGCCCGGATGGCGTCGAGCCCGGCCACCGGGGCCCCGGCCCGCAGGAGCACGGCCCCGGCCTCGCCGGCCGGGCCGCACACGACGTTGGCGCACCAGTGCATCCCGTAGGAGAAGTAGACGTAGAGGTGGCCCGGCGGGCCGAACATCACCTCGGTGCGGGGGGTCGGGCCGCGGTAGGCGTGGCTGCCGGGGTCGTCGGTGCCGCAGTAGGCCTCGACCTCGACGATGCGCACGACCCGCCCCCCGTGCACGAGCAGGGTCCCGAGGAGGTCGGGGGCCACCTCGAGGGGGTCCCGGGCGTAGAACGACCGCGGCAGCCGGCGGCGGCGGGCCACCGGGTCAGGCGTCGAGGTCGCCGGTGGTGGCCCACCAGACGACCCCTGGGCCCCGCACCCGGCACCGCTCCCGCTCGTCGGGCCGGACCAGGACGGCCCGCCCGGCCCCCAGCTCGACCCGTTGGTCGCCCACGCTGAGCAGCGCCGGGCCGCCGGTGGCGACGGCCAGGGCGGGCCCGGGCCCCACGGGGGCGGGCATGGCCCGGCTCCCCGCCTCGAGGCGGTGGAGCGTGATCTCGGGCACGGGGGGTTCGTAGCGGCGCACGCCGAGGCCCACGCCCTCGCCGGGCAGGTCGACGACGGTCGCCCCGGGCGGGGCCAGCAGGTCGACCAGGGCCGAGGTGTCGACGTGCTTGGGCGTCAGGCCGCCGCGGATCACGTTGTCGGACGCCCCCATGAGCTCCACGCCTGCGCCCTGGAGGTAGGCGTGGGGCACGCCGGCGGGCAGGAACACGCCCTCGCCCGGCACCAGCTGGCGCAGGTCGAGCAGGAGGGGGGCCAGGGCGGTGGGATCGCCCGGGTAGGTGGCGGCGAGGCGACGGGTCCAGCTGCGGGCGTCGTCCCCGGCTCCGGCCCGGGCCGCGGCCGCGGCCAGCACGGCCCGCTCCTCGTCGGGGGCGGTGAGCAGGTGGACCAGGGCCCGCCGGGCGTCGGTCTGGTCGACCACCAGGTCGGCGAGGGTCTCGGTGTCGGGGCCCAGGGCCCGGAGGCGGGCGGCGGCGTCGGAGCCGGGGCGGAAGCCGACGAGCACCCACGTCGGGACCACGGCGACCAGCACCTCGGGCTTGGCGTAGGGATCCTTGTAGCTCCGGTCGGGGGCGTCGAGGGGCCGGCCCTCGTCGTCCTCCCGGGAGTAGCCGGCGGCGGCCTGGTCGGGGTCGGGGTGGACCTGGATGCTCAGCGGCCCGCCGATGGCCAGGACCTTGAGGAGGAACGGCAGGCGGGGCCCGAACCGGGCCAGGACCTCGGGGCCGAGGAGGGCCTCCGGGTCGTCCTCGACGAGGCCGTCGAGGGGGCGGCCGTCGGCGGTCGACGGGGCGGCCGGGTGGGCGCCGATCCACAGCTCGGCCTGGGCGTCGCCGGTGCGCGGCGCCCCGACGTGGGGGGCGAGACCGTCGACCGGGCCCCAGGCGTAGGGCTGGATGCGGTTGGCGAGACCGAGCACGGGGCGAGGCTAGGGCCCCGCCGAGGCGGGGACGGGGTCCGACGGGATGGTCCATCCGGCGCGGGCGGGAGCGGGTCGGGGGCCCGGCGCGGGACGCGCCCGGTCAGGCCGGGCGGGGGACGCCGATGGCGTTGACCTCCGGCAGCATGTCGGTGGCCAGGAGACGGTCCACGACGGGGACCAGGAGGGCGTCGAGGCGGGCAACGGCCTCGGCGCCGAGGGCCGTCCACGGTCGGAGGGCGGCGCGGTCGGTGGCCTCCTCGACCTGGGCCCGCAGGGCGCGGCCGGCGTCGGTGGCGGCCCCGTCGCCGTCGACCAGGCCCCGCGCCGCCAGGTCGGCCTGCGCCGCAGCCCACTCGTCCGGGGTCCAGCCCCGGACCGCCTGGACCCGCTCGGGCGTGAGCGGGCCGTCGCCCACGGCGAGGACGCCGGCCTCGAGGCCCGTGATCCCGGCGGCGACCCACGCGGCGATGTGGCCGTCGCCCCGGTGCTCGCGGAGCAGCGTGGTCGCGTGCCACATCTCGGCGCGGACGCCGGCCGGCCACGGCGCGGCGGCGTTGGCCGCGAACAGGGCCCGCCCCTCCCCCGTCGCCGCCTCCGCGGCGGCGCGCAGCAGGGCGGTGACCTCCTCCTCGTCGGGCCCGACCGGGCCCAGGGCGGCGTCGAGGGCGGCGACGGCACCCGCGACGCGCACGGCCAGTGCCCCCTCCGGCGTGATCCGCTCCCACACCGACGGGATGGCCCGGTTCACGGGAGCGGGCGCGAAGCCGAAGAACGTCGCCTCGACGACCTCGGGCGGGCACGGGGCGAGGGGGGCGGCGCGACCGGCGAAGTAGCCCCGCCAGAACCCCGGCACCCCGGCCTGCGCCCAGGTCGTCGTCACCTCGGGGGCGAAGTAGGTGACGGCGTGGATCGGCTCGTAGAGCGTCCAGAGGCGGCGGGCGACGGCGGTCTCCATCCGGGGAGCCTGGCACCGCCCGATCGGCGCGGCGAGCAGGATCGTGCCGTCGTGGGCCCGGCCCGCCGGCCGACGCCGGGCGGTGCCGGGCGTGGTCAGCCGGGGCCGACGCCGGGGAGGTCGGGGACCACGGCGGTCCCCTCGAGCGGGGGCGCCGCCGGGCCCCGGTCGAACCGCGGGAGGGTGGCGTGGACGATCGGGCCGACGGTGAGGGCGAAGACCACGGTGCCGACGCCGACCGAGCCGCCCAGGGCGAACCCGCCGACCAGGGCGGCGAGCTCGATGGCGGTGCGCACGACCCGCACCGAGTGCCCCCGAGCGGCCAGACCGGTCATGAGGCCGTCCCGCGGGCCCGGGCCCAGGCCGGCACCGATGTACAGGCCCAGGGCCACGCCGTTGAGCGTGACGCCGACGACCAGGAACGCGACCCGCGCCACCAGCCCCGACGGCGACGGGAACACGGCGATGGCGGCCTCGATGGCCAGCCCCACCACCACGGCGTTGGCGATGGTGCCGATCCCGGGACGCTGCCGCAGGGGGATCCAGAGCAGGAGGATGACGGCCCCGACGGCGATGACGACCCACCCGAGGCCGACGCCGACCCGCTCCGACACGCCCTGGTGGAAGACGTTCCACGGGTCGAGGCCGAGGTCGGCCTCGACGACCAGCGCCAGGGCCAGGCCCAGCAGCACCAGGCCCACCACGAGCTGCCCCAGGCGCGCACCGAGGTCGGGATCGTGGCGCACCGTCCGACCCTACGGAGCCCGGTGCCCCGCCCCGCCCCCGATTGGCCCGCTGATCGGCCCGCGCCCGGCAGGATGGGGCCACCCGAGGACGAGGAGTCCCCATTGCCGGTCCTGCCCACCGCCGCCCGGTCCCCCGCGATCTGCCCCGACTCGAACGCCACCCGTGGCCCCGTCGCCGTCGCGCTCCACGTCGTCTGACGGGGGCTCGCGCCGGCCTCGCCGGACGGCCGTCCCCGTCACCGCCGGCGACGTCGGCGACGTCGAGGGCCGCAGCTTCCGCAGCAGCGGCCAGACGGTGGTGTGCGCCGTCATGGCCGTGCTCTGGCCCCTGGTCCTGTGCACCCTCGCGATCAGCGCCTTCGACGAGCCCGTCCTCGCCACCGCCCTGGCGGCGGGGGGGATCGTCGGGTGCGTCCTCTACGCCCGGGCCGCCCAGATGCGGCTCGACGTGGACGAGGAGGGGATCACCGTCGTCGGCCTGCTCCGCTCCCGCCGGGTGCCGTGGGACGACGTCGTGGGCGTGGTCGCCGGCTACGAAGGCCTCCGCGTGCTGGTCCCCGAGGGCAAGGGCCCGGTCCTGCACAGCATCAGCCGGACCCGCCGCGCCGTCACCCTCGGGGTGGCGTGCTGGGCCGACGCCGTGGCCGAGCGGCTGACCGAGGAGGCCCGCGCCCGCCAGTCGACCGCGACGGGGCCCTCGTCGGGGCGGCCGACGGGATCGGTGGGGACGTGAGCGTCGGTGAGACCCTGGGGGATCGCGTGCCGGTCGGGGGCGACGAGGATGCCGTCGTCGACACCTTCGTCGACTGGGTCACCGACCGAGGTCTGACGCTGTACCCGGCCCAGGAGGAGGCCCTCCTCGAGGTGGCCACCGGCGCCCACGTGATCGTCAACACGCCCACCGGCTCGGGCAAGAGCCTGATCGCCATCGCCGCCCACCTCGCCGCCCTGGCCGACGGGAGGCGCACCTTCTACACGGCCCCGATCAAGGCCCTGGTGTCGGAGAAGTTCTTCGAGCTGACCGCCACCTTCGGCGCCGAGCGGGTCGGGATGATGACCGGCGACGCCGCCGTCAACGCCGACGCCCCGATCATCTGCTGCACGGCCGAGATCGTGGCCAACATGGCCCTGCGGTACGGGGCGGCGGCGCCCATCGGCCAGGTCGTGATGGACGAGTTCCACTACATCGCCGACCCCGACCGCGGGTGGGCCTGGCAGGTCCCCCTGCTGGAGCTGACCGACACCCAGCACGTCTTGATGTCGGCCACCTTGGGCGACGTCACCCGCTTCGTCGACGACCTCGAGCAGCGGACGCAGCGCCCGGTCGCCGTGGTCCGCTCGGGCGAGCGCCCCGTGCCCCTGGTGCACGAGTACCGGCTGGCCCCGATCGTGGAGACGATCGAGGAGCTGCTTGCCACCGACGCCGCCCCCGTCTACATCGTCCACCCGACCCAGGCCGGCGCGGCCGAGCGGGCCCAGGCCCTGATGAGCCTCCGCCTGTCGACCCGGGAGGAGAAGGACGCCATCGCCGACGCCATCGGCGACTTCCGGTTCGCCGCCGGGTTCGGCCGCACGCTCAGCCGCTTCGTGCGCAACGGCATCGGCGTCCACCACGCCGGGATGCTCCCGAAGTACCGCCGCCTGGTCGAGCGGCTGGCCCAGACCGGCCTGCTCAAGGTCATCTGCGGCACCGACACCCTCGGCGTCGGGATCAACGTCCCGATCCGCACGGTGCTGATGACGTCGCTGTCGAAGTACGACGGCACCCAGACCCGTCTCCTCTCGGCCCGCGAGTTCCACCAGGTCGGGGGGCGGGCGGGACGGGCCGGGTTCGACACCATGGGCCGGGTCGTGGTGATGGCGCCCGAGCACGCCATCGAGAACGCCCGGCTCGAGGCCAAGGCGGGCGACGACCCCAAGAAGCGCCGCAAGATCGTGAAGAAGAAGCCGCCGGAGGGGATGGTGTCGTGGGGCGAGCCCACCTTCACCCGCCTCGTGGGGGCCGATCCCGAGCCGCTGACGTCGCACCTGACCGTGACCCACTCGATGCTGATCAACGTGCTCGACCGGCCCGGTGACGGCCGGGCCGCGCTGCGTCGCCTGATCACCACCAGCTACGAGAGCGAGGCCGAGAAGGAGGCGCACCTGGCCCGGGCGGCCGAGATCGAGGCGTCCCTCATCGAGGGGGGCGTCGTCGAGGAGCTGCCGGCGCCGGACGAGCGGGGGCGGACCGTGCGCGTCACCGTCGAGCTCCAGCCCAACTTCGCCCTCGACCAGCCCCTCGCCCCGTTCGCCCTGGCCGCCCTCGAGCTGCTCGACCCCGAGTCCGACACCCACGCCCTCGACGTGGTCTCGATCATCGAGGCGGTGCTCGAGGACCCGCGCCCGGTCATCGCCGCCCAGCGCAAGGCGGCCCGCGACGCGGCCATGACCCGCATGAAGGCCGAGGGCCTCGACTACGAGCAGCGCATGGCCGAGCTCGACACCATCACCCACCCCCAGCCCCTGGCCGAGCTGCTGGTGCCCATGTTCGCCGTGTACCGGGACAGCCACCCCTGGGTCGCCGACACCCCGCTGCGACCCAAGGCGGTGGTGCGGGAGATGTACGAGCGGGCCATGGGCTTCGGCGACTACGTCCGCCACCACGGCCTGGCCCGGACCGAGGGCATGGTGCTGCGCTACCTCACCGACGCCTACAAGGCGCTGGTCAAGACCATCCCCGAGGACGACAAGACCGAGGAGCTGGTCGACATCACCGAGTGGCTGGGCGAGGTCGTCCGCCAGACCGACTCGAGCCTGCTCGACGAGTGGGAGGCCCTGCGGCACCCGTCCGACCTCCCCGAGGGCGCCGCCCCCGCCGACCTCGTCGTCGACGAGGGCCCGCCCCCGGTGACGCGGAACCGCCGGGCCTTCACGGTGCTGGTCCGCAACGCCCTGTTCCGCCGGGTCGAGCTCCTGGCCGCCCAGCGGTGGACGGCGCTGGGCGAGCTCGACGGCGACGACGGCTGGACCGCCGACCGCTGGCACCAGGAGGCCCAGGCGTACCTCGCCGAGCACCGGAGCATCGGGATCGACGGCGACGCCCGCAGCGCCCGGATGCTCCTCGTCGACGAGCACCCGGACCGGTGGGAGGTCCAGCAGATCCTGGCCGACCCCGACGGCGAGCACGCGTGGCGCCTCCGGGCGGTCATCGACCTGGCTGCGTCCGACGCCCTGGGCGAGCCCGCCGTGCGGGTGCAGGGCCTGACCGAGGGCTGAGCAGGGCGCACGTCACCCTGAGCGGTGAAGTGGCCACACAAGGTGGCGGAAGCGCTCACGAACACCGGCGGGGGACCGATCAGGGGCTGAGACCGGCGCCAGGGATGAGCGTCCGGGAAGCCAGGAGCCCCGCCTTGTCTGCCATCGCTGCACCCCACCGCACCCGGACCGCCCTCTGGACGGCGCTGGCCCTCGCCTGCGCCGGCCTCGTGGCCTGCGAGCCGGCCCCGGCCCCGGCCCCGGCGCCCGCCCCGGCGGCCCGGGTGGCGCCGGCGGACATCGACACCTTCAGCGTGTCGGCCCAGCCCACCGCCACCCGCGGCAACGACGTCGTGATGCGGGTCATGGACAGCCAGGGGAAGCTCAAGATCGGCTACATGTCGTTCCCGGTGGCGGCGGCCGACACCGCGTCGCTCACCGCCCGCCTGTCGTTCGTGCCCCGCCAGTCCGGGTTCGCCCTCGCGTTCCACAACTCCGCCTCCTTCACCGAGAACACCACCCACGAGACCCGGCCGGTCATCGGCAGCCGGGTCGGCGCCGTCGCCACCACCGTCGCCGGCACCCGCCAGACCGTGACCCTCACCGGGGTGCGCGTCGCCCGGGGCCGGGCCTACCTCGCCGTCACCACCTCCAGCCCCTACGAGCTCGAGATCGTCTCCTCCGAGGGGGCGGGCACCACCGGCACCGCACCCACCCTCGAGGTCGGCGCCGCGACCCCGCCCCCCACCCCCGTGCCGGCGCCGGCGCCCACGACCACCCCGACCGGCCCCGACGCCTGGAACCTGTCCTGGTCCGACGAGTTCGACGGCACCCGCGTCGACACCACCCGGTGGAACATCTACGACGAGGGCACCGCCTGGGGCAGCGTCGAGTCCCCCAAGGCCTCCACCTGCCCGAAGGCGTCGAACGTCTCGGTCACCGGAGGCGTCTTGACCATGCGGACCCGCAAGGCCAACGGCGCCTGCGCCGGCGGCCAGGCCCAGACCGGCGCCGGGATGAACACCTGGGGCAAGTTCGAGCAGGCCCAGGGCCGCTTCGAGGCCCGGGCCCGCTGGTCCACCACGGGCAACAACCTGTGGGGCGGGTTCTGGACCCACGGCAACGGCGGGTACGGCTACGACAAGTCCATGGGCTCCGAGATCGACATCTTCGAGTACATCGGCAAGACCGCCGAGCCCAACATCAGCCGCTACAAGCCCGCCATCCACTTCAACTACACGTGCGACCCGAAGTGCATGCAGAACGTCCCGATCACCGGCCATGACGTGACCCAGTGGCACACCTACGCCGTCGAGTGGGAGCCCACGGTCCCCGGTGACCCCACCAGCACCCAGATCCGCTTCTACCAAGACGGCGTCCAGACGGCGCAGTTCGACCGCTTCGGCGCCTGGCAGGTGAACCCCAACGGCACCAAGGTCTTGGTGCAGCAGGGCGGGTGGACCAACACCAACGGTCCCTTCCCCACCCCGTTCGGTCCCGACCGGGCCCACCGGATCATCCTGTCGGCCTGGGTCGGGGCACCGGGCCTCGACGCCGCCACCGTCGCCCGCGGCTACGACCCACCCGGGGGCGTGGCCGACTTCCAGGTCGACTGGGTCCGCGTCTACGAGCGCTGAGTCACCCCTGCCGCGCTGACGCCGCGACGCGCGAGGCTCTCCGCCCGTGACCGGTTCACGGGTGCGGATCGAGAGGGACGACGAGCTCGACGGGCTGGTCACCGTCACGCTCGACCGACCCGAGAAGCTCAACGCCCTCGACATCGCCCTCCACGACGAGCTCCAGGAGGCCCTGGCCGCCCTGGAGGTCGACCACGCCGCACGGGTGGTCGTGCTCACCGGGGCGGGGCGGGCGTTCTCGGCCGGCGCCCAGCTCGGCGACCGGCGCCCGACCCCGCCGCTCAACGACATCGACCGACGGGCCCGCGCCCACCTCGGTGGGCGGACCTGCGAGCTGATCGACCGGCTGCCCCAGGTCACCGTGGGGGTGGCCAACGGGCTGGCCGTCGGCGGGGCCGTCGTCCTCCTCAGCTGCTGCGACCTCCGCCTGGCGGCCGAGTCGGCGTGGTTCTCCATCCCCGAGGTCGAGCTGGACCTGCCCCTCACCTGGCAGGCCCTCCCCCGCCTGATGCGCGAGCTGGGCCCGGCCCGGACCCGGGAGCTGGTGATGGCCTGCGAGCGCTTCACCAGCGCCCAGGCCCGCGAGTGGGGCTTCGTCAACCACGTCCACCCCGACGCCGAGCTGCCGGCCGCGACCCGGGCCCTCGTCGCCCGGCTCTTGTCGAAGGACCCGTTGGCGCTGGCCTCGACCAAGGCCGCCTGCGCCGCACTGGCCAACGCCATGGTGCCCAAGGAGGTCACCTGGAGCGACCCCGAGCTGATGCTGCTCGCCTACCGACAGGCGTCGCTGCGGGCCCGCTCCCCGGGCTGACGACCGTGCGACCGACCACGACACCGCGGGCCCTCGTCGTCGCCGCCGCCCTGCTGGCCGCCGGGTGCAGCTCGGCCCGCGCCGCCGAGCTCGGCGCCGTGGTGCCGGACCTGCCGGGCGCCCCGACCCTCGCCGCCGTGGCCACCGCCCGGGCCGCCGCCCTGTGCACCGCGACCGACGGCGAGGCCCCCGCGCCCCCGGCCGAGGCCTACGACCAGGAGACGTGGGCCGAGGTCGCCGAGCTCTCCGGCCGGGCCCGCGTCGGCGACGACGGCGAGGGGGCCGCCGTCGCCCGGGTCCGCGACCGATGGCGGGGCGACGCCCCCCTCGGCCAGGCGCGGTGGGACCACGTCGCGTCGGCCACCGCGACCTGCGCCGGCGATCGCCTGGCGACGATCACCGTCCTGGCCCGGGCACCCCGGGCGGCCGACGCCGGCGCGTACGGTGCGCCCCGCCACGCCGCCGACGAGGTCGAGGTCCGGTCCGGCATCCGCTACGGCGTCGCCCCCGGCCTCGACGGCCGCCCGGTCGACCTGGTGCTCGACCTCCACCTGCCGCCGGGCCGCGAGGGCGCGGCCCGGCCGACGCTCGTGCTCGTCCACGGCGGGGGCTTCGCCGCCGGGTCCCGGGCCCGCCACACCGACGAGGCCCTCGCCTACGCCCGGCGGGGCTTCGTCGTCGCCACCATCGACTACCGGCTCGACCCCGGGGCGGGCGCCTCGCGGGCGCGGCTGCGGGCGGCCTCCGCCGCCGCCCTCGACGACGGCATGGAGGCCGTGCGCTGGCTGCGCGCCCACGCCACCGAGCACGGCATCGACCCCGACCGCATCGCCGCCCTCGGCGCCTCGGCCGGTGGCCAGCTCGCCCTGTCGCTGGCCCTGCTCGAGGACCTCACGCCCGGCGGCCCGATGGCCGCCGTCTCCCCGAGGGTGGCGGCGGCCTTCTCCACCGGCTCGTACCTCGTGCCCGTCCCGGGCGTGACCTCGCTCGGCCCCGACGACGCGCCCGTGCTGCTCCAGCACTTCGCGAGCGACACGGTCACCGGCCGGTCGTGGACGCACCCGACAGCGACGTGCGCAGCCGTCCGCCGGGCCGGGGCGACCTGCGACCTCGTCCTCAGCGAGGGCGCGGACCACGTCGTCGGCCTCGGCCCCGACAGCGCCATCGCCGACGAGATCCTGGCCTTCCTCGCCGTCCACCTCCGCCTGGACGGGTGAGCGGACCGGCGCGCTCCAGCTCGGGCGGCGCTCCGGGGACGCGACCGCCCCCATCCGCCGCGAGGGGGCGAGGGGTCAGCTGATCGGCGGGTGGAGGTGGGCCCAGGGCTGGGCCTCCTCCAGCTGGGCGGCGACCCGCAGGAGCAGGTCCTCGCGGCCGTAGGCGGCGACCAGCTGGACGCCGACGGGGACGCCCTCGGCGGTGCGGTGGAGCGGCAGGCTGATCGCGGGCTGGCCGGTCATGTTCCACGCCGGCGTGAACGGGACGAACGCACCGGCTCGGGCCAAGGGGGCGATCGGGTTCGCCGGGTCGTTGGCCATCGTGCCGAGCGGCAGCGGGACCTCGCCGAGGGTCGGGGTGACGAGCAGGTCCCACCCGTCGGCCCACCACTGCTGGGCCCGGCGCCGGAACGCGGCCGAGGCGGACAGGGCGGCGGCGAGGTCGGTGGCGGAGAGGCCATTGGCGAACTCGGCCTGGACCCAGTTCACCGGCTCGACCTCGTCCTCGGTCATCGCCCGCCCGAGCAGCGACTCGCAGGCGGCGATGCCCGTCGCCATCCCCGTGGCCCAGAGGGCCAGGAACTGGGAGCTCACCGAGGGATCGGAGAGGGCCTCCGGGAAGGCGGGCTCGACGTGGTGGGCGAGCGACTCGAGCAGCGCCCCCGCCGCTCGGGCCGCCTCGGCGCAGGCGTCGTCGATCGTGCCGTCCTGGGGGTGGTGGTCGAGGAGGCCGATGCGCAGCCGACCGGGGTCGGCGCCGACCTCGTCGCCGTAGGGACGCGACGGGGGCGGGGCGATGACGGTGTCGCCCACGCCGGGTCCGTGGGTCGCGTCCAGGACGGCGGCGGTGTCCCGGACGGTGCGGCTGACGCACAGCTCAACGCCGAGGGCGGTCTCGTCGCGGTAGGGGCCCACGGTGATGCGCCCCTGGCTGGGCTTGAGCCCGACCAGGCCGCAGCACGACGCCGGGATGCGGATGCTCCCGCCGCCGTCGGAGGCGTGGGCGACGGGGACCATCCCGCTGGCGACGGCGGCGCCCGCGCCGCCGCTCGACCCGCCCGGGGTCCGGTCCGGGGCCCACGGGTTGCGGGTCGGGCCCCAGGCGACGGGCTCGGTCGTGGGGAGGCTGCCCAGCTCGGGGCTGTTCGTGCGGCCGGCGATCACGAGACCGGCGGCCTCGAACCGCTCGACGAGCGTCGTCGAGCGCGGCGACGTCGGCGCCTCGGCGCGCAGGGCGGCGTTCCCGTTGGAGAGCGGGCGCCCGACCATGTGGGCGTGGAGGTCCTTGAGGAGGAACGGCACCCCGCGGAAGGGCCCTCCGGGGAGGGCCGGGTCGGCGGCGGTGGCCCGGGCCTCGTCCGGCCAGCGGAAGGTCAGGGCGTGGATCTGCGGGTCGAGCCGCTCGATGCGCTCGAGGGCGGCCTCGAGCAGCTCGCCCGGCGTGACCTCCCCCTCGGCCACCAGGGCGGCCTGGGCGGTCGCGTCCATCCACTGGGTCTCGTCGGCGAGGCTCACCGGCGCAGTGTCGCACCAACCCGCCACCGGCGCGGACGGCCGTCCCGGCCGCCCCACGCCAGACCTGACGACCCGTCAGCAATCGGACCGCGTCCTGCCTAGGGTCCCCCCATGCGCGCAGTGCGGGTGGTGAGGCACGGGGAGCCCGGTGACGCCATCGAGGTGCGCGACGACGTGCCCGAGCCGGACGTGGGTCCGGGGAAGGTGCGCGTCGCGGTCTCGGCGGCGTCGCTCAACTTCGGCGACATCGCCCGGTGCCGAGGAGGGGTCGCGGCGGTGATGGCCGAGCCGCCGTTCACCTTGGGCATGGACGTGTGCGGGGTCGTCGACGCCGTCGGCGACGGGGGCGACGAGGGCCTCGTGGGCCGGCGGGTGGTGGGGATGGCCGACATGTCCCTCGGCGGCCTGGCCGACCTGGCCGTGTGCGGCACCGTGTTCGACGCCCCGCCCGGCCTCGACGACGTCGAGGCCGCCTCCTTCACCCTGCCGTTTCACCTCGGCTACCTCGCCCTCCACGAACGGGCGGCGCTGCAGCCGGGCGAGCACGTCCTCGTCCGCTCCGGGGCCAGCGCCGTCGGCACCGCCGCCATCCAGCTGGCGGTCGCCGCCGGGGCCCACGTCGTGGCCACCGCCGGCTCGGCCGACAAGGCGACGCTCTGCTCGGGCCTCGGCGCCGAGCGGGTCGTCGACCACAGCCGCGACGACGTCTTCGACGCCGTCATGGAGCACACCGACGGCCACGGCGCCGACGTGATCTTCGACCCCATCGGCGGCGACGAGACCGAGACCATGTGGACCTGCGCGGCCCGGGGCGGGCGCTACCTCCCGGTCGGGTTCAACGACGACCCCGAGTCCGGCCTCACCGGCCGACCGCTGCGCAAGGTCTCCATGGCCAACGTCTCGGTCGTCGGGGTGGTGCTGGCGTACCTCGACGCCCCGCTCGACTTCCGCCGGTTCGGCATCAACCCCTTCCCACCGTCCACCGGCCGGCGCGTTCACGCCGCCCTCCTCGACCTGGTGGAGCAGGGCGCGATCCGCGCCGTCGTCGGCCGCCGGATCGGGCTCTCCGAGGTGGCCGCCGCGCTGGAGGACCACGCCGCCCGCCGGACCGCGGGACGGACCGTCGCCGACCTGGCCCGCGAGGGGGCGGCATGACGGGGGCCGACGAGCTCATCGCCCGGGCGGTCGAGGCGACCGGGCTCGACGACCTGGGACCCGACGGGTACCGCGAGGGCCTGGAGACCTACGTCGCCGCCCTCGCCGAGGAGGCCCGGCTCAACGACCTCGGCCGGGTCGCGGTGGAGAGCGCCGTGGTCAACGCCCTGGCCAACCGGCTGCGCGTCGTCGCCCACGTTCGGGCCCACCCCGACGTGGCCGAGCAGGAGATCGAGTCGCCCCTCGTGGTGATCGGCATGTTCCGCGCCGGCACCACGTTCCTCAGCAACCTGCTCGACCAGGACCCCGGCAACCGGGCGCTGCTGCGGTGGGAGGCCGGCGACAGCGCCCCGCCGCCGACGCCTGCCGACCACCGGGCTGGTCCGAGGGTCGACGCCGCCCACGCCGAGGTCGAGATGCTCGAGGCGCTCAACCCCGCGGTGCGGGCGATCCACCACGAGGACGCCGACGGGCCGACGGAGTGCATCGCGGTCATGGGTCAGGACTTCAAGAGCCTGTCGTGGGAGGCCATCGCCAACGTCCCGACCTACGGCGCGTGGCTCCGGGAGGCCGACGCCCGCTCCGCCTACGAGTACCACCGGCTGGTGCTGCAGGTGCTCCAGAGCGGGGGCGTGCAGGGGCGCTGGACGCTCAAGAGCCCGCACCACTGCCTGGCCCTGGAGGCCCTCACGGCCGTCCACCCAAGCGCCCGGCTGGTGCTCCTCCACCGGGACCCGGTGGTGCTCTCGGCCTCGGTGTGCAGCCTCATCTCCACCCTGTCGGGGACCTTCACCGACGCCGACCACCAGGCCTACATCGCCGAGCACTGGACCTCGATGCTCGAGGAGTCGATCAGCCGGATCGAGGCGTTCCGCGCCGCCCACCCCGAGCACCCCGTCGTCGACGTCCACTACGCCGACCTGGTGGGCGACCCGGTGGGCACGGTGGGCGCCCTGTCCGATGCCGTCGGGACGCCGTTGTCGGCCGCCGGCGAGGCGGCGATGGCGGCCTACGTCGCGGCCCACCCCCAGGGCGCCCACGGTCGGCACGGCTACGACCTGGCCACCTACGGCCTCGACGAGGGCCAGCTGCGGGGGCGCTTCTCCGCCTACGTCGAGCGCCACGGCGTCGCCATCGAGGTGCCGGGCCGCGGTTCATGATGGTTCCCGGGCTGCCGACAGGGGCAGTCACGAGCGCCGCCCCGGCGGCGTCTGACCGACGGTGAGGGTGCCGAGCATGTACGAGGAGGGAGCGAGGTCCACCGCCGTCCCCCCGCTCGACGCCCGCCTGGTCGACATCTTCCTCGACCACACCGACGACGTCGTGCTGATGTTCGAGGGCGACGGCACGATCACCTGGGCCAGCCCGTCGTCGCAGCGCGTCTTCGGGGTCCGGCCGGCCGAGCTCCTCGGACACAACGGCATGGACATGATCCATCCCGACGACCAGGACCGGGCGTTCTCCGCCGTCAGCAGCATCCCCTCGGTGGGCGACACCACGCGGGTCGAGCTGCGGATCATCGACCCGGCGGGCCGGATCCGGTGGGTGGAGGAGGTGGTGACCAACCTGCTCGACGAGCCGGGGGTCGGGGGCGTCGTCGGCCACCTCCGCGACATCACCGAGCGCAAGGAGGTCGAGCGGGCCGTGCTGTTCCAGGCCTCCCTGCTCGACGCGGTCGGGCAGGCCGTCGCCGCCCGCGACACCGATGGCGTCGTGATCTACTGGAACGAGGCCGCCGCAGGCCTCTTCGGGTGGACCGCCGAGGAGGCCCTGGGTCGGCCCATGCGCGAGCTCATCGTCCCCGTCGACGCCCAGCGGGCGGTGGCCCAGCGGGAGGACGTCGAGCACCTGGCCGGGCGTCGGTACAGCGGCGCCGTCGACGTGATCGGCAAGGACGGCCTCCCGATCCCGATCCTCGTGACCGCCGCTCCCGTCCACGACGAGGCCGGCAGACTGGTCGCGACCATCGCCGTCGCGACCGACCTGACCGACACGATCGCCGCCCAGCGGAGGGCCGAGGAGGACCACCGCCGGCTGGCCGACGCCCAGGCCTCCGCCCACCTCGGCAGCTTCGAGCTCGACCTGGCGACGGGCGAGCTCCTCGGCTCCGACGAGCTGTGGCGCATCCTGGGGCGGCCGCCCGGCCGCCTCGACCGCCTCGAGCACGTCCACCCCGAGGACCGTGACCGCTTCCTGCGGGCCCTGGCCGAGGCGACCGAGGGCCGCAACGACGTGGCCTGCACGCACCGCATCGTCCGTCCCGACGGCGTGGTGCGGTGGGTGGTGTCCCGCAGCAGCCAGTTCCACAGCTCGGCGTCCCGGATCCTCTCCGGCACGATGCTCGACATCACCCAGCGGCACGAGGCCGAGCGGGCCCTGCTGCACCAGGCCACCCACGACCCGCTGACGGGCCTGGCCAACCGACGGCTCTTCGTCGACCGGCTCGAGGCCGCCCTCGACGCCGAGAGCGCCGGGGCCGGGGCGACCGCCGTGCTGTTCGTCGACCTCGACGACTTCGGGTCGGTCAACGAGCGGATCGGGCACGTCGACGGCGATGGCGTCCTGCGCCAGCTGGGCGAGCGCATCGCCGGCACGGTGCCCGCGGGAGCGACGGTGGGCCGCCTCGGCGGCGACGAGTTCGTGATCTGCGTCCCGTGCGGTGGCGCCCAGGCGGCCGTCGCCGTGGCCTCGGCGGTGCAGGACGCGATCCGCCGGCCGACCGTCGTCGGGGGCACGACCCTGGCGCTCGACTCGAGCGTCGGCGTCGCCCTCTCCGGCCCCGGCCGCCAGGCCGAGGCCCTCCTCCGCCACGCCGACATGGCCATGTACGCGGCCAAGCAGGCCGGGCGCGGCCGGTGCGAGGTCTTCGACGACGCCCTGCACGACCGGGAGGCTCGGCGGGCCGACCTGGTCGTCGAGATGCGGGCGGCCCTGGACTCCGGTCAGATCGTCGCCCACTTCCAGCCCGAGTTCGAGCTGGCCACGGGCACCCTCTTCGGGTTCGAGGCCCTGGCCCGATGGGTCCACCCCGAGCGCGGCGTCATCGGTCCCGACGTGTTCATCCCGCTCGCCGAGGAGGCGGGCCTCATCGGGGCCCTCGGCGGACAGATGTTGGTGAGCGCGTGCCGGGCCGTGGCCCGCTGGCGCGAGCGCCGTCCCGACCTGGCGCTGACCGTGGGGGTCAACGTCTCGCCCCTCCAGCTCGCCGACCCGTCGTTCCCCGGCCAGGTCGAGGAGGCGCTGCGCTCGTGGGGCGTCCCGCCGGCGTGCGTCTGCATCGAGGTGACCGAGTCGACGCTGATGGACGTGGCCGTGGCCTCCGACGCCCCCCGGCGGCTGACCGACACGGGCGTGCAGGTCGCCATCGACGACTTCGGGACCGGCTACTCGTCGTTCAGTCGCCTCAAGCACTTCCCGGTGCGGTTCTTGAAGATCGACCAGTCGTTCGTCTTCGACATCGGCCTGCGGCCCGAGGACGACGTGATCGTGACCACGATGGCGCGGATGGCCCGCTCGCTCGGGGTCGAGGTGATCGCCGAGGGCATCGAGACCGAGGCCCAGCGGACGTTCCTCGCCGCTGCAGGGTGCGAGTACGGCCAGGGGTACCTCTGGAGCCGTCCGGTCGAGGAGGGCGCGGCCACGGCCCTGGTCGACGCCCACCCGCGCTCCGCGGACGCCTGAGCGTCGCTGTCAGGGCGACGACAGCACGCAGAACTCGTTGCCCTCGGGATCGGCCAGGACGACCCAGCTCACGTCGCCCTGGCCCACGTCGACGCGCGTGGCCCCGAGGGCCAGCAACCGCTCGACCTCGGCGTCGCGGTCGTCGGGCCGCAGGTCCAGGTGGAGGCGGTTCTTGCCCTGCTTGGGCGGGGCGCCCTCGCCGAAGAGGAGCCCCGGGAGGCGGTCGGGCGCGGGCCGGATCTCGTAGTCGCCCCGGCGGTCGTCGACGACGACCCACCCGAGGGCGACGCGCCACCACTCCCCCAGGGCGACGGAGTCGACCGAGTCGACGATGACCTGCTCCCACTCGAGGCTCATGGACCGAGGCTACGACGACGCCCGACCCCCGCCCGTGGGGTTTGGGCCGGCGGGTCGATCAGGCGGCGCGGTCGAAGAGCGCCTGCAGCCCGGTGATCTCCAGGAGGCGGCGGAGGGTGGCCGATGTCCGGACCAGCGAGACCGATCGCACCTCGGGCTGGCGGTGCAGGGAGGCGAGGGCGTGGATGCCGGCCGAGTCGCAG
Organism: Iamia sp. SCSIO 61187; assembly: GCF_019443745.1. NCBI lineage: Bacteria > Bacillati > Actinomycetota > Acidimicrobiia > Acidimicrobiales > Iamiaceae > Iamia > Iamia sp. SCSIO 61187. Next base: position 2,621,563 of record NZ_CP050948.1, read on the forward strand.
AAGCGCAGGCGATCGCAGTCGAGCACGATGTCCTCGCTGCCCCCGTCGACCAGGGTGCGCCCCACCGCGATCAGGGTCGGCGCGCTGCCGGCGTCGAGGTCGCCCTCGAGGCGGAGCAGGGCGGTGTCGTCGGCCGACAGCACCCCGATCGTCAGGCTGGCGGCCGTGATCTCGACACCGGTCTGGAGGCGGGCCGTCGGGCTGTTCAGGGCAGAGGCTGCGTCCACGCAGCTCCTCTCGGGGAGGCGGAGAGCTCTGGTCTGAACCCGGACCGCCAACCTACGCCGGTTCCGACGCTCCCGACCAGCGTCCGATCGGGTGATAGCCGCCCGCCGCCCACGGGTCGGGCCCCCGTCGTCGGTGGACATCAGATACCCCTGGGGGTATGCTTCCTCCATACCCCCCTGGGTATGTGAGAGGAGATGTGGCCATGGAGCTCACCGAGGAGCTGGTCGACCCCCCGCCGGACCTGGCCCACGAGCCGCTGACCGACCCCGACAGCCCCCGCGCCCGCGGGTGGTTGGCCCGGGTCGGGCGGTTCTCGGCCCGACGCCGACGGTCCGTGCTGGTCGCGTGGGCGGTCCTGACGATCGCCGCCGCCCCCCTGGCCCTGACCCTCACCTCGACCCTCTCGGGTGCGGGGTGGGACCCCCAGGGGACCGTCGCCGGCGAGGTCCGCGACGAGCTGCGGGAGGACTTCGCCGCCGTGGGCGCCGAGGCTGCGGTGGTCGTGTACCGCCAAGAGGCGCCCATCGCCGACGACCCCGACGGCTTGGCCGCCCTGATCGCCGACCTCCAGGGCGCGCCGGGTGCGGTCATGGTCGTCGACACCCTCGCCCAGCCCCCCGAGGCGGGGCTCGTCGCCCGCGACGGCCGGACCGCCCTCGTGCCCGTGGGCCTCGAGGCAACCGAGGACGCCGAGCTGCCCGAATCGGCCGCCGACCTCATCGAGCACGTCGACGGGCTGACCCTGCCGGCCGGCGCCGAGGCCGAGGTCACCGGCGAGTGGCCCGTCTGGAGCGACTTCAACGAGTCGAACGAGCAGGCGCTCCACCGCGCCGAGCTGCTCTCGGGGATCCCCAGCCTGATCCTGCTGGTGGTGGCGTTCGCCTCGGCGATCGCCGCCGGCCTGCCGCTCTTCCTCGCCGTCGCCGGCATCGCCGTCGCCTTCGCCGCCCTGAGCCTGCTCACCGCGGTCACGCCCCTGTCGGTGTGGTCGATGAACTTCTCGATGATGATCGGCCTCGCCGTCGGCATCGACTACAGCCTGTTCATCGTCTCCCGGTACCGCGAGGAGCGCGAGGACGGGTGGGACACCGCCGACGCCCTGGCCAACACCCTGTCCACCGCGGGCAAGGCGGTGTTCCTGTCCGCCCTGACCGTCGTGCTCTCGCTGGCTGCCGTCTTCGTCGTCCCGATCATGGTGTTCCGGTCGATGGCCCTCGGGATGATCCTGTCGGTGGTCGCCACGGCCATCGCCTCCCTGACGCTGCTGCCCGCCCTCCTCGCCGCCCTCGGCGACCGGGTGCTGGTGACCCGCGGCCACGACGACCCCGACCGGGCCGCCATGGGCCGCTGGCAGCGCTGGACGGGCTGGGCCCTCCGCCGCCCGGTGATGGCCCTCGTCCTGGGCCTGTCCCTCCTCCTCGCCCTCGCCGCCCCGGCGCTGGGGATGCGGCTCGGCATGCCCGGCGCCCGGGTCGTCGACGAGGGCCGCTCGAGCCGGGACGGCTACGAGATGGTCGTCGAGTCCTTCGGACCGGGCGCCGCCGCTCCCCTGCTCATCACCGTCCCCGCCGCCGAGGCGGAGGCGGTGGTCGACGTCGCCCGCGAGGATGCCGGTGTGGTCGACGCCCGGGTCGTGGCCGAGCCGGCCGAGAGCGGGCGGACGGTCGTGCGCGTCACCCCGGCGACCGCCGTCGACGACCAGGCCACCAGCGATCTCGTCGCCCGCCTGCGCACCGCGGTGGCCGACGCGTCACCGGACTCCCTCGTCGGTGGTCCGGCGGCCCAGAACCACGACCTCACCGGCCTGCTCACCGGGCGCGCCCCCGTCGCCATCGGGATCATCATGGTCGTGGCCTTCCTCCTGCTGCTCGTGGTGTTCCGGAGCCTGCCGATCGCCATCGCCTCGGTGCTCTTGAACCTCGTCAGCGTCGCCGCCAGCTTCGGGTTCGCCACCCTCGTCTTCCAGCACGGGTTCGGGGCCGGGCTCATCGGGATCGAGCACCAGGGGTTCGTCGACGCCTGGGCGCCGCTGTTCTTCTTCGCCCTGCTCTTCGGGTTGTCGATGGACTACCAGCTGTTCCTGCTGGCCGGCATCCGGGAGCGCTACGAGGAGACCGGCGACCCCCAGGCCGCCGTGCGTGACGGCACGGCCCGGACGGGGCGGCCGATCACCAACGCCGCCCTGGTGATGATCGTGGTCTTCATCGCCTTCGGCGTGACCGGGCCCATCCCGCCGACCGAGCTCGGCATCACCCTCGCCCTCGCCGTCCTGCTCGACGCCACCGTCGTGCGCATGCTGCTCGTGCCCGCCCTCCTCGGCCGGCTCGGCCAGCGCGCCTGGTGGTTGCCCGGATGGCTCGACCGCCGCCTGCCCGTCGTCAGCTTCGACCACTAGCCCACCAGGAGATCACCGTGCTCTTCCGCCAGTACCAGCTCCCGTGCCTGTCCATCTTCAGCTACCTGATCGGGGACGAGACGACCGGCCGGGCCGTCGTGGTCGACCCTCAGCGCGACATCACCGCCTACCTCGACGACGCCCGCGCCCACGGACTCACCATCGAGCGGGTCATCGAGACCCACTTCCACGCCGACTTCCTCTCCGGCCACCTCGAGCTGGCCGAGGCCACCGGCGCGGCCATCTCCTACGGCGACGAGGCCCGGGCCGACTTCCCCATCGACCCCCTCGCCCAGGGGCAGCGGATCGACCTCGGCGACGTGGCCCTCGAGGTCCGCCACACCCCGGGCCACACGCCGGAGTCGATCTCGGTGGTGGTGTGGGAGCACGCCGACGACGACGAACCGTGGGCCGTCCTCACCGGCGACGCCCTCTTCGTCGGCGACGTGGGCCGGCCCGACCTGTTGACGTCGGTCGGCTGGACCGCCGACGACCTGGCCCGGCGCCTGTACCGCTCGCTGCACGACCAGCTGCTGACTCTCCCGGACAGCACCCGCGTCTACCCGGCCCACGGGGCCGGGTCCGCCTGCGGCAAGTCGATGTCCGACGCGGTGTCGTCGACCATCGGCGAGCAGCGGGCCACGAACTACGCCCTCCGCCCCATGAGCGAGGACGAGTTCGTCGAGGCCGTCACCCAGGGCCAGTCGGTCGCGCCCCTCTACTTCGCCTTCACCGCCGACTCGAACCGCCGCCTCCACGAGCTGCTCGACGAGGCCGACCCCCCGGCGCCCCTCACCGTCGACGACGTCGAGCGCTGCCTCCGGGACGAGGCCGTGGTCATCGACGGCCGGGCGCCCGAGGCGTTCGCCTCCGGGCACCTGCGCGGCTCGGTGAACGTGGGCCTCGACGGCCGCTTCGCCGAGTACGCCGGCGACGTCCTGCGCCCGGGGCAGCCGGTCGTGGTCGTGGCCGACGAGGGCCGCGCCGCCGAGGCCAAGATCCGCCTGGCCCGCATCGGCTTCGATCGGGTCCGGGGCGCCGTCGTCGACGTCGAGCGCCTCCTCGCCGAACGACCCGACCTGGCCGAGCGCTCCACCCGCCTCGCCGCCGCCGACATCGCCCAGTGGCGCGACGACGAGCCCGGCCTGCAGGTCGTGGACATCCGCAACCCCGGCGAGCAGGAGGCGGGCGTCGTCCCGGGCGCCATCCGCATCCCGCTGGCCCGGTTGCTCGACGACCACGACCAGCTCGACCCGGCCGCACCGACCGTCGTCTACTGCGCCGGTGGGTACCGCTCGTCGATCGGCGCCTCGTTGCTGCGCTCGAAGGGGTTCGCCCACGTGGCCGACCTCCAGGGCGGCTACGACGCCTGGGCCGCGGCCGGGCTCCCCGTCGACAAGGGTGCGGTGACCTCATGAGCACCGACGCCCTCCCCCGCGCCACCGTGACCGAGGCCGCGCACCGCCCGGCGGGCTCGGTCCTGCTCGACGTGCGCGAGGACGACGAGTGGGCCGAGGCCCACGCCCCCGACGCGGTCCACGTCCCGATGGGCCGCCTGACGCTCGACACGGTCCCCCCGGGCCGGCCGGTGTACTGCATCTGCCGATCGGGCAACCGCTCGGGCCGGGTGGTGGCCGCCCTGGTCGCGGCCGGGATCGACGCCCGCAACGTCGCCGGGGGCATGCAGGCGTGGGCCGCCGCCGGGCTGCCGGTCGTGACCTGACATGGACCTCCGCGGGCTGCTCGCCTCACCGCTCGGCTTCCTGATCGGCCTGTCGCTCGGCGCCCTCGGGGGCGGGGGCTCGATCCTGGCCGTGCCCGCCCTCGTCTACGCCGCCGGGCAGAGCCCGCGCGCCGCGACCACCACGAGCCTGCTCCTGGTGGGCATCGCCTCCATCGTCGGCCTCCGCCCCCACCTGCGGGCCGGGCGGGTCCGCGTCGCCACGGGCCTGGCCTTCGGCGCCGCCGGGATCCCCGGGTCGCTGCTCGGCTCGGCGGTGAACCAGCGCCTCGACCCCGACCTCCTGCTCCTCGGGTTCGCCGGGCTGGTGCTCGTGGCCGCGTGGCGGATGCTCACCGGGTGCCCGACGTGCACGAAGTTGGGCGAGGACCTCGCCACCGGTGCGGCCGACGCCGGCGGCGGCGTCGCCCTCGCCTCCCGCCGCGACGTCGCCACCCGCGTCGACGTCGGGAGGGTCCTCGCCATCGTCGCCGCCGGCACCGCGGTGGGGTTCCTCACCGGCCTGTTCGGCGTCGGGGGCGGGTTCGTGATCGTGCCCGCCCTGACCCTGCTCCTGCGCATGAACATGCCGACCGCCATCGGCACGTCGCTCCTCGTGATCGGCGTGAACTCCGCCGTCGGGCTGGCCGCCCGGATCAGCACGAGCTCCATCGAGTGGGGCGTGACGCTCCCGTTCGCGGTGGCCGCCATCGCCGGCGTCCTCACCGGTGGCCGTCTCGCCGGGCGCCTCGACCCCGAGCGCTCGCTCCGGTGGTTCGCCGGACTCCTGGTGGCGGTCGCCCTGTACACCGCCGCCGACGTCGTCCTCGGCTGAGGAACGGTCAGACGGCGGCGGCCATGCCGTCAGCCCACGGGGCGCAACCGCCGACCGGTGCCGGGCGCATGAGGGGATGGCCCTCGGTTCTCGGTACCGATCGTGGACGACCGCCGCGTGATCGGTACCGAGAACGGCCGGAGTGACGGTCGACCCGGTTCCTGGTACCAATCGTGGATCACGGCGGCGTGATCGGTACCAAGAACGGCACGGAGTGGTGCCTGGAGCATGATCGGAGCACGCGTCTCGCCGACCGGGGCCAGGCGCGTGATCGGGATGGGCCGTTCGTCCGGACCGAACCCGCGTCGATCAGCGCTGGCGCACCACGCCCATCCGCGCCGCCTCCAGGCACCGCGTGACGTCGCGACCGGTATCAGCCCGGCAGGGCGTCGAGCGCAGCCGTGAGCTGGGCGGCCGCCGTGGCCGCCAGCTCGGCGAAGGCCGGGTCGGGCATCAGCTCACGAGGGTCCACCACGCTGATCCGGGTGCCGCCGGACGGGTCGGGCTCGAGCACCACGTTGCACGGGAGGACCAGGGCGGCCGACGGGTCGAGCTGCAGCGCCTCGTGGGCGAAGGTCGGGTTGCAGGCACCCAGGATCTTGAGGGCGGGGCGGTCGACGTCGAGCTTGGCCTTCAAGGTGGCGGCGACGTCGATCTCGGTGAGGACGCCGAAGCCGTGGTCCTGCAGGGTCGCTCGGACGGCGGCCTCGGCCTGGTCGGCGGGGAGGGGGACGGTGGTCTCGATGGCGTGCATGGTGGTCACTTCCTGTCGACGGTCGGGGCGGGTGGTGCCTCAGCAGGTGCGGTACCCGCAGGGTCCACGGCGGGGCGCGACACCGTCGGCGGCGTCACCGCACACGAGGGAACGGCACCGCGCCCCCTCTGGACGGCGAGGAGCAGGAGGGCCGTGAGGCCACCGGCGATCCAGCCGGCGGCATCGTCGCCGACCAGCGTCGCGACGCCGAAGGCGACCACGGTCGCCGGGAAGAGTGAGGCGGGCGACCCCGCAGGTGCCCACCTCAGCGCCGAGCACCGGTGCGGGATCCGAACCACCGGCGCCGGGGCCGGGACGGGGTGCCGTCGGTGGCGCACTGGCAGCGCCCCTCGGGGGCGACGTCGCCGAGCACCTGCTCGACGTGGAGGCCGCAGCCGGCGTAGGTCGGACGGTGGCAGGTGGGGCACGTGACTCGTCTGCACATACCCCCCAGGGTATCTGGCGACGACCGCCCGCGCACCCTTTCAGCGCAGGGTGAGGAAGAGCTCCTCCATGTCCTCCACGGTCATCCCGTCGGCGGCGGCCTCGTCGGGCTGGGCCAGGCAGTGCCGCATCCCGGCGGACATGAGCCGCAGGCCCGTGCGGTGGAGGGCGGCCTGGACGGCGGCCAGCTGGGCCACCACGTCCTTGCAGTCCGAGCCCTCGTCGATCATGCGCTGGACGCCGCGGAGCTGACCCTCGGCGCGCCGCAGGCGCTTCTGCACATCGTCGGTGACTTCGTCGGGGAACCTCATGCCTCCAGGATATACCCCCAGGGGTATAAATCGGCGCCGTCCGACCGCCTTCGGTCGCGACCCCGGACCTCACCGGGGGGTGCGCCGTCCGGCGATCGCGGCGCGGAGGTCGGCGTCGGAGGGGACCCGTCCGGCGACGACGACCTCTCCGTCGATCGCCAGCGCGGGGGTCCTCATCACCCCGGCCGAGGCGATCGCCACGGGGTCGGTGACGTGCCCCACCTCGGCGTCGACGTCGAGGTCCCGCAGGGCGAGGACGACGTGCTCCTCCAGCGTGCGGCAGCGGGCGCACCCTCTTCCCAGGATGTCGACCTTGCGGAGGATGCTGACCACCTCCTCGCGCCCGATGCTCAGGCGCTCGTCCCAGGAGAGGTCGCCGGAGGCGTCGACGAGCTCGCCGTGCAGCCGGGTCTCGAACACGAAGGGCTCGACCCACCGCTCGAGCCGCAACCGGCCCAGCACGGCGCCGGCCACGACCGCGATGGCCAGCCCGGAGCTGACGTACAGGGCGGCCGCCTTCCACCCGAACGACCCGAAGAGCAGGACGACGGCGACCTCGTTCACCAGCGGCGCCGCGATCAGGAAGCTGAACGTGACCCCCAGGGGGACACCTGCGGTGACGAAGCCGATGAAGATCGGGACCGCGGAGCACGAGCAGAACGGCGTCACCACGCCGAGCCCGGCGGCACCGACGTGACCGGCTCCCCGCCGTTGACCGCCCAGGAGGGCCCGCGTCCGCTCGACGGACATGAACGTGCGCAGCACGGTGACCACGAAGATCACGCCCGACAGGAGCAGCGAGATCTTGGTGACGTCGTAGAAGAAGAAGTGGACCGACGAGCCGAGACGGGACGAGAGGTCGAGGCCGGCGGCGTCGCCCACGACCCAGTGCCAGAGCGGGGCGTTCACCCGGTAGGCCACGGCCCACGCCACGGCCGCCACCGCCACCGGGCCCCAGCGCCGGACCGCGGCCGAGCGATCGTGGCGATCCCCTTGGGGTTCACCGCTGACGGTGGGCGTGGCGTCGACGTGCTGCACGTGACCTCCGGACCTCGGTCCTCCTCGATCGTCCTCCGCCACCGGGGGGCGGACAGGGCCGAAGGTCATCGTCTCGGGTGATGGCCCGACGCGTGCCGCTCGACGCCGGGCGTGGCCTACGGTGCCCCCGTGGCCGAGGTGCACCACGGGGCCCCGACCCTCGCCCCCCTGGCCCGGGGCTCGGTGTCGCTGCGCCTCTACCCCTGCGGCGACCCGACACCGGCGGTGGTCGTCGACGAGCTCCGCCACCAGGCCGCGCTGGCCTCGGCCCACGGCTGGGACGGGGTGATGACCAGCGAGCACCACGGCGGCTTCGCCGGCTACCTGCCGAACCCGCTCCAGCTCGCCGGGTGGCTCCTCGACGCCATGCCCACCGGGTGGGCGGCCGCCTGCCCGCTGCTGCTGGTGCTGCGCCCGCCGGCGCTGGTGGCCGAGGAGGTCGCGTGGCTGGCGGCCGCCTTCCCCCGCCGCGTGGGCCTGGGTGTGGCCGCCGGGGCCCTGGCCCAGGACTTCGAGATCATGGGCACCACCACGGCCGAGCTGGGGCCCCGCTTCACCGCCGCCCTGGAGGCGCTGGCGCCGATGCTCGTCGGTCGCGCCCCGGGTGCCCTCTCCGGGGACCCGGCCGTGGCCGCCTGCGCGGCGACGCCGATCCCCCTGGTCAGCGCGGCGATGAGCCCGGGTGCCGTCCGCCGGGCGGCGCGGGTCGGCGCCGGCCTCCTCTTCGACTCGCTGGCCCCGGCCGAGCGCTGCCGCGTCCTCACCGACGCCTACCGGGACGCCGGCGGCACCGGCTCGGTCGTCCTGATCCGCCGGGCCTGGATCGGCGCCGCGCCCCGCGCCGCGCTCGACGCCCAGGTCGACGTCTACCGCAGCTACGCCCCCACGGCGGCCCAAGCGGGGTGGGACCAGGACCAGCTCGTCACCGTGGACGACCCGGCCGAGGTCGCCCAGCGCCTCGCCGACGTGGCCGCCCAGGTGGGGGCCGACGCCGTCAACCTCCGCCTCACCGTGCCCGACGTGGCGCCCGAGGCCGTCCGCGAGCAGATCGGCCGCCTCGGCGACGAGGTCGTGCCCCGCCTGCGCGCCGCCCTGTCGACGGCCGTCTGACCGTGGACGGCCCACCCGCGCTCTTCGTGGGGACCTTGGCATCGGCGCGCCTGGCCGACGCCCTCGGGGTGCGTCACGTGCTCCGCCCGCCGGCGCCACCCCCCGACCGGGGGTGGGCGCCGACGGACCACCCCCTGCTGGAGACGTGGCGGTCCGAGGTCGAGGCCGGCCCCCAGGCCGCGGGCGTGGTCGTGTGCACCTGGGCCGACCCCCCGAGCCCCGCACCGCTCGCCACCCTCGAGCCGGAGGCGTGGCGGACCCAGGTCGAGTGGCCCACATCCCTCTGGTTCACGACCGTCGTCGCCGCCGCCGGCCGCTGCCGGGACGGCGGCGCGCTCGTGGTCGTCGTCGAGCGGCCGGCGACCCTCGACGCACCGGGGCACGCCACCACGGTCGTCGTCAGCGACGGCCTGGTGAACCTGGTGCGCTCGCTCGCCGCCGTCGAGGGCGCCCGGGGGGTCCGGGTCAACGTCGTCACCACCGAGGTGCACACCGCCCCCGACCCGCTGCTCGGGGCCGCCCCGCCGCTGTCCACCTTCCCCGGCCGCGTGGGGGTTGAGGTGGCGGGGGCCGTGCGGCTGCTGCTCTCCCCCGACGCCGTCGGCGTCACCGGCACGGCCCTCGCGGCCGACTGCGGGCGGGGATGATGCCGCGGTCGATCCTCGTGACGGGGGCCTCGGGCGGGATCGGACGGGGCATCGCCCTGGCCTGCGGGGCGGCGGGGTGGCGCGTGTGGATCGCGGCGCGACGAGGTCCCGAGGCCGCCGCCGTGGCCGACGAGGTGACGGCGGCCGGGGGCGAGGGGCACGCCATCGTCTGCGACGTGACCAACGACGACTCGGTGGGCGCCGCCCTCGCCGCCGCTGCGGGCGACTCCGGCGGGCTCGACGGCATCGTCCACAACGCCACCAGCGCCTTCTCCTCCCACGCCGGACCGATCGGCGGCATCACCCTCGCCGAGCTCGACGACCACGTCGCCGTCGCCTCCCGGGGCCTGTACCTGCTGGCCCGCCACGGTCTCCCCCTCCTCGCCGCCCGCGAGGGCGCCATGGTCGTGATGACCTCGGAGGCCGGCTTCGAGGGCAAGCGGCTGCTGGCCGCCTACGCCATGGTCAAGGCCCAGCAACGGGCCCTTGTCGCGGTGCTGGCGCGCGAGTGGGGCCCGCTCGGCGTCCGGGCCAACGCCGTCGCGCCCCTCGGGTGGTCGCCGGCGATGGCCGACGCGTTCGTGACCGACCCGGCGATGGAGCAGCGGGTCAGGGGACGGATCCCGCTCGGACGGCTCGGCGACGCCACCGACGACATCGGCGCCGCCGTCCGCTTCCTCCTGAGCGACGATGCCCGCTTCGTCACCGGCCAGACCCTGATGGCCGACGGCGGCAGCTGCCCGACCTCGTGACCAGGCGGCCGCCGGCGGCGGCGTGACACAACGGTGACGCGCCGCCCCACCCGTCCGGGGAGCGCCCGGTCACCATGAACCACATCGTCAGCCGCATGCGCACCAGACCTCGGGCCGTCCTCCTCGGCATGGCCATCCTCGCCCCATCTCTGCTGGGCTGTGGGGGTGACAGCGACCCGCCCGAGACCCAGCCGGCGCCCGACGTCTCGACCTTCGAGGCCGGCCGCTTCGAGGACCTCCCCCTCCACCCCCGCTCCGACGCCGTGGGCCCCCGCAGCGAGACCGACGGCGTGATCACCCGCAGCTTCCGCACGCGGGGTGCCACCGCCGGCGAGGTGGTCGCGTTCTACGCCGACGTGCTCCCCGACCAGGGGTGGACGGCGGTCGGCGCCATCGAGGAGACCGGCCCCGCCGCGCACCAGGGGGACTGGACCACCGATGGCTGGTCCCTCCGGGTCAGCGCCACCGATGCCGAGGGCCTCGACTTCGGCGGCGAGAGCAGCACCGAGGTGGTGACCCAGTACAGCCTGGTCCTCACGCCCACATGACCACGGCCGCGCCCCGCCGCCCCGCACCCCCGAGGGCGCACTGAGGTGGCGACGCCCCCGGCCGGGCCGACCCGACGCCAGGTCCTCGCCGCCGGCTTGGGGGCGGCCGGTGCGGTGGCGACCGGCGGCGCCCTCCGCGAGGCCTGGGCCCTCCTCGGGCGGGAGGACCTGATCCCGGGCGAGCCCCCGACGCTGCGGCTCGAGCCGGAGGACTGGGTCACCACCGACGACCGGCTGTCGTTCGCCGCCATCGGCGACAGCGGGAGCGGTGGGCGCCAGGCGATGGCCGTGGCCGAGCGGATGGCCCGCACCTACGCCGTCGAGCCCTTCGGGCTGGTCGCCCTCCTGGGGGACATCTGCTACTACGGCTCGATCGAGGACCGCTTCGAGGACGTCTTCGTCCGGCCCATGGCGCCGCTGATCGACGCCGGCGTCGAGTTCCAGCTGGCGGTGGGCAACCACGACGGCGGGCTGCACTACGGCGACGAGAGCCTCCGGGAGATCGAGGCGACCCTGGACCGGCTCGGGACGCCCGCCCGCTACCACAGCGCCACCCGCGGCCCGGTCGACCTCTTCTTCCTCGACTCCAGCGAGCCCGGCATCGCCGAGGGCGGGACGCACACCCAGCTCGAGTGGCTCGACGACATGCTGGCCAGCGCGACCAGCCGGTGGAAGGTGGTCGCCCTCCACCACCCCCTCTACTCGTCGGGTCGGCACGGGTCGACCGAGCGCCTCCAGGACCTGGTCGAGCCGATCCTGGTGCGCCACCACGTCGATCTCGTCCTCGCCGGCCACGACCACCACTACGAGCGGACCGTCCCCATCGACGGCATCACCCACGTCGTCAGCGGGGGCGGGTGCAAGACGACCGGCGTGCGACCCCGGCGGTTCACCGCCGCGGCGGCGTCCACCCTCGAGTTCGTCAAGCTCGACATCGTCGAGGATCGCCTCGTGGGGCGGGCGATCCGACCGGAGGGCGACGTCATCGACCGCTTCGAGCTACGGGCTCGCGAAGGCCGGTGAGACGGTCGGTCACGACCACCGTCGAGGTCCTGCTCACGGGGCTCGACGCCGGGGTGATCCTCGCCCCCAGCCTGGTCCTCGCCGGCGCGGCGCAGTCCGGGGGGCTGCCCGACTCCCACGGGCTCGACCTGGTCGTGGCCAGCGCCGTCATCGCCTGCGTGCACGCCGCGGTGGTGTGGCGGCGCCTGCGGCGGGAGGTCGACGAGGCCGGGCGGGTCGTCGACGTCTGGATCGCCGCCCTCGACTCGGTGGTGATCCTGGCGTTCGGCACGACCCTCCTCCTGCTGCTCATCCTCGGCGGGTTCGCCGAGCAGCACGCCGCCCTCGTGAACGAGGGGTGGCCGGTGCTGGGCCTGTGGGTCGGGGTCCAGGCCCTGGCCGTGGCCATCTCCGAGATCAGCGGTCGGGCGGTGTTCCGGTGGCTGGAGCCTCGCTCGCCCGGTCCTCCATGAGGGTGACCTCGGCGGAGAGGTGGTCGACGGTCGCGTCCTCGAGGCAGCCCTCCAGCTGGCGCCGGTCGGAGCGGTCGAGGGCCGGGCGCAGGGTGAAGCGGAACCGACCGGCACCCAGCTCCTCGACACCGGCGCTCGTCACCGTGGCGGCGATCTCGGCCTCGCAGTAGCCGACGAGGGGCCGGACCAGGGCCGGGAGCGCCTTGCCGGAGCCGGGCCGGTGCGACGCCTCCAGCTCGACCCGCAGCCGGCTGTCGGGGTCCTGGGTGGTGTGGCGGCTCTTGGTGGCATCGGCCAGGGCGACCAGGCCCACGGCGACGACGAGGACGGCCGCGCCGCCGGCGACGATCCGAGCGAGGAGACGGCGGGCCACTCAGCGCACCATCCGGTCGCCGACGAGGAGGCGGAGGTCCGGATCGTCGAGCGCCGGGAGGTCGTGAGCGAGGAGCTCGGCCTCGTCGGCCACGAGGGGTGACGCCGGCAGCGCCACCGTCGCCAGCGAGCCGGCCAGCCGTCGCTCGCGGCGGGCGGTGACCGTGTGGCCCGCCACCTTGTCGATCACCCAGGCCGCACCGGACAGCACGATCCCCCCGCTCACGACGAAGGTGATGAAGACGTTGGTGCGGGTGAGGGTCTCGTCGAGCCAGCCGAAGCGGTCCTTGGGGGCACGGGTCCGGCGCAGGCGGTCGAGGACCACGGGATCCACCTGCTGCTCACGGTGGTCGAAGCGCTCGTCGAGCTGGCGCAGCTTCCGCAGCAGCACGACGCCGACGAGCGCCACCTCCGCCCCGATGAACACGAGACCGCTGAACTGGGCCCGGGTCCACTCCCAGCGGTAGAGGTACACCCCGGCGTACCCGCCGGCGCCGAGCAAGGTGGCCACCAGGGCCAGCCACGCGACCTTCTTCATCGGTCCTCCTCGTCCTCGTCGCTCGATCGCACCTCGCCGGCACCCCCGTCGACCTCGACCTCGTCGCCGTCGACGAGCTGCGCGGTGGCGTCGGCGTACCCGACCACGGTCGCCACCCCGGCCTCGCGTGCGAGGATCGCCAGGTGGGCCAGCGGGCTGCCCGTCTCGGACACCAGCCCGGCCAACCGGGGCAGGACGGGGGCGAGGTCGGGCCGCAGGGTGCCCACGACGAGGACGGACCCCGACGGGGGATCGTCGGCATCGTGCGTGACCAGGCCGCGGCCCACCCCTCCCCCGGCTCCGGTGGCCTCGCCTCGGACGCCGGGGCGGCGGAACGCGATGGGAAGGCCACGGTCCGAGAGGCGGAAGACGCCGGGCAGGGGCTCGACCTCGTCGGCCGGCTCGGGGTCCGCGTCGAGGATGTCGGCCCGGCCGAGCAGCGCCACGCTGGCGTCGGCCCACCGCAGGTGGCGGACGGCCTCGACATCGCCGATCGATCCGGCCCGGTCGAGGCGTCGCCCGACCTCCCACGCCGCCCGGGCCGAGAGCTCCTGGTACCAGCGGACCCGCAGGCGGAGCGCCTCCCGGAGGATGGCGCCCCGATCGGCCTCCTCGCCCGAGCGGGCCATGGCCGGCAACGAGGTCTCGAGCCGGGGCAGCGGCGAGCCGCCGACCCGAGGGGCGGTGAGGGCCAGCACGACGGGGTTCTCGGCGATGATGCGGCGATCGTCCCGGCCGTCGCGGCGGGCCTCGCCCAGCACCCGCATGGCGACCGACACGCCCGTGAGCTCGGGGGCGGCCGGGTCGACCACCAGGCCCATGAGGATCTCGTGGGCGTGGAGGGAGACCAGGGACGCCCGACACCGCTCGACGAGGGCCACCAGCTGGCGGTCGCTCAGCGACCCGACGCCGTCGACGGCGCGGAGCCGGTCGTCGGCCCGGTCGACCACGTCCCGAGCGAGCTCGGGCAGGGCGGCGCGGAGCCGCCCGACCCGCCAGGCCGAGGCGACGGCCCGCGTCCGCCCGACCACGTCGAGCCGGTGGTACCAGCGGCGGCGGACGGGCGGCTCGTCACCGGTCGCCTCGAGGTCGACGGCGACTCGGCCGCCCGGCGCCACGACGAGAGGGCCGTCGAGCGCGTCGCGCCTCCTCGTCCCGGCCAGCACGAGCGCCTCCCGCATCGCCTGGTCGAGCGGGGGGACCCACAGGTCCCGCTCCAGACGGCTCAACGGCTCGGGGAAGGTCTCGGCCACCGGACCCGGCCCGTACAGGGGTCCTCGGGGCACGCCCCGCACGACCGTCGTCACCGGGCGGCTCTGGAGCAGTCGCACCCGGCCGGTGCCGTCGACGAGCCACTCGACGTCCTGGGGCGCACCGAAGGCGGCCTCAGCCGCCCGCGCCAGCGCCGCCAGCTCCCGGCGGAGGCCCTGGGGGAGGGTGGCGTCGTCGCCATCGTCGGTGCGGGAGCCCTCGAGGTCGAGCTCGTTGCGGGTGCCGTCGACCTCACCGCTGACGACGGCGTCGGGGTCGTCCGCCGCCACCACGACGAGGCGATCGCTCCGACCGGTCACCGGGTCGACACCGAAGAGGACGCCCCCGGCCCGCGAGGGGGTGTAGGGCTGCACCAGCACGGCCATGGGGTCGTCGGCGCCGGCCGAGGAGTCGTCGTCGGCCACGACCTGGCGGGAGGCGAGCACCTTGCCCACGGCCGTGACCAGCTCCTGCGGGCCGGCGACGTCGAGGACCGATGCGAAGCGGCCGGCCATCGACGAGGCCGCCTGGTCCTCGACGGGCGACGAGGACCGGACGGCCAGCGACTGCTCGCCGAAGAAGGCGAGCACCTGGTCGAGCGCTGGGTGCTCGCCGAGCGCTGCCCCCCCGTCGACGTCGGCGACGAAGGTGGTCGTGAGGACCATGCCGTCGAGCACGGGCAGGCCGGCGGCGGCGGCGACCGCCAGCGCCGCGGCCTTGCCCCCGACGAGGTCGGGGTCGTCGCCTCCGGGGTCCCGCAACCCCACGACCGAGGGCCCGATCCGAAGGACCGCGGCTCGCCGAGTCCTCATCGGGCCGTCCATGGTCTCCGTGCGATGCCCCGATCGGGTCCCGCCAACCCCGGTTCGGAGCGCTGTGACCTGATCGTGACCGGGCCCTCCTGGTGCGACGACGACCGAGGGGGAGAACGCGCCCCATGTTCGAGGATGCGATGGAAGCGGTGGGCAAGGCGATGGACGCCGCGGGGGTCGCCGTCATCGTGGTCGGCGTCGTGGCGGCGGGGGCGACGTCGCTGTGGCAGCTCCGCCGCAGCACCGCCGCGGAGGTCTACCGATCGCTGCGCCAACGGGTCGGGCGGGCCATCCTCCTGGGGCTCGAGGTCCTCGTCGCCGCCGACATCATCCGGACCGTGGCCGTGTCCCCGACGCTCGAGAGCGCCGGCTCGCTGGCCATCATCGTCGCCATCCGCACCGCTCTGAGCTTCAGCCTCGAGGTCGAGCTCGAGGGGCACTGGCCCTGGCAGGCCCAGGAGCAGGGCCGACGCCCGCGGACGACCCCCTCGTGACCGAACCGTGACCGCTGCGGCCGTTACGGACCCCGCCGAGGGGCGAGGGGTCTGACGTACCCGACGAGAGGACATCACGATGGCGACGACGACACGACACCGAGAACGACCAGGGCAGGACGGGGGCCACGGTCCCGACAGGAAGCGGACGCTCCTCTGGGTCGCGATCGCGGTCGCGGCCCTGATCGTCATCGCCGTCATCGGCTTCTTCGTGCTCGGCGGGGACGCCGATGCCGACGTCGACGTCGACACCGACGCCGACGTGGAGGCGCCTGACGTCGATGTGGACGGTGGCGAGACTCCCGACGTGGACATCGACGGTGGCGACGCCCCGGACGTCAACGTGGACGACGGTGGCGATGCCGACGCCGACGCAGGCGGGTGACGGTCTGACGCCCGGCGGGTGAGGGCCCCGGTGGACCGAACGAGGCCGGGGCCCACCCGCCGGCGTGGATCGCCGCCACCCGAGCCCGACCGGAGGCCCGCTCAGTCGGTCGGGTGGCGGTCCGGCACCACCAGGACGGGACACGAGCTGCCCCGCAGGACGCGGTGGGAGACGGACGGCTCGATGAGGCGGGCCAGGGCGGAGCGGTCGTGGCTGCCCACGACGATGAGGTCCACGTCGTGACGCTCGGCGGCCGCACAGATCTCCTGGCCGGGATCCCCGATCACGACCTCGATCTCGGCGTCCGGGACACCCGCAGCCTCCGCCTCGTCGGCGAGGACGGCCGCCTCGTCGACCTCGGATGCGGGCTCGACCTCGAGCGTCAGCGGGGCGACGACCCCGAAACCGGGGGTGGACGCCAGCCACGGCACCGGCACCTCGGCGACGTTCACCACCAGGAACTCGGCGCCGCTCGGTCCCAGCAGGCGGACGGCGGTCCGCGCCGCCTCGAGCGACGTGCGGGTGTGGTCCATGGCCACGAGGACCTTCATCGTCCGGCCGAGCGGTCGGGGGCGCAGCGCGCCGGTGCAGTCATGACGCACCCCTTCCCGGCGCGGCACGTCCTCTCCGTCACACCTGGGTCACGAACGCCCGCCCATCGGCGGTGACGTCCAGCGCCCCGGTCGCGCACCCCTCGCCCAGCCTCGACCTCCACGCCACGTGAGGCCTTGGCGTCGCCGCGGCGGCCCCGCAGGGGTCAGCGGGCCGGGGCCGGCGCCCACGCGCCCCGCCCGAGGAGGCGGTTGGCCAGGGCCCGGGCCATCCCCGTCGCCCGCTTCTTCGCGATCTCGGCGTTGGGTCCGGACCAGCCGCCGTCGACGGTGTCGCGGAAGATCAGCAGCCACCGGTCGAACGCCTCGGGGGTGAGCGGCGAGCGCTCGTGGACCTTCCGGTGGGCCTCGATGGCGTCGATCTCGTAGCCCGGGGCGTACAGGAGAACGTGGTTCCAGTAGTCGGCGATCGATCCGATCAGGGCCTGCCAGTCCACGTGGCCGGGACCGATGGTGAAGGCCGGCGCCAGGAGGTCGTCCTGGACGACGTCGGCGTACTGCCGGGTGACCATCTCGAGGATCTCCTCGGGTGAGTCGAGGTCCCGTCCCCGGTGCTCCCACGGCGCGTCCCGGTACCGGGCGCGGACCGGCTCCTCGGCCGGGCCCGGCACGAGGGGCGCAGCCGGCTCCCGGTGGAACTGGACGAAGAACCGGGCGTCGGTCGACGGGTCGACCTCGTGCCCGAGCCCGGGCGGGATGACGATGTGATCACCGGCCTCGAGGCGCTCGTCGCGCCGCTCGTCCCCCTCGATGTCGGCGTAGCGGACGCTGCCGGCCTCGACGTGCAAGGTGGCCCACACCGTGGTCCGGTGCGAGCGGGCCAGCGGGCCGGGGAGCGTCTCGTCGTCGAACACCGGTGTGCGGCGGCCCTCGACCAGCCCGACCGGGAGCAGCACGGCGCTCACCAGGGCCCCGCCTCGCCCGTGACCGCCCGGAACAGCACGTTGTTCTCCAGGTGCACGTGCCGGTGGGTGTCGGCCTCCAGGTGCTCGAGGCGCTGGTAGAGCATCTGGTAGCTCGCGCACCCGTCGCTCGGCGGCTGGTACCCGGCGGTCGCCTCCCGCAGGTCACGGAGCAGCTCACCGGCCCGGTCGTGCTCGAGCATCATCACCCGCACCGGGTTCGCCAGGCTCCCGAACGGGAACGTCCGCTGCCCGTCGGCCCACTCCCTGATGGCGGGGAAGAGCACCGTCTCCTCCTTGGCGAGGTGCGGGACGAGGTCGTCGCGGATCTCGGTGACGAGGGCGGCGACGCGCTCCAGCTCGGGGTGGCGGGACCCGTGGACGTCGCGGACCTTCTCGGCCAGCGCGACCAGCAGCGGGAGCTCCTCGTCGAGGTAGCGGTGGTGGGTGGCCACGATGTGGTCGACCAGGGCGGTCGGCTCCAGGCGGTCAGCGCCGTCGTCGACCTCGGCGACCACGGCGTCGACCTCGGCGGCGACCGCCACGGGGTCGAGCCCGGCCTCGAGGGTCGCCTCGGCCAGGGTCCGGTGCCCCTGGCAGCAGTAGTCGATGCCCAGGCGCTCCAGCACGCGAGCCCGCGCCGGGCGCTCGGCCACCAGCTCTCCCAGGGGGCGATCGAGCGATCCGTGGGAGGCGTCGATGGTGGTCACAGGGCTCTCCAGTCCGAACGCCGATGCGTTCTTCTAGCGGTCAGCAGAAATACTACGGTGGCCGGGCGACCCGCCCCAGGGCCGAAGGTCCCGAGCCCCACCCACCGGGCGGGCCCGGCGGCACCTCGGGCCGCCACGGCTGTGATCGGCCCGGGGGCGATCGCTACGGTCGCCTGTTCCTGTCCTGCATCTGAACGAGGGTCGCCGCGGTGATCGACGAGAAGCTCGAAGAGGTCTACGCCGACGTCCTGCGCCGGAACCCGGGTGAGCCCGAGTTCCACCAGGCCGTGCGTGAGGTCCTGGAGTCGCTGGGCGTGGTCGTCAGCAAGCACCCGGAGTTCGCCCGGCAGAAGATCATCCAGCGCATCTGCGAGCCGGAGCGCCAGATCATCTTCCGGGTGCCCTGGCAGGCCGACGACGGCGAGGTCCACATCAACCGGGGGTTCCGCGTCGAGTTCAACAGCGCCCTCGGGCCCTACAAGGGCGGGCTCCGCTTCCACCCCAGCGTCTACCTCGGGACCGTCAAGTTCCTCGGCTTCGAGCAGACCTTCAAGAACGCCCTGACCAACCTGCCCATCGGTGGCGGCAAGGGCGGGTCCGACTTCGACCCCAAGGGTCGCTCCGACGACGAGGTCATGCGGTTCTGCCAGAGCCTGATGACCGAGCTGTACCGCCACCTGGGCGAGTACACCGACGTCCCCGCCGGTGACATCGGTGTCGGGACCCGCGAGATCGGGTGGCTGTTCGGCCAGTACAAGCGGATCACCAACCGCTACGAGTCCGGTGTGCTCACCGGGAAGGGCACGGACTGGGGCGGTGCCCTCGTCCGCAAGGAGGCCACCGGCTACGGGGCCGCCTTCTTCCTCGAGGAGATGCTCACCGCCAACGGCACCGCCCTCGACGACCGCACCTGCGTGGTGTCCGGCTCGGGCAACGTGGCCATCTACGCCATCGAGAAGATCACCCAGCTCGGCGGGCGGGTCGTGGCCTGCTCGGACTCCGACGGCGTCGTCTTCGACCCGGCCGGCATCGACATCGGCCTGCTCAAGCAGGTCAAGGAGGTCGAGCGCCAGCGCCTCACCGAGTACGCCGAGGCTCGACCGGGCGCCACCCACCAGGCCGGGGGGTCGATCTGGGACGTCCCCTGCCAGGTCGCCGTCCCGTGCGCGACACAGAACGAGCTGTCCGGTCGCGACGCCCGGATGCTGGTGTCCAACGGGTGCATCGCCGTGGCCGAGGGCGCCAACATGCCCTGCACGCCCGAGGCGCTGCGGGTGTTCACCTCCGCCGGGGTGCTCTTCGCCCCCGGGAAGGCGGCCAACGCCGGCGGCGTGGCGACCTCCGCCCTCGAGATGCAGCAGAACGCCAGCCGTGACCGGTGGACCTTCGAGCACACCGAGACCCGCCTGGCCCAGATCATGAAGGGCATCCACGCCGCCTGCTTCGAGACGGCCGAGGAGTACGGCGCCCAGGGCGACTACGTCAAGGGTGCCAACATCGCCGCCTTCCAGCGCGTCGCCCAGGCCATGGTCGCCTTCGGCCTCGTCTGATCGCCGGGGGCGGCCCGGCGGTGGGGGCCGGGCCGCCCGGAGCGGGTCACCCGTAGAGGGCCCGGGGCCGCTGGAGGCAGCCCATGCAGAGCTCGGCGTCGGGCACCAGCTCCAGGCGCTCGACGGGCAGCGGCTCGCCGCACGCGGCGCAGCTCCCGTAGGTGCCGGCGTCGAGCCGGCCCAGGGCGTCCTCGAGCGACATCCGGGCGACCCGGTGGGCGTCGGCCTCGGCGCCGACGGGCACGCCGGCCGCCTGGCGCTCGTTCGCCTCGATGGCGGCGACGAGCACCTCGCGCAGACGGATCAGGGCATCGGGCTCGATCGGTGTGGGTCGGTGGGGTGCGGTCATGGACACGGGGATGCTCCTCGGTGGTGGGATCGGGTCGGGACGGGGTGTCGACGGGGCCCGCCCCGCCGGCGGGCGGGGTACGGCACCGGTCGGAGACGAGGCCGGGGCGCTGCGTCGGCGGGACGGACCGTCTGGCTCTGGCGGCGCCGGACGCGGGCCGTGACCGCGCCCAGGGCGCCGAGGCCGGCCAGCGGCTCGTCGCGGTGGCAGGTGCAGCGGCGACCGCGGGCGACCGACCACGTCGCGGCCATCACCGTCGCCACGACCAGCAGGACGATGATCTCGTTCGGCACCATCACCGCACCGCCTCGAGGATGCGCCGGTCGGCGTCGCCACCGACGTCGGCGTCGGAGGAGCGCTCCGAGGGGGACGGGGCGGACGGGAGGGTGCGGTGGTCCGGCGCCAGCGCCGCCCGTCCGTGGTGGGCGAGGAAGCCGTCGGGGACGACCACGACGCTCCCGCCGGCCCGGGCCAGCCGGTCGGTCAGGGGGCGGTCGGGACCGGTGGCGACCTGTGGCCGGGCCCCGTCCTCGACGAGCAGGACGTGGTGGGCACCGGGGGTCGCAGCCCGCACCGGAGCCAGCCCCCGGACGGCGGTGCCCCGGTTGACGGCGAGGGCGAGGCTGACCATTGCCGACCGCTGGCGATCGTCCAGTGCCCGCCGCAACGTGCGCTGCGCCAGCGCCGCCAGCGTGGCGGCCGACGTCTCGGAGTGGTCGCCGGCCAGGGTGCCGACGACCGGGCCCCGGTGGCCCCGGTCGAGGAAGGCCCGGACGATCCGGTCGTCGCCGGCGACGACCAGCGGCGTCCGACCCGGGAGCGCCGCCCTGACCAGCAGGTCGGCCCGGGCCAAGCCGATGTGGAGCTGGAGCCCGAGCGGGTCCCACGGCGGCCTCGGCTCCCACAGCGTCGCTCCGTCGGAGCAGATGAGGCGGGCGCCGCCGGCGGTGAGGCGGAGGATGGCGAGGCGGCCGAAGCCCCACGTGGCCTCGATGATGCCCTCGTAGGTGGGCGCCGGCCCGACGATGACGCGATCGGTGACGGCGTGGTGCAACACGACGGTGCGGCCGTCGTCGCTGCCGGCGACGAGGGCCACGCCCTCACGGGCGGGCGCCCGCGCCACCCGGTCGGCCAGGGTCCAGAGCTGGCGGACGACGCGGGCCCGGGCGGGTGACGGCGGCACGGCCCGCGCCAGGCGGCGCTCGGCGCCGCTCACGTGGCGGGCGAGGCGGCGCCGGTCGCCGCTGCGCAGGTGCGCCGCCGGCTTGGTCGCCATCGCCACGGTGACGACGGGCGTCGACGGGTGGCTGCGGATCAGGGGCCCGACGACATCGTCGTCGGTCGGTCGGGGGGTGCGCGCGAGCGCCATGGCTGCTCCTCGGGACGAGACGGACACCGGCGCAGCGGGCGATGGGCCCGCGCGCCGTTCACTCGACACCGGGCGCGCCCGTCCGGCGCGCCCTCGTCGGTTCCACACCTGCCGTCGGCGGCCCTGCGGGCGGCCGACGGAGGCTCAGGTGCGGGTGGGCGGCGCGCCGAGGAGCAGCGAGCGCCAGTCGGTCCGGCGCTCGAACGCGGGGATGATGAACCCCCGATGTGAGCACGCAGCCGTCGCCGTCATGGCCTCGACCATAGCCCCGCCTCCCGCGAACGGCGCCCCTCCGCAGGATCCCGCCGCGGCGCTCACCGAGCGCGTCGGCGGATCAGGTGAGGCGTCGGTCCCCGGGGTTCACCACCCGCAGCCACCGGAAGCCGTAGCCCTCGAGCTCCAGCTCGACCCGACCCCGGGCGTCGAGCTCGGTGGCACCGTCGCAGAGCTGGTCGACCAGGCGGGTCCCCTCCGGCTCGTCGGCGAGCTGCAGGGGCACCGTGCACGCCTCGGCGCCCAGGTTGTGGACGGCGATGGTGGAGGCCCCGTCGTGGCTGGTCCGGTGGGCGAGCACCGACCGGTGCGGCTGGTCGAGCACCTCCATCGCACCCCAGCCGAGCTCGGGCGCCTCGCGGTACCGCTGGGCCAGGAGGGTGACGAACCGCAGCAGGGACGACGGGTCCCGCCGCTGGGCCTCGACGTTGACGTGCTCGGGGCCGAAGGCGCCCTCGACGACGGGTGCGGCGAGCCGGGAGGGGGCGGCCTCGGAGAACCCGCCGTTGCGATGGGTGTTCCACTGCATGGCCGTGCGCACCGCGCTGCGGCCCTCGGCCGAGAGCTCCTCCCCCATCCCGATCTCCTCGCCGTAGAACAGCACGGGCGTGCCGGGCAGCGAGAACAGCAGGCTGTACACCATGCGGATCCGGCGAGGGTCGCCGTCGAGCATCGGGGGCAGGCGGCGACGGAGGCCGCGCCCGTAGATCTGCATGTCGGGGTCGGGCCCGAAGGCGGCGAAGACCTCGGCCCGCTCGTCGTCGTCGAGCTTGTCCAGGGTGAGCTCGTCGTGGTTGCGGACGAAGGTCGCCCACTGGCAGTGCCTCGGCAGCTCGGGCCGGTCGCGCAGGGCCTCGACCAGAGGCTCGGCGTCGGCCCGGGCCAGGGCCAGGTAGAGGCGCTGCATGGTGATGAAGTCGAAGAGCATCGTGAGCTCGTCGCCGTCGTCCCCGCCCACGAACTCGTACTGCTGGTCGTGGGCGAGGTTGACCTCGCCGAGCATGATGGCGTCGCCCTGGCGGCGGCTGAGGAACGCCCGCAGGGTCTTCAGGTACGTGTGGGGGTCGGGGAGGCTCTCGTCGTGCAGCTGCGCCGTCTCGATGAAGAACGGCACGGCGTCGACGCGGAACCCCGACACGCCGAGCGAGAGCCAGAAGCCCATCACCTTGGCGATCTCGTCCCGCACCGCGGGGTTGGAGACGTTGAGGTCGGGCTGGTGGCGGTAGAAGCGGTGCAGGTAGTGCTGCCCGGCCTTGTCGTCCCACTGCCAGATGCTCGTCTCCTGGTCCGGGAAGACGATGTCGGACGGCTTGGTCGGCGGCGGGTCGTCGCTCCACACGTACCAGTCCCGGTAGCGGGAGCTCCGGCTGGCCCGGGCCGACCGGAACCAGGGGTGGCGGTCCGAGGTGTGGTTGACGACGAGGTCAACGATCACCCGGATGCCACGGTCGTTCGCGGTGCGGAACAGCTCCACGATGTCGCCGTGGTTCCCGAGGCGGGGGTCCACCCCGTAGAAGTCGGTGATGTCGTAGCCGTCGTCGCGGTCGGGCGTCGGGTAGAAGGGCATCAGCCACAGGCACGTGACCCCGAGCTCGGCCAGGTAGTCGAGGCGCTGCACGAGCCCCGCCACGTCGCCGGTGCCGTCGCCGTCCCAGTCGAGGAAGGTCTCGACGTCCAGGCAGTAGACGACGGCGGTCTTCCACCACAGGTCGCTGGTGTCGGTGATCTTCACGGGCGGGTCACCTCCAGCTCGGGGAGCACCCGTTCACCGAAGGTGTCGATGAACTCCCTCTGGTCCTGGCCCACGTGGTGGAGGTTCACCATGTCGAACCCCACCTCGGCCAGCTCCTCGATCCACGCCACGTGGCGGGCCGGGTCGCTCGAGATCAGGACGGTGCCGTGCATGTCCTCGGGCCGGATCCGCTCTCCGACGAGGTCGAAGGCCTCGACGCTGTCGGTGTCCCAGCTCACCGGCGGGCCCACCACGTTCGTCCGCCACTGGTCGTGGGCGATGGCGAGGGCGGCGT
This sequence comes from Iamia sp. SCSIO 61187, assembly GCF_019443745.1. Classification (NCBI taxonomy): domain Bacteria; kingdom Bacillati; phylum Actinomycetota; class Acidimicrobiia; order Acidimicrobiales; family Iamiaceae; genus Iamia; species Iamia sp. SCSIO 61187. Next base: position 2,645,463 of record NZ_CP050948.1, read on the forward strand.
CGTCGTCGGCGGCGTAGGAGACGTGGACCTGGACGGCCATCCGACCGCGACCGCCGTTGCTGCGGTAGGCGTCGACGACCCGGCGGAGCTGCTCGACCGGCTGGTTGACGGTCACCAGGCCGTCGGCCCAGCCGGCGACCCACGCCGCCGTCTCGACCGACACCGCAGCCCCGATGAGCGCCGGCGGCTCCTCGGGGAGGGTCCAGAGCCGCGCCCGGTCGACGGTGACCAGGCCGTCGTGGCTGACCTCCTCGCCGGCGAAGAGGGCCCGCATCACCTCGACGCACTCCAGGAGGCGGGCGTTGCGCACCTCCTTGCGGGGCCATCCGTCCCCGGTGATGTGCTCGTTGGACGCCTCCCCCGACCCGAGCGCCACCCACAGGCGCCCCGGGAACATGGCCGACAGCGACGCCGCCGCCTGGGCGATGATCGCCGGGTGGTAGCGCTGCCCCGGAGCGTTCACCACGCCGTAGGTGAGGCCGGTGGTGGCGAGGGCGGCGCCGAGCCACGACCAGGCGAACCCGCTCTGGCCCTGCCGGGCGCTCCACGGGGCGAAGTGGTCCGAGCACATGCCCGCGGTGAACCCGGCGGACTCGGCCCGTTGCACCGCCTCCAGCAGCGCAGCCGGGTGGATCTGCTCGTGGGACGCGTGGAAGCCGACGATCGTCATGGGTCCTGCGACTACCCGACGATCGCCACGCTCACCCGTTCGGCCGGCGCGGGGATGACCTTCGGCCCTGCCGGGGACCCTCGGCGGGGGCCACGATCGGGGTGGAAGGAGGAGGTCGACGTGCGAGGTGCGATCAGCGCATCAGCCAGCACCATCGGCCCACGACCCCCTCGGCCGGTCCGGTGACGGCGCCCGCCTCCAGCCCGTCCCGACCCGTCGGGCGACGGACCGTCGTCATCGCCGTCGCCGTCGTCGCCGCGCTGCTCCTCGGGGCGGCGCTCGTGGTCGTGATCTCCCGGGGCGACCCCGACGCCGAGCGCACGACCCCGCAGGGCGACCAGCCGACCACGGCGCCGGCGTCGGACACGACCGAGGGGACGGTCCCGGGCCTGCGGTTCCTCCCCGAGGACGTCCCCGACGATGGCTCCCGTGCCCCGCTGACCGGCCTTCCCGTCGCCGACCCGCGCACGCTCGACCGCCCTCTCCTGGCGATCAAGGTCGACAACCTCGACGTGCCCGGGGAGACCGCCCGACCGCAGACCGGCCTGGCCTTCGCCGACGTCGTCGTCGAGGAGGTGGTCGAGGGCGGGATCACCCGGTTCGTGCTCCTGATGCACTCGACCGACCCGCCGCCCGTCGGCCCGATCCGCTCGGCCCGCACCACCGACGTGCACCTGCTCCCCGCCTTCGGCACGAGCCTCTTCGCCTACTCGGGCGGCAACCCGGGGGTGCTCGCCGCGGTCCGCGCCGCCCCGGCGATCCTCGACCGCGGTGGCGAGTCTCCTCCCGCCTACGTCCGGGTGCCGGACCGGTCGGCCCCGCACGACCTCTACCTGCGGACCGAGGTGGTCTGGGGTGACCCGGGCGTCGCCACGCCGCCGCCACCGCTGAGCGACTTCCGTCCCCGGGGCGCGCCGGTGAGCGGCGGCGAGCCGACCGGCGGCGTCGCCATCGACCACGGGGGCATGGCCTCGAGCCCGATCCGCTGGGAGTGGCAGCCCACCGTCCGGCGGTGGGTGCGGTACCAGCGGGAGTCGGTCCACGTCGACGGTGAGGGCTACGCCGTCGGTCCCCGCAACGTCGTCGTGGCCTTCACCGACTACCGCCCCAGCCCGGCCGATCCGCGGTCGCCGGAGGCGGTCACCGTCGGCGCCGGCGAGGCGTGGATCCTGATCGACGGCAAGGTCGTCACCGGCCGGTGGGAGCGGCCGACCGAGGACTCCCCGTTCTCGCTCCTCGATGCCGCCGGCCGGCCGGTGCGGCTCTCCGCCGGCCGCACGTGGATCGAGCTGGTCGAGCCGGCCGCGGCGACGCTGCTGCCGGCGGCCTGATCCCGTGTCGCGCCCCCGGCTCCCTCCTCGCTGGTTCATCCGGGCCTTCTGGTTCGCCCACCGCCGCGTCGTCCGTCTGACGGGTGGCCGCCTCGGTCTGTGGCGACCGAAGCCGGGTGGGTGGGGAGCGCTGCGCCTCACCACCGTGGGTCGGCGGACAGGCCGCGACCGCAGCGTCCGGGTCGGTTACATCGAGGATGGGCCGACCCTCGTCACCATGGCCATGAACGGGTGGGGGACGGCCGAGCCGGCGTGGTGGCTCAACCTCCAGGCCCACCCCGACGCCCGGGTCGAGACCCGCGACGGACCCCGTCTCGTGACCGCCCGGGCGGCGCACGGCGAGGAGCGGGAGCGACTGTGGTCGTGCTGGCGGGAGATCGACGAGCACCTCGATGCCTTCGCGGCGCGCCGTCCGACCAAGACCGCCGTCGTGGTGCTCGAACCCCGCGCCTGACCATCACGAGGACGACCGGCAGAGGCGCGAACCGGCGACATCTCCGACGCTGCGACGCTCAGCCAGCAAGACCCTCGTTGGCCATCGCAGGTTGCGATGGGTCGCAGGTGCGCGGCCCGCCCCCTGGGCTGGCCTCAGCGCCGGGCGGGCACCCCGGCGACGACGTCGGTGACGGCGGCCAGGTCGGCCTCGATCCGGGCCTGCGCCTCCGGGGTCAGCCCCAGCGCCGCCTCCCAGTCGTGCAGCGCCTGGTTCACGGCCTCGGCCTTGGCGCGACCGACGTCGGTCAGCTCCACGATGATGCGCCGCCGGTCGCGGGGGTCGGGGCGACGCGAGACCCAGCCGGCGGCGACGAGGCGCTCGATGGTGAGGCTCATCCCGCCGGTGGTGCGGCCGAGGATCGCGCACAGCTCGACCGGCGACGAGCGCCCCCGCCGCATGAGCGCCAGCACCAGGTAGTCCGAGACGGTGATGCCGTGGGGTTCGACCAGGTCGTCGAGGACCCGGGTCACGAGCATGTTGAGCCTCACCACCCGGGTGAGCAGCCCCACCTCGATCTCGGGGATGCCCGCCTCGGCGGACCAGGAGCTCACGGCTCGATCCCGAACCGACCGAGACCGAACGCCTCGACGGCGTTGCCGCGCAGGAAGGCGACGGTGTCGGCCTCGTCCATGCCGGCGGTGGCGCAGAGGCGGTGCGCGACCTGGCGCGAGCGGGGCCAGGTGCCGTCGGCGTGGGGGTAGTCGGTCTCGAACAGGATCGACCCCATCCCCACCGCCTCCCGGGAGCTGAGCCCGTGCTGGTCGTCGAAGATGCAGCCGTAGACGCGACCGGGCACGTACGAGCTGGGCGCCCGGGGGAGGTCGACGCCGCCGACCCCGTCGCGCCACACGATGTCGGCCCGCTCGAGCAGGTAGGGCATCCACCCGATCTGGCTCTCGGCGTACACGACCTTGAGCTCGGGGAACCGCTCCAGGGTCCCGGAGAAGATCCAGTCGCACAGCGAGCCCTGGGCGTTCTGGGCGCTGAGCGCCATGCTCACCGCCAGCGGCGCGTCGGGGGAGGTGGTCGGCATCTGCGACGACGACCCGATGTGCATCGTCACGGTCGTGGCCGTCTCCTGGCAGGCCCGCCACAGCGGGTCCCACGCCCCTGAGTGCATGGACGAGAACCCGAGCCGCGCCGGGTTCTCGGAGAAGGCGATGGCGTAGGAGCCCTTCGCCGCGCACCGGCGCACCTCGTCGGCCGCGAGGTCGGCGTCCCACAGCGGGATCAGGGTGAGGGGGATGAGTCGGTGACGGCCCGCCCCGCCCGACCACTCGTCGATCATCCAGTCGTTGTAGATGCGGATGCACCGGAGGGCGAGGTCCTTGTCCTCGCGCTCGGCGAAGCCCTGGCCGCAGAAGCGAGGGAAGGTGTTCGGGAAGTTGACGGCGGCCTCGACGTGGTTGGCGTCCATGTCGACGAGGCGGGCCGCCTGGTCGTGGGCGCCGTCGCGGAAGTCCTCGTAGATGGCGGGCACGTTGACGACCTCGGCCTGCTCCATCCCGACGGGGGCGTGGAGGCGGCCGGTGGGCATGGCGAGGTCGTCGTAGAGCCAGACGTCGCACCACTGCCCGTCGGGCGTGCCCCGCTCGAAGCCGTAGTGGCCGCCGGTGAAGGACAGCGTGACCCGCTCCCGGGAGACCCGGGGGCCGCCGTCCCGCAGCGAGGCGGGGAGCTCGCGCTGCCACAGGTCCCGGGGCTCGAGGATGTGGTCGTCGACCGAGATGATGCGGGGCAGGTCCTCGACGGCAGGGGTGACGGGCATGGTGCTCCTCGACGGATGGATCGCTATGTGCCAAGTTACTTTCCACACACCTACCTGTCACGGAGCCCCGATGAGCGACGACCGGCCCGGTCCCCTGATCTCCTCGATCGACGAGCACCCGTGGACCGAGGTGAAGGCCCAGTCCCACGACGGCCGCCGGACCTCGGTCTGGGAGAAGTTCCTGGAGTGGTCGCCGGCGCGCCTCGTCGTCTACGCCCGCTACGACCCGGGGATGGTCGTCGAACGCCACGGGCACGCCTCGGACCACTTCGTGTTCGTGGTCAGCGGCGAGCTCACCGTCGGGGACCGGGTCTGCTCGCCCGGCACCCACATCAGCCTCGAGCAGGGAGCCGTGTTCGGCCCCCTGGTGGCCGGACCCGAGGGCGCCACCCTCTACGAGATCATGTGCGGGGACCCGCGCGCCGTCCCCGCCGACCCCGAGGGCTTCGAGCGCCTGCTGGCCGAGCGCGGCATCGAGCCCCTCCCCAACCCCCCGGTCCCCTGGCCCACGTGGCTGGCCGACCGCACCGACGGCGACCCCGGCGCTCCCTGATCGGCGGAGGCCGGCCGCTCAGCCGGCGAGACGGTGGACGGTGACGTCGTTGGGACCGGTGCGGAGGAGGGCGTCGTCGACCATGACGACGACCTCGGCGCCTCCGTCGGTGGGGACGGCCGGGGCCACCGCGCCCACGACGCCGTTGACGGCGACGGCGAGCTGCTCGCCCACCAGGTCGGCGGCCACGCCCAGCCTCACCAGGGCGGGCACCCGGGTGGGATCGTCCGCCAGGTCGTAGCGGCTGGGATCTCGCAGGGTGGCCTCGACCGGGCGCAGGTCGGCGTCCGCGCCGACGTCGGTGCCGACGAGGTCGGCGTGTGGTCCGATGCGCCAGAAGCGCCCCGCCCCCGACCCCCCGTCGAGGAAGCGGTCGACGGCGGCGTCGGCCACGCTCTCCCGGCCGGTCTCGGGATCGATCGAGATGGGGTCGAGCGACGCCACCCCGAAGGCGTGGACGTCGGCGCCGTGGAAGGGCTTGGCCTCGTCGTCCCGCCCGGCGCCGAGCGCCGACGTGCCGTCGATCTCCCAGGGGATGTCGACGTCGAGGACGTCGGCGATCGTCGGGAGGACGTCGACGGTCAGGACGTTGGCGTCGCTGACGCGGCCGTCGCGCTGGCCCGGCTCCTTGACGAGCAGCGGTACCCAGGCCAGCTCGCCGAGGGTCGGCTCGGTGAGGGGCTGGCCCTCGATGCCCCGGATGGGCCGACCGGCGTGGAAGGAGATGCCATGGTCGGCGGTGAGCACGACGAGCGCCTCGTCGTAGAGGTCGCGCTCGCGGAGCGTGGCGAGCAGCTCCCCCACGAGGCCGTCCAGGTAGGCCACCTGCAGCTGGAGGCGCTGGCGGGCCAGCGTCGGGAACCACTCCTCCTCGGCCCAGTCGTCCTCGATGCGGCCCGAGTCGGCCGCCGGCGGCTCGTAGCGGGCGCCGGAGGGCAGGTACCGGTAGGGCACGTGGGGCAGGAGGATGTGGAGGTAGTGCAGGGTGGCCGAGTCGTCCTCGAGGCCGTCGAGGAGCTGGCGGAACCGGCTCGGTTGGTTGATGTGGAAGTCGGCGAAGACGTCCTCGCCCGATCCGGCGGCGTCGGCCTCTGCGTCGACGTCGGCCTCCGCCTCGGCCTCGGCCTCGGCGTCCGCTTCGGCCTCGACGAAGCCGGCGGTGACGTCGCCGGCGTCACCGGAGAGCGACAGCCGGGCCCGCATCACGTCCACGGCATCGCCGAGGAGCGACCCGGACCCGACGGTCGCGGGCGGTGCGTCGACCTCGCACAGGTCGGTGGGGCACAGGCGCGTGGTCGACTCGGTGACCTTCATGGCGTAGGTGTCACCGAGGAGGGTGAAGAGGCTCTCGGGGTGGTCCGACGCGAGGGGCGCGGCCCCGTCCCTCGGCATCGTGCCGGTGGCGATCGACGACACCGCGTAGCCCGTCGAGCTGCTCACCGCGGTGGTGTTGCGGAAGAAGGTCGAACCCGCGGCCAGCTCGGCCAGGTTGGGGTACAGCTCGTCGTCCACGGTGCCGTCGGAGCGCATGATGGCCGTGAGCGGCAGCTCGTCGAGCACGAGCATCACGACCGGGGCCGGTGACCCGACGGCGGTCCGGGCCACCTCGACGTCGTCCCCGGCGACGAGGGGGGCGGTGTCGGAGGCGAAGAGGAACAGGGCGACGAAGGCCACCGGGGCGACGGACGCGAACCGCAGCCACAGCCGGGCCGCCGCCGCCCGGGCGACCAGGACCGTGCCGAGGACGGCCCCGACGACGGCGAGCGCCATCAGCGGCCACCCGCTCACCAGGCTGCGGCCGGCCTGCACGGCGAACACCCAGACCAGCACGGCCGCGATGGCCAGGTGGACGACCCTCCGAGCGATGCCGGAGACCAGACCCACCGTCGCCTCGACCAGCCACAGCGCGAGGGGCACGGCCCCGGCGACGAGCAGCGCGAACCGCACGATGTCGGCGGCCTCGGCGTTGCGGAAGACGAACTGGCTGGGGGTGCGCCCGAACAGGTCGAGGACGGGCTGGGCCACGGCGAAGCCCGACAGGGCGAAGATCTCGACGAAGGCGGCGCCCTCGCGTCGCCACCACGAGGGTGCCTCAGTGGCCTCGGACCCGGACGGACGGAGCCCGCTCGATGGCTCGTCCGGCCCCCGGTCCGCGACGAGAGTCACCGCAGGGTGCAGCGGTAGAGCGTGCGGGTGCCCGACGGCAGCGTCTCGCTCTCGGCCACGTCGAAGCGCCGGCGCAGGGCCAGCTCCCAACCCTCCCGGGTGTAGTGGTCGAAGAGGCCATCCCGCTTGCGGGCCAGCAGCCGGGCCGCCATCGGGTCGTCGCGGTGCGGGAGCTCCACCACCAGGGGGGCGCCGAAGTCGGCGAGGAGGTCGACGATCTGGCGGAACGGCACCGTGTTGGAGAGGGCCAGGTGGTGCACGACGGCGAGGGCGAGGACCAGGTCGGGACGGACGCGCTCCACGAACGGTGGGCGCTCCCGTCCCCGCCAGCCGAGGCCGGGCGAGGGGTCGGCCAGGTCGAGGACCAGGGGCAAGATGCGGTGCTCGGCGGCGGACCGCAGGCGCCGGTAGAGGCGGTCGACGACGAGGTGGTCGGAGTCGACGGCTACGGCGGAGCGCGCCCCGGCGTCCACGGCGAGCTGGGAGAAGCGGCCGTCGTTGGCGCCGAGGTCGAGCACCGTCGCCGGGCGCTGCTGGGCGACGGTGCGGGAGACGAAGGCCTCCTTGGCGGCCAGGTCGCCGTCGGTGTAGTGCGACCGATCTCCGTAGTCCGACCAGGTGGACTCGTCGACGTCCCAGCGCAGGGACTCGACCGTCTTCTGGAGGTTGTCGAGCTGGGCGTCGAGCACCTTGGGGCCGAAGCCGGCGCGGGTCATCTCCACGTCGAGCCGGGACCCGTCGGCGTCGTGGTCGGCGTAGCGGCGCTCGGCCCGGGCGTGGAGCGACACGTGGACCGCCAGCCGCCGGTCGAGGCGCTTGCGGCCCCGGATGAGCGCCGCCACCTCAGCGGGGTGGATCCCCTCGAGCGACCCCCGCAGCCACGGCTGGAACGGGATGCCTCCCACGGCCTGGACGACGAGCGGGTTCAAGAAGAGCTCGCAGAACTGCCGGTAGCCCGGCCACGGCTCACCGGCGCGCAGCCGCTCGAACGATCCGACGTCGATGAACACGGGGCGGGCCCCGTCGAACTGGACGTTGTAGGGGGTGGCGTCCTTGGTGATGCACCCGTCGCCGAGGAGCCGGCGCGCCACCTCGATCTGCAGCACCGCGGCGTCGCGCAGCATCCCGAAGCTCCACTCGAAGGGGTAGCTGATGGGCGTGATGCGCCGGTGGTGGACGACCTCGGCCCACTCGTCGCCGAGGTCCAGGCTCCGGCGCTCCTCGGTGGTCAGCACCCGGGTGGCGACGACCTTGTGCTCGTCCTCGAGGGCGGCCAGCGCCCCGGTGGTCCGGGCCGCCGCCAGGTCCTCGGCACCGGCGGCCGTCAGGCCCCGGTAGACCTCGCCGTCGACGATGAAGACGCGCGACAGCGGGTCGCGGAACGACCCGGGATCAGCGGCGTCGCCCTCACCGGGGGGGCCGGTCAATCGGATGGCTTGGAGCCGACGAGCTCCTCGCGCGCCCGGTCCGCCTCGGCCCGCCGCTTCTTGGAGAACAGGCCGAGGAAGCGGTTGCTGTACATCCGGAAGAGGACTCCCACGCCGGCGGCGCCGCCGGCGAGGGCGGCGATGATCATGGTGCCCGCGCCGGCGTCGAGATAGCTGAGCATCACGGGACACTACCGCTGCTCGCAGCGCTGCGAGCCATCGACCGTCCGGCGCCGTCTCCCCGCCGTTCGCGCCCCGTTCACGGCACGGCGCCGGTTCAGCCGTGGAGGGTGGGCCGGTACGTGAGCTCCTGGGTGTGGCCGTCCAGGGTCCGGGTCTCGACCAGGTCGAGGTCGAAGTCGGCGGCACCCCGGAAGATCGGGTCCGTCCCCGTGGTCCCCGTGATCACCGGGAAGACGGTGATCTGGACGCGGTCGACGAGGCCGGCGGCCATCAGCGCCCGGTTCAGCGACAGGCTGCCGTGCGAGCGCAGCGGGACGTCGGACTCCTCCTTGAGCCGGGCCACGACGTCGACGGCGTCACCGCCCACGATCGTCGCGTCGGGCCAGTCCAGCGGCACCTGCAGGGTGCTCGAGACGACGGTCGCCGGCAGGGCCCTCATCCGGTCGACCCACGGGTCCCGCACCTCGGACTCCTCGGTGCTCGAGCCGATCATCTCGATGAACTGGCGGAGGGTCGTGGCCCCGAAGACCATGCGCTGCTCGGGGCCGTACAGGGCGAGGCGGCGCTCGAGCAGCTCGGGACCCTGCTTGCCCCAGTAGCCGCCCCAGTCGCCGGGCTCGCGGTACGAGCCGTAGCCGTCGAGGCTGGCGAAGACGTCGAAGGTGTAGGTCGCGGTCACGGTGATCTCCTGGTGCGCATCGGGCGGGCCCGCCGGGTGCGGTCCCTGACCTCTCCACGAACGGACCCGGCGGGGATCGACAGGTCGGATCGCCGATCATTCCCGCCGGCTGTCGATCGCGTCGATCGCGATCGTGGTGGGTGTCGTTCACCGCCGGCCTGGTCCCGGCGTCGACACCGTCTCGGTCAGCCGTCGTAGGCGGCGGCCACCTTCTTGGGAACGCACATCCGCCAGGCGTCGACGAGCAGCTCCCGCAGCTCGTCGAGGTCCAGGGCCTCGAGCCGGACGCAGACCCACCGGAACCGCATGTCCGAGGGCCGGGGCAGGAGGAACTTGCCGGGCTCGGACTCGACGAGCGCCTCGCGCTCCTCCTTCGGGAAGCCGAAGCCCATGATCGTGTCGTCCTCGTAGAAGGCGGCGTAGACGAGGCTCCCGACCCGGAACCGCACCGAGTCGCGGACGGACGCCTCGTACGAGCGAGGCAGGGTGGCCGCGATGGCCCGGGCGTCGTCGATCGTCACCCCCATCGGCGGCGCAGCACCTCGGCGGTGCGGTCGTCGGCGGGCAGGAACGCCTCGAGGTGGAGCTCGGCGAGGGTCACGTCGACCGCGGTGGCCAGCGACGTGAGCGTGGTGATGAGCCGCAGCTCACCGTCCCGGGAGGCGAGCTCCAGGGGGACCGAGAAGCCCAGCACCTCGGCCTCGGCGGCCAGCGGGGGGAGGTAGCCCTCCAGCTCGTCGAGCAGTGCCTCCAGCGCGGGATCGGGGCTGCGCACCAGCTGGGCCCGCATGCTCTCGGTGATGTGCCGTCCCCAGGCGGGCAGGTTGCGCACCCGTGCGGCCAGGCCGTCGGGGTGGAGGGCGAGCCGCCACACGTTGACTGGCGGCGCGAGCAGGCAGGGGTCGACGTCCTCGTGGAAGACCTCGAAGGCCCGGTTGGCGGTGACCAGGACGCCGTGGGGACGCACGACCATCGCCGGGAACGGGAGGTGGCCGTCGAGGATCGCGTCCAGCGCCCGGCGCACCGGACGGAGGGCGTCGTCGTCGAGCGGGGACTCGGGGAACGCGGGGGCGAACCCGGCCGCCACGAGCAGCTCGTTGCGCTCGCGCAAGGTGAGGTCCAGCGACTCGGCCAGGCGGAGCACCACGCCGCGACCCGGGCGGGAGCGACCCTGCTCGACGAAGCTCAGGTGGCGCTGGGTCGTGCCGGCGCGCACCGCCAGGTCCAGCTGGCTCATCCGGCGGGCCGTGCGCCAGCGACGCAGGACGGTCGGGAAGTGGCTCATCGACGGACGATCTTCGGCCATGGCGGGACCCGGTGCGATTCCCTCGAGGGAGTTGCTGGCCGCGACTCCCCCGCGGACGATGCCCCCATGACCGACACCGCAACCGTGATCGACCAGTACAACGCCGCGTTCCTGGAGCGGGCACCCGAGAAGCTCGTGGACCTCATCGCCCCCGACTGCGTCATGGAGGGCACGGGCCCCGCCCCCGACGGCAACCGGTGGTCGGGCTACGACGAGTGCCTCGCCGGCTGGCAGGGGCTGGCGACCGACCCCGCGATCCGGTTCACCGTCGAGGACGTCGACGTCCACGGTGACCGCGCCGTCGTCCGCTGGCGGATCGCCGGGGCGGAGGGCTACCGGGGCGTGAACCTCATGCGCATCCGCGACGGCAAGATCGTCGAGGCGCTGGGCTACGGCAAGCGGCCCTAGCCGAGCACCACGGTCACGACCAGGCCGCCGCCCGGGCGGGGGGTGAGGTCGAGGGTGCCGTCGTGGGCCGTGACGATGCTGTGCACGATCGCCAGCCCGAGACCGACGCCGACGTGGGCGTCGGTCCGGACGCGCTCGGTGCCGCGCTGGAACGGCTCGGTCAGGGTCGGGAGGAGCTCCGGCGACACGGGGCGCCCGGTGTTCTCGACCCGGAGCACGGCGGCCCCCTCCTGCGGCTCGGTGTGCACCGTGACGGTGCCCCCGTCGGGGAGGTTGTGGACCACGGCGTTCTGGACCAGGTTCGTGACCATCCGCAGCAGCAGCGCCCGGGACGCGACCGTCGGCGTGGGCTCGCCGGTGACGTCGAGCGTGGCGCCACGCTCCTCGGCGAGCGGGAGCAGCGCCTCGGCCACCTCCTCGGCGATGAGCGAGAGGTCGACCGGTTCGCGGGTGAAGCTCCGGCGGTCGCTCCGGCTGAGCAGGAGGAGGGCCTCGGTGAGGTCGATGGCCCGGGCGTTGACCGTGTGGAGGCGCTCGATGAGCTCGCCCTGGTCCCGCGTGGGGTCCTGGCGGGCGACCTCGAGGAGCGTCTGCGAGATGGCCAGCGGGGTGCGCAGCTCGTGGGAGGCGTTGGCGGCGAAGCGCTGCTGCTCGGCGACGTGGGCCTCGAGCTGCTCGAGCATGGCGTCGAAGGCGTCGGCCAGCTCGCGGAGCTCGTCGGTGCGACCCTCCAGCTGGATCCGGTGCCCGAGCGACCCGGTCGCGGCCAGGCGGGTGGCCTGGGTGATGCGCCGCAGCGGGGCGAGCATCCGCCCGGCGAGCGTCCATCCCCCGACGAGGCCGAGCACCAGGAGCAACGCCAGGGCCTGGAGGGCGCGCGGGGTGAAGGCGCGCTCGAGGTCGGACCGGCTGGGGACGTGGGGGCCGGGCCGGCCGGGCTGACCGCTCGCATCGAGCGGTCCGACGACGATCGTGTGGTCGGGCACGTAGCGCAGCAGGAACACCCGGACCACGGCCAGGAGGATGACCCCGGCGACGACGACCAGCCCGGCGTAGCTGAGGGTGAGCTTCATCCGGGCGCTGAGCCCGCGGGGCCTACCCATCGACGTCACCCGCAGTGCCGGGGGCGGAGCCGGTGTCGATCCGGTAGCCGACGCCGGGCACGGTGGCGATGACCCAGGGCTCGCCCAGGCGCTTCCGCAGGGCGGACACGGTGATGCGGACGGCGTTGGTGAAGGGGTTGGCGTTCTCGTCCCAGGCCCGCGCCAGGAGCTCCTCGGCGCTGACGACCCCGCCCTCGGCGGCGACGAGGACCTCGAGCACGGCGAACTGCTTGCGGGTGAGCGCCACGTAGCGTCCGTCGCGGAAGACCTCCCGACGGAACGGGTCCAGCCGGACGCCGGCGATCTCGCTGATCGGGGGACGGGCGTGGGCCCGCCGCCGGTCGAGCGCCCGCAGCCGCATGACGAGCTCGCGCAGCTCGAACGGTTTGGTGAGGTAGTCGTCGGCGCCGAGCTCGAACCCGGACGCCTTGTCGTCGATCCGGTCGGCCGCGGTGAGCATGAGGATGGGATGTCGTGGCCGGAGGCGACGATGTGCCGGGCGACCTCGTCACCGGAGGGGCCGGGGATGTCGCGGTCGAGGACGGCGATGTCGTAGGAGTTGATGCGGAGCAGCTCGAGGGCGGTGTCGCCGTCGCCGGCGATGTCCGCGGCGATCGCCTCCAGCCGGAGGCCGTCACGGACGGCGTCGGCCAGGAAGGGCTCGTCCTCCACGATCAGCACGCGCATCCCCGACCCTACGTAGCCCGGGATATCGCTGGCATATGGGTTCCCGCCGGTCCGCTGCGGCCCGGAGCCGGCTCACGGCTGCATCCTCGGGTCCTCGGTCGGGTCGGCGTACGTCGGGGGGCAGCCGTCGTCGACCGCGGCGGGGTGGAGCTCGAAGTGCCAGGGCTCGTTGGCGTAGGTCGGGCACAGTCCGTGGGCGGCGCCGTGGTCGGCCAGCCAGGCCGCGCCCTCGGGCGGTCCGACGTCGACCGCGTCCCCCGAGACGTGCCGCGACGTCTCCGGGGTGGCGACCCACCGTGCCGCCTCCTCGGGCGAGCCGTGCTCGTCGACCGCCTCGTCCAGGAGTCGCTGCTGGTGCTCGGCCGATCGCCAGCCGCTGTTGACCAGGATCCCGACGCCGTCGGCCTCGGCGGCCGTCGCCGCCCGCTGCAACGCGTCGAGGAGGTTCGGGTCGAGCCGGCCGACCGCCGGCACCTCCTCGTCGAACACCGAGACCGCCGCCCCGTCGGGGATGACCCCGTCAGGGTCGGCCGGCGGGGCCGGGCCGGTCGCGCGGGTGCCGCCGGTCGGCGCGCCCGGCCGCGCCGGCGCCCACACCGCAACCCCGCCGCGGCGGTCGCCGCCGCCGTCGGCGGATCCGAGCGACGGCAGGGCCACCGATGCGGCGAGGGCGGCGCCGAGGAGGGCGAGGAGGACGATCCGGGGCGCCGAGCGGGCGGGCGCGGGCGGGGCGGCGCGGTGCTCCATGCCGCCAGTGAGGACCATGCCCCGTTGCGACGGCATCGGTGGTTCTCCATACGCCGGCGATACACGCCTTCCCCGGCCAGGAGCGCGCTCCGGCCAGGAGCGCGGTCGGGGGCCACGACGGGCCAGCCCCGTCGAGGCCCGGGACCACGTGGTTCCCGGCCCAGGGAGTCGGACCGCCTGCCGGTGCCTGGCACCGGTGGGCGGGTCCACCCTCCGGCTCAGCCGCCCTGGCGGCCTCCGGCCTCGTCGGGGGCGAAGAGGTGGACCATGCTCGCGGTCTGGCTGCCGGTGGCCACGAGAGCGCCGTCGGGCGTCCAGGCCGTGAAGCGCCCGTGGCCGTAGCCGGCGGCGGCCAGCTCGCCCTGCAGGTCGAGGAGCAGCCACTCGGTCGGCGGGAGGGCGCCGAAGCGGAGGGAGTTGTCGAGGCTGAAGCCGCCGCCCATGCGGCCGACGGCGTGGGCCAGGGCCGGGGGCACCATGTCGGCCAGGTAGGCCACGCCCGCCGGGGTGAGCTCCTCGATCCCGCGCAGGCGCGCCCAGAGGCGCAGGGTGCCGGAGGGCGGCGCCTCGCCGAGCGGCGCCGCCCTCCGGTACTCGAGCCGGCGGCCCTCGCCGACCCAGTCCTCGTCGGCCGGGCCGAAGGGCATCGGGGCGCTGTCGTCCGGGGGCGAGACGGCCGGCATCGGCACGTACTGGCCGGTGAGCCCGCCGGGGCGGGGGTGGGCGGTGGACCCGAGGGCGCAGAAGGTCAGCCGGTCGCCCACGTGGGCCCGCACGTCGAGCTGGGCGATGCGCCCGCCGAGGGCCAGCTCGGTGGTCTGGAGCTCGATGACGTCGCCGACGTGGGCCGGGGCGATGAACTGGGTGACGACCCACAGGGCGTCGCGCTGGGTCGCCGCTTCCATGGCGAGGACCGACGCGGCGACGCCGGTCCCGCCGTAGAGGGCTCCGTCGACGCGCGCCAGGGCGGGGGTGAGCGTGAACGAGCTGGCGCCCGCCGTCGTCCCCGGGCGAAGGGGGATCAGCTCCTGGTCCCCCGGTCGCGGGTGGGTCGTCTCTGCGGGGGTGACGACCTCGGTCACGTGATCAGGGGGTCGCGGGGCAGGCCGAGGATGCGCTCGCCGATCTGGTTGCGCTTGATCTCCGACGTCCCCCCGGCGATCGACATGCCCCGGTGGATCAGCACCATGAAGTTGCTCATGGCGGCGGCACCATCCATGAACGGGACGTCGGCCCCGTGCAGGGCGGTCTGGATGGCGACGGCCTCGTGACCCAGCTCGGAAAGGATCAGCTTGGTCATGGCGCCCTCCGGCCCCGGCCCGCCACCGGCCACCGCCCGGAACACGCTGCGCAGGTTCAGCAGGCCCATGCCCTGCTCGGTGGCGGCGTAGCGGCCCACGCGCGCGGCGCCGCCAGCGAGGCGGTCGGGGTGGGCGTCGAGCAGGGCCACCAGCGCCGAGGCCGGCGTGGCCATGCCGCCCTGGCCGCCGCCGATGCTCACGCTCTCGTTGCCGAGCGTGGCCCGGGCGACGGTCCAGCCGCCGTCGACGGGCCCGACCACGTCGTCGTCGGGGACGAAGACGTCGTTGAAGAAGACCTCGTTGAACTCCGAGCCGCCGGTCGTCATCTTGAGGGGCCGGACCTCGACGCCCTCGGCGTGCATGTCGACCACCACCATGGTGATGCCCTGGTGCTTGGGCACGTCGGGGTCGGTCCGGACGGTGGCGAAGCCCATGCCGGCGACGTGGGCACCGGAGGTCCAGACCTTCTGACCGTTGATCTTCCAGCCGCCCTCCACCCGGGTGGCGCGGGTCTTGACGCCGGCGGCGTCGGAGCCGGCGTCGGGCTCGCTGAAGAGCTGGCACCAGATCACGTCCTGGTCCAGCGCGGGCCGGACCCAGCGGGCGACCTGGTCCTCGGTGCCGAACTGGATCAGGGTGAGGATCACCCAGCCGGTGATGCCGTACGCCGGCTTGGTGATGCCGGCCGCCTTGAGCTCCTCGGCCACGACGAGCTGCTCGACCGGCCCCGCGTCGCGGCCGTAGGGCTTGGGCCAGTGGGGCATCACGTAGCCGGTCTCGATCAACCGGGTCCGCTGGTCCTCGGCCGAGAGGCCCTTGATCTCCTCGGCGAACGCCCGCACCTCGGCGCGGATGGCGTCGGCCTCGGGGGGCAGCTCGACGGCCTTGGCCCGCGTCACGCCGGCACGGGTGAGGTCCGTCAGCTCGGCGGCGACGGCCTCGGGGTCGAGGATCGCCAGCAGGGTCGTGGCCCGGCGCATGAACAGGTGGGCGTCGTGCTCCCAGGTGATGGCGATGCCGCCGTGCACCTGGGTGCTGAGGTTGGCGCACAGGTCGGCGGCCGGGGCCGCCAGCGTGACGGCCACGGCGGCGGCGTAGGTGAGCTGGTCACCGCCGGTCGAGGCGGCCCGGGCGCCGTCCCACACGGCGCTGGTGGCCAGCTCGGTGGCGACGGCCATGTTGGCGCAGTGGTGCTTGACGGCCTGGAACATGGCGATGGGCCGACCGAACTGGATCCGCTCCTTGGCGTACGCCGCGGCCATGTCGGTGCACTCCCGGGCCACGCCGACCGCCTCGGCCGCCAGCAGCAGCCGGGCCAGGTCGACCAGGGTCCGGCGGGCGCCGGGGATGACGGTCGCCGCCGCCCCGTCGAGGGTGACGCGGGCCGACCGGCGGGTGGGGTCGAGGTTGGCCGGGACGTCGACGGCGACACCGTCGCCGACCGCGACCACGGCGACGTCGTCACCCGCCGGGATCAGCAGCACCTGGGCCAGCCCCCCGCCCAGGACGGCACCGGCGTCGCCCGACGCCGTGGCCCCGTCGACGGTCACGGTGCCACCGAGGGCGACGGCGCCGGTCAGCTCCCCGCTGACGAGCCCCGGCAGCAGCCGGGCCCTGGTGTCGTCGTCGGCGACCGCCGACAGCACCGCGCTGGCGATGACGGTCGGCACGAACGGGCCCGGCGCCACGGCCCGGCCCATCTGCTCGACGACCACGACGAGCTCCTCGATCCCGAAGCCCGAGCCACCGTGCTCCTCGGCGACGTGGAGCCCGAGCCAGCCGAGCTCGGAGGCGTCGGACCAGGACGAGGGCAGGCCCTCGTCGGCCCCGTCCAGCAGCTGGCGGGCCTCGGCCCGGGCGCCGCGCTTCTCGAGGGCGGAGCGGGTGACCGACTCGAGCTCGAGGTGGTCATCGGTGATGGCGATCGACATGGGGGTCTCCGAGGGCTACTTGGGGGCGAAGCGCTGGCCGGCGTCGAGACGGATCGTGCCGCCGTTCAGCATGGGGTTCTCGACGATGGCGGCGACGAGCTTGGCGTACTCGCCGGGCCGCCCCATCCGCTTGGGGAAGGCGGCGTCCTTGGTGAGGGCGGCCTCGACCTCGTCGGGGATGCCGGCGGTGAGGCCGGTGGCGAAGAGCGACGGGGCGATGGTGACGGCACGGATGCCGAGCGACCCGAGGTCGCGGGCCATGGTGAGGGCCATGCCGGCGATGCCCGCCTTGGCCGCGGTGTAGGCGACCTGGCCGATCTGGCCCTCGAAGGCGGCGATCGACGCCGTGTTGATGATGACGCCGCGCTCGTCGTCCTCGGGCTCGTTGCGGCTCATGGCGTCGGCGACCAGGCGGCTGATGTCGAACGCCGAGATGAGGTTGAGCTCGATGATGCGGCGGAAGTCCGCCAGCGGGTGCGGGCCCTCCCGGGTGAGCGTGCGCTTGGCGATGCCCCCGCCGGTGGTGTTCACCGAGACGTGCACGCCGCCGAGGGCCTCGACGGCGCCGGCCACGGCGGCTGCCGTCTGCTCCTCGTCCATGACGTTGCACGCGAAGAACGGTGCGTCGAGCGCCTCGGCCACCTCGGCGCCCCGCGACGTCGGGAGGTCGACGATGGCGACGTCGGCCCCCCTCTCCCGCAGCAGCTCGGCGCTGGCCTTGGCCATGCCCGAGGCACCGCCGAAGACGATGGCCTTCTTGCCCTGGATCTCCATGTCAGCGTCCCCTCCAGACGGGCGTGCGCTTCTCGACGAACGCCATCGATCCCTCGCGCGCGTCCTCGCTGGCGAACACGGAGGCCTGCAGCTCGGCGTGGCGCGCCCAGACCTCGGCCGCCGGCTCGAAGGCGGCCCGGCGCAGGAGCTCCTTGGTCGCCTGCACGCCCAGCGGCCCGTTGGCGGCCACCCGCTCGGCCAGGGCGACGGCGGCGTCGAGGACCTCGGCGGCGGGCACGGCTGCGTTGATCAGCCCGAGGCGGACCGCCTCGGCGGCGTCGATCGGGTCACCGGTGAGGGTCAGCTCCAGCGCCTTCGCCAGCGGGATCCGCCGGGAGAGGAACATGCCGCCCCCCGCCGCGAACAGGCCCCGCTTGACCTCGGGCAGCCCGAAGCGGGCGTCGGCGGCGGCGACCACCAGGTCGCACGCCATCAGCAGCTCGAACCCGCCGGCGAGGGCCGTCGCCTGGGCCGCGCCGATCACGGGGGTCGCGGCCTCGCCGCGGGACATGAAGCGCCCGAAGGTGGCCATGTGGGCCTTGTCGTCCTCGCTGGGCGCCAGGTCGCCGCCGGCGAAGGCGGCCAGGTCCATGCCGGCGCAGAACGACCGGTCCCCGGTGCCGGTGAGGACGACGGCGCGGACGTCGGGGGTGGCGTCGGCCTCGCCGATGGCCCGGCCGATGCCGGCCATCACGGCGCCGTTGAGGGCGTTGCGCTTGGCGGGGCGGTTGATGCGCACGACCAGGACAGCGTCGCGCCGCTCGGTGATGACCTCGGGCTCGTCGGGGGTCTCGGGCATAGTGCCGTTACGCTAGTCGGTACAGATCAGGGGCGTGGGGCCCCGGCATTCGTCAACTCTTCTGACGCTCGGCGGTAGCCTCGTGACGATGGCCACCGAGGGCGTCCGCCCCAGCTCCCGCGCCGCCCTGGTGGACGCCGCCTTCGAGGAGTTCTCCACCAAGGGCTACGAGGCGGCCACCGTGGCGGGCATCGCCGAGCGGGCCGGCGTGACCACCGGTGCGGTGTACGCCCACTTCTCGGGCAAGCTCGACCTCCTGATCGCCACCGTGGGCCTGGCCCCGGTCGAGGCCATCCTCCGCACCGCGGGTGACATCGCCACCCTCCCGTGGGCCGAGGCGTCGAAGGTGATCATCCGGTCGATGACCACCCGCCCCGACCGGCGCCGGCTGCTGCTCCTGGACGTCATCGTCGTCGCCCGCCGGGACCCGCAGGTGGCGGGGATCCTCCAGCGCGGCCTCGGCCGGTACCTCGACGCCATGACGACCACCAACGACGAGGCCGTGGCCCACGGCCTGATCGAGCCGGCGGTCAGCACCGACGACCTGGCCCGGGTCATGGCCCTGCTCTCCATGGGGATGCTGGTCTTCGCCGCCCTGGAGGAGGCGCCGCCCTCCGACGTCGCCTTCGCCCGCCTGGCCGACCTGCTGCTCCGATCGGCCGGGTCCGACGACGACCGCTCCCCCGCCCTGGCCCGGGTGCGGACCCGGGCGGCGGCGGTCGACGAGGCGCGCCACTCGCTCCACGCCGGCATCGCCGAGGCGGTGGCCGAGGGCCACAGCCTCCGCCAGGTGGGTGCCGCCGCCGGGATGTCCCACGAGCGCGTCCGCCAGGTGCTCCGCCAGGCCGACACCCGGGGCGACGAGCGGGTCGCGGGCCGGTCCGCCTCGCCCGGCGACGGTCCCTAGCGGACCGCAGGGCGCCGGCGGAGGTCGTCGGGCCCGATGACCGCAGGGAGCGGTGTCGGAACGACATTCCATGGTCGGGGGGCCGCACTCCTCCCCCGCTGCGGCGTCTCGAACGAGCGGGTCGGGGCCGACGGTCAGCCGACCGCCTCGCCCTCGACGAGGACCCGGCGGCGGCCGTCGCCGGGGGGCGTGACCGGTCGCGCCATGCCCGGGGCGGCGACGGCCGCGGCGACGGCGAAGGCCGCACCGACGGCGAAGGCGAGCGGGAACCGGTCGAGGTCACCGGCGTAGAGCGAGGCGAGGATCGTGATGCCGAAGACCACGCCGAGCTGGCCGGCGAGGCGCTCGGCGGCGCCGGCCATGCCCAGGTCGCCCTCGTCGACGGCGTCGGCCAGGGCGGTGCTGATCGCCGGCCGCAGCAACCCGTAGCCCGTCCCCTGGAGGACGAACCCGCCGACGACGACCATCGGCAGCGAGTCGAGCGCCGAGCCCGTCGCCAGGCCCGCCATGCCGAGGCCGAGCACGACGCAGCCGGCGAGGGCCGAGAGCCGGGCGCCGACCCGGGCCGTCACCCGGCCCCCGACGGGTGACATCACGGCGAACAGCACCGGCCGGATGCTGAGGATGGGCACGGCGCTGGTGAGCGAGTAGTCGAACTGTTGCACCACCAGGAGCGAGGCCAGGAAGAAGCCCCCCATGTACGAGGCCCCGGTGAGGAGCGTCACCACCAGGGTCGAACCGGTCGACCGGGCGCGCAGGAACGCCAGGGGCACCAGCGGCGCGGGGCTCCGGCGCTCGACGCCCACGAACGCGGCCAGCCCGGCCACCGCCACCGCCGAGAGCGCCAGCGTCCAGGGGCTGAGGATCCCCCACCGGCGTGCCTCGCTCGCCACCACCAGCAGCGGCCCGATGCCGATCGCCAGGCTGGCGGCACCCGGCACGTCGAACCGGGCCGCCCGCCGGGGCGTCTCGCGCAGGATCGCCCACGAGGCCGCGACCGGCAGCACCATCAGGGCCGCCTGGAGGAGGAAGAGGGTGGGCCAGCCCAGCACGTCGATGGCCGGGGCCCCGATGGTGAGGCCGACGACGGGGGCGCCGGCCGAGATCATCGACCACCAGCCCATGGCCTTGGCCCGGCGCTCCCCGACGTGGACCGCGTTGATCAGGGCCAACGAGCTCGGCATCGTGCTCGTGCCGGCGATCTGGCCCAGGGTCCGCCAGGCGATGAGGGCGGGAGCGCTCGTCGCCGTGGCGCTGAGGGCGGTGAAGGCGACGGCCAGGGCGAACCCGGTGAGGAAGACCCGCCGGTGGCCGTGGAGGTCCCCCAGCTTGCCGAGGATGGGCAGGGCCAGCGCCGAGCCCACCATCGGCAGGGTCAGCACCCAGGCCAGGGTCGTCTCCGTGCTGCCGAGGTCGTCGGCGATGGTCGGGATCGCCAGGGTCAAGATGGTGACCGGGAAGGTGGTGGCGAAGAGGCCCGACAGGGCGACCAGGAGCACGGCGCGGGGGTAGCGGCCGCCCTGCTCGATCCGCGCTCCGATCCGCGTCCGGACCGCCGAGGGCCGAGGGATCCGGTCGGGCCGGGGCCCTCCGCCCGAGCTCATGCGGCGGCGGCGGCTCGGCGGGAGGTCACGCTCCGACGGTACGACGCCGCCGCCGTCGCCTCCCAGGTCACACGACGCTGAGCTGCACGGTGATGTTGCCTCGGGTGGCGTTGGAGTAGGGGCACACCTCGTGGGCCTGCTCGACGGCCTTGCGGGCGTCCTCGGCGGAGGCGTTGGGCAGGCTGACGTCGAGGTCGACGGCCAGGCCGAACGGGAAGGTCTCGGTCGAGCCGAGGTGCACGGTGGCCGACACCGCGGAGTCGGCCGTGTCGATCCCTCCCTGGGCGGCGACGAGGCGGAGCGCGGAGTGGAAGCAGGCGGCGTAGCCGGCGGCGAAGAGCTGCTCGGGGTTGGTGGCCGCACCCGGACCGCCCAGCTCGACCGGCAGGCGGACCTCGGCGTCGACGAGCCCGTCGTCGGAGGCGACGTGGCCGTTGCGGCCGTCGCCGGTGGCGTGGGCGGTGGTGCTGTAGAGGACGTTCATCTCGGTCATGCCCCGCACTCTATTGTGCACAATTGGATTGCGTGCGCGATAATCTCGGCACCATGGCCCGCCACCCCCAGCTCGAGCTCGACCTCCAGCTGTGCTTCCCCCTCTACGCCGCCTCCCGCGCCCTCACCCGGGCCTACGGCCCCCTCCTCGAACCGGCCGGCGTGACCTACCCCCAGTACCTCGCGCTGCTCGCCCTCTGGTCCGGCCCCGGGAGCCAGACCGTCGGCGAGCTGGGCCGGCGCCTCCGCCTCGACTCCGGCACCCTCACCCCCCTGCTCAAGCGGCTCGAGGGCGCCGGCCTGGTGACCCGCCGGCGCGACCCCGACGACGAGCGCCGCGTGGTCGTCGCCCTCACCGAGGCCGGCGACGCCCTCCAGGACGACCTGGCCCACGTGCCCGGCGCCCTCGTCGAGCAGCTCGGGCTCACCTTCGAGGACGGCCTCGCCCTCCGCTCGCTGGTCGATCGGCTGATCGCCAACCTCGATGCCGCCGCACCGACCACCCCCGCCGACCCCCAGGACCCCTCATGAGCGACGACCGCATCCGCACGATCGGGCGGTGGGCGCTGGGCGGCGCCCTCGTCGTGGCCGGGACCGGCCACCTCACCGCCCAGCGGGAGGAGTTCCAGGCCCAGGTGCCCGACTGGTTCCCCGTCGGGGCCGACGCCGTGGTGGTCGCCTCGGGCGTCGTCGAGATCACCCTCGGCCTGGCCCTGCTCCTCCTGCGGCGCCGGCGCACCGCCGTCGGGTGGGTCGTCGCCGGCTTCTTCGTCGTGATCTTCCCCGGCAACGTCGCCCAGCTGGTCGAGGGCACCGACGCCTTCGGGCTCGACAGCGACCTGAAGCGGGCCCTCCGCCTGCCCTTCCAGCCCGTCCTGGTCGCCTGGGCGCTCTGGTCGACCGGCGCCTGGCGGGAGTGGCGCTCCACCCGCCGCTGAGCGCTCAGCGGTCGGGCGCGAACGTCGTCAGGTCGCGCTCGGCGTCACGCCGGCCGGCGTCCCGCAGACCGCGGCGTGCCGGTGCGACCCGATCGTCAGTGGCCGGTGTGTCCTCCCGCCATGTCCCAGCACGGGTCGTCGTGCGGCGCCGGCCCCCCGGCGAGGAGGCAGGGGTGGTGGTTGACGAAGACGTCGGGCTCATGGGTCCAACCGGGGACGATCCATGCGTGGACCATCCAGTAGTCGTCGAGGTGGAGGTTCACCCCGTTGAGCTGCGCGCACCCCTCGTCGGTGCGGCCCTGGCCGCGGAACTCCACGGTGTCCCGATCGAAGCAGAGACGCGGGTGGACGTGCCACCAGTCGTTGCCGCCGGCGAAGCCGGCCGGGGGGTGGCCGTCGACGGACCTGACGTACCACGCCATGCCGACCAGACGGGCGGCCGGCCCGTTCCCGTCGTACATCAGGAACTCCGGCTGGGCGGGATCGAACGTCTCGTCGATGATGCTGCCCTCGAGCACCGGCTCGAGGGGGTCGAAGTCCGGGTCGTCGAAGTGGTGGGCGCCGAAGTCCTGGACCCGCACGTGATGGGTGCCCATCCCGGCGACGTACGGGACGACCTGGTGGAAGCCGGCCGCTTCGGCCTCGCCTGCGGTGGGCCACTGGTTGACGTACGCGAGGGCGGCGTCGAGCTGCACCGAGACGGAGATGCAGTCGTCCCAGGAGAGCATGCCCTTGGTCTGACCGTCGTAGGCGCCGCCGTCGTCGTCGCCGTGGCCCCCGGCGTGGCCGCCGTCACCGCTGGAGTGGCACCACCACGGGCGGGTGTCGGGCGACGTCTCTCGGTGCTCCTGCGCCGCGACGTAGTACTGGCAGCTGGAGGCCACCAGAGCCACCGCGGCCGCCACGCAGGCGATCGGGATCGAGCGGTGGGTGCGACGTCGTCGGAGCATCGGGCTGCCCTTTCGTTCCTCGCGGTGTCGCGACGGTACCAACAGCCCGCGGGCCGGTCCACCGTCTGGGCGTTCCACGATCCGCCGTGACCCCGACCGTGACGGACAACGGGTCCCGCGGCGGTGATCGACGAGTGGGCATCGGCGACCTCCGGGGCCCTGACGGTCGGGTCAGCGGGGCCAGTCGGGGGCGCGCCGCTCGAGGAACGCGGTCATGCCCTCGACCATCTCGGGCGACCGGATGGCGTCGGCGAAGAGCCCGACGTCGGCGGGGCGCAGCTGGCCGTTGAGGTCCTTCTTGACCGCGGCCCGGGCGGCCGGTCCGGTGCGGGCGATGCCGTCCAGGGCCGCGGTGGTGGCCGCGTCGAGCTCCTCGTGGGGCACGACCCGCCCGACCAGACCCATGGCGCCGGCCTCGGCCGCGTCGACCTCCCGGGCGGTGAAGAGCAGGGTCTTGGCCCGGGGCAGCCCGACGGCGGCCACCAGCCGGGAGACGAGGAAGGGGTCGGGGATGCCCCGGAGGAGCTCGGGGGCACGGAACCGGGCCCGGTCCGAGGCGATGGTGACGTCGCAGTGCAGGGCCAGGACGAGGCCGCCGGCGTGGGCCAGGCCGTTGATCCGGGCCACCCACACCTTCGAGCACCGCTCGATGTGGCGGAACGGGAACTGCTCGGTGGGGTCCCACTCGGCGGCGAGGCCCTCGGGGTCGGCCGACTCCCCGGACATGTCGCCGCCGGCGCCGAACCACTCGTCGGTGCCGGTGAGGCAGACGGCGTCGAGGCCCGCCTGCTGGTCGGCCCAGGTCGCCGCCCGCTTCAGGGCCCGGTACATGTCCTGGGTGAAGGCGTTGCGGCGCTCGGTCCGGTCGATGCGGAGGTGCAGGACGCGCCCGTCGAGGTGCACCGCCAGGTGCGGCGAGCCGAGGTCGGGGGCGGCGAGCGGGAGGTCGGCGGCGGGGCTCACAGGCCGTAGATGCGGGCCGCGTTGGCGTGCAGGACCTTGTCGAGGACGTCGTCGGGCAGGCCGCCGAGCGCCCGGGTGGCGTAGTCGCGCGGGCGCTGCGCCGGGGTGCGGGGCCCGGGGTGCTGGCACGTGGGGTGGGGGTAGTCGGTCTCGTAGAGGATGTTGTCCGGGTAGCGGCGGAGGGCCTCGACGGCGGCCTCCTCCTCGAACCAGAAGCACCCGTAGATCTGGCGCTGGAAGTACTCGCTGGGCAGCAGGTCGTACTCGGGGTGCTCGTCGCCGACGCCGCCGTTGCGCCACTGCCAGTCGCAGGTCTCCAACATGGCGGGGATCCAGCCCACGCCGGACTCGACCGACACCAGCCTCAGGTCGGGGAAGCGGTGGCAGACGCCCCCGAAGATGAGGTCGGTCACGCAGCGGATGTTGTCGAGGAAGATGAGCGACGACACCTTGGCGAAGTTGGTCATCCACCCCATCTCGGCGACGTCCTCGAACTGGGTGCCCATCGACCCACCACCGACGTGGAAGCTGACCGAGAGGCCCGCCTCCTGGGCCGCCGCCCACAGGGGGTCCCAGTGCCGGTGGGCCAGCGGCGGCATGCCGTGGTCCGACGGCTGGTTGCAGAAGTTCACGGCGCGGTGACCCTTGGCGTGGCAGCGGTGGAGCTCGGCCACGGCCAGGTCCACGTCCCAGAACGGGAGGGCCGTCACCGCGACCAGGCGGTCGGGGGCGACGCTGGTCCAGTCGGTCAGGAAGTCGTTGTAGGCCTGGACGCAGGCCAGGGCCAGCGAGCGGTCCGAGAGCGTGGTGAAGTACCCGTTCCCGAACCCGCCGACGTTGGGGTACAGGACCTGGGCGTCGATGCCCTCGGCGTCGAGCAGGGCGACGCGCGCCTCCGGCTCGTACATCGACGGGGCGATGTCGTCGTAGGTCTCGGGGATCGACGCCGGCAGGACCCCGTCCCACCCGGCCATCGAGTAGAAGCCGGGGGCGCCGATGAAGCCGCCGTCGGCCATCCACACGTCCTTGCCGTCGATGCGCTCGATGTGGGGGACGCGGTCGTGGAGGCGGGCGGGCATGCGGGACGTCCACACGTCGGCCGGTTCGGTCAGGTGGGTGTCGACGTCGATGACGCGGAAGCGGTCGAAGAGGTCGGTCATGGGGGCTCCGGTGTCGGGTCTCGTCGGATGGGGTGGTGGTCAGGTGCCGACGGGCCGGTCGGCGATGGTGCCGTCGGCGCGCAGGCGGTCGATCTCGGCGGCGTCGAGCCCGAGGAGCTCCCGGAGGATCTCCTCGGTGTGCTCGCCGAAGCACGGCGCCGGGCGGTGGGCCCAGCGCTCGACGCCGGTGAGGCGGAAGGGCTGGGTCGGCAGCGGCAGGGGTCCGGCGACGGGGTGGTCGACGGTCTCGTGGTAGCCCCGGGCCCGGAGCTGCGGGTGCCGGGGCACGAGGCGGGGGTCGCGGGTGGGGGCCGCGGGCACGCCGACCGCGACCAGCTCCGAGACGGCGGCCTCGACCGACCGCGGTGCCGCCCAGGCCCGGATGACCTCGTCGATCCGGTCGTGGGCCACGGCCCTGCCCCGGTGGTCGGCGAGGGCGGGGTCGGCGGCGAGGCCCGGCGTCCCTCCGTCGAGCACGGTCGCCAGCGCCCGCCACTGCTCGTCGGTCTCGACCGACACGGCGAGCCAGGCGTCCTCGGCGTCGGTGGGGTACAGCCCCTGGGGCGCGGCGCCCGGTGAGCGGTTCCCGTCCCGCTGGAGGACGATGCCGTGGGCGGTCCACTCGAGCACCGGCTCGGCGGCCACGGCGAGGGCGGAGTCGAACATGGCCGACTCGACGTGGGCGCCGACCCCGGTGCGGTCGCGCTCGGCCAGCGCCGCCAGGGTGGCGACCACGGCGTGGAGCCCGCCGTTGGGGTCGCAGGGCCCCCGCTGGATCCGGGGCGGCCCGTCCAGGTGGCCGGTGAGCCAGGCCAGCCCCGAGGCCTGCTCCATGTTCTGGGCGAAGCCGGGGCGGTCGGCCCACGGGCCGTCGAGGCCGTAGGCCGGCATCCGCACCAGGATCGCCCGCGGGTTGGCCGCCCGGATGGCGTCCCAGCCGAGCCCGAGCTTGTCGAGCACGCGCGGGGTGAAGTTCTCCACCACCACGTCGACGTGCTCCACCAGGCCGAGGGCCAGCTCCCGGCCCCGCTCGCGGCCGAGGTCGAGCACCAGGCCCCGCTTGGCCAGGTTGACGGTCAGGAAGTAGTTGCTCAGCTCCCACCAGCGGTCGCGGTCGGCGAAGGAGGCACCGACCATGCGGATGCCGTCCATGCGGTCGGGTCCCTCGACGTGGATCACGTCGGCCCCGAGGGCGGCGAGGAGGGCGGTGGCCGCCGGGCCCGCCCACCAGGCGGTCAGGTCCAGGACCCGGAGCCCGTCCAGCGGGCGGCCGGCGAGGTCGGGTCGGGTCACCTCCGGGGCGCGCGACGGGGTCCGCCACGTCGGCGGCGACGCCGCTGTCGACGGGGGCGCCGGCGCCGGGCCGGGGGGCGGGGCGGGCTCGCCGTCGATCAGCCACGGCCGGCGGGGCGCCCGCCCCCGCCCGCTGGCGAGGTCGACGAAGCTCGACCGGGCCGCGGTGTGGTCGAGCTCGGTCACGGTGCGTCCGTCGCACACCGGCGCGACCGGCACCCGCCGCTCGACCGCCAGGGCGAGGATCTCGGCCGAGGTCCGCTCCCCCATCCACCCGGCGACGACCTCGTGCCACTCCTCGGCCCGGGCGAGGCGCTGGCCGATCAGCATGTACTCCCCGCTGTCGGCCAGGTCGTCGCGCCCGATCATGCGGAGGAACCCGTCGATCTGGTGCGGGGCGTTGGTGTTGAAGCCGATCCAGCCGTCCGCCGTCCGCTCGATCGACGGGATCTCCCGGTTGCGCACCGGCCCGACCGGTTCGGCCTCGGCCCCGGACTGCACGGCGTGGAAGACGTCGAGGTAGTTGCTGGCCCCGAGGTTGGCCACCTCGGCGAGCGACAGGTCGACCAGCCCGCCCGGTCCTCCCGCCCGCCGACCCCGCCAGCAGCAGAGCGCGACGGCCGCGGCGTAGGTGCCGGCCAGCCACTCCGAGGTCCGCCCGCCCATCTGGATCGGCTCCTCGTCGGCGGCGCCGCGCACGGCGAGCGCCCCGCTGTCGGCCTGGAGCGTGAAGTCCGTCGCCGGCCGATCCCGGTCGGGCCCGTGGAGCCCGTAGGGGGTGATGGCCACCACCACCAGGCCAGGTTCGCGGGCGGCGAGCTCCTCGACCACGGCGCGCTCGTCGCCCACCGGGCTGGCGAGCACGACGTCGGCGCCGAACCCGGCCATGGCCTCGGCGTCGAGGGGGCTCTCCGGGGCGACGGCTGCCTGCCCCTGGCGGAGGTACTCGAAGAGGGGGCCACAGCCGTCGACCGGCTCCGGGCCCTGCGTCCACGACCGGAAGGGGTCGCCGCCGACCGGCTCGACGTGCACAACCTCGGCGCCCGCCTCGTGGAGCAGCAGGGCGGCGTACCCGCCGGGGATGCCCGAGGACAGGGCGAGGACCCGCGGGCCGTCGCCAGCCATCACGTCGATCCTCCGGGCGTCTGCATCCGGGGTCGGACGGTACGGACCGCCAGGGTGACGGTCGACACAAACCGGGCCGTCGGTCCGCATGGTGGACCGACGCTCGGGGGCGGCTTCACTGGCGACGTGCGCAGCGTCGCCACCGCCCTGCGGATCTTCGAGGTCATCGCCCGCCGGCAGCCGATCGGGCTCAGCGCCCTGGCCCGGGAGCTCGACGTGCCCAAGTCCACCGTCCAGCGGGGGCTGGTCACCCTGGCCGACCGGCGCTGGATCGTCCAGGACCTCCTCGGCCAGGGGCGCTGGTCGGTGTCGGCCCGCCTCGCCGTGCTCGCCGAGCCGGAGCCGACCCTCCAGACCGCCCGGGCGATCGCCCGCCCCCTCCTCCCCGGCCTCCGGGACCGCACCGGAGGTCCGGCCGCCCTGTTCACCATCGACGGGGACCGCATGGCGATGCTCGACGGCTACGCGGGCATCGTGGCCGACCTCGAGTCGCAGCGGGGGCCGTTGCCCATCCACGCCAGCGGCGCGGGCCGGGCGATGCTCGCCGCCCTCCCGGTCGCCCGTCAGCGTCAGATCGTCGCCCTGCTCGAGGAGCGGGGCCTGACGGCGTACACGCCCCTCACGGTCACCGACGGCGCCACCCTCCTGGCCGCGATCGGCGAGGCCCGGCGCGAGGGGTGCGCCATCGTCGTCGACGAGTACCTGCCCCGCGTCGCCACCGTCGGCGCCGCCATGACCGGACCGGACGGTCTGCCCATCGCCGCGGTCGCCGCCATCGTCACCGCCCCCTCCCCCACCCCGGCCGAGCTCCGCGCCGTCGGCCGGGAGGTCGCCGCCGTGGCGACCACCGTCTCGCGCCAGCTCACGGCCCCGTGACCGATGAGATCGGTGCGCGGGGATCGTCCGACCCATCGCCGACCGACACGAGGAGCGTCGACGTGGACCTGACGACAGACCGCTGGCCCGTGACCCGATGACCACCGTCCACGCCAACGGCGTCGCCCTCGGCATCGAGTCGTTCGGGGCCGAGGACGACGCGCTCGTCCTGCTCGCCGGAGGGACGACGATGCTCTCCTGGCCCGACGCCCTCTGCGAGCGGCTCGCCGCCGGCGGGCGGCGCGTGGTGCGCTACGACCTGCGCGACAGCGGAGCGTCGACGACGGCGGACCCCGACGCGCCGAGCTACACCCTGCGCGACCTCGCCGCCGACGCCGCCGCCCTCGCGACCGCCCTCGGCGGCACGTCCGCGCACCTCGCCGGCATCGGCGTCGGGGGGATGGTGGCCCAGGTGGCCGCTCTCGACCATCCCGGCGCCTTCTCGGCGCTCACCCTGGTCGGCACCCGCCCGGTCGCGCCGGGGCCGCCCGACGACGACCTCCCCGACCACGACCGGGCGACGATGGGCCGGCTGTTCGCCCGCCCGATGCCGGACTGGACCGACCGCGACGCCGTCACCGCGTTCGCCGCCGCCGGCGCCGAGATCCTCGGCAACGACCCCGCCGTGGCCCGCTCCGTCGCCGGGCGCATCTGGGACCGCACGCCCGACACCGCCGGCCCGGTCCAGATGGCCAACCATCTGGGCATGGTGTTCTCCACGCTCGACTGCACCCCGCGCTGGCGCGAGCGCCTGCCCGGGATCGACGTCCCCACCCTCGTCGTCCACGGCCTCCGGGACCCGTTCTTCCCCGTCGGCAACGGCGAGGCCATCGCCCGCGAGATCCCCGGGGCACGCCTCCTCGTCCTCGAGGACGCCGCCACCGCCATCCCCGATCGGGCGGTCGGCGAGGTGGCCGAGGCGATGCTGGCCCTCGGGTAGTGCACGTCCCGCGACCGGGGGCCGGGCCGGGGTCCCGCCCGAGGGTCGATTGCCGGACCCGGGATGGCGTGGTCAACTGGAACGAGTGGGTGGATCGACCGGTGAGGGCGTGACCGCCACCGGTCCGGGACCGGTGGTGACGATCCTCGGCACCAAGCTGCACCCGCCCCGACGGCGCCCGACCCTCGTCGGGCGGCCCCGGCTCGAGGCCGCCACCTCCCGCAGCGCCCACTCTGCGCTCACCCTGGTGTCCGCCCCCGCCGGGTTCGGCAAGACCACCCTCGTCGCCGACCGTTGGGGCGAGGGCCCGAGCACGGCGTGGCTGTCGCTCGATCGCGGCGACGACGACCTCGTCCGGTTCTGGACCTACGTCGTCGCCGCCCTGGCGACGGCGGCGCCGGACCTCAGCGATGACGCGACCGGCCTGCTCGGAGCACCCGGCACGCCGATCGAGGCCGTCGTGGCCACGCTCATCAACGACCTCGAGACCGTCGCCTCGGAGGTCGTCTTGGTCCTCGACGACTACCACGTCATCGAGCAGGTCGAGATCCACGACTCGGTGGCGTTCCTGTTCGAGCACCTGCCGGTCCAGGTCCGGGTCGTGATCGCCACGCGCTCGGACCCCCCGCTCCCGTTGGCGGCGATGCGGGCCCGGGGCGAGCTGCTCGAGATCCGCGCCGCGGACCTCCGCTTCACCGCCGACGAGGCGGCGTCGTACCTCAACGGGGCCATGGACCTGGCCCTCGGGGCCGACGACATCGAGGTGCTCGGGGCCCGCACCGAGGGGTGGATCGCAGCCCTCCAGCTGGCGGCGCTCTCGCTGCAAGGCGGGCGCGACCCCACCGCGTTCATCGCCGAGTTCGCCGGCGACGACCGGTTCATCCTCGACTACCTCGCCGACGAGGTGCTCGAGCGCCAGACCCCCGAGATCCGCCGGTTCCTGCTCGAGACCTCGATCCTCAGCCGGCTCACCGGTCCGCTGTGCGGGGCGGTGACGGGCCTCGACGGGGCCAAGGCCACCCTCGACGGCCTCGATCGGGCCAACCTCTTCGTGGTGCCCCTCGACGACCGACGCACCTGGTACCGCTACCACCACCTCTTCGGCGACGTCCTCCGCGCCCGGCTGGTCGACGAGGACCCGGGCCGCGTCCCGGAGCTGCACCGCCGCGCCAGCGACTGGTACGCCGCCCACGACGAGCCCCACGAGGCCATCGCCCACGCCCTCGCCGGCGGCCGCTTCGACCGGGCCGCCGCCCTCATCGAACGGACCGCCCCGGCGATGCAGCGGGCCCGCCAGGAGGCGGTGCTGCGGCGATGGCTCGAGGCCCTCCCCCGCGAGGTGTACGCCGACCGACCGGTCCTCACCGTCTTCCTGGTGGGGGCGCGCATGGCGACCGGCGAGGCGACCGGGTGCGACGAGCTGCTCGACCGGGCCGAGGCCCGCCTCATCCGGAGCGATCCCCCGCTCGTCGAGAGCGAGGTCGAGCGCCGCCGCCTGCCGGCCATGGTGGCCGTGCACCGGGCCGGCCTGGCCCTCCTCGCCGGCGACCTCGACGGGACCGTCCGCCACGCCCGCCGGGTCCTCGACCTGGCGAGCGACGACGACCCCCTCCAGCGGGGCGCAGGGTCGGCGCTGCTGGGCCTGGCCCACTGGAGCCGGGGGGACCTCGACACGGCCCGCCAGCGCTACGTCGAGTCGGTCGCGTGCTTCGAGGCGGGCCGGTTCCTGCCCGACGTCATGGGCTGCTCGATCGCCCTCGCCGACATCCAGACCACCCAGGGCCGCCTCCACGACGCCCAGCGCACCTTCGCGTCCGCCCTCCGCCACACCGCCGACGAGCCCGGCCTCCGCGGCGCCGCCGACATGCACGTGGGGCTGAGCCTGCTCGCCCTCGAGCGCGACGACCTCGTGGCCGCCGCCCAGCACCTCGACGCCAGCGCCGAGCTGGGGGAGCACAGGGGCCTCCCCCAGCACCCCTACCGGTGGCGGGTCGCCGCCGCGCTGCTGCACCACGCCCACGGCGACGACGACGCCGCCCTCGAGCTGCTGACCGAGGCCGAGCGCCTCTACGACACCGACTACTCGCCTCGCGTGCGACCGGTCAGCGCCATCACCACACGGGTCCGGATCGCCCGGGGCGACGTCGCCGCCGGTGAGCGGTGGGCCGCCGCCCACGGCCTGAGCGCCACCGACGAGCCGACCTACCTCCGGGAGCTCGAGCACATCACCCTGGCCCGGCTCCTGCTCGCCCGGGGGACGATCGACGCGGCCGAGGAGGCCGTCGGCCTGCTCGGCCGGCTCCTCACCGCCGCCGAGCAGGGCGACCGCGGGGGCAGCAGCATCGAGATCCTCGTGCTGCTGGCGGTCGCCCACCGCGCCGCCGGTCGTCGGGACGAGGCCGTCGGTCCGATGGAGGTGGCCCTGGCCCGGGCCGAGCCCGAGGGCTACGTCCGCACGTTCCTCGACGCCGGGAGCGGCGCCATCGACGTGCTCCGCTCGCTCGACGGCACCTCCGGGCGACGAGCCGCCCGGCTCCTCGCCGGCGCGACGTCGGCCGTGACCCCCGCCCGGAGGCGGTCAGCCGGACCCGACGAGCTGAGCGAGCGCGAGGTCGACGTGCTCCGCCTCCTCCGCAGCGACCTCAGCGGCCCCGACATCGCTCGCGAGCTCCACGTGTCGCTCAACACGCTGCGCACCCACACCAGGCACATCTACACCAAGCTCGGCGCCACCAACCGGCGCGAAGCCGTGAGCCGGGCCGCCAGCCTGGGGCTGTGACCGGGACCCCGACGGGGGCCGAGGACGATCACCGCGAGGATCGCCAGATCATGTGATGTGGGCTCACCAGGCCCGTCCCTACGTTCACCCGGTGCCCCCCGATCGCCCCTCCCCCGAACCGTCATGTGGGCGACCGACTGCTGAGGACGCCCCCGCCGAGCGCTACGAGGTCCGCGTCCGCGGGCGGCTCGGGAGCCGGTGGGCGGCGTGGTTCGACGGGATGACCCTGATCGACGCCGGCGACGGCACGACCGTCATGCGCGGCGCACTCGTCGACCAGGCCGCCCTGCACGGCCTGCTCGAGAAGCTCCGCGACCTCGGCATCACCCTGCTGTCGCTCACCCGCCTCGGGCCGGACGCGCCGCCCGAGCGCCCCGCCCTCCCACCTGACCAGACCGGTCCCACCCCGCCAGGAGCAACCCCATGATCACCGTCACCGGACTCACCAAGCACTACGGCGCGCGCACCGCCGTCGACGACCTGACCTTCACCGTGGCCGCCGGCCGCGTCACCGGCTTCGTCGGCCCGAACGGGGCCGGCAAGTCGACCACGATGCGGATGATGGTCGGGCTCACCCGTCCCGACCGGGGCGAGGTCCGCTACGACGGCGTCCGCTACGCCGACCTGCGCCACCCGGCCCGGGTCGTCGGGGCCGTGCTCGACGCCCGCAGCATGCACCCCGGTCACACCGCCCGCAACCACCTCCGGGCCATGGCCGCCACCAGCGCCATCCCCGGCTCCCGGGTCGACGAGGTCCTGGCCGACGTCGGCCTCGAGTCGGCCGCGGGGCAGCGGGTCGGCGGGTTCTCGCTGGGCATGCGCCAGCGCCTGGCCCTGGCCGGCGCCCTCCTCGGCGATCCCCGGGTCCTGCTCCTCGACGAGCCGTCGAACGGCCTCGACCCCGACGGCATCCGGTGGCTGCGCCACCACCTCACCGACTTCGCCCGCCGCAGCGGCTCGGTGTTCGTGTCGAGCCACCTGATCAGCGAGCTCAGCATGTTCGTCGACGACCTCGTCGTCGTCGGCGGTGGCACCCTGCTGGCGGCCGAGACCCTCGCGGCCGTCACCGCCCGCCAGGCCGCCACCGTCGTCGCCGAGACGCCCCGCCCGGCCGACCTGGCCCGGGTGCTCGCCGGCCCCGACGTCACCATCGAGACCTCCGGCGACCGACTCCTCGTCCGGGGCGCCACCAAGGCGACGGTGTCCCAGCTGGCGTTCGAGAACGGCATCCGCCTCGTCGGGCTCAGCGAGATCGCCCCGTCGCTGGAGGAGACCCTCCTCGCCCTGACCGGGGCGTCGGCCGAGTTCGCCTCCGCCTGACGCGGCCCCGCCCCACCCAACCCACCGACCCGACAAGGACCCCGACCATGCCCACCACCACCGCACCCACCCCGTGGATCACCGCCGACCACTCGGCCGTCCGCACCCGATCCGACGACGTCCGAGCCATCCCCGCCGCCCTGCGGAGCGAGTGGATCAAGCTCACCGCCCTCCGGGCCAACACGGTGATCCTCGCCCTGACCGCGGCGATCAGTGCCGTCATCGCCGGTGTCCTGGCGTCGACGGCCACCGACCCGACGCTCACTGCCTCCGAGCTGTTCATCTACCCGCTCCCACTCGTGGCCGTCCTCGCCACCGTCACGGGGGTCCTCATGTTCACCGGCGAGGCCCAGCACGGCACCCTGGCCGTCGCCCTCGCCGCCCGCCCGGCCCGCTGGGTGATCGTGACGGCCAAGACGACGACGGCGACGGCGACCGGGCTGATCCTCGGCGCCATCGGCATGGTCGCCGGGTTCGGCGGGGCCGCGGCGGGGGGCGTCGACCTCGGGAGCGCGTCCGCCCTCGCGTCCCGCGCCCTGTGGGCCCTGCTGTACATCGCCCTGGCCGCCCTGCTCGGGCTGGGTGTGGGGATGATCGTCCGTCACAGTGCGGCCGCCATCTCCGGCCTCCTCATGTGGTCGTTCGTGATCGAGAGCCTCTTCGCCCCGGCGCTCCCCGAGGGTGTCCGCCACCTCCTCCCCTTCAGCGCGGGCTACCGCCTCCTCGACGCCGGGCCGAGCTTCGAGCCTCCCGTGGTCATCGCCACCGAGCTGGCCCGGCCGCAGTACGCCCTCATCTTCGGGGGCTACGCCGTGGCCAGCCTGGCCATCGGGACGCTGCTCCTCTACCGGCGCGACGCCAGCTGATCGCGCTGGGCCCGTTCGCTCAGCCGCGACGACCGGTGAAGTACTTCTTCCAGTTCTCGGCGGCCGTCGCCAGCTCGGGCCGGTCGGCGAAGACGGGCTGCATCTTCTCCCAGGCCTGCTCCTGCTTGTACGGGATGAACTCCCGCGGGAAGTAGCCCTCGTGGGGCCGGTAGCCCTTCAGGATGCGGCGGGCGACGGTGGCCTTGTGCACCTCGTCGGCCCCGTCGGCCAGGCCCATGGTGGGGGCCGAGGCGTACATGTCCTGGAGCGGCGTGAGGTTCGTCGTCCCCAGCGATCCGTGGATGTGGAGGGCGTCGAAGCTGATCTCCCGCAGGACCCGGGCCATGGTGAACTTCACGCCGGCGATGTCGGTCCGGGCCTCCTGGGTGGAGGTCTGGTCGATCTTCCACGCCGTCTCGAGCACGTAGAGCCGCAGCATCTTGAGCTTGACGTAGGACTCGGCGATCTTCTCCTGCACCATCTGGTGCTCGCCGATGATGGCCCCGTGCGACTCCCGGGACAGGGCCCGCTCGCACATCATGTCGAGGGCCAGGGTGCACTGGGCGATGGTGCGCATGGCGTGGTGGATGCGCCCGCCGCCGAGGCGACGCTGGGCCAGGATCTTGGCCCCGTCCTCGGGGCCGAGGAGGTGGTCGAGGGGGACGCGCACGTCGGTGTACTTGATGTGGTTGTGGTTCCGGGGCTCCGGCATGATCTCGACGCCCGGCGTCTCCCGGGGCACCACGAACATCCCGTTGGTGCACATGACGAAGAGGATGTCGGCGACCCGGCCGGCGGAGGTGAACCACTTCTCGCCGTTGATGACCCACTCGTCGCCGTCGCGCACGGCGTGGGTCTTGAACAGGTTGGGGTCCGAGCCGCCCTGGGGCTCGGTCATGGAGTAGGCCGAGAACATCTCCTGGTTCAGGAGGGGCTCGAGCCACCGCTTCTTCTGCTCCTCGGTGCCGTAGGCGGCCAGCATCTCCATGTTGCCGGTGTCCGGGGCGGCGGCGCCGAACAGCTGGGGGGCGGCCGGGTAGCGGCCGAGGATCTCGTTGACGAGCGCCAGCTTCAGCTGGCCGAGGCCGGGTCCGCCCAGCTCCTCGTCGAGGAACAGCGCCCACAGCCCCTGGTCCCTGACCTCCTGCTGGAGCTCCTTGACGTAGGCCCGCACGGCGGGGTCGGGCAGCCGCACGGCGTGGGGGAAGACGTGCCCGAGGGGCTCGACCTTCTCCTCGCAGAACTGCTGGATCCAGTCCAGCTTCTGCTGGAACTCGGGGTCGGTCGAGAAGTCCCACGCCATGGCTGCGCCTCCTGATAATGCGAGTGCATTTACCTTAGCGGCGGAGCAGGCGCTTCGTCTGGTCCGACACCGGGGCGGCCAGCAACGCCGTGACCAGGTCGGTCAGGTGGCTGGTGAACAGGCGGTGGTCTCGGCGGCCCGTCCGGGAGCGACGGGCCAGCTCCGACACGGTGAAGCGGAGCGAGTCGAAGCGCCGGTGCAGCCGGACCGCCTCGGGGCTCAGCAGCGGCTGGGCCAGGTCCCGCCACCGGCCGTAGCTCGAGCCGGCCAGGGCGTCGAGGTCGAAGGTGGGGTTGGGCCGGTTGAACAGGTCGGCGCAGAGCTGGAGGTAGCCCGGGCCCCCGTCGACGTCGAGCTCGGCGGCCAGCGGCCGGACCAGCGCCGCGCACAGGGCGCGGAGGTCGCTCCCGCCCTCGGACTCGTAGGCGTCGAGCAGGTCGTGGCGGCGGGCCTCGATGGCGACGTCGTGCTTCTCGAGCACCGCCCGGATCAGGCCCGTCCGGCCCCCGAAGTGGTACTGGATGGCGCTGGCGTTGGTGGAGCCGGCCGCGGTGTTGATCTCGCGGAGGCTGACCACGTCCGAGCCGCGCTCGGCGAACAGCCGCTCCGCCGCGCTGATGAGGTGGTCGCGGACGGGGCTGGACATGGCGCCCGTTCTACTGACTGCGACGGGCCGGGGGACGGAGGCCGGGGCCCGCGCCGTACGATCGAGCGTCATCGACGAGAGCGACACCGCCGGATCCCCGAAGCGCCCGACCCGGTCGGGTCGCTGGTGGCCCGACGACGACGTCGGCGAGGAGCCCGACTACCGGTTCTCGCTGGCGAACGAGCGCACCTTCCTGGCCTGGGTCCGGACCTCGCTGGCCCTGCTGGCCGGCGGGGTGGCCCTGCACGAGTTCGTCGAGCCGTTCTCCGTCGCCGGCGGGCGCCGGATCCTGGCCCTGACGGCGATCGCCACCAGTGCCGCCGCCGTCATCCTGGCCTACCGCCGGTGGGTCGCGTCCCAGCGGGCCATGCGCCTGCTCAAGCCCCTGCCCACCCACCTCGGGGTGCCCCTCGTCGCCGGGCTGATCACGCTGCTCGCCGCCGGGTCCGCCGCCCTGGTGCTGATCTCGTGAACCCGACGCAGCAGGCGCGCACCGTCCAGGCCTGGTCCCGCACGTGCAGCGCCACGATCGTCCTGGTCCTCGTCGGGGCGCGCCTCGCGTTCGTCCGGGGCGTCGGGCCCGGCGTCGTGGCCGTCGTCGTCCTGGTGGCGGCGGCCGCCATCGCCGAGCTCGGCCACCGCCGCGCCGGGCTCATCGTCGGCACGACCCCGCCGCCCGCCCTCCACGGGGGGACGGCGCTCGCGCTGGTGGGCACCGTGCTCGTCGCCGACGTCCTCGGGATCGTGCTCCTCTTCAGCTGAGCCGCGGCTCCGCGCCCGCGCTCCCCGGCGCCTCGACCGCAGGAGCGGCCCTCATCCCGGCCCCTCGTTCGTCGCGCGCAGCCGGCCGGCGACCCAGGTGAAGGGCTGGTCCGCGTCGCCCGGCGTGTGGTGGACCTCTCGGCGCGCGGCGACGACGTCGACGGCGGCCGGTCCACCGAGGAGCTCGACCACGTCGTCGCCGTCGTGGCGGCGGACCGGGAGGCCGGAGCAGTGGGTCGGCCCATCGGGGGCGAAGGTCCCGATGACGAACGCGCCGCCCGGCGGGAGCGAGCGGCGCATGAGCCGGACGTAGGCGGCACGGTCCGCGTCGTCGGTGAGGAAGTGGAGGACGGCGCGGTCGTGCCAGAGGTCCCATCGGCGGGGAGGGTCCCAGGCGAGGAGGTCGGCCTGGACGAGAGACACCCCGTGGGCGTGTCCGAGGCGGGCCCGGGTCGTGGCCAGGGCCACGGGCGAGACGTCGACGACCGTGACATCGCCGTGTCCCCTCGCGATGAGGTGGTCGACGAGCACCGAGGCGCCGCCCCCCACGTCGACGACGGCGGCTGCGGGCGAGGTGCTGAGGGCGTCGATCAGCTCGAGCGAGACCACCGGGACCGCCTGGTACCACGAGACGCCCTCGGCTCCCGACGATCGGTACCTCTCGTCCCAGTGCACGCTCATCGGGTCCCGCTCCCCGCCAGGGCCGGCTCCGGCCGGTCGGTGTCGTCGGCCAACCGCTCGGCATCGACCGCGAGGGCGACGATGGGGACGATCGCCAGGGCGACGACGCCCCCCAGGGCGGCGAGGAACCCGTAGGACGCGCCCGTCACGACGAAGCCCGATCCCAGACCGGCACCGGACCCGGCGACGGCGATGCACAGGTCGACCGCGCCCTGGGTGCGGGCCCGGATGGCGAGGGGGAGACCGCTGAGGATCGAGGTGCCGGCGACGAGCCCGAGGTTCCACCCCAACCCCAGGACGGCGAGGGCGATCGCCAGGCCGACGACGGAGCCGACGGGCATCACCGCGGCGAGGATCCCCGCGAGCAGGAGCATCATCCCGGAGCCGAAGCCGAGGGCCCGGGCGCCCAGCCGGTCGACCAGCGCGCCCGAGAGGGGCGAGGGGAGGTACATCCCGGCGATGTGGGCGGCGATCACCACGCCGGTCGCGCCGACGCCGTGACCGTGGTGCTTCATGTGGATCGGCGTCATCGTCATGATCGCCACCATCACGATCTGGGTGATGACCATGACCGCTCCTCCGGCGACGACGGCCCGCGCCGGCCAGGTTGCCGGCGCCGGCGCCGGCGCCGGATCGGCCGTCCCGACCTCCGCCGGCGTCGCGTCGGTGGCGAGCTGGCGGGCCAGGAGCAGGGGGTCCGGGCGCAGGCGGGTGACGAGCACCAGACCGGCGGCGCCGTAGGCGACCGCGGCGAGGATGAACGGTCCGGCCAGGCGCGGGACGTCGATCGCCTCGGCGAGGCCACCCATCGGTGTCACCAGGTTGGGGCCGACGACGGCGCCGAGCGTCGTGGCCACCAGCACCGTGCTGACCGCCCGACCGCGGCGCGCGGGGAGGGCCAGGTCGGCGCCGGCGTAGCGGGCCTGGAGGTTCGTGGCGGTGCCGGCGCCGTAGACGAGCAGGGCGACGAGGAGCAGTGGGGCCGAGTCGATGGCCGCTGCCACCACGATGACGGCAGCCCCGGTGGCACCGACCGCGTACCCGACCGCCAGCCCGGGGCGCCGTCCGTGCCGGTTCGAGATCCGACCGACGGTGACCGCCGCGGCCGCCGAGCCGATCGTGAAGAGGGCCGACGGGATGCCCGCCAGGCTGGTCGTCCCGAGCATGTCCTCGGCGAGGAGGGCCCCGACCGTGACTCCGGCGGCGAGACCCGCCCCCGACAGCACCTGGGCGAGGACGAGCGTCCTCAGGGTGTGGCGCTGGTGGGACGACTCCGACGCCCCGCTCACGCCGCCGCCCCGGGCTCCAGCGCGACACCGTCAGCCACCCACTCGGCGACACCGTCCTCCGAGGCGCGAGCGGCGAAGCCCCGATCGCGCAGCAGCCGGGCGGCGTCGTGGGAGAGGAGGCAGTGCCGCCCGCGGCAGTAGGCGACGATCTCGACGTCCGCGGGGACCTCGTCGAGGCGACCGAGGAGCTCCGCCAACGGGATCGACAGCGCGCCAGGCAGGTGACGAGCGGCGAACTCGTCGTCGGGACGGACGTCGAGCACCACGACCCGACCGGCGGCCGACGCCTCGAGCAGCTCGGAGCGCGACATCGAGACGAGGTCGTCGGACGGCAGGGCGGCGGCCACCTCGGCCCGGACCTCGGGGCGATGCGCTTCGGCGACGCGGCACAGCGTGGTCAGCAGCGACGCCACGTCGTCACCCGCCAAGCGGTAGATGACGCGCGTCCCGTCCCGCTGGGACGCGACCAGCCCGGCGGCCCGGAGCGTCTGGAGGTGGGCCGAGGCCGTCGTGAGGTTCAGGCCGGCGATCCCCGCGAGGTCCTGCACCCCCCGCTCCCCCTGGGCCAGGAGCTGGAGCATCTTCAGACGGGAGCCGTTCCCGAGCGCCTGTCCGGTGCGAGCGATCGCGTCGAACACCTCTTGCTCCACGCCCGACCTCCTTGTTCCATTGATCCGTGGATCATAGGAGGATCGGGTGGGCGTTGCGAGCGGCCGGCGACGATCACCGGGGCGCCGGCACCGGGGCTCCAGGGCTGCCGGACCTGGCCCGGTCGGGTCGACCGTCCGAGCGGTGGGGCCGGCTCGCTCGATCCCCGAGAGGGACCGAGCGAGCTCGTAGCGTTCGCCCGAGTGGAGGAGCTGCCGCCAGGCCTGTACGAGGTCCTCGTCACCAAGGGGCTGAGGGCACGCCTCGACGCGCTGGCCGACGCCGTGCCGACCGTGCAGCGCGCGCTCCACGCGGCGGAGACGCCGGATCGGGTGGCGTGGCACCTCGGCCGCGAGATCGAGCGGGCCCTGTCCGACGTTCCGGACAAGGAGCGGGCACGGGTCGGCATCGAGGTGGCGCGGGCGCTGATCGACCGGCTGGGCGAGCTGGTCGAGGTCGATCCCGGAACCGCGCCGGTCGACCCCGGGACCGTGCTCGAAGCGATCCTGGGACGACGACCCGACGGCAGCCCCGCACCCGTCCCCCAGCCGCTCATCCCCCTGCTCGACACGACCCTGCTCACGAACGCACCTGGCGAGCCGAACCTCTGGAACCAGCTGCGATCCGAGATCGCCTCGTCCGATCGGATCGACGTCGTGATGGCATTCATCCGCCGGAGCGGCATCGCACCCCTCGTCGATGCGCTGCGTCGCCATTGCGCCGAAGGTGGACAGCTCCGGGTTCTCACCACGACCTACACGGGCTCGACCGAGCAGGCCGCGCTGGAGCAGCTCATCGACCTGGGCGCGGACGTGCGCGTCTCCTACGACCTGAGCACGACACGCCTCCACGCCAAGGCGTGGGTGTTCCACCGGGTGTCCGGGTTCTCGACGGCCTACGTCGGGTCGTCGAACCTCACGCACTCGGCGCAGGTCACGGGCATCGAGTGGAACGTGCGGACCTCAGCCGCCCGCAACCCTGACGTGATCGCCAAGTTCGGGGCGGTGTTCGACAGCTACTGGGCGGGTGACGACCACCGGCGGTACGACGCCGCGGAGTTCGTCGACGAGCAGGTCCGCGCCGGGCGCACGGACTCGGGGCCCCATGTGATCCTCAGCCCCATCGAGCTGCGGCCACTCCCCTTCCAGGAGCGACTCCTCGAGCTGGTCGAGGTGTCCAGGAAGCAGGGCCACCGACGGAACCTGCTCGTCTCGGCCACCGGCACGGGAAAGACGGTGATGGCGGCGCTGGACTACAGCGGGCTCGTGGAGCGGCTCGAACGGTCGCGCCTGATGTTCATCGCCCATCGCGAGGAGATCCTCGACCAGTCGCTCGCCACTTTCCGCTACGCCCTTCGGGACCCGTCCTTCGGTGAGAAGTGGGTGGGCGGCGCTCGACCGACGCGGTTCGAGCACGTCTTCGCGTCGATCCAGAGCCTCAACGCGTCGGACATCGACGTACTGCCACCGGACCACTTCGACGTGGTGATCATCGACGAGTTCCACCACGCAGCCGCCGCCTCGTACGAGAAGGTGCTCGACCACCTCGACCCGGCCGAGCTGGTCGGCCTCACCGCGACGCCCGAGCGCAGCGACGGGCTGCCGATCCTGCACTGGTTCGACGATCGCATCGCCGCGGAGCTGCGCCTCTGGGACGCCATCGATCAGCAACACCTCGTCCCCTTCCTCTACTACGGCGTCCACGACGGACTCGACCTGCGCGACGTGCCCTGGAAGCGGGGGCGGGGTTACGACGTCGAAGCGCTGTCCAACCGGTACACGAGCTCGGACGCCTGGGCTCGACTCGTCCTCAAGCAGCTCGACCAGCACACCGACGCCGCGTCGATGCGCTGCCTCGGGTTCTGCGTGAGCGTCGACCACGCCCGCTTCATGGCCCGCCACTTCACCGACGCCGGGATCCCGTCGGTCGCCGTGTGGGGAGACAGTCCCCGGGCCGACCGAGAGGCCGCGCTGCGCGGCCTCGCCCAGGGGGCCGTGAGAGCTGTCTTCTCGGTCGACCTGTTCAACGAAGGTGTCGATGTCCCCACAGTCGACACCGTCCTCATGCTCCGCCCCACGGAGAGCCCGGTGCTCTTCCTCCAGCAGCTCGGGCGCGGGCTGCGCAAGGCGAAGGACAAGGCGCACTGCACGGTCCTCGACTTCGTCGGCACGCACCGCAAGGAGTTCCGCTTCGACCGGCGCTACCGGGCCCTGCTCGGCGGCACCCGGCGTGACGTCGAGCGAGCGGTGCAGATGCAGTTCCCGTTCCTGCCGGCGGGTTGCAACATGCAGCTCGACGAGAAGTCCGCCGAGGTCGTCCTCCGCAGCCTCCGCGAGGCGATCCCGACCCGGTGGACGGCACGGCTCGACGAGCTCCGCTCGCTCAGGCAGGTCCGCCCCGACATCGACCTCGCCGGGTTCCTCGACGAGTCAGGTCTCGCCCTCGACGACCTCTACGCCAACAACCGAAGCTGGTCCGAGCTGCTCGACGCCGCCGGAGCCCCGGTCCGGGCTCCGGGCACCGACGAGACGGCTCTGCGGCGAGCGATCGGTCGGCAGCTCCACGTCGACGATGCCGAACGCATCGCCGCCTACCGAGCGTTCCTCGCCTCCGACGCTCCTCCGCGGGCGAGCGAGCTCCCCGAGCGGACGCGACGACTGCTC
This sequence comes from Iamia sp. SCSIO 61187, assembly GCF_019443745.1. Classification (NCBI taxonomy): domain Bacteria; kingdom Bacillati; phylum Actinomycetota; class Acidimicrobiia; order Acidimicrobiales; family Iamiaceae; genus Iamia; species Iamia sp. SCSIO 61187. The sequence goes on from NZ_CP050948.1 coordinate 2,687,997, forward strand.
CACATGCTCGTCGCGTCGGTCACCGACCAGGCGATCACCAAGGACCTCTCCCTCCAGGCCGCAGCGGAGCTGTTGTGGGCCCACCCACAGGTCGTGGCCGAGCTGGGCGAGCTGTTCGGGATCCTCGACAGCCAGGTGGACCACCTGCACGAGGCTCTCGCCACCCACCCCGACGCGCCCCTGCAGGTCCACGCCCGGTACAGCCGGATCGAGATCCTCGCCGCCATGGGCCTCGGCGCCGGCCGGGCGAAGATCGCGTCCTGGCAGAGCGGGGTCTACGAGGCGAAGCCGGCGAGCTCCGAGCTGTTCGCCTTCACCCTCGACAAGACCAGTGGCGCGTTCTCCCCCTCGACCCGCTACCGCGACTACGCCATCAGCCGCTCGCTCATCCACTGGGAGAGCCAGTCGATCACGCGCGCCGACAGCCCGACGGGCCTGCGCTACCGGAACCACGAACGCGACGGACGCACGATCCTGCTCTTCACCCGCGAGCGCGCCGATGACCGGGCCTTCTGGTTCCTGGGCCCCGCCCGCTACGTCAGCCACACCGGCGAGAAGCCCATGGCCATCACCTGGGAGCTCGACGTGCCCCTGCCCGGCGACCTCTACGCCGCGTTCGCCGCCGCAGTCGCCTGATCCGCCGGACGCCGCTCCCAGTGCCTCCGCGTGCTCCGGACGGCACCTTCGGACCAACCCGACGTCGCGAGGGTCATCGCCGACGTCGAATCGGGGCACTCGGCCCGTGAGGCGGGCAGCGACGACCACCGGCGTGCCCGAGGAGCTCGTGGCGACGCGGCCGCGGCGTCGGCACCGCCGCCCTTGCTGGGCCCGGCCGTCGGCCCTGGTCGAGAGCGGTGTGTCGGACGACCGACTCGCCTCCCACCGACACCGGAGATCGTCAGGGGAGCGGGATGTCCCGGAGCTGGCGGCGGGAGGTGATGTCCAGCTTGCGGAAGATGCTGCGCAGGTGGGCCTCGATCGTGCGCGGGCTCAAGAACAGCTGCGCCCCGACCTCCCGGGAGGTGGCCCCGGTGGCGACCAGCCGGGCGATGTGCAGCTCCTGGGGCGTCAGCGCGTCGGTCGGCTGGATCGTCCGTCGGCGCGGGTGCTCGCCGGTGGCGCGCAGCTCGTGGGCGGCCCGCTCGGCGAAGGCGTGCGCGCCCATGGCGGACAGCATCTCGTGCGCCGTGCGGAACTGGGCGCGCGCGTCCTGGCGGCGGCGTTGGCGACGCAGCCACTCGCCGTACACCAGGTGCGTGCGGGCCAGGAACACCGCCATGCGACAGCGACCGAGGCGCTCGATCGCCTCCCGGTAGTCGTCCTCGGCCGACGGACCGGGGAGGGTCAGCGCCCGCGAGCGCGCGGCCAGCCCGAGCGCCCACTCGGTGCCGCTGGACCGGGCCCGGGAGCCGAGCTGGTCGAGGGCCTCGGCCGCCCGCTCCGGCTCGTCGGCCCGGGAGGCGGCCTCCACCAGCTCGGGCAGGGCCAGCGCGGCGTGCGGAGCGTCGAGGGACGCGCATGCCTGTGCGGCTGCCTCCAGCGCCGGGGCGTAGCTCCCCAGGCCGTTGTGGAGCACCGCCAGGCAGAGCTGGGCCAGGGCGACCTCGGCGGCGTTGCCACGAGCCTCGGCATCCTGGACGGCCCCGGCGTGGATCTCGATCGTCTCGGCGCGACGGCCGCCCCACGCCGCCAGCACCAGCTCCCCGAAGCGCAACGGCAGACCCCCTGTCGCCTGCCTGATGGTGGCCTCCTCGGCGATCAGCTCGGTGGCGCGGGCCGGCTCCCCCGAGATCACCCAGACCGCCGAGAGGAACAGCAGCGCAGGCGAGAGCATGGCCAGCGCGCCCGCTTCGCGGCGGAGCTGGACGTTCCGGCTGGCGAGGGCGTGCAGGAGCTCGTCGTCGAACGTCGTCAGCGCCGTCCGGCTGGCCAGCCACAGCCAGCGGTGGTCGTCACCATCGCCCGCTCCGGTCGCCGGGTCCTCGACGCAGAAGGCCTCCATCGCCCGGCGCAGCTCGGGCACGCCTGCGGCATAGCCCTGCGTGTAGGTCGTCACCAGCCCGTCGAGCAGCAGGTCGGCCGGGCCCGACGGTGCGCCCGTCTCGGGTGCGCTCCTCGCGGCCTCGGCCAGCTCCGAGATGCTGCGACCGGGGCCGAGGCCGCCGGTGATGATGGCTGCGTCGAACGCATGCAGGTAGGTCTGGCGCGCCAGGGCGGGGTCGAGCGGGGCCAGGCGTGAGGCGACGTCCAGCAACATCTCCGGGACGTCGCTCCGGCGGGTGGACCCGAAGGTGATGTGGGCCTGCAACAGGTCGAGCCGAGCGCGTTCCACCACGTCCAGGGGCCCGGCGGCGGCGACCTCCAGCAAGCCCAGCGCAGCATCGGACGCACCCGCCTCGTGCCGGGCCTCGGCGGCCGCCAACGCCCGACGGGCCCGGGTGGCGGGGTCGGGGGTCAGGTCCGTCGCCCGCTGGAGGAACGCCGCCGCCGCGGCGCACCCGCCTCGGGCCTGGGCCCGGGCCGCCGAGTCCTCCAGCTCGGCGGCGACGTCTTCGTCGGTGCCCCGTACCGCCTGCGCCCGATGCCAGGCGCGCCGGTCGGGCTCGGTCCGTGCGTCGATGACGGCCGCCAACGCGTCGTGCGCCCGGCGCCGGTCCGGTGGGGCCGCCGCCTGGTAGACCGCCGAGCGGACCAGCGGGTGCCGGAACCGCACCCGGGGGCCCACCTCCAGCAGGCCGGCCGCCTCCGCCGGCGCCGCCGCGGCGCGATCGACCCCGAGGTGGGCGACCGCCCGCCACAGCAGCCCGACGTCACCGGTCGGCTCGGCCGCCGCCACGAGCAAGAGCAGCTGGGTCTCCTCGGGAAGGGTGGCGGACCGGCGCCGGAAGGTGTCCTCCACGCGGCTCGGGACGTCGGGCCCGTCGACGAGCTCGAACCCGCCGGCGAGATCGGCCGCCTTGACCGTCCGGGGCAGCTCCAGGAGCGCCAGCGGGTTGCCGCGCGCCTCGGCGACGATCCGGTCGCGCACCCGGACATCGAGCGGCAGCAGCGTCTCGGTGGCCATCAGCGCCCGGGCCTCGGTGTCGGCCAGTCCGCCCAGGCGCACCTCGGGCAGCCCGGACAAGGCGTGCACGTGGTCGCCGCCGGTGGTGCGTTCGGCGAACACCAGCGCCAGCCGCTCGGCGGCCACCCTCCGGGCGACGAAGGCCAGGACCTGGGCCGATGCCTCGTCGACCCATTGGGCGTCGTCGACGAGGCACACCACCGGTCCGTCCTCGGCCACCTCGGCCAGCAGGTTGAGCGTCGCCAGCGCGACCAGGAACCGGTCGGGCGGGGCGCCCGCCCGCTGGCCCAGGGCCACGCCCAGGGCGGCCTGCTGGGGGCCGGGCAGGGTGTCGACGCGGTCCAGCAGCGAGGCGACGGCCTGGTGGAGGCCGGCGAAGGCGAGCTGCGACTCGGGTTCCACCCCGATCGAGCGCTCGACCCGGAATCCCGACGCGGTGGCGGTGCGCGCCGCGTCGTCCAGGAGCGCCGTCTTCCCGATGCCGGCCGGCCCGCGCACCACGAGGGCGCCGGCTCGCCCGCGCTGGGCGCCCGCGAGCAGCCGTCCGACCGCTTCACGCTCAGTTCGCCGGCCCACGAGATCAGGCAACACCGCTCCCGGTCCACGTCCGACGGAGTCGCATCGCAGCCTAGGCAACCCTCACCGATGCGGGCTGCGGCCTCCGGGCCTGCTCAGGCGGTGCCTCCGGGCCTGCTCAGGGCGGTGCCGGGTGAGGCCGACCGGTGAAGGCACCGGGACACCTACCGATGCGGCGGCGCCGGCATCGGCGCGACCGTGACGACGAACGACACCCACCGACCACTACCCCACCACCGGAGACTCCCATGGGCACCATCACCGTCGACCACGAGAACAGCACCCCGGCCGACCTCTACTACGAGGACCAGGGGACGGGGCAGCCCGTCGTCCTCATCCATGGCTACCCGTTGGACGGTCACAGCTGGGAGCGCCAGACGGCCGCCCTGCTCGCCGCCGGGTACCGCGTCGTCACCTACGACCGCCGGGGCTTCGGGCGCTCGTCGAAGGTCGGCACCGGCTACGACTACGACACCTTCGCCGCCGACCTGAACACGCTGCTGGAGACCCTGGACCTGCGCGACGTCGTGCTCGTCGGGTTCTCCATGGGCACCGGCGAGCTGGCGCGCTACGTGGCCAAGCATGGCCACCAGCGGGTGGCCAAGCTCGCCTTCCTGGCCTCGCTGGAGCCGTTCCTGGTCGCCGGTGACGACAACCCCGACGGCGTTCCGCAGGAGGTGTTCGACGGCATCGACGCCGCCGCCCGGGGGGACCGCTACGCCTGGTACACGCAGTTCTTCTCCGACTTCTACGACCTCGACGAGAACCTCGGCACCCGCATCAGCCAGGAGGCCGTCACCGCCAGCTGGAACGTTGCCGTCGCCAGCGCCCCGGTCGCCGCCTACGCCGTGGTGCCCTCGTGGCTCGAGGACTTCCGCGCCGACGTCGAGGCGGTCCGGGCCAGCGCCACGCCGACCCTCATCCTCCACGGCACCGCCGATGCCATCCTCCCCATCGACGTCACCGCCCGCCGCTTCCGCCAGATGGTGCCCGACGCCGACTACGTCGAGGTCGAGGGCGCACCGCACGGGCTCCTCTGGACCCACGCCGAGGAGGTCAACGCCGCCCTGCTCGCGTTCCTCGACGGCGAGGCCGGACGGCCGGTGGGGGCGTGACCGGCGCCGAGCCCCCCGACGTCATCGTTCCGGACCGCTTCGCCGGCCTGCGCGCCCTGTTCGTCAACGCCACGCTGAAGCCCTCACCGGCGCTCAGCCACACCGACGGTCTGGTGACCATGAGCGCGGACATCCTGCGTCGTCACGGCGTCACCGTCGACCAGGTGCGGGCCGTCGACCACGACATCGCCACCGGGGTGTGGCCGGACATGACCGAGCACGGCGCCGCCACCGACGAGTGGCCGGCGATCCACGCCAGGGTGATGGCCGCCGACATCGTCGTCCTGGCCGGGCCCATCTGGCTGGGCGACAACAGCTCGGTGATGAAGCGGGTCATCGAGCGCCTCTACTCGGGGTCGAGCCAGCTCAACGAGCACGGCCAGTACGCCTACTACGGACGGGTCGGCGGTTGCCTCGTCACCGGCAACGAGGACGGCGTCAAGCACTGCGCCATGAACGTCCTCTACAGCCTCCAGCACATCGGCTTCACCATCCCCCCGCAGGCCGATGCCGGCTGGATCGGGCCCGCCGGACCCGGTCCGTCGTACCTCGATCCCGGTTCAGGTGGACCGGAGAACGACTTCACCAACCGCAACACCGCCTTCATGACCCACAACCTGATGCACCTGGCGGCGCTGCTGCGCGACGTCGGGGGCATCCCGGCCTACGGCAACCAGCGCAGCGCATGGGACGCCGGCTGCGGCCCCGCCCAGGCCAGCCCCGAGCACCGCTGAGCGGTGCGACCCGAAGGAGACACGTGCCCGAACCCCGAACGACCGACGGCCCGCAGTGGCCGACCCTGCGGGTCGACGACTGGACCGACACCCGCGACACCCTGCACATGTGGGTCCAGATCGTCGGCAAGGTCCGCCTGGCCCACGCCCCGCTGGTCAACCACTGGTGGCAGTCCACCCTCTACGTCAGCCCCCGGGGCCTCACCACCTCGACCATCCCCGACGGGGCCGGCGCCTTCGACATGGAGCTCGACTTCATCGATCACCAGCTCGTCCTGCGGGCGAGCACCGGTGGGGTGCAGACGGTGGCCCTGGAACCCAAGCCGGTGGCCGAGTTCCATGCCGAGACGCTCGACGCCCTCGCCCGGATCGGCCACCCGACCACCATCCGGGCCACCCCGAACGAGGTCGACCCGGCCATCCCCTTCGCCGAGGACCACGAGCACGCCTCCTACGACGCCGAGGCCGTGCACCTCTTCTGGCGCCAGCTGGTGCAGGCCAGCAGGGTGCTGGGGGAGTTCCGGTCCCGGTTCGTCGGCAAGGTCAGCCCGGTCCACTTCTTCTGGGGGGCGATGGACCTGGCCTGCACCCGCTTCTCGGGGCGGGCGGCGCCACCCCACCCCGGCGGCGCCCCGAACTGCGGGGACTGGGTGATGGTGGAGGGCTACTCCCACGAGCTGAGCAGCTGCGGCTTCTGGCCCGGCGGAGGCGAGGAGGGGGCGTTCTACGCCTACGCCTACCCCGAGCCGGACGGGTTCGCCGACCACGCCGTCGAACCCGCGGCTGCCTCCTACAGCACCGAGAACGGCCAGTTCCTCCTCCCCTACGAGGCCGTGCGCGCGGCCCCCGACCCGGACCGGGCCCTCCTGGACTTCCTCCAGACCACCTACGAGGCCGCCGCGGTGCACGGGCGGTGGGACCGGGCCGCGCTCGAGGACGACCCGGCCCGCTGGGACCACCTGCGATGAGCGACGACCGGACCACGGACCTCGTCACCCGTCTGCGGCAGGTCGGCTGCGCGAGCCTGGTCGACGCCATGGGCCGCCGGCACGGACACCGGGCCCACCTGCTCCCGATGGTCAGCCCGGACCCCGGTCGGCCGCTGGTCGGGCCGGCGGCCACGATCACCTTCCTGCCCTACCGCGACGACGTCGAGGACCCTCCCGACTTCGCCGAGCTGTTCTACCGGGCGGTGGGACCACAGCCGGAGGGCAAGGTGCTGGTGCTGTCCTCGGGCGGCCACCCCGACGTCTCGCACGGTGGCGGGACGAAGCTGTCGCGGGTGCACAACCACGGCCTCGCCGGTGTGGCGAGCGACGGCCGGCTCCGGGACTTCGCCGAGCTGGCCCGCTTCGACTTCGCCACCTGGTGCCGGGGGGAGGCCACCCGCTGGGGCGGCGACACCGTGATGCCCCACGCCGCCGGCCAGCCCGTCGCCTTCGCCGGGGTGTGCGTCGTCCCCGGCGACTACGTGTACCTCGACGACTCCGGCGGCGTGGTCATCCCCGCCGCCGACGTCGCCGAGGTGCTGGCCGAGGCCCACCGCATCGAGGTCGAGGACTCGAGGTCGACCGACCACATCCGCGCCGAACGGCCCCACGCCCCTCATCGCGGCGCCCGCTGAGCCGCGCCGCGCCTCGGCCCGCGACGGACACCTCGTTCACGATGCGTCGGCACCGGCCCGGTCGGCCAGGGCCCGGTTCATCGCCTCGAAGCCGTCGCGGGTCGGTCCGTCGAGGGATCGGCGCAGCAACGGCACCAGCAGGCCGGTGAACGTCTCGCCGTGGTCCAACCGGGTCCCCTCCGCGATCGGCGTCAGCGCGAACCGATGGTCGCCGGCGAACAGCCACGGCCCGCCGATGCGCCCCTGCCAGGCCAGGACGGCCCCGGGCTCGACGACGGTCACCCGGGGGCGGAAGCTCTGCGGCCGCCCTCCCGGGGGGTGGAGCCGAACCTGGAGGCGATCGCCGACCCGCAGCACGCCCGATGCGTCGGTGATGAACGGGTTCCACGCCGGGTAGGCGTCGAAGGCGGTCAGGTGGTGCCAGACCCGATCAGGTGGGGCCGGGATGTCGATGGACGTCAGGACCTGGTGGCGCAGCGACGATCGCATCCGACGGTCGGTGGTGTCGGCGCCCTCCGGGTCGGTCCGGTCGTGACGGGTGCGGGCCATGGTCCCAGGGTCGTTCCCGCCCCGGTGCCTTCGCATCGGTAGGAGCTCCGCTTCCCGGGCCCGTGTCGGTCGGCAGGTCGCACGTCACCACTCGGCGCACCCTTCGTGAGCGCCGTCGCGGCCGGCACCGACGCCGCAGTCGGCCAGCCCTGCCGTAGGGTCGGGCCGTGCCGCCTCCCCGCCCCGATCGACCGCTCGACCTGGTGGTCTACGGCGCCACCAGCTTCGTCGGGAAGCTCCTGACGGCCCACCTGGTCCACCGGCACGGGAGCGACGGACCGCTGCGCTGGGCCATCGCCGGGCGCAGCGCCGAGAAGCTCGACCGCGTCGCTCAGACCATCAGGACCGACGTCGAGCGCATCGTGGCCGACGCCGCCGATGTCGACGCCCTGGCCGCCATGACCGCACGGACCAAGGTCGTGGTGTCGACCGTCGGGCCCTACGCGCTCTACGGCTCCGAGCTGGTGGCGGCCGCAGTCGCGGCCGGCACGGACTACTGCGACCTCACCGGTGAGCCGCAGTGGATGCGCCGCATGATCGACGCCCACCAGGCGGCAGCCGAGGCCTCCGGCGCCCGCATCGTCCACGCCTGCGGGTTCGACTCGATCCCCTCGGACCTCGGCGTCTGGTTCACCCAGCAGCAAGCCCTCGAGGCTCTCGGCGAACCATGTCAGCGGATCGGCATGCGGGTCACGTCCATGCGCGGCGGCGCCAGCGGCGGGACCCTGGCCAGCATGGTGAACGTGCTCGAGGAGGTCGCCCGCGACCCGGAGCTGCGCACGATGCTGTCCGACCCCTACGCCTTGGCGCCGGCGGGCAGCCGTCCCGGCGTCGTCCAGCCCGAGGTCACCCGGCCCCAGGTCGACTCGCTGTCCGGGCAGTGGGTCGCTCCGTTCGTGATGGCGATGGTCAACTCGAAGGTGGTGCACCGCAGCCACGCCCTCCTCGGCCACCCCTGGGGTGAGGGCTTCCGCTACGACGAGGCGATGGCGATGGGCTCCGGCCCCCTCGGCGCCGTCAAGGCGACGGGTCTGGCCGCAGGCCTGGCCGCCGGCATGGGCGTGGCCGCGGTCGGCCCCGCCCGGGCTGCGCTCGGACGGGTCATGCCGAAGCCCGGCACCGGCCCCTCGCCGAAGGCGCAAGCGGCGGGCTCGTTCACGATCCGCTTCCACGGCCGCACCGCCGACGACCGCAGCATCGAGACCGAGGTGACCGGCGACCGAGACCCCGGATACGGGTCGACGGCCAAGATGCTGGGCGAGGCGGCGGTCGCGCTCGTCGAGCTCGAGGCCGGCGCCGTCGGCGGCGGGTTCCACACGCCCGCCTCCGCCCTCGACGACGACCTCGTGGCCCGCCTCCGAGCCGAGGCCGGGATCACCTTCTCCGTCCGGGACTGAGCGTCCAGCCGGGAGCGATCCGGACGCAGGAGGCCGATGTCCTGGTGGTGTCGGAGGGGGGACTTGAACGCCGCCCTCAGCGGTGATGGTGCGTCCCGTTGCGTGCGCGTCCGTGCAGGTCAGAGCCGGTTTTCGTGGGCCTCTCGTGCCAACGGGTCCCACCCCATACCAGCCCGTACCAACCCGTCTTCAGGGCTTTCGCGGACATCCTGATGACAAGCGAGCGGGTGTGTCGACCGTCGGGGAGGGCCCGGAGGCCGCCGTGTCGGAGGCCGGAGCGCGCGCCCGGCGCGCGACTCGAAAGAGCGCAACGTGCGTGCTCTTCCTTCGACACCTCGGCCTTGTCATCACCTGTCATCAGTTGTCATCACCTGTCATCAGGCGTCGGTTCGACGTGCTGACGCAGCCACTCCGCGACCGCCGTCTCGTCCAGTTCACCGGCCGCCACTCCGAGCATCAGGCCCACGGCGTGCTCGGTGCCGACTTCGAGGCGATGGCCGTTGAGGGCGAGGAAGATGGTGAGCGACTGCCACGCGAGGCGCTTGTTGCCATCGGGAAGTGGATGGTTCCGCGCGATGCGGACGGCGAGCACCGCGGCCTTCTCGACGAGCGAGGGGTAGAACTCCTCGTCGCCGAAGCCCGCCTGCGGAGCATGGAGCGCCGAGTCCAGCAGATCGACCCGTGAGGCACGCGACAGTGTCCGGGCGTCGATCCCGGTGACGACCTCCGCGATCACGAGCGCCTCGGACAGGCTGAGGTACCTCACTCGGCGAGGCGGTCGAGGATCTCCTTGTCCCGCTCGACGAGGGTGTGCAGCAAGGTCATGAAGTCCTCGTCCTGGCGAACCCGGTCGACCTCGGCCTGCAGCGCATCGAGGATCACCTGGTTGACGCTGACCCCCCGAGCGCGGGCGACCACCTCAGCGGTGTCTGCCAAGTCCTCGGGGAGCCGAACGGTCGTCGCCTTTCGCGTCATGACGTCATGCTATCAATGGAGTGGCCGCGTATTCGCCGGCTATCCCGACACGGTGAGGCCCACCTCGTCGAGGAGTCGGATGAACTTGGTCTTCTGGCGGTGCCGGTTGCGGAGGTTGGCGAGGTAGGCATCGAAGCCGTCGGGGTCGCCGGCTCGCTCGTGGAGCGTGCGGATGTGGGCCACGCGATCGACGGCGTTCTCGTAGGAGCGGGTCTGTTTGCGGTCGATCTGGGCCTCGACGTCGCGGGCGTAGGCGCTCGCGGCGTCGAGCGGGCGCTCGGTCTCCATCGCCGCAGCGAGCTGCAACCACAGCGGGAGCGACGCACCGTGGTCGAGTGCGATCGCCCACGCGTCGTCGAGCTGGCCGTCCCAGGCGAGCACGGCGATGAGCTCGTCGTGGGTGGTGGGGACGGGGAGGCGGGCCGAGTACCGGTTGATGGGCGTCGGCCGGCTGGCCACCGCCTCGGCCCGGGCCGCGGCCTGCGACTCGAGCACAACCATGGCCCGAGGACGGTGCTCGTCCCACTCCCCCGCTTCGCTTGTCCAGCGCTTCAGCCGCTGGTAGCTCGCCAAGGTCGGCTTCTCCATGAACCGCTTCCAGACGAGGTCGACGACATCGGCCATGCGACCGTGCTGGGACCAGCCAGCGAGGACGACGTCGTCGAGCCGGGAGTCACCGCGCATGTGGTGATCGGTGTCCTCGAAGGCAGCCAGGCCCCGCTCGGCCCAGGCAAGCGCGTCATCGGGCCGGCCAGCCTCGGTCAGCACCTCGGCGATCTGCACGTAGTGGTACGGGAACGACAGGTCGCGGGCCATCACCTCGACCCGGGCGTCGACGTCGCCTGCGACCTCTGCGAGGGTCTCCATCATTCGGGTCAGGTGGAAGTTGCCGCGGTTGGCCCGACGGCGTGGATCGGGATCGACGGGTGGGAGCTGCGCCCAGCGCTCCTCGGCCAGACGACGCATCTCGGCGAGGCCGTCATCACCGAGCAGGTCGGCGTAGCGCTGGGCCGAGTCGATGAGGATGTCCCACTCGGTGTCGACCTCCATCGCGAACAGCCTCCGCGCCAGGGCGACCGGATCCGGGCGGACCGCCTCACAGGCCGCGTGGTGCAGCGCCTCGAGATCCATCAGCACCTGGGAGAACCAACCCGAGGAGTCGTCGACGCGGCTCATGGTCACGTCGACCCTGCCGAGGGCGTACTCGGTGATCCCGATCACCTCCTCGGCGTGCCCGGCCGCTAGTAGTGCGCCGATGCTCTCGGTGACCTGGTGGACGCCCCGGGCCCAGGCCCCCGATGTGCGTGGCCCGTCCCGGCGTGCCGCGCTGCCCGACCGCAGCGCATCGGAGAACGACCGCCGGTACGACGCTGCGTCGACCGGGCCGGTGCCTGCGGACGCTGCCTCCAGCAGCAGTCGGTTCCGCAGCTCGACGTCGCCCTCGGCGAGCTCCGTAACCAGCTCGACCAGGCGCTCGTGCGACTGGGCGCCGAGATGCGTGGCCAGCTGCTCGCGCGCCTTCTTCGTCATCCGGGCCATCGCCCATTGTCTACCGGCGCTCCCGGGCACGGGGCGATCGCGTCACAGGTCCTACGTACCGTTCGGTGACGCCTGCCGAGGAGACCGCCGTGCCGGAACCATCGCTGATCGCAGCTTTCGACGCCGCCCAGCAGCGCCACACCGAGGCGGTCGCCGAACTCGTTCCGCTGCTCGTCGAGATGGCCCTCGCCACCGTCGCCGAGGCGCTCCCGGACGCCGACACGCTCGAGACCGAGGGCGAGATGAACGAGGACTGGGCATTCACGCTCCGGATCCAGCGGGTCCTCGATGCCGACGGTGGAGTCCTCTACGACGTCAGCTCCGTCCACGACGACTCTGAGGTCGAGACCACGATCGACGAGGTCGGCCTCGATTACCTCGACCTGCTCCTCGACATCACCGGAGACGACTACCTGGGACGACAGACGATCAGGCGCCGCTCGGACCTGCGCTCCTGAGGAGCTGCCCAACTCGCCGCCGGGATCAGTCACCTCGCGCGGGCGTGACCGGGCTGCGCCCGTAGTCCCACGATGGCCATGCCTGGGACTGAGCAGCCTCGATGTCGTCTGCACGCTCCTGGCCCTCGAGCGCCTCGCCGCCAGGCCCCACAACGTCAACGGGCTGCGCCATGGAGTCCGTGTCCACCACGACCGTCGCGATCTCGCCACCGCTCGAGACCTCGGCCCAGATGTCAGCTCGGTAGCGGACGAATCGCGCCCCGGTCACCAGCCCGCCACCCATCCGGGCCACACCGCGGACTCGGCGATCTGCAGCGCTTGTCGACGAACCCCCGATGGCAGGTCACCGGCGTCGGCGGTGACCATCAGTGGACCCTCGATGGCTTCGTCGTCGAGGTGGACCGAGAGAACCTCTCCGGATTCGACCTCCACCTCCGCCACGAGCGGGACCTTGTAGTGGACGTAGACGGTCATCGGGTTCCTCCTGGTCGGCTCCAAGCGATGATCGCTCGAGAACGCTCGGAACTCGAGCGATCATCGAACGATGGCGAACGACACCCGCACTTACCGCTTCACGCTCACGGTCGACGTCGAGCCCGGCCACTCTGCCTACGACGACCCCGAATGGGCCGCCGACGCCGCGTGGGGCTCGCTCACGAACGAGTACGGCCTGCGAGCCACCTATGAGTCGATCGAGGAGCTCTCGGGGGACGATCCGACCTGACCGACGGCTCGGAGTTCGGAACGGCACCATTCAAGCGCTTCGGTGCCATCCTCCGAGTTGGAGGAGCGAGTCCCGGGGCGAGGAGGAACCGGGACTCGCTACCCCGCTCAGCTACGAGGCCGCTGCGGCCTTGAACTGCTGAGCCTTCGAGCCGACCACTCGCTTGACCGACTGCCAGGTGTGATAGCGATCAGCCATGAAGGCCGTCGTGAGAGCGGTGGGACCCAGAGCGGTCTGGATCTCGTTCGCCATCCACTGGTTCCCGTTCTCCAACTGACGCACCCCGAGCACCGCTTCCAGCATCTTCTGCAGGGTGTACTCGCGGCACTTGCCCTCGATGATCCGGCGCAGGTCGTCGTCACCGTCCGGGTTCATCTCGGCGTCGATCTCGTCGACGAAACGAGTGAACCCACGGAAGTCCTCGTTCAACGCGAGCAGGCCCGCGCTCGAGGCACTCTCGCCGATCAGTGCAGCAGCTCGATCGGTCACGTCGTGCCCACCGACGATGGCCTGCTCGTTGATCCAGGCCTCGGACTTCCACTCGGCGTTCAGGCTGAGGGGCGGGTTCTCCGCCGGCTCGGCATCGTCGCCGTTGTCATCGAGGAGACCGAGAAGGGGATCTCGCCCGGGACCTGTCGGAGGGCCACCCGAAGCCCCAGAGGTCGAGCTTCCACCGCCCGTTGACCGGCCCGACCCCGAGCCCGGCACGGTCCCGGAGGCACGCACGCTCCCCCCGGCACGTCGGCGGTACTTCTGCGGTCGAAGTCGCTTCAGCATCTCCGCGATGCGCTTCATCACCTCAGCGGTGAGGGTCTGGTCACCGAGCGACTCCTCCCGCGCCTCGGCGATGACGGCCTTGACCGCCTCCGGGATCTGCTCCTTGAACTGTCGCGACCAGGTCAGGAGCGCCTCGTCGTTCTCCATCACCTGGGTCTTCGTCTTCGCAAGCATGACGTGGGCGCGGGCGAAGTCCGAGTCGACCTCGTCGTACCCCCCGACCGGCTCGATGACCAGCGACACCCTCGACTTGCCGAAGACGATGCCGAAGCGAGCGAACAGGGCGTTCGACCCGACACCCTCACGCCAGTCGTGCAGCTCACCCTGGTACATGACGGTGATGCGGCCGGGGCCCGCGGTCCGGCTTGTCACGTCGGGAGCGCCCTTCACGCGGTCGACTGGGAAGCACCAATAGTGAATGCGGGCCGGCGGAACGTGCAGGAGAGGATCGCCAGCACACTCGATGGTCCCGTGCGTGTCGTAGGGCAGGTTCCCGTTCGACCGCAGCCACTCGGATGCATCGGTCCACACGGCGCAGGTGCCTCGGATCGCAGACGGCTTGAAGTACATCGTGTCCGGATCCTTGGAGCGCCCCGAGATCAGGTCCTGGTTCACCGCGGATCCGGTGACGACATTGGATCGGCCCTGCCCGACGGGCACATCAGCCTTGATGTCGATGTTCGTGTCGAGGATTCCGTAGCGGGTGTTGAGGTACTTCTCGACCCAGTTCGAAGGCTGGCCGAGCAACGTGTCCTCGACCCCCTCCGTGCCGTGGAAGGTCACGATCGTGCCCGACCCGGCGTCGAGGATCTCCGACGGGAAGAGGTCGTCCGCGTGTCGCGAGATGTCCACGGTGCGCTCGCCGTTCGTGCCGAGCGGGAGGAAGTCGTAGCCCGTGTGCGGGTCGCGACCGAGCTTGCACATCGTCGCCTCACCGTCTCGCAGCGTCCGGATGGAGACCCCAGCCGGGTGCCGGGTCGGACCCGAGATCTTCAGGCCCATACCCTGGTTCCCGCCCTTGCCCTGGTTGTTATTGGCGCCCGACACGGCGAGGGTCTTGGCGTAGCGCTGGACCTCCTCGCGGGTCATGCCGTCGCCGTTCCCCATCACCGAGAGTCGCCAGATGGGCGTGCCCCCCTGAGCCACCTCGGCGTCGATGGTGGTCCAGTCGACACCGACCCGGATCCATGGTCGGTACGGCTCCCCCTGCTCGAGCTTCTCAGCCGCTCGGCGGGTGACGGCCTCCAACTCGTTGTGGAAGGCCTCTCGGATCTCCTGGTTGGGGAGCAACTCGGCTTCGAGCTTGTCCGCGACGAAGTCCGCGTTCTCGAAATCAAATGGCATGTCAATCTCTCCTGAAAGCGGTGGCACGGATGCCACGGGTTCGTGGTGGCCACCTCGCTTCCTCCGGTGACGCCAACAGGTGACCGCCTAGAGGCGGAGAGCTGTATGCATCGGCCGGGGTCCACTCGGGCGACCGGGAGGGAGACTACATGTCGACGATGCTCAGCTCCGCGATACCGACACCGACACCGACGCCGACGGCGAACGGCCAGTCAGATCGACGAGAAGCTGGTGTCGTACTCGTTCGCCATACGAGCGATCATCCCGTCGTAGTGGAACGGTTCACCTGGCTGCGGCGCGGGCGGGGCCGTCACGAGCCGGAACGGGCTGCCGTCGTTCGCTCCATCGATGACGACAACGCCCACCCCGTCGAAGCCGGTCTCGCGTGTGTTGGACCGGCGAGGCATCTCGGCGATCTTCTCGAGCGTGCGCACCAGCGAGCGCGGCTGCGGCTCCTCGGTGAAGACACGATCGGCCTTCGACAGGTCGAACTTGTTCATGTCCGAGGACGCGAACCGTCCCGACGCGTTGATGATGGCGAACCCGATGGCGAGCGCCTGACGGCTAGCGCCGTGCACGCAGAGGTGCGACGAATTCAGCTCGTCGTAGAGACGGGGCAGCGCACGGATGTGCGCCGTCATCGTTGCCTTGGCCTCGAGCGCGATGAGGACCGCGCCCACGGGAGCCACCGGCAGCTCCGGGAGGTCCGTGAGGATCGCCTGCTGCCGAGCCGACAAGGGAATCGTGTAGCGCTCCGCCAGCTGAGCGAACGTGACCCGTCGATCCGGCTCCCCCTCGGGGCGAGCAAGGACTAGGTCGAGATCCTTCTTCCGACCCGTGCCGAAGTCCCGCATCGTGTGGTTCACGCCAAGGATGACCTTGCCCTCGGCAACGTGTCGTCGGAGCAACGCCGACGAGCTCAGGAGGTCGAGGCCGATACCCCAGCAGGCGACCTTCGAGTGACGGTCGCTGCGGGAGTGGTACTGCCATCGATTCCCGTACTTGTCGTCGATCGTCGAGTCGCGCAGCGCTTCGACGAGAATCGAGGGCCCCTCCATCGATCGGATCGTAGGTGAGCCCGGAACCCGCTCCGGGGACCCGCCGGTGTCGCTCAGCGAACGGCGGCCTCGATCCGGTCAGCCGCAGCGACGGGGTCCTCGTGCTCCCAGATCCGGATGACCGTCCATCCCGCGTCACCGAGGCGCTGATCCGTGTCGCGGTCGCGCCGCTCGTTCGCATCGAGCTTCTCGCGCCACCACTCGCTGTTCGCCTTCGGTGAGGTGGCGTGGACCGGGCAGCGGTGCCAGAAACAGCCGTCCACGTAGACCGCGACGTGAGCCTTGGTGAACACGAGATCGGCACGCCGTCGAAGCCCGGCAAGCGGTGCGAGGTCGACCCGGTAGCGAAGCCCCCTCCGCCACACCTCGCGACGAATGGCCAGCTCCGCTGCTGTGTCCCTTCGTGCCTGGCGCTGCATCCGTGTCCGCACGACCGCCGACGAGGCGGCAGGACGACCCGGGGGGCGGGCCTCAGGCGACAGAGAGCTCCTCCGCCATGTAGGCGGCATGCTCGGCGACGTCGTCCAGGAATCCGTCGACGAAGCGCAGGCTGCCGCGCTCGGCCCGGGACAGGAATCCGGCGCTCGCTCGAGCCGACAGAGGCTGAGCCTCCTCCAGGTCGACGATCTCGTGGAGATGTCGATAGGGCTCTCGGGTTGGCCACATCGACACGTCCACCGCCCAGATCTTGCCCTTCGCTCCGAACGCTGCGGTGGGCCAACGCCCTCCGGCCTTCATCGGTTGTCCGTCGAGGATCGGCTCACCGGGGTCACGCAGCCGACGGCCGACCCAGGCCGACACGCCGACGGTGACAGCGTTGCCGGTCAGCTTCCACCGTGGACCCTTCCGACCCGGTCCATCGTCGGCAGGTGACGTCCATCCGGCCGGGAAGCCCTGCATCTGCTCGGCCTCTTCCACCACCGGCAGGACGATTCGTCGACCGAGTGGTGCGGAGGGGTTCCAAATCCCAGGTTGGGACGGGATGCCGATGGTGGAACCGCCCTTGAGCGTGGGCACTGCGTCCCGTGCCCAACCGAGGCCACGGAGACCTTCGGTCCAGTAGAAGCCGCAGGTCTCGTCCGAAAACCACTCCGGACCGGGTTCGCCCTCGTCGTCGGCGAAGAGCACGGCACGCGGATCGATGGTCCGGGAAGCCAGGAAGATCACTCGCTGGCGTCGCTGAGGCACGCCGGTGAAGCGCGAGTCGACGAGGCGGTAGGCCCACCGATAGCCGAGTGCCTCCAGCTCGTCGACGAGGTACTGCATGGCCGCCCCACCGTCGAGCACCAGCATGTTCCGGACGTTCTCGAGCAGCAGCATCGGCGCGCGGGGACGACGGATCAGGCGGAACACCTCTGAGACGAGACCCGAGGCGCGCCCGTTGATGCCGTCCATTCGTCCGGCCTGGGACAGGTCGGTGCACGGGAAACCGGCGGACACCAGATCGACCTTCGGCAGTGATCGAAGGTCTCTCACATCCTCGACGAGCGGGACGTCCGGGAATCTCGTCGCCAGCACGCGGTGGGCCGGGTCCCAATACTCGCAGAGCAGCTCGGCTTCGCCGCCGTGGAGGGCGAGACCTCGCTCGATCCCTCCGATACCGGCGAACAGTCCAGCGATGCTGAAGGGTTCCCCGGTCATGGGCGCCAAACTACATTGCTGAAACTCGGCATCGTACGGACCTCGGGCGAGAGCGATGGGATCGAACAGGCGTTCGCCACCGTAGCTCGAGTCGGACATGTGTTGCATGGACCGCTCCAGGTTCGGAGCGCCGGTCTCGGCGCTGTCATCTCCTGGGGCGGAACTCGAGCCGTCTCTGCCCGATGACCCGGGCGGCGTGCGCCCGGCAGCCGCCCATCAGGTTCGGGCGACTGAGCTGGCTCCACCATACGAGGGGAGCATCGGGATCACAGCGATAGCCCCTGCTCGGCCCTCTTCGCACCGAGTGATCTGCTCATCCCACTCGGCGCCAGTTCAGAGACGGCTCGGCTGGCCGCGTAGTACGTGATGTCGTATCCGCGCTCGCCGACGGGCGGGCAAGGCCCGATGAGAGAATCGTCAGGAAGGTCCCAGAGAGCGTGGTGCTGGGCAACCCGGCCAGCGGCCTCGATCCAGCGGCCTCGAGCTGTCGGGTCGTCGGGCACGGGGCCGAGATGGGCAACGAGGAGCGACGTCGGCTGATCCGCTGCCTCCATGCCTCGGGCACGGGCGTCGGCCTCGATCGCGTGCTCGACGCGCTCGGGTTCGCTACGTCGCACCGCCTCGTCGAGGCGCAAGGCTTGCTCTCGAGCAGATCGGGCGGCCTCAATGGCGTCGGGCAACTCGGTGAGCTCGCTCTCCAGGTCGTCGATCCATCCAGGGAGGGACTCGACCTCCCGCTTCGCGCTCGCGATCTCGGCTCGGTGGTGTCGGCGGTGGAGCGGACTGTCGCGCTCGTCGAGAGTTCGTGTCGCATCGGCGAGACGAGTTCGGGCATGGCGGATCTGGTCCTGCAGCTCGCCCTCCCGCCAGGCGAGGTCGGCGAGCGCTCGGTCATGGTCGCGGAGTCGCCAACTGATCCGCTCGGCAGTTGCACGATGAGCCGAGGCTCGACGGACGAGCGCTCGCAGCTCTCGCTCGGGGAGCGGCTCGGACGGGACGGCGTGGCACGGGCGAATTGCGGCGTCCTGGCTGCCGTCGCCAGGGCTGGCCGGCGATTTGGGTCGGTCGAGGCGCAGCGCGGTCGCGGGTTGGTCGATCCAGGTTCGGGCGACGGCTTCGGCAACGACCTCAGCGGCGGTGCGCTCGTCGTTCAGCACGACGAAGGCTTCGTTACTGGTGCGGCCACGGGTGAGCGGGACGTAGATGCCGCTGGTGCCGGTGGGTCCGTCGAGGAACAGGAAGCTGCGGTCGACGGTGCGGCCCTGGGTGGCGTGGCTGGTCTCGGCATAGGCCAGCTCGACGTGGGCGGCGACGTAGTCAGCGGGCAGGGTGACCCGGCCGGTTCGACCGGCGACGGTGAGTCCGCCGTCGTCGTGGACGGTCTCGACGGTCCAGTGGTCGCGGTTCTTGACCATGCGGGCCTGATCGGTGAGCAGCGTCCGGTCGTTGCGGCGGGTGGCGACCAGGTCACCGGCGAACGCCCTACTGGCGCCGACCTTCACCGAGCGGCTGCGGAGGTCGATCTCACCAGCAGCGATCCGCTCGTGTTGGGCCAGTTCGTTGAGCACGTCGACGCCGGCCCGGGTGGGGGCCATCATCGCCGCGGTCTCGCCGGCCTCGGTGGCGCGTCGCCAGGCTGCGACGGTGGCCTTGGCCATCTGGCGGCCGGTACCACCGTGGAAACGGTCGTGGTGGTCGTAGAGGGCGACGACGTCCGTGTCGCCTCGGCGGAGGCGGAGGCTGGCGTCTCGTTCCCAGGACGCGTCGAACCGGTGGACCCGGTCGAGCTCGACGGCCCCGACCATGTCGACCAGGTGGCCGAACATGCCGGAGCGGCCGACGGCCGAGAACTGCATCGGGTCGCCGATGAGGGCGAGTCGCCAATCGCGCCGGTCGGCCAGGTCGATCAGCTCGGCCAGACGCGGTGTGGGCACCATCGCGGCCTCGTCGACGACGACGGTGGTGCCGGTGGGGAGGTCGTAGCGGTGCTGGGGTGGACGGTCGAGGCGGTGCTCGACGAGCAGCTTGTCGAGGGTGTCAGCGTCGATGCCGGTGTCGACTGCGAGCACCTCGGCCGCTGCCGCCGACGGGGCGACGCCGAAGCACGACCGTTCCTGGGCCTGCAGGTGAGCGACCGCAGGGCGCATAGCGGTGGTCTTGCCGGTGCCAGCCGGACCGACCACCAGGACCATGCGCCGCTCCCCCGCCACCGCCCCGGCCGCGTGCTGCTGGACTGCGGACAGCTCGTCGTCGCTGTCGAGGTCGTGGACGTCGCTGCCGCCCTCGGCGGCCCACCGCTGGGTCAGCTCGAGGATGTGCTCCTCCTCGTGGAGGATCGAGCGGGTGGTGAGGATGCGGTCGAGCGCTCCCTCGGTGACCGGCCGTCCGTCGTCGCGGACGGGAACGTGGTCGGGCACGGGCTGCGAGACGTCGACGCTGATCGCGTCCTCGACGTGCGACGCGAGGCGTTGAGCGCGCCCGACGGTCTCGCCCGCGGTCCCGCCGAGTCGGGTCGGGAGCGCGGCGGCGATCTCGCGGGTGATCTCGGCGGGTCGCCACACGGACTGGGTGTCTCGCAGCGAGGACAGGGCGGCGATCACCGTGTCTCGATCGGTGACGGCGTCGCCTTCGATCGGCCGCGCCCGACCGGTGACGCGATCGAGGTAGCGCGCGGGCGAGTAGCCGAGGGCGTCGAGCTGGTCGTGCCAGTCCTGATGGAGCTCGGCCGCGTCGGCGCTGACTTTGGTGGGCCGGCTGTCGGTCACGGCCTCCCGCTCGATGCGCCAACGCTCCCGAGGGGTGGGGCGACGGCCGAGGTCATCGACGAACCGCTCGGTCTTCTCGTCGACGCGGCGGGCCATCTGCTTGGTGCGCTGGGAGAAGGCATCGAGGACCTCCTCTGGTGCGTCAGCCATCTCGGCCTGGCCGCTCTCGACCTCGTTCCAGCGCACGCCGAGACGACTGGTCAGCTCGGCTCGGAGCCCGGCGGCGTAGAGGGCCGACACGGCGCGCTGGTCGTGCTTGAGGGTGCGGGCGTCGAGCGCCAGCCACCGGCCGTCAGGGGCCATCACCCGGTTCACGATGACGAGGTGGGTGTGGACCTGGGGGTCGTGCGCTCGGCTGGTGTGCTGACGGAAGGCAGCGGCGATCAGGCCGTCGGCGTCGACGGTCCAGATCTCCCCGTCGACCCGGTACCGGCAGTGGGCGTGGTCCTCGATCCAACCGAACGCGGCGGCGACGGCTGCGTCGTGCGCGTCGAGGACGTCCTTGCGGATGCGTTCGTCTCCGATCGCGAACAGGACGGACACCGACTTCGGCGCCGAGCAGGTCACGTCGAAGCCTCGGACGGTGCGTTCGTGGTGGCTGGTGCCGAGCAGGGCGCCGTCGATCGGGTCCCGACCGTCCATGAGGGCGAGGAAGGGGTCGTCGTCGACCTGACCCGCGAGCCCCAGCGCCTCGGCGCCAAGGCCGAGCCACTGGCCAGGCGGCTCGTCGCCGTCGAGGTAGTACCCGCCGGGACCGTCGACGTAGTAGGCGCCGGCGTCGGGACCCCTGAGCGTGGTCACCCGGACGGTCACGATCGCATCCCGCACGAGCTCGTGCACTCGTCTGTCGATCGTTGCGACGCTGGCGCTTCGGTGGTGGGGTTCACGGCGTCGCTCCTTCAGCGGGAGGGGTCGGCGCGGGTGACGGAGATGCCGGTGGCGTCGAGGTGGAGGACGTAGGACGGCGGGTCCATCGGTCCGGTCGACGGGAGGGCGTCGAGGACCCCGGCCCGGCGGAGCTGGCGGAGGCGACGGTGGGCGCTGTCCTTGGACAGGAACCCGAGCTGCTCGGCCACGCCCCGGGTGCTGGCCCGCGCCACGAGTCGGCCGTCGATCACCTCAGCCCGAACCGCAAGCACGTGGAGCACCGCCAAGGCGTCCGGCCCGTGCTCGCTGAGGAACGCATGAGCCTCGGGGTAGCGGTGCTCAATGACCACCTCGCCCGGCGCCAGCGCGGTGGTCGGCTCGGGAGCCGGCGGTCGAGCCACGCTCGGTCGGCGTACCCGCGGGCGCGTCGAAGGCCGTGCCGGCACCTCGGCGTCGAGGCCCAGGAGAGGGAGCTGTTCGGCGGGCATAGCGACCTCCGGACGGGCGCGGAGATCCCGTCCGTAGGTAGGCCCCTGAGGCCCCCGAAGACCGCGCACGAATCCGAGATTCCTCACCGACTTGTTGTCCCCGATGTGCGACACTGGCCGCTGTCGGCGGTGGGACTGGTCAGATCGACCGCACGGCGCGACGATGACGACCGCACCCGCCCCGGCCGTCCGGCCCGCGGCGGACCCATCGTGACGGGGGGTCATCCGTCGCCTTCCCCACCGCTCCGACCGACCCGTCGGAGCAGTCCCCTTTCGGGAGGCGACGATGGCCGCGAGCCGCAACAACGTCCGCAAGCGCGGATCGACCTGGACCTACTACCTCTACGTCACCGACAGCGCCGGCACGCGGCGGCAGAAGTCCAAGGGCGGGTTCGCCACCCGCAAGGAGGCCGAGGCCGCCAGGGTCGAAGCCCTCGCCGCGCTGTCGAACGGGAACTGGGTGCAGCCCGACCGGCTCACCGTCGCCGAGTTCCTCACCGACGAGTGGCTACCGACCCAGCGGCCGCCGACGCTCGAGGAGAGCACCTACGCCAGCTACGCCCGGAACATCCGGCTCCACGTCGTCCCCTACGTCGGCGCCATCCGGCTCCAGCAGCTCACGCCGATGGACCTCAACGCGCTCTACCGGACGCTCCTCGACTCCGGCCGACGACCGCCGGGCTCGCCGATCCGCCGCCACGATCCCGCCGTGCTCGACCTCATCGCCCGACTCAAGGGTGAGGGCCACACGTGGCAGCAGGTGGCCGACTCCGTCGCCGAGGAGTTCTCCGACCTCGCTGGAATCACCCGCCACGCCGTCGCCTCGGCTCACCGTCGAGCCCAGGAGCCGAAGCCGGCGCCGAAGGAGCCCGGGCTGAGCAACCGGATGGTCCGGTACGTCCACACGATCATCCACGCCGCGCTGCGCGACGCCCTGCGCTGGAACCGCGTGACCCGCAACGTCGCCGCAGTCGCCACTCCCCCGCCGCAGGCATCGACCCGCCGGGGACGCCACACGACCTGGACCGGCGAGCAGCTCGGCCGATTCCTCGACTTCGTCGCCGACAGCCCCTACCTGCCGGCGTGGCTGTTCCTCGCCACCTCCGGCTCACGCCGCGGCGAGGTACTCGGCCTGAAGTGGGGCGACGTCGACCTCGACGCCGCCACGGCGATCATCTCCCGCCAGATCGCCATGGTCGACCACCGCATCGTGGTGAAGGACCTCCCGAAGACAAAGGGCGGTCACACGATCTCGCTCGACCCGGGCACCGTCGAGAGGCTCGCCAACCACCGGGAGCGCCAGGCAGAGATCAAGCGCCTCCTCAGCGGCGGCTACCACGACGACGACTGGATCTTCACCCGCCCCGACGGCGCCCCGATCCACCCCGAGCGGTTCAGCCGCGAGTTCCTCCGCAAGCAGGAGGCCTACAACAAGGCCCACCCCGGCGAGCCGCTCCCGCGGCTGAAGCTCCACGGCCTCCGCCACACCTGGGCGACGCTCGCCCTGGAGGAGGGCATCGACATCCACGTGGTGAGCGACCGCCTCGACCACAGCAGCACCCACATCACGAGCCAGATCTACACGCACGTCACCAGGCCGATGCAGTCCGACGCCGCCGACCGCGTGGCGGCGCGGATCTTCCGAGCGGATCGGGCCAGCGTTAGGCGGAATTCGCCCCGGGCGTGAGGTCGACACGGAGGCGTCCGACGATCGCCGCCAGCTCGGGCTCGGGAATCCGGCCTGCGAGGTACTTGAGCAGCTCCTCTTGGCGGGGTTGCCCGAACGAGAGCCGGTAGGTGGCAACGCCTTTAAGCAGGCGTTCGAGCTTGCTGGCATCTCGGCTGAGCGGCAGCACGGGGACGTGTCTCTCGATGCGGGCGGTGGATCCGTCGGGGTTGAACACCCAGTACGGCTCGAGCTCGCCGTCGGAGCCGGCCATGCCCGAAGCGTCGGCGAACATCGCTGACCACGGGTCACCGACGCCGTCGGTGAATGCCTCGATGCCACAGACCTGGGCGACGTTCTTGCGGATGGCGTGGCCCTTGTACCGGTGCACGCGCCCCTCGCGTTGTTCGAAGTCGACGGGATTGCTGGGGAGGTTCCAGTGCACGACGGCGTGGGAGTAGAGGTGGAAGTCCAGTCCTTCCTGGCCGACCGACGTCGTACTCAGAACGAACGGCCAGAACGGGGAGTTGAAGGCGTGACTGGCTTGTTGAGCGCGCTGCTGCTTCTGGTCCCCTTCGATTGACTGGTCGCCGAAGCGGATCGCGAAGCGGCCGCGCATCGTGTGGCGGTCGACGGTGATGCGGCCGTTCTCCGCTCGCGCGATGTCTGTCGCGTAGTTCACGGTCCGGAGGCTGAGGGCGCTGAACGCGGTCTCGGCGAGGTCGGCGACGACCTTCGGTCCCGTGTCGGTGAGGAACCCGCGCCAGTCCTTGAGCACGTGGAGGTACTCATCGAGCACCGCTTGGAGGTGCCCCTCTGCTCCGTATTCGAGTGCGGCTCGCCAGTAGACCTCGATTCCGGTCGCGCCTCGCACGACCGCTGTTGCGTCCGGGCCGCTCAGCAAGGATCGAACGCCCCAGGAGATCCGTGCCGCTGCGGCGAGCAACGAACGATCACGGCCGACCGGAACGCTGGTGACTCGGCTGAGCGAGCGAAGTGCACAGATCGCCGGACTAGCGAGCGCGGCAGCCACGAGGACTTCGATCAGGTCGTCGGGCACTCGGCCCAATGGTTCGCCGTCGTTGCCTTCAATCAGGTCCTGCGCGGCCTGGAGGTGTCGGTAGAAGGGTGCGGTCGCCGAGTCGTCAGCGCTGTCGTGGCTCCACAGGCTGGGCCATGCATGGTCCCACCAGTCAAGGGTCGCGTCGGGATCGTCAGCGTGATCGAGCAGGAGCGGCGCAGCCCAGTACCAACGCTGGTCGACCGGGCCGCTTGCCGGCCGACCTTCGAGAAGTGGCGCCAGCGCCTCGCCGAGCCGGCGTGCTGCTTCGGCTTCGACCGCCGAGCGAGTGACGGGCTGATCGTCACGGAGTTCGGCGGCGATGTGGAGTGGGTCGGCGAGCCGCGAGAGCTCGACGAAGGGCACGGCGAGGAGAAGGTTCGGCATGCCTTCGAGTCGGCCGGTTTCAGCGTTGACGCGGAAGTCGAGGCGACGATCGGGACGTTGGCTGAACTCGTCGTAGGGCCGGGTGTCGAGTTCGTCGGCGGCGGCGAAGATCGCCCGCTCGGCTTGGGCGCTGAGCATCGCGGAGATGACCTTTGGAACGAGGTGCCACGCCGAGAACACGAGTCGCTTCGTGAACGTGCGGGCTTCGGCCCGATCGAAGATCCCGCTGCCGTCGTAGTAGGGCATCGCCGGCGGGAGCCACAGCAGTTGCCACATGCCTCGTCCGATGGTGTCGGCCTCCAGCGAGCGCAGCCTGGCGTTGGCGGGATCGATCTCTCCGTATCGTGCGACCTCCTCCCAGTTGAGCAGCCCCGCGCCGTCGGCGATCAGGTCCGTCAGCGCCGACGGTGGGCTTCCGTTGCCCGTCTGTTCCTCGAAGGCGTGCTTGAGGGCGTAGCCCTCCATGAAGTTCAGGAGGTACGGGCCGGACTTCCAGAACTCGACGACGTCGCGCTGACCGAGAAGCTCGGCGGCGGTCGCCGCAGCGAGGTAGCCGTCGACGTCTGTTCGCTCGAGTTGGATCGTTCGGTGGACCGGTTGGAGCATGCCGTTTCGGTCGGGGGTGGAGGCGAGGCGTTCGGTGCGTGCCATGAACGGGCGGAGGCGGGCGGCGACCCGTTGGCACGCCGTCTCGGCAGCTTGGCCGCCGTCGCGGTCGAGCATGAGCAGAGACCGTCGAAGGTCGCGCAGGTCGCTTCGCAACGCGTCGGCGGCGAGGTCGTCCCTGAACAGGAAGCCTGCGGTCAAGACGAAGTCTTCGAAGTGCGTGTCGCCCTCGGCTTCGTCGGCGGTCGTGTAGGGCCGGTACGGGGTCGCGGAGAGGAGCAGGGTCCGGGTCGCGCGGCCGCTCGAAGCCTCCCGGTAGTCGAAGAGCTCGTGGGCGAGGCGGGTCGCCCAGGTCTGGTTGGACGGGTCCAGGAGGGAGCGGAACCGCTGAAACTCATCGAGGATGACGAGGTCGGGTTGGAGCGCTTCGATCCCGACCGTCGCGAGCGCGCGGCGGAGCTCGACGATGAACCGGTTGCGTTGATCCCGGTCCTTCTGGGTGTAGCCGTCCTTGTAGTGGAAGGTCTTGGCGAGCCGGTTGAACTCGACCTTGAGCGTCGGCCGTCCGTCGAGACGTCGCTGTTCGTTCTGTCGCCGGATCTGCGTCTTGAAGGCGCTGATGACCGAGGGGGCCGGTTGCATGGTGGCGGCTTTGGCGCGCAGCCGGCTCCGGGCGGAGCGGTCGTCGCTGATGCCGAGGTAGAAGACGCGCTCGGCCCCGCTGCCACGCATCGTGTCGTCACCCCAGACGCGTTGGAGGACTGCGTACAAAAGCGCGCGTTCGGGGAACTTGCCGGCGCTCGACCCGAACTCAAGGCTGGTGCCAGGGGTGACGGCGATGAGGTTGAGCGATCGCTTCTCGAGCCGGTGCACCTCGTTCGTGAGCATCGTGAACCGGTCAGCCTCGACGATCGCCTCGTCCGCTGCGATGTTGAGCTTGCGGAGGTTCTGACGGGCGATCGCTCCGTTGGAGCAGATGTAGACGATGTCGACTCGTTGGTCGCCGATGCTGCGAAGGTGCTCGACGACCTGCGCGATGACCCCGCGTGCGACAAGCGTCTTGCCGAGTCCGACCTCGTCGGCAACCAGGAACCGCAGGCTCGGTTGCTGGTCGTCGTAGAGGCGGGAGAAGGCATAGGTGGAGGTGCGGCGCTGGAACCCTCGCAAGCCGGCGAGAACCTCGGCTGATGTGGGAAGGCTCTCGGTCATGGTCGCCGCTCTTTGGCCGCTGCCCAGATCGGTTCCCAGATGTCGAGCAGCCCGTCGGGCAGGAGCGACTCTCCGTCGGGATCAGTTCGGAGATCGGTGATGAGCCGATCGATGTGGCCGAGTCGGTCAGGGTCACGCGCGAGAGTGCGGAGCAGTGCCTCCAGCAGCGGGAGCGAGTCCTGGGCGGTCTGCCACTGTCCGGCTTCGGAGTCGAGCGCGTCGAGCAGGTCAGCAAGGCCGTACTGGTCGACCACCTCGTCGGTGAGGAGGAGAAGGAGGTAGCGCAGGAACCGCTCGGCGTCTCCGAGGAGGATTCGCAGAAGGCGGGTGGCCCGGTTCTCCGGTGCCTCCTGCAGGTCGGCGGTGAGGACGAAGCGAGTGGAGGTGTCGCCGAGGGTGAGCTCGTTGGCCAGGAAGGCCGTGATGCCTTCGAAGGACACCGAGAACGAGGCATCCACCGCCCCCTCGACGACGCTGCCGCTGGCGTCAGCGAGGGTGATCGGCCAGCAGCGCCACTCGACATCGCTCGGCAGTGGATCCATCTCACCGTCGCTGGTGAAGCTCAACTGGAAGCGGTCGCTGGCGGATCCATCGTCGACGGCTCTGGCGATCAAGGGGATGCGGGCGACCTGTCGGCGCAACAGGTCGAGCTGGTCTTCGATGGGATCCCGCTCCTCCTCGTACTGGGCGGCGTCACCCAGGGGGAACGGGGTGAGGAAGGCCCGCAGGGTCTGCGCCTCCTTGGCTGGCTCGGCCATGAGTGCGTCCACCCCGAGTTGGCCCTTCGGTCCGACGAGCTCCGCCACGAACTCGACGTTCGGGCCGAACGCCGCGGTCGTGGCGTTCGCCGATCCGGTCAGCACAGTGGAGGCTCGACCGTCATCGAACACGAACAGCTTGGCGTGTAGCCCGTCGAATGGGATGCTCGGGTCCTCGGGCGAGATGTGCGAACGCGCGGAAGATGATTCGGTGCGCGATCCGGACGTCGGCTCGTGGTCTGTCGCCGGGGTCGCGTCGGGGTCGAGGGTGTAGATCTCCCCGAAGCGAGCGGCGATGGTCGGCGCGCACGCAGCGATCTGGTCCGGACGCGAGATGAGTACCCGACGCCCGACGGCCGGGGGGAGGCGCTTGAGGAGCCCGGCGGTGAGGAATGGAGCCATCACGGCGAACCCGTCCGCCATCGGCGGGAACGGCACCGACCCGGATCCGTTGAGCCCGAGGGGGTGGAAGCGGCCGCGGTGCACGTGGGGCGGAGGTACCCACCTGACCTGGCTGACCTCGTCGGCCAGCTCGATGATGCTCTCTCGGCGCTCTTCGTCAACCTCGCCGACGGCGAGGGTGGGCAACGCCCGGACGAACGTGGCGAGTCCGGACCCGTCGATCTCATGCCGGGCTTCATTGCTCGCGTCTGCGGCGTCGAATCGGACGATGGTGTCCCACGCGCGGTCATGGGTGAGGTTCCGCGACGCGCAGAGCATGCGGTAGGTCGGTGCTTGCCCGTCGGCCTCGTAGCGCAGGACCCAGACCTTTGGGTGGAACACCCCGCCGCCCGGTGCGGTGACGGGCACGAGGGCGCCTTCGAGATACGCGAACAAGCGCCGCTGCGCCGGCACGGCAACTTGGCCCGCCTGGAAGAACACGGTGTAGCGACCGGCATGACGTCGAATCGAGTCGAGGAGCTCGAGCGGCTCGACGTCGCGCTGTTCTGCCGCGTCTGTCGCCGCGTACAGCGCGAAGGCTGCGGGCGCGGTCAGCGCCGCATCAAGACCGAGAGAGAACGTGGTACCCACCGCGCACCCGAGGTGGAAGCCGAAAGGAGGACGGAGCGCGTCGAGCAGTGTTTGGCGGTCGTCGGGGCTCAGCACGTCAGGCGTCCTCGTGGTGGGCGAGGTCATCAAGGATCCGGCGAGCGTTGCCCCAGCGGAAGGTCATCTGACCGGGACTGAACGGCTCGCCGTTCCAGTTCTCCAGTGCCCGGGCCTCGGTCAGCCTGGCGAGCTTGCCCTTGAGACGGTGCTCGCGTTCGGTCACCAACAACGCCGCTTCCGGGCTGTCGGAGACAACGGACGGGTCGTGGAGGGCGAGGTCTGCCCAGGCCAGCACGAACCGTCTCGTGGGCGTCGGAACTCGTGACTGGCGCTCGATCACGTACCAGAAGTCCTCGCCCGTGATCCAGGAGCTCAACTCGTCTCGACGGGCGTCGATCAGTTCCGCCCAGTCCTCAAGCTCCTCCGCCAGCGTGCCAACGAGGTCCTCCTGGTCCTGGCCCAGCTGCTCCGCCGCCCGCCGAGCGAGCAACAGGTTGTGGAGCGCCTGGGCACCTTCCATCAGCTCCGAGAAGTTCCGGGCATGGACGAGTACCTCTTCGAGCCTCGGCGGTGCGTGAGGGATCGGAACCTCCCATGGCATCGCTGCGGAACGGTCGATCGAGAGGTCACGAGCCAACTCGCCGACCATGCTCTCGGGTCGACTGGTGGTCATCCGCCCAGCGAGGTAGTCGCTCTCCTCGGACGTCAGGGCCATCGAGATCGGCTCGGCAGGAAACCGCTTCGGCGCCTTCGGCAGAGCCGGGTCCCACATGTGTCGCGTCGCGGCCAGAGGTTCACCGTCATCGTCGGTCGCGATGTCTGTCCGTGGGGTTCCCCGTGCGACGAAGCCCCGGTACTCGCTTGAGGCGAGATCGAGGAGCCGGATGCCGAACACCTGAAGGCCGTTCCAGTACACGGTTGATGGCAGGCGCGTCAGCCGTCTGCGAGCCCGGTAGCCGATGACCCCCTGGTTCGCGCCCTCCTCGCCCCGGAGCGATTCGATGAGCGCCACCTCCAGCTCCCGCAGACGGTCGTTGAACCTGCCCATCGGGACGCGCTCGGCTTCGAGCATCTGGCAGATCCACGGAACGAAGAGGAAGTAGCGAGCACGGGTCTGAATCGTGCTCACGCCAGGGAACAGCTGATCCGAGATCGAGTCGCGGATGACACCGAGACCCAACGAGTCGATCGTGTCCTTGTCGTCGAACGCGGCGAATACCTCGCGCATCCGCTGCGCCTCTCGGTCGTCGTAGTCCAACCACCCGAAGAACGACGCCACGTCGCCTTCGTCATCAGACACCGATCGTCCCCCCACCATCACCACCTGGTCAGTATCGCTTGTCCGCCCTGAGCAGCCGGCCCGGCGATGATGCGATCGCACCTCACGGTAGGAGTTCGTTCGTGGCTCGCCCGACGGAGCTTCTGAATGGGGAGCGGCCCTCGCCCTGATTCGCCAGGCTCCGACAGACCCGTACGGGCAGCAGTGATGACAAACCAATGACAAGCGCCCGATTCGGGGCTCGCCAAAAACTGCGCTGACCAGCACTTTCGTGCTGGTCAGATGGTGTCGGAGGGGGGACTTGAACCCCCACGCCCTTAACGGGCACTAGCCCCTCAAGCTAGCGCGTCTGCCAATTCCGCCACTCCGACGTGGCGCCCCGGGTGCGCCCGGAGCAGTCGCTCAACGTAGCACTCGGCCTCCGTCGCGCCGAAGCCGATCTAGGGTGCCGCGGGTGGGCGCCACGCGGATCCGGCCGTACCGGGCGGAGGACCGCGAGGGCGTGCGCGCCGTGTGCTTCACGACCGGCTACATGGGCGACCCGGTGGCGTGGCAGTGGCGCGATCGGGAGAGCTTCGCCGACCTCTTCAGCGGCTGGTACACCGACCACGCGCCCGAGTCGGCCCTGGTCGCGGTGGACGAGGACGACCAGGTGGTGGGCTACCTCCTCGGCTGCCGGGACACCACCCAGGTGACGTTGCCGCCGCGGCTCGTCGCCCACCACCTCGTGCGGCGGGGCCTCCTCGTCCGACCGGGCACGGCACCGGTGGTGTGGCGCACGATCGGCGACCTCGTCGTGGCCGCGACACGGCGTCGGCTGCCGCCGTCCCAGGTCGTCGACGACCGCTGGCCGGCGCACCTGCACATCGACCTGCTGCCCGCGGCCCGGGGCGACGGGACGGGCCGCCGGCTGATGACCCGGTGGCTGGACGCGCTGCGGGAGGAGGGAGTGGCCGGGTGCCACCTGGTCACGTGGGCCGAGAACGACGGGGCCGTGGCCTTCTTCGAGGCCATGGGGTTCCGGCGCGAGGGAGCCCGGCAGCCGATGCTCGGGTTGCGGTCGCCCGAGGGCCTCCGCCACCACAGCCAGCTCATGGTGCAGCCCCTGGACGGGCCGGTGGTGTCGTGACCCCGCTCGACGAGATGGTCCTCGTGCCCCGTCCCCGTCGGGTCGAGCGGCTCGAGGGCGGCGCGCCGGTGGGCTCGCCGGTGACGACCCGGTCGGTGCCCGACCTGCCGGCCCAGGGGTTCCGCCTGACCATCGACGACGGCGTGCACATCGACCACGCGGACGCCCTCGGTCTCCGGTACGCCCAGCAGCTGCTCGACCAGATCGCCGGGCAGGCGATCGACGGCCGCCTCCCCGGGGTCCGGGTCGAGGACCACCCCGACATCGTGCACCGGGGCTTCATGCTCGACATCAGCCGCGACCGGGTGCCGACCCGGGCCACGCTCGTGCGCCTCGTCGAGCTGTGCGCCCTCGCCCGCTACACCCAGCTCCAGCTCTACATGGAGCACACCTTCACCTACCGCGACCACCGAGAGGTCTGGCAGGACGCCTCCCCCATGACACCGGCCCACCTGACGTGGCTCGACGGGCTCTGCTCCGACCACGGCATCGAGCTGGTGCCCAACCAGAACTGCTTCGGCCACATGGCCCGCTGGCTGGCCCTCCCCCGCTACCGCGACCGGGCCGAGTGCCCCGACGGATGGGACCTGTTCCCGGGCGTCACCCTCCCGCCATCGGTGCTGGCTCCGACGCCGGAGAACGCCGCCTTCGCCCTCGACCTGCTGGCCGAGCTGCTGCCGTCGTTCCGCAGCCGGCAGGTGAACATCGGCTGCGACGAGCCCTTCGAGCTGGGGCGGGGCGCCAGCGCCGACAGGGTCGCGGCCGAGGGGCGGGGCCCGGTCTACGTTGAGCACGTGACCCGCCTGGTCGAGCCGCTCGTCGACCGGGGCTACACCGTCCAGATCTGGGCCGACGTGCTGCGGGCCCACCCCGACCTGGCGCGCCGCCTGCCCCTCGGCACGGTCCCCGTGGCCTGGTGCTACGAGGCTCCGCCGTCCGACGATCGGCCCCTCGCCCTGCCCCCGGGCGTGGCCGAGGTGATGGACCGCCTCGGGACCGACGCCTCCACCTTCTCCGGCTTCGACCCGCTGGTGGCGCCCCTGGCCGACGCCGGGGTGCCGTTCTGGGTCGCGGCCGGCACCTCCGGGTGGAGCTCGCTCGTGGGCCGGATCGACAACGCCTGCGCCAACCTCGTCGACGCCGCCGAGACGGCCTCCGCCCACGGGTGCGGCGGCTACCTCGTCACCGACTGGGGCGACAACGGCCACCACCAGCCGCCGTCGGTCAGCTTCGGCCCGCTCGTCTTCGGCGGCGCCGTGGCCTGGGGGCTCGACGCCAACCGCGACCTCCCCCTCGCCGACGTCCTCGACCGGCACGTCTTCGCTGACCCCACGGGTCGGATGTCCGCTGCCCTCGACCGCCTCGGGCGCCAGTGGTCCCGCACCGGCCAGCGGGCCATCAACGGCAGCCCTCTCTCCGCCGCCCTGTTCCCCGGCGAGATGCACATGGTCTTCGGACGTCCCGACCGTGACGCCGTCCGGTCCGTCGTCGCCGAGGTGGAGACGGCCATCGCCGACCTGGCGAGGGCGGCACCCGGGTCCGACGATGGCGAGATCACCGTCCGGGAGCTGACCCAGGCCGCCCGCATGGCTCGCCACGGCGCCTGGCGCCTCCTCGGCGACGACGGCCCGTCGTCGCAGGACCTCGCCGACGACATGGCGGCGCTGGTCGAGGGCCAGCTGGTCTCGTGGATGGACCGGAGCCGACCGGGAGGGCTCTCCGACAGCCTGGCCCGCCTCGACCCCACCCTCGCGGCGAGGGTCGAGATCACGCCCGACGACGAGACCGACACCCGATAGTCACACCCCGCATCACCAAGGATCTCCTGGGTTCGACCCTTGCCGGACGAACATCCGTTCGTCTAGACTGTCGACATGGACGAGGTCGTGTGCGACGAGACGAGCGAGGCGGTCGACAGCGTCGATCTCGCCGAGCTGCTCGCCGCGGACACCGGCGAGATGAGCGACGAGGCCGTCCGCCTGCACCTGCTGGCCCTGCACCGGGTGCACGCCCGGGTCGAGGGCGCCATCACCGCCGCCACGGGCACCTTCGCGGTGCGGAAGCTCCACACCGCCGATGCCGGGCGCAGCCCGGCCGGGTGGTTGGTGGCTCGGGTCGATCAGCCCCGGGGCCGGTGCCAGGCCGAGGTGACCTTGGGCGAGCTCCTTCCGGAGATGCCCGTCGTCGCCGCCGCGTTCCGGGCCGGGCGCATCGGGCGACCCAAGGTCCTCCAGCTGGCCGAGGTGCGCACGCCGGAGCTGGTGGAGGTCTTCGCCGATCACGAGGCCTACCTGGTGTCCGAGGTCGCCCGTCTGCGCGTCGATGGCGCCGGCCGGTTCCTGCGGGCCTGGCAGCAACAGGCCCGCCTCCACATCGGCTGGATCGACCCCGACGGCCCCGACCCCGGCGACGCGCCGCGGGCCCGGGTCGACATGTCCCGCACCTTCGCGGGCCGGTGGGTCCTCGACGCCGAGCTGTGCGCCGAGGACGGCACCATCGTCCGCTCGGCGATCGACGCCGAGGTCGACGAGCTGTTCCGGGTCGGCACCTTCTCCGACCACGACGGCATGAGCCCCGCTGAGCGGCGTGGGTACGCCGTGGTCCAGATCTTCGCCCGCAAGGGCCGACCCGGGACCAAGCACGGCGCCCCCCGCCCGTCGGTCGAGGTGATCTGCGACGAACGGACCCTCCAAGGCCTGCCCATCGACGACGACGAGGACCTCCGCACCCGCATCTGCGAGCTGATCGATGGCACCCCGCTCGCCCCCGCCTCCCTCCACCGCCTTCTCTGCGGGGCCGATGTGCACCGGTTGGTGATCGCCGCCGACGGCGAGGTCCTCGACGCCGGCAAGGACATCAGGCTCGCCAACCGGGGCCAACGCCGAGCGCTCCGGTTCCGCCACGCGAGGCACTGCGCCTTCCCCGGCTGCGAGGCCCCCACCGACTGGACCGAGGCCCACCACGTCATCGAGTACGACCCCGATCCGTCGAACGATCGCGGCCGGACCGACATGGACAACCTGGTCCCGCTGTGCCGCTACCACCACCACAAGGTGCACGAGGGCGGGTTCACCCTGATCCTCACCCCCGACGGTCGGGTCCGGGTCGAGCGTCCACCCGACGCCGCCGGCCGACGATGTCGCATCACTCCGGCCCGCCCCCACCGTCGGCCCGTCGAGACCGACCCGCTGCACGCACTCGCCCGACGCCGCATCAAGGCCCTCGTCGCCGCCGCCCGCTGACTAGCCGAGGTCCCAGGTGACGGGCTCCTCGGGGGCGTAGGCGCAGAAGGTGCCGGTCCGGATCGATGCGCGCAGGTGCCGTCCGAGACGAGGGTGGGCCGCCTCGACCCGGCGGATCGTGGAGCGGACCCGCTGGGTGACGGTGGACCGGGCCCGCTCGACGGTGCTCCCCGTGCGACGGGCCCGACCGGCCAGGCCCAGGGCGACGGTCAGCTGGTCGACGAGGGCGTCCATCTCGGCCTGGGCCCGCTCCGAGCGGGCCACGTCGTGGTGGGCGTCGGCCTCGTCGAGCTCGGCCTGGAGGTCGCGGATGCGCTGCTCGTAGACCCGGCGGGCGGTCTCGTCGAGCACCTCGCCGGTGCTCCCCTGCTCGACGGCGGCTCCGACCAGCTCGAGGCAGTGCACCTCCTCGCCCGGTCGCGCCAGCAGGCACGCCAGGTCGTCCATCCCCTTGGTCGCCCGGACCGACGTCGTGCCGTCCCCCAGACCGACCTCCCAGACGTCGCCCTGGCGGCGGAACGTGCCCTCCCGCCGCCTGGGCGCGTCGTCGACCGGCGCCGGCGCGACCCCCTCGGGCGCCGTCGTCCCCTCGGCCACGGCACCGAGCTCGGCCCGGGCCAGGAGGATGGCGTCCCGCACCTCGAGGCGGGTGCCACCGGTCGGGTCGAGGGGGAACAGCTCGTGACCGATGCTGGCGGTGATGCTCATGACCGGCAGGGACAGGGCGGTGGCGGCCAGGTCGGCGGCCGGCCCCGTCCGCCCCACCCGGGCCAGGAGCGGGGCGGCGACGTCGAACACCATCCGCAGCCCGTACGTCGACCCGCGGCCCAGCAGGTGCTCGAGCAGGTCGAGGGCCGACCGGGCGGCGCCGGGGTGGTCCCCGACGCACATCGCGCCGATGGCGGCCGACCGTCGCGTGCCGAGGGAGCCGGCGCCGTAGGCGATGGCGTCGCAGCACCCGCGGGCGTCGGCGATGACGTGGCGCGCCTCCTCGACGTCGGAGCGGAGCAGGATGGACCCCTCGACGGCGCGCGCCCAGACGATGCCGATGTCGGAGCCCGCCGCCGACGCCTCGGCCCCGGCCGCCCGGACCAGGGCGAGGCCCTCGTCGACCTGGCCCAGGTCGGCCAGCACCTGCGCCCGGGCGGTGTCGGCCTCGACGGCCAGCGCCGACACGCCCCGCTCCCGCGCCGCCCGAGCGGTCGCCTCGAACCACCCCAGAGCCTCCTCGGCGGCCCCCACCGCCCGACGGGACTGGCCGATGGTGCGGGGCAGGGTGATCGGCCCGAACGGCGAGGTGGCGGCGTGGACCAGAGCCTCCTGGGCGAGGGCCACCGACGCGGCGTGCTCGCCGCGCATGTAGCGAGCGGTCGCCGCGGTGGCGGCCACGTCGGGGCCCATCGGATGGTCGGTGATCTCCCACCGCTCGAGCACCTGCTCGGCCAGCTCGCCGATCTCGTCGAGGTGGGAGTGGTGGATCACGAGCCACAGGGCGGCGGCGAGGAGGAAGGCCCGGTCGGGCGTGTCGTCCTCCTCGAGGCACCACCGGATGGCCGAGGCCACGTTGGCGTAGAGGTCGACCAGCTCGTTGAGCGCCGACGAGGAGAACGTCCCCGAGCCCAAGCCGACGATCTCGGTCACCCGCTCCACCACGTGGTCGACGAAGCGGACCTCGACCGCCCGCCGCTGCCCGGC
The DNA here is from genome assembly GCF_019443745.1 of Iamia sp. SCSIO 61187. Lineage (NCBI taxonomy): Bacteria > Bacillati > Actinomycetota > Acidimicrobiia > Acidimicrobiales > Iamiaceae > Iamia > Iamia sp. SCSIO 61187. Next base: position 2,723,773 of record NZ_CP050948.1, read on the forward strand.
CGCGTCCAGCCGGGCCCGGGCGAAGCTGCGCAGCGTCTCCAGCTCCCGGTACCACGTGACGGCGCCGGAGGTGTCGGCGACCACCATCGAGGCCGCCACCAGCCCGTCGAGCAGGTCCTGGGTCGAGGCCAGGTCCGTCCCGGGCCGGGCTGCGGCGGCGTGGGCCAGCTCGGCCGTGAACGGACCGGCGAAGACCCCGAGGTGGTCGAACAGCGCCTGCTCGTCGGGGGACAGCAGGTCGTGGGACCAACCGATCGCGTCCCGCAGGCTCTGGTGCCGCCGCGCGCTGCGACGGCGTGGCCGGTCGAGGACGTCGAGCCCGACGACCAGCCGGTCGAGGATCTCTCCGGGCGCCATCGACCGGGTGCGGGCGGCGGCCAGCTCGATGGCGAGGGGCACCCCGTCGAGCCGACGGCACAGCTCCGCGACTGCGTCGTCGGGCTCGACGATGCTCCCGGCGTCGGCCGCCCGAGCCACGAAGAGCCCCACCGCAGGTCCGTCGGCCGACCCCGCCGGAGGGAGGGCGAGCGGGCCGATGGGCACGACCGTCTCCCCGGGCAGCTCGAGGGCGGTGCGGCTGGTCGCCAGGACGGTCGGGGCCAGGCACGCCTCCAGCAGCTCGTCGAGCGCCTCGGCCACGGCGTCCACGACGTGCTCGCAGTTGTCGACCACGAGCAGCACCGGGCTGTCGACCGGGGCGTCGACCAGGGCCGAGAACGACGCGTAGCCGAGCTGGTCGGCCAGCGACTCGCGCACGGCCTCGGCGGTGCTCACCCGGGTCAGGTCGACAGTGCGCACGCCGTGGACGAAGCGGTCGGCGACCATCGCCGCGGCCACGCGGGCCAGGCGGGTCTTGCCGATGCCCCCCGGCCCGATGAGCGTGACGAGCCGACGGTCGGCGAGGCGATCGGTCACCAGCGCCAGCTCGGCCGCCCGGCCGATCAGCTCCATGGGGCGAGCGTAGGGCGGCGCGCCACCGGTCCGCCGAGCGAGAACCACCGCCCGGAGCGGCGCGGCCGGCTCGGGTCGTCACACCGTGAGGCGCGACATCACGCCTGGGGGGTGAGACCCCACCACGGAGGACCACCATGACCATCGACCTCAGCCAGCGGCTCTGCGACGCCACCATCGGCACGCTCGAGCTGTTCGCCGTCCACCTCGGCACCACCCTCGGCCTGTACGAGGCCTTCGACCGCCACGGCCCGCTGACCGCCCCCGAGCTGGCGGACCGGGCCGGCATCGACCCCCGCTACGCCCAGGAGTGGTGCGAGCAGCAGGCCGTCGCCGGCTACCTCGAGGTCGCCTCGCCCTCGGCCGTGGCCGAGACCCTGCGGTTCGCCCTGCCCGAGGAGCACCGCGGTGCCCTCCTCGACCCGATCGACGGCGACCACCTCGCCCCCTTCGCGTCGATGGTGGTCGGGATCGCCGGGGTCCTCGACGACGTGGCCGAGGCCTTCCGCACCGGCGGCGGCGTGCCCTACGCCCGCTACGGGGCCACGTTCCGCGACGGCCAGGGCGCCATCAACCGCCCCGCCTTCACCTCCGACCTGGTCAAGGCCTGGATCCCGGCCGTCCCCGGCCTGACCGACCGCCTCGCGGCCGGCGCCCGCGTCCTCGACGTCGGCACCGGCCAGGGCTGGTCCGCCATCGCCATCCAGACCGCCTGGCCCGCCGCCCAGGTCGTCGGGCTCGACACCGATGCCGCGTCGATCGCCGACGCCCGGGCCCACGCCGCCCAGGCCGGCGTCGACGTGCGCTTCGCCGACCCCACGGCCTCGATCGCCGACCTCGGACCGGTCGACGCCGCCTTCGTCCTCGAGGCCCTCCACGACATGTCCCAGCCGGTCGAGGTCCTCCGCGCCCTGCGCCAGGCCCTCACCGACGACGGCGTGGTCGTCGTCGTCGACGAAGCCGTGGCCGACGCCTTCACCGCCCCCGGCGACGAGGTCGAGCGGATGATGTACGGCTGGAGCGTCGTCCACTGCCTCCCGGCCTCCATGTCCGAGGAGGGCTCCGCCGCCCTCGGCACCGCCCTGCGGCCCTCGACCGTCGCCGACCTGGCCGCCCGGGCCGGCTTCTCCTCGTGCGACGTCGTCGACGTCGACGCCGGCTTCTTCCGCGTCTACCGCCTCGCGGTCTGACCCTCACCCCCTCCAGGAGATCACCATGTCCACCACCACCCGCTTCCCCGTCCGCTCCATCGAGCGCATCGACGCCTTCGTGCGCGCCGAGGCCGCCACCGTGCTCACCGCCGCCTTCCTCGACGACCCCGTCTTCACCTGGATGGAGCCCGACCGGGCCGCCCGGGCCGACACCCTGCCCGTCCTGTTCGACGCCTTCCTCGCCGCCCAGGCCCGCCACCGCACCGCCGACCTGGCCCGGGTCGACGGCCCGGCCGCCGGCGTCGCCCTCTGGGTCCCACCCGGCGTGGCGGCCGTGCACGCCGACGACGAGCCCGAGCTCGAGGCCCGCCTCGGCGTCCTGGGCCCGGCGGCCCTCGCCCGGATGGGGGCGTGCAGCGAGGCCTTCGCCGCGGTCCACCCGGCCGAGCCCGCGTGGTACCTCAACTTCCTGGCCGTCGCCCCGTCTCACCAGGGCCGGGGCATCGGGTCGGCACTGCTGCGGTCGGTGCTGGCCCAGTGCGACGTGGGCGGCGAGGCCGCCTACCTCGAGGCCACCTCGGAGCGGAACCGGGCCCTCTACGAGCGTCACGGCTTCCGCCTCATCCGGGAGATCCCCCTCCCCGACGGTGGCCCCACGTCCTACGCCATGTGGCGCGACCCGATCATGCCCCCCGGCCACGCCTGGCCGCAGCAGCGCTGACGACCCCCCAACCCCGCCCGAGACGCGAGCGCGAGGAGCGCAGCGAACCAGGCGAACGGGGACGGCGGGGTCGCCATCCCCCGGCGGCCCGGCGCAGCCGCTGGGGGGCTGCGGGGGGTCTCCCCCCGCAGAGGAGCCGTGGCCCCGACGGACGAGGGGTCCGGCTCCGGAGAGGTCTTCAGCCCCGAGCGCAGCGAGGGACCCTCAGCTCGTAGGAGTGGAGCGAGCGCCAGCGAGCGAACGACTACGAATTGGTGAGGAGCATCCCGAGGGCGATGGTGGTGAAGGCCCACACCAGGGCGACGACGACCGTCAGCCGGTTGAGGTTCTTCTCCATGACGGTGGACCCGGCGGCCGAGGCCCCGATGCCGCCACCGAACATGTCCGACAGGCCGCCGCCCTTGCCGCTGTGCAGCAGCACCAGGACGATGAGGATCCCCGACGCAGCCAGGTGGAGGGGGGTGACCAGGTACAGCACGGGTTCTCGGGCTCCTACGGCTCAGGGACGGCCCTGCGGGCCGGCGATCAGGTTAGTGGCGTCGACCGGCGGTGATGCCATCACCACCTCGGTCAGAGCATCACGCGGACCTTGGGGAAGTGGCAGGCCACCTCGTGCTCGGTCGCTCCCCACTCGCCGCTGGCCAGCGGGGGGTCCTGCTCGACGCAGGCGCTGGTGTCGGTGCCGGCGGCCTCCAGCTCGGCCTTGCGCCAGCACCGGGTGCGGAACCGGCACCCCGACGGCGGGTTGGCCGGGTTGGGCGGGTCGCCCTCCAGCACGATCCGCTGGCGGGCCCGCTGCTTGCGCGGGTCGGCCAGGGGCACCGCCGACAGCAGGGCCTGGGTGTAGGGGTGCACGGGCCGGTCGTAGAGGTCGTCGGCGGATCCCAGCTCGACGATCTTGCCCAGGTACATGACCGCGACCTGGTCGGAGGTGTGGCGGACGACCGACAGGTCGTGGGCGATGAACAGGTAGGCCAGCCCCAGCTCGTCCTGGATGTCCTCGAGCAGGTTGACCACACCGGCCTGGATGGACACGTCGAGAGCCGACACCGGTTCGTCGAGCACGAGCATCTCGGGGTCGAGGGCGAGGGCCCGGGCGATGCCGATGCGCTGGCGCTGCCCGCCGGAGAACTCGTGCGGGTAGCGGTTGGCGTGCTCGGGCTTGAGGCCGACGAGCTCCATGAGGTCCTTGACCTTGTCGGCGCCGCCGTCCTTCCACCGGTCGTGCACCCGCAGCGGCTCGCTGACGATGGCCTGCACGGTCTGGCGGGGGTTGAGCGAGGCGTACGGGTCCTGGAACACGATCTGCATGCGCCGGCGCAGGGCTCGCACGTCGCGGTTGCTGGCGCGGTGCACGTCGATGCCGTCGAAGCGGACGGTGCCGGCGGTCGCCTCCAGGAGGCGCATCACCAGTCGCCCGGTGGTGCTCTTGCCGCACCCCGACTCCCCCACCAGGCCGAGGGTCTGGCCCCGGTGGAGCTGGAAGCTGATGCCGGAGACGGCCTGCACCGCCCCGACCTGGCGGCTGAGGAGGCCGGCCTTGATCGGGAAGTGCTTGACGAGGTCCTCGACCTCGAGCAGCGGGGCGGCATCGGCCGGGCGGGTGGCCGCGGGGGCGGCGTCGTTGGCGAGGTCGATCTGGCTCACGGCGCAGCCTCCAGGGGCTTCCACTCGATCTCGTCGGTGCGGTGGCAGGCGGCGGCGTGACCCTCCACCCGCAGCGGCTCCAGGTCAGGACGGATGTCGCGGCAGATCCCCGGCACCAGCGCGTGGGGGCAACGGGGGTGGAACGCGCACCCCGAGGGCATGGCCAGCAGCGACGGCGGGTGGCCCACGATGCGGGCCAGGCGCTCGCTGGAGCGGGCGTCGAGGCGGGGCAGGGACCCGAGGAGGCCCTGGGTGTAGGGGTGGGCCGGGGTGTAGAAGACCGACTCCACGTCGGCCAGCTCGCACACCCGCCCGGCGTACATGACGAGCACCCGGTCGGCCACGCCGGCGACCACGCCGAGGTCGTGGGTGATGATCATGATCGAGCTGCGGGTGCGGTCCCGGATCCGCTCCATGACCTCCAGGACCTGGGCCTGGATGGTCACATCGAGGGCCGTGGTGGGCTCGTCGGCGATGAGCAGGTCGGGCTCGTTGACGATCGACATGGCGATCATGGCCCGCTGGCGCATCCCCCCCGAGTACTCGTGGGGGTACTGGTCGGCGCGTGACCGCGGGTCGGGGATGCCGACGATGTCGAGCATCTCGACCACCCGGTCGCGCAGCTGCTCGCCCTTCATCTCGGGCTCGTGGACCTGGATGGCCTCGGCGATCTGGGTGCCCACCTTGTACACCGGGTTCAGGGCGGTGAGGGCGTCCTGGAAGATCATGGCGATGCTCTTGCCCCGCAGGGGCTGGAGGTCCTTCTCGCCCAGACCGACCAGCTCGGTGCCTCGGAAGTCGATGCTGCCGGTGATCTTGGCGTTCTTGGGGAGCAGGCCCAGGATCGCCATCGAGGTCACGCTCTTGCCCGAGCCCGACTCACCGACGACGCCGAGGGTCTCGTTGGCGCTGAGGTCGAAGCTCACCCCGTCGACCGCCGTGACCGGACCGTCGTCGGTGGGGAACTCCACCCGGAGGTCGCGCACGCGCAGCACGACGTCGCCGTCGACCACGTCGCTCCCGCTGACCTCGAGGGTGGAGAGGTCGAGGTCCTCGTCGCCGGCGTAGGGGTTCTTCTCCAGGTCCGGGCTCATCGGCGGGCCTGGGGGTCGAACGCGTCGCGCAGGCCGTCACCCAGGAAGTTGACGGCCAGCACGGTCAGGAGGATGAACAGGCCGGGGAAGTAGAGGAGGTGCTCGTCGAAGGAGATGTTCGCTCTGGCGCGCTCGAGCATGACCCCCCACGACGTCTCCGGTGGTTGGACGCCGAAGCCGAGGAAGCTCAGCGTCGACTCGGTGACGATGGCCACGGCGATGGCCAAGGTGGCGTTGACGACGATGGGTCCGATGCAGTTGGGCAGCAGGTGGCGGGTGATGATCCGGAAGTTGGAGGCGCCGACGGCGCGGGCGGCCTCGACGAACTCCTTCTCCTTCACCGAGAGCACCTGGCCCCGTACGATCCGCGCCACCGGCATCCAGCCCAGCATGGCCAGGACGAAGATGATGATGGAGTCGGTGCCGAAGCGGGGCTCGCTGCCGTTGCCGAGGACGAACCGCCCGACGGGGTTCTGGTCCGACTGGGCGAACTTGACCGCCACCGCGAGGACGGCGATCCCCGGCACGATGAGGAACAGGTCCGTGATCCGCATCAGCAGCTGCTCGACCCAGCGGCCGAAGAACCCGGCCAGGGACCCGGTGATGGTGCCGATGATGGTCGAGATGAGGGCGACGGTCAGGCCGATCTTGAGCGAGATCTGACCGGCGTAGATCACCCGGGCGAAGTAGTCCCGCCCGTTGGCGTCGGTGCCGAACCAGTGCTCGCTGCTGGGCGGCTCGACGCCGGCGAGGATGTCCTGCTCCCGCGGGTCCTGGGGGACCCACAGGTCGGCGGCGAAGATGGCCACGCACAGCAGGACCAGCAGCACCAGGCCGAGCATGGCCAGCTTGTGGCGGAAGAACCGGCGCCGGAACAGCTGCCACTGCGAGCGCGGCGGGGCGCTGTCGATCTCGGTGCCGATCTCCTCGGCCGCGACCTCGTCCTCCAGCAGCTCGACGTAGTGGGCCTCGGGGTCACCCGGGCGGGGGCCGCCGGCGGTCGGCTCGTCGTCGTCGGTCATGAGAGCCGGATCCGGGGATCGAGGATGCTGTAGAGGATGTCGGCCAGCAGGTTGAAGGCGATGACGAAGATGGCCACGACGACCATCCACGCCTCCAGCACGGCGATGTCGCCCTGGAGGAGGGCCTGGACGAACATCCGGCCCATGCCCGGGATGGAGAAGATCGTCTCGGTGACGAGCAGCCCGCCGAAGAGCAGGCCGATGTCGATGGCCATCACCGTGACCAGCGGGATGAGTGCGTTGCGCACCCCGTGCTTGAAGACCACCTTGCGGCGGGGGACGCCCTTGGCCCGGGCCGTGCGGATGTAGTCGGCGCTCATCACGTCGAGCATGGCCGAGCGCTGGTAGCGGCTCCACGCCCCGACGATCTGGACGCTCAGCGTCATCACCGGGAGGATGAGGTGGCGGATGTAGTCCTCGGCGTACTCGGCCCCGCTGAGGGTCTCCTTGGCTCGCGCCCGGTGGAGGTTGACGAAGTCGACCTGGCGCTTGTCGAGGCCCAGGAACGAGATGTCGTTCTTGATCGCCCACTCCGGTATCCGGAAGGCGAACACGTTGATCGCCAGCAACCCGAACCAGAACGGTGGCATGGCGATCGCCAGGTAGCTGAACCCGGTGAGCACGTAGTCCGGTAAGGAGTACTGCTTCAGCGCCCCGAACACCCCGATGGCCACCGCCAGCGTCGCCGAGACGATCACCCCGAAGAAGATCAGCTGGATCGTGTTCCACAGCGCCGGGCGGACCATGCCGGTCACCGGCTGTCGGGTGCGGGCGCTCTCGCCCCAGTCGCCCTGGACGAAGTCGCCGAGCCACTTGGTGTACTGCACCGGGACCGGGTCGTTGAGGCCCAGGCGCTCGGTCTCCCGGGCGATCACCGCAGGGTCACGGACGTTCCGCAGCCGGGCGGTGGGGTCGAACGTCTCGCGGACGAACCAGAACAGCAGGAACGAGGCGATGAGGACGACGGGGATCGAGATCAGGATCCGCCGCAGGACGTAGATCAGCATGGGGCCACCGGGAGGAGAGGGGGGAGAGACCGGGGGCCCGGCACGCGCTGCGTGCCGAGCCCCTGGTCTCAGATCACGGGGTTGGCGTCAGCGCCTAGGCGGCCAGGCCCCACTCGTGCATGTTGCTGAACGGCCCGAGGATCGGGTTGTCGGCCACGTTGCCCAGGATGTCATCGCTCCACAGGAGGATGTTGGGCAGCGGGTCGAGCGGCAGCGACACGACGTTCTCGGCCAGCAGGGCGGCGGCCTCGGCGCCGTTCTGCTGGATCTCGTCGGGGTCGGTCGAGGTGTCGAGCGACGCCATCAGCGGATCGGCCTCGGGGATGTTGACCCGCTGCCAGTTCTGACCGCTGAAGTCGTTCTCCTCGCTGGGGATGTTGTCCGAGCAGAACAGCGTGCACGCCGCCGGGCGCAGGCTGGTGGCCACCTGGGCGTAGAGCCCCATCTGGTAATCGCCGTTGGGGAGGGTCTCACCGAAGAAGGTGCCCGCCTCCTGGTTGGCGACGGTGACGTTGAAGCCGGCCTCGCCGGCCTGCTCGATCACGATCTCCTGGGTGCGCTCACGGCGGGCGTTGCCCGAGGTCGTGATGAACTCGATGTCGGCCTGCTGGCCGTCCTTCTCCCAGAACCCGTCGGCGTTCTTCTCCCACCCGTCGCCGGTCATGAGCGAGTCGACCTGCTCGAGGTCGAGGGTGTAGTCGGCGAAGGCCTCGGTGTCGGTGAAGGCCGACAGGATCGGGGCCTCGAGCGTGTTCAGGGCCTCGGTCAGGCCGATGCCCCCGAAGAGGGCCTCGACGATGGCGTCACGGTCGAGGCTGTAGGCGAAGGCCTGGCGCACGGCGACCGAGTCGAAGGGGAACTCGGAGTTGTTCATCCACAACGCCTCCATGTTGCCCGTCTGGTCGGAGAAGCTGCTGTTGCCCTCGACGCCGGCGTTGATGCTCTCGATCACGTCGAGCTGCGGCTGCGGGTAGATCGCCGAGACCTCACCGGCCTGGTAGGCCTGGAACTCGGCGGCGGTGTCGGTGACGAACCGGAAGGTGACCGACTCCAGCTTCGGCTGGGGGCCCCAGTAGTTCTCGTTGGGGACGAGCACGACCTCGGAGCCCTTGGCCCACTCCTCGATCATCCAGGGGCCACCGGAGAAGTCGTAGCCGTTGGCCATCATGGCGTTGCGGTCCTCGCCCTCGAGGATGTGCGACGGGTAGATGCCGTAGCCACCGCCGAAGAGGCCCTTCCAGTCGGAGAAGGGCTCAGAGAAGGTCACCACCGCGACCTTGGGGTCGCTGTCGTCGACCGACTCGATGTTGGCGTAGCCGGTGGTGTCGTAGATGTCCTCGCCGTTGGCGATCTGGTCCCACGTGTACTTGAAGTCCGTGGACGTGATCGGCTCGCCGTCGCTCCAGACCGCGTCCTCGCTGATCGTGTAGGTCACGACCTGCTGGGGCTCCTCCTCGAGCTCGGGCTCACCGTCGAGCAGGATGCTCGGCTCGTAGACCCACTCGTCGCCGTCCTGCACCACGTCGAAGGTGCGGGGCATGGTGTTGACGTTCATGGTCCAGAAGCCCCAGCTGGCGCCGGCGCAGCTGGAGATCCAGTCGACGCAGTCCGGCTCCTGCTCGGCACCGAGGACCAGGTTGCCGCCCTCGGGGATGTCGTCGGGGTTGACCGTGGTCTCGGTCTCATCACCCCCACCGTCGCCGCCGGCGGTGTCGTCACCCCCCTCGTCGTCGCTCCCGCCGCACGAGGCGGCGAGGAGGGCGAAGCCCAGGATCAGGGCCAGGAAAGAGAGCAACCGTCGGCTGCGAACCATGTGTGTCTCCTCAGTGGGATGCGGGGTGACCGGGCGGTGGGACCGAGGTGGCGCGCCGCCGGTGTCGGTCGCCGGTGGGGGGTTTGGCAGGTGACCCGGCGATCGGTCGCGCAAGGTAGCACAGGACTGGTCACATGGGTCACGATGGGACCGAGGTGAGGCGCACGATGCCCAGGCCCGAGCGTGACGCCGGTTACGCCGGCGTTTCGGGGCGCTGACGCGTCAGTGGCGGACGATGCCGGCGAAGTCGGCGGCATCGAGCGACGCCCCACCCACCAGGGCCCCGTCGATGTCGGGCTGGGCCATGAGCTCGGCGGCGTTGGCCGGCTTGACCGAGCCGCCGTACTGGATGCGGACCGACGCGGCGGCGTCCTCGCCGGCCACCTCGGCCACGGTGCGACGGACGACGGCGCACGTGGCCTGGGCGTCCTCGGCGCTGGCGGTGCGGCCCGTGCCGATGGCCCAGATCGGCTCGTAGGCGATCACGAGCCCGCCGACCTGGGCCGGGCTGACGCCCTCGAGCCCGGCCCGGACCTGGCCGGCCACCTTGGCGTCGGTCTGGCCCGCGTCGCGCTCGTCGAGCGTCTCGCCGCAGCACATGATCGGGACCATCCCGTGGGCGAGGATCGCCAGGACCTTCTTGTTCACCCACTCGTCAGACTCGCCGAAGAGCTCGCGCCGCTCGGAGTGGCCCACGATGACGTAGCGGACGTTCAGCTTGGCCAGCATCGCCGGCGAGACCTCGCCGGTGAAGGCGCCCTTCTCCTCCCAGTGGCAGTGCTGGGCGCCGAGGACGATGGGCATCTTGTCCTGCTCGATGGCGGTCTGGAGGGTGCGCAGGTCGGTGAACGGGGCGTGGACCGACACCTCGACCTGCAGGTCCTCCTCCTCGCCGAGCAGGTAGTTGAGCTTCTGCACCGTGGCCAGGGCCTCGAAGTGGTTGTGGTGCATCTTCCAGTTGCCGCTGATCAGCGGCGTGCGCGTGGCCATGTCGTCGTCGTCCTCGGGGTCGGTGGGGTTCAGGAACGCCCGGCGCGCAGGGCCTCGAGGCCGGGCAGGTCACCCTGCTCGAGCAGCTCGAGGCTGGCGCCGCCGCCGGTGGAGATGTGGTCGATGCGGTCGGCCAGGTCGAACTGGGCCACGGCGGCGGCGCTGTCGCCCCCGCCCACCACGGTGAAGCCCCGGCACTCGGCCACGGCCTCGGCGACGGTGCGGGTCCCGGCGGCGAAGCGGGGGTCCTCGAACACGCCCATGGGCCCGTTCCAGAGGACCTGGCGGGCGTCGAGGATCACGTCGGAGAACTCGGCGGCGGTCCCGGGTCCGATGTCGAGGCCCATCCAGCCGTCGGGGAGGTCGCGACCCATCTGGCGGACGTCCCCGCCGGCCGCCGGGTCGCCGATCTTCCCGCCCGGGCCCAGGGCGGTGATGTCCGACGGGAGGTGCAGCGGGGCGCCCGAGTCGAGCAGCTCCCGGCACCGGTCGACCTGGTCCTCCTCCAGCAGGGAGGATCCGACCTGGTGGCCCTGGGCGGCCAGGAAGGTGAAGCACATCCCCCCGCCGATGATCAGGCTGTCGCACACGTCGAGCAGGGCCCCGATGACGCCGAGCTTGTCGCTGACCTTGGCCCCGCCCAGGATGCCGACGAACGGCCGCCGGGGGTTGGTGCGACAGCCCAGCAGGACGTCGACCTCCTCGGCGAGCAGCCGGCCGGCGGCGCTGGGCAGGTGCTGGGGCGGGCCCACGATCGAGGCGTGGGACCGGTGCGACGCCCCGAAGGCGTCGTTGACGTAGCCGTCCTGGCCGGCGACGAGGCGCTCGACGAAGGCGGGGTCGTTCGCCGTCTCGCCGGCGTCCCACCGCAGGTTGTCGAGGACCTCGACACCGCCGATCAGCTCGCCCAGGCGCGCTCGCACCGGCTCGATGTCGGACTCCGGGGTCGGTGCGCCCTTGGGTCGGCCCAGGTGGGAGCAGGCGGTGACGTGCGCGCCCCGCTCGGTCAGCCACCGCAGGGTCGGCAGGGCGGCCCGGATGCGGAGGTCGTCGGTGATCTGGCCGTCCCGGAGGGGGACGTTCAGGTCCGCCCGGACCAGGATCCTCTTCCCGTCGAGCCCGCCGAGGGCGGCCTCGAGGTCCTCCAGCCGCGGGACCGCGGCCGGGTCGGCGGTGGTCACTTGTTGGCGGCGCCGACGATGAGGGCGAGGTCGACGATGCGGTTCGAGTAGCCCCACTCGTTGTCGTACCAGCCCAGCACCTTGACCAGGTTGCCCTGGCTCATGGTGAGCCCCGAGTCGAAGGTGACCGAGTAGGGGGTCTGGACGATGTCCGAGCTGACCAGCGGCTCGTCGGAGTACTTGAGGACCTTGGAGAGCGGCCCGCTCTCGGCCGCGGCCTTGAAGGCGTCGTTGACCTCGTCGACGGTGGCCTCGGTCTTGATCAGGCCGGTGAAGTCGGTGATCGAGCCGGTCGGCACGGGGACCCGCAGCGAGGTGCCGTCGAGCTTGCCCTGCATGGCCTGGAGCACCAGCCCGGTGGCCCGGGCGGCCCCGGTGGAGGTCGGGACGATGTTCACCGCCGCGGCGCGGGCTCGGCGCAGGTCCTTGTGCGGCCCGTCCACCAGCTGCTGGTCGCCGGTGTAGGCGTGGATGGTGTTCATCAGGCCCTTCTCGACGCCGAAGGCGTCGTCGAGGACCTTGACCATGGGGACGAAGCAGTTCGTGGTGCAGGACGCGTTCGACACCACGATGTGCTTCTCGGGGTCGAAGGTGTCGTCGTTGACGCCGACTACGAAGGTGGCGTCGGCGTTGGTGGCCGGGGCCGAGACGATCACGCGGGGCGCACCGGCCTCGACGTGGGCGGCGGCAGCGTCGCGGGAGGTGAAGAACCCGGTGGACTCGATGACCACGTCGACGCCGAGGTCGCCCCAGGGCAGCTTGGCCGGGTCGCGCTCGGCGAGGATCTTGACCGTGTCACCGTCGACCTCGATGCCGTCGTCGACGACCTTCACGTCCCCGGGGAACTGGCCGCCGATCGTGTCGTACTTCAGGAGGTGGGCCATGGTGTCGACCGAACCGAGGTCGTTGGCGGCCACGAAGTCGATGTCGGCGCCGGATGCCTTCACCGCCCGGAAGATGTTGCGGCCGATGCGACCGAAGCCGTTGATGCCGACACGGATGCTCATGCTGGGCAGACCCCTTTGAGGTGGAGCGGACGTCGCCTCGGACCGTAGCCGAGGGCCGCCCGGCGACCTCCCCTCAGCGGCGGCCGACCAGGTCGGCGAGTGCCGCGGCCAGACGCTCCGGGTCGTGCACGGCGGCGTGGTCCGCGCCGACCGGGCGGACCACGACGTCGGGCGCCGGGGTCGGGGCGAACCGGGGGTCGGCCAGCACGACGTCGAAGGGCAGGCCGTGGGCCCGGGCCACGCCCAGGTGCTCGTCGGGCGAGAGGTCCTCGGTCTCCCCCACCTGCGGGCCCAGGTTCAGCACCAGGACCCGGGTGGCGGCGGTGGCGGTGAGGGCCCGGGCCACCCCGGGGACGATGGCCGCGGCGAGGACGCTGGTGAAGAGCGAGCCCGGGCCCAGAGTGACCAGGTCGGCCTCGGCCAGGGCCCGGCCGACGGCGGCGGGCGTCGCCGGGTCTGCCGGCCGGATCGCCACCCGCCCGACCCCGCACGCCTCCTGCACCTGGACCTGGCCCTCCACCGGCGCCACCCCCCGCCGCATCCCCACGAGCGTCACCGGCTCGCTGGCGGCGGGGAGCACGGTGCCCACGGCGCCGACGAGCCGCCCGACCTCGGCGAGGGCGTCCTCGACGGGGAGGCCGTGGTCGATGAGCCCGGCGAGCAGGAGGTTGCCCAGGGCGTGCTCCTTGAGCTCGCCGTCGGCGAAGCGGTGCTCGAGGGCACCGCCGAGGGGCGACGCCGGGGCGGCGAGGGCGCTGAGGCACCGGCGCAGGTCGCCGGGCGGGAGGATCCCCAGGTCGTCGCGCAGCCGGCCGCTGGACCCGCCGTCGTCAGCGACCGACACGATGGCGGTGAGGGCGCCGGCGAAGGTGCGGGCCGCCGCCAGCGTCGCCGCCAGGCCGTGGCCCCCGCCGACGCACGCGATGGCCGGCCTCACTTGGTGATGTCCCGGTGGGAGATGGTGGGGTCGAGGCCGTGGGACCGCAGGCGCCCGGCCATCTCCTCGACGACGGCCACGGAGCGGTGGTGGCCGCCGGTGCAGCCGAAGGCGATGGTGAGGTACGCCTTGCCCTCGGTCTCGTACTCGGGGACGAGCAGGGCGAGCAGCCCCTCGACCTGGTCGAGGAAGGGCACGGCGGCGGGGTGGTCGAGGGCGTAGTCCCGCACGTCGGGCTCGCGCCCGGTGCCGCCCCGCAGGCCCTCGACCCAGTGCGGGTTGGGGAGGAACCGGCAGTCGAACACCAGGTCGGCGTCGGTCGGCAGGCCGTGCTTGTACCCGAAGGACATGAGCGAGACGGACATGCCCCCCGGGAGGCTGGTCTCGATCAGCTCCTCGATCCGGGCCCGGACGTCGTGGACCGAGAGGTCCGAGGTGTCGATCACGATGTCGGCCTTGTCGCGCAGGCGGTCGGCGAGGCGCCGCTCCCGCTCGATCGACTCGGCCAGCGACGTCCCGCCCATCGGGTGGCGTCGCTTGGTCATCTCGTACCGGCGGACCAGGGCCTCGGTCGAGGCGTCGAGGAACAGCACCCGCACCGTGCCCGACCCGACCCGGAGCGGGGCGAGGAGGGCGTCGGGGTCCTCGAACATGGCCCCGGGGCCGACGGCCAGGGCCACCTGGTCGTGGGTCGAGCCGGGGGCGGCGGCCAGCTCGACGACCTTCCCCACCAGCGAGGTGGGCAGGTTGTCGATGACGAACCACCCGCGGTCCTCGAGCACGCCGGCCACGGTGGAGCGGCCGGCGCCGGACATGCCGGTGATGACGACGAAGTCGGTCACGACGCGATCCTACGGTGGCCGGCGAAGGCGGCGGCTGCGCAGACCAGGCCGTAGACGACCACGGTGGCCCAGACCAGGGGGTCGCCGGGGCGGTCGAGGTAGCGGACGTAGCCGGCCCCGGCGGCCAGGGCCCCGATCGCCGTCAGCGTCGCCTGGCGGGTCGGCGAGTAGCGGACGATCCGGAGGTTGTCGAGGACGAAGTCGACCACGGCGGGGAGCGGCAGGAGCGGGATCAGCACCGGGTCGAGGTCGCGGGGCCACCAGGGTCCGACGGCGGCGACGACGGCCGCCACCAGGGCGATCGGGTACATGAACAGGCAGCGCCGGCACACGTGGCGCCCGGCCACCACGGCGCAGCGCTCGTAGCCGTCGGGCCAGTGGTGGCTGAGCCACATCGGCGTGTCGGCCACCGGACCCTCCGACGCCAGCGGCACGTACGGCGGCAGCGGGTCCTCGTCGGTCACGGGAGGGGGCGCAGGCCGGGCACCTTCTCGGCCACCAGGACCAGGAGGCGGGGGTAGTCGGCGCCCTGCGGGTACTCCGGCGAGCGGGCCAGGAACCCCGGCGGCGGGGCGGGCTCCTCCATGTGCCGGAGCAGCAGGTCGTTCGCGGCCATGGCGTTGACGTAGCGGCCGAGGGGCCGGTGCACGAAGGGGATGCGGATGCCGGGCTCGACCTCCTCCAGCGTCAGGTCCTCGTGGAGGTAGGGGCCGATGCGCCAGTACTGCTCGGGCGGGTCGAGCACGTGGTCGTCGATCCAGCCGCTGTTGGGGGTCTGGAGGAGCGGGTGGTTCAGGAAGAAGGCGAAGCGGCCCCCGGGGCGCAGGACCCGGGCCACCTCGCCGAGGGCCTCGTCGACGGCCACCACGTGCTCGAACACGAGGCAGGCGACCACGGCGTCGAAGGCGGCGTCGGCGAAGGGCAGGGCGTGGGCGCCGCCGAGGGCGTAGGCGGGGCCGCCGGCCCGGGCCGCGGCCTCGACGATCTGGGCCCGGGTGGGGTCGATGCCGACGACGGTGGTCGCCCCCCGGTCGACGCACTGGCGGGCGACCTGGCCCTCGCCGGTCCCCACGTCGAGCACCCGGTCGGCCCCGTCGAGCCACCGGGCCGCCAGGGGCATGATCTGCTCGACGTACTCCTCGTCGGCCCCCTCGGTGAACCCGTCCTGCCACCAGGCCGCCTGCTCCTCCCACAACCCGGCAGGCATCTCCGGCAGCTCACGTGTCACGCCGGTGACCCTAGGGTCTGGTCAGCGGTCGGCCCGCTCCCCGGGCCTGGTCAGCGGGCGGCCCGCTCGGCCCGGGCCCACATCTGGAGGTAGGCCTCGGCTCCGTTGGCCAGGTCCTCCACGATCTGGGGGCCGGCGATGACCCGGAGATCCTCCACCCAGTCGGGGAACAGGCCGTAGTGCGCGGCCCCGTCGGTGTTGATGTCCCACACCCGCGTCCCGGAGCGGTGCCGGTCGACGACGGTGCCGCCGTCGAAGGTGCGGAACGGGTAGCGGACCGGGTTGGCGGCGTTGCCGGGGCGGACGTCGGCCTGGGCCCCGAGGCCGTTGGTGTCGGTGCCGTAGCCGATGCCGAAGAGGCCGGGCGCCCGGGTGGCCCGCGCCCGCCGCCAGTCCTCCACGTAGTCCGACGAGGTCACGGCGTAGGGGGCGACCACGCCGCCGAGGTCCTGGAGCCGCTCCTGGCTCGTGCCGTCGCCCCAGCTGTGGCTGGTGATGAGCCCGGAGTAGCCGCGCCGCTCGAGGATGGCGAGGGTCTCCTGGCGCGCCTTCACGCTCAGGTGGTCGGTCTCGATGATCATCCCCCGGTCGGCCAGGGCCTCGATGGCGTGGCGACCCAGGTCGGTGAGGCCGCGCGGGTTGCACAGCGGGCCCATCGGGTAGGCGGGCAGGTCACCGCCGAGGAGCGGTCGCACCCCCTCGCCCAGGACCGCCGCCAGCACCTCCTGGTTGCCGTTGAGGTTCGTCGGCTCGTTGTCGTGCTCGGCGGCGCCGGGCGCGCACTGCTCGGGGGACCACCACTCGCCCGTGGCCCACCTGTTGCCCACGTTCACCAGCAAGCCGGTGGCACCGTCGTCGTAGGCGGTGCCGCCCAGGGCGTTGTCGAACTTGTGCACCGGGAACAGCGAGCGCACGCCCAGGTCGTGCAGCTCGTCGAGGCCGTCGTCGATCATCTGCTCGGTGCAGTGCGGCGTCTGGCCGGTGCGCCCGCAGTCGAGGACCTCGGACACCTCGACGCCCAGGACCACCGCCAGCTTGCCCTCGTTGATCACCCGGCGGGCCTCGGCCGAGCTGGTCACGATCCGGAAGAACCCCTTGCCCGGTCCCTTGAACTGGGCGTCGATGTAGTCCTGGAGCGCGTACATGTCCGCCGCCTGCATCCGCACGCTGTCCATCTCGTTGCAGCTCGTCCCCGCCTTGAGCGGGTAGATCTCGCACAGCGCCCCGTTCTCGACCAGGTCGTTGACCATGATCCGCAGGCCGCCCCGCCAGGCCCGCTCGATCCAGCGCCAGTAGGTGCCCTCGTGGGTCAGCGACTCGGGGCGGGGCCAGCCGGCGAAGGTGGGCCAGCCGTCGGGGTCGTGGGTGCCGACGGGCGAGCCGGTGGCGAGGAGGTTCTCGGCCGCGGCGGCGACGCCCATCCCCTGGTGGTCGAGGCAGTCCTCCAGGGCGACGGTGACGCCGTAGGGGCTCCACGGCCGGCCGCAGTGGAAGCGCCCGCCGAGGAACCGGAAGGCGCTGACGTGGGTGTGGGCGTCGAGGAAGCCCCGGACCCGGGCGGTCGGGCTGGGGCCCCGGAGCGGGGTCCCGGTCATGCCCGGGTCGATGTCGGGGAAGGCGGCGCACCCGGTGGCACCGACCAGCTCCCAGCGGGCCTCGACCAGCGTCGAGTGGGCGACGCGCCCGGAGCGGTCGACGGTCAGGCCCCGACCGTTGGTGAGCGCCGCGAACGACACCTGCGCCCCCGACGCCGTGATGGTCCAGTCCGCCGGTGGTCCCGGGGTCTTGGTGGTCGTCACGGTGCCGAGGGGCGCGACCTGGAGCATGCGGCCGTCGGGACCGAAGAACAGGTAGCGGCCGAGGGCGGTGGCCTGCATGCGGAACGGCGTCGCCCGCGCCGCGTCGGCGACGGTGGTGGCGCCCAGGGCGTCGAGGCGCACGACGCGGCCCGTCGTCGCGTCGCGGAGGGCGTGGCACCCGCCGGCGAAGGAGTAGATGTCGACCGGTGTCGGGGGCACCGGCTCGCAGGCGGTCAGCGTCCCGACGGTCGCCACGAGGGCGACCACGACGGCGGTGGTGGGGCGGCGGAGGCGGCGGAGCACCCCGAGGGTTTCGTCAGACGGGGTGCGAGTTCCTCCCCGGACCCTCCACCGGGCGGGGCGAGAACCATCCTCGGTCGTCGGGCCGCCGCAGGGGGTGGTGGGTCAGGTACTGCGCCAGCCGGGGGCGGTCCGAGCGGTTGGCGCTGGCGCCGTGGGGGATCTCCTGGCGCCAGATCACCAGGTCCCCGGCGTCGGCCGGCACCGGGACGGCCTCGTCGGCCAGGGCCACCAGGCCCTCGTCCGCGCCGCCCACCTGGTCGAGCCAGCCGGCGGCGAGGCGGTGGTGGAACCCCGGCACGACCCGCAGCGCACCCTGGTCGGCGGCGGTGTCGGTCAGGTAGAGGATCCCCTGGGTCTCGAACGGGATGGGCGGGACGAGGCTGGTGTCCCAGTGCAGGTGGGGGCCGGGGAAGGTGTACCCGTCCCGCTCGGGCGGGTTGAGGCTCAGCCGGTCGACCGAGGCCACGAGGTCGGCGTGCCCGTGGAGCTGGGCGAACGCCTTGGCGACGCGGGCCGACCGGCGGGGCACGTCCATCGAGGGGTGCTGGAACTGCTGGACCATGATCCCGCCGGGGCGGGGACGGGACCAGGTCGAGGGGTCGTCGGGATCGGCGCCGACCGTCGCCCACAGGTGGTCGGCGATCGCTGCCGCCTCGTCGCGTCCGATCGCCTGGGGCAGCACGACCACCCCGTCCCGGTCCCATCGGACCATCTCGTCGGGGGTCAGCACCGGGTCGGCCGCCATCACCGCCGCCTGCCTCTCGACCTCGGCCTCGGGGGGCGGCCGGCCGTCGCACCAGGCGTCCCAGCGGGCGAGGCGAGCGGGGTCGGGCCGGCCCGCGGTCGCCACGATCCACGCCGCGAAGGCGTCCCACTCGGGCCGCTCGCTCCCGAGGAGGGTGATGGTCTGCTCGAGCCCCAGGCCCAACGTGTCGAGCAGGAGCCGCACGGGGACGGTCGGCCCGTCGGAGGGGCGGGCGTGCTGGGTCGTGGCCGCCCACAGGTCGTGCAGCCCCGGCACGCCGCGCAGAGCCTCGCCTGCGCCATCCACGCCCGAACGCTACCCCCGGTCGGAGTGGGTCAGACCCACTCCGACCGCGTGATGTCACACCCCCTCGTCACCATGGCCCCATGCCACGCGGACCCCGACGTGGATCGGCGAGCGAGATCCACCACGTGATGAACCGAGGAGTCGATCACCAGCCGGTCTTCCTCGCCGATGAAGACCGGCTCGAGTTCGGCCGCCAGCTCGCCCGGGCGCACGACGAGCTGGGCGTCTCGACGCTGGCGTACTGCCTGATGGGCAACCACTTCCACCTCTTGGTGCGGGCGCCGGGGGAGACGCTCTCGACCGCCATGCAGCACGTCATCAGCGTCTACACCCGCCACACCAACGACCGGGTCGGACGGGACGGCCCACTGTTCCGGGGGCGGTTCCACTCGATCCCTGTCGAGACCGACGCCTACCTCCTCCAAGCGACCCGCTACATCCATCGCAATCCCCTGCCTCTGCGGGGGGTCGACTCGCCGGCCGAGTACCGCTGGTCGAGCTACCGGACGTACCTCGGGCTGCGACCCGCCCCTGCCTTCCTGGACATCGCACCGGTCACGGCGCTGCTCGGCGGACCGGACGCGGTGGCCGCGTTCACCGAGGGCGAGGTCGCCCCGACCGGGCGATGTGCCTCGGTCCGCATCGAGGACCTTCGGCAGCTCATCGATTGCGCGATCGCTGTCGATGACCTGACCCACCGAGAGGACGAGGGCACCCGCCGATGGCTCGCCCGAACCGTGCTGCTCCTCTTGGGGGACCGGTCCTCCGACCCCATCCTCCGTGAGATCGTCGCCTCCGAGCTGGGGCACCCGTCGCCCGAGGCGGCTCGCTCGGCGCTCCGCCGCGCCCGCCAGCGGCAGGTTGCCGAGCCGATGGTCGGGCGTGTGCTCGCCTGGGTCGAGGCGGAGCTGGCCCGGTCGGTGTGGGTCTGACCCACACCGACCGGTCAGAGCTTGATGCCGATGTACTTGGTCTCGAGGTACTCGTCGATGCCCTCGGGGCCGCCCTCGCGGCCGAAGCCGGAGTGCTTCACGCCGCCGAAGGGGGCCGCCGGGTTGGAGACGATGCCCTGGTTGAGGCCGACCATCCCCGTCTCCAGCCGCTCGCACACCGACACCGCCCGGCCCAGGTCGTTGGTGTACACGTAGGCCACCAGCCCGAAGGGGGTGTCGTTGGCGGCGGCGACGGCCTCGTCGTCGGTGCTGAAGGTGGTCACCGGGGCGACGGGGCCGAAGACCTCCTCCTGGAGGATGCGGGCGTCGACGGGGACCTCGGCCAGGACCGTCGGGGCGTAGAAGTACCCCTGCTCCCCCACCCGTCGGCCGCCGGTGCGGACGGCCGCACCCCGGTCGGTGGCGTCGCCGACCAGCTCGCTCACCTTGTCGAGGGTGGGCCGGTCGACCAGCGGGCCCACGTCGACGCCGTCCTCGCTCCCCCGCCCCACGGTGAGAGCACCCATGCGCTCGGACAGCGCGGCGGTGAAAGCCTCGGCGATCGACTCGTGCACCAGGAAGCGGTTGGCCGCCGTGCAGGCCTCGCCCCCGTTGCGCATCTTGGCGATCATGGCGCCGTCGACGGCGGCCTCGACGTCGGCGTCGGCGAACACCACGAACGGGGCGTTGCCGCCGAGCTCCATCGAGACCCGCAGGAGCTGCTCGGCCGACTGCTCGACGAGGCTGCGCCCCACCTCGGTCGACCCGGTGAAGCTCAGCTTCCGCAGCCGGCTGTCGCGGATGAGCGGCTCGACGACCTCGCCGGTCGAGGTGGTGGTGATGACGTTCAGCACGCCGTCGGGGAGCCCGGCCTCGGCCAGGATCTCGGCCAGGCGCAGCATCGTCAGCGGCGTCGACCGGGCCGGCTTGACGACCATCGTGCAGCCGGCGGCGATGGCGGGGCCGATCTTCCGGGTGCCCATGGCCAGCGGGAAGTTCCACGGGGTGATGAACAGGCACGGCCCGACCGGTTGGCGCATGGTGAGGAGGCGCGTGTCGCCGGCGGGGGCGACGGACCACCGACCCGAGATGCGGACCGCCTCCTCGCTGAACCAGCGGAAGAACTCGGCGCCGTAGGTGACCTCGGCCCTGGCGTCCTTGAGGGCCTTTCCGTTCTCGAGCGTCATCAGGAGGGCGAGGTCGTCGGCCTGGGCGGTGATCAGCTCCCACGCCCGGCGCAGGATCTCGCCCCGCTCCCGCGGCCCGGTCGCGGCCCAGTCGCCCTGGGCGGCGACGGCGGCGGCGAGGGCGGCGTCGCCGTCGGCGGCGGTGGCGTCGGCGACGGTGGCGATCACCGCCTCGGTCGACGGATCCTCGACGTCGATGGTCGCGTCGGTGGAGCGCCACGACCCCCCGATGAGCAGCCCGGTGGGGACGGCGTCCACCACCTCCGCCTCGTGACCGGTGAGTGCTGCCATGGGGACCTCCAGGGGTGGGACGTCGACGACCGTACCGTCGGACACCCTGCCTCCGTCTCGCCCTGCTCACCCGGCAGGTCGTAGGTTCGCCCTGACGCTGACCGCCTCCCAGGAGACCCTCGTGCGCAGCCCCAAGGACTTCTTCCGCCCCCTCGCCGTCGGCGCACCGGAGCCGGTGCGCGAGATCCCGGTGCGGCCGTCGCGGATGATCCACTTCTTCCCGCCCCACCTGGAGAAGGTGGTGGCCAAGCTGCCCGAGATCGCCGCCCAGGCCGACGTGGTGCTGGGCAACCTGGAGGACGCCATCCCCTCCGACAGCAAGGAGGCGGCCCGGGCGGGGCTGGTCAAGGTGGCCAAGGAGGTCGACCTGGGCGAGGCCCAGCTCTGGACCCGGGTCAACAGCCTCGACTCGCCCTGGGTCCTCGACGACCTGACCACGCTCGTCACCGAGGTCGGCGACAAGCTCGACGTGATCATGATCCCCAAGGTCGAGGGGCCCGAGGACATCCACTACGTCGACCGCCTGCTGGCCCAGCTCGAGGCCCGGGCCGGGCTCACCGAGCCGCTGCTGGTGCACGCCATCCTCGAGACGGCCCGGGGCGTGGCCAACGTCGAGGAGATCTGCGCCGCCAGCCCCCGCATGCAGGGCCTGTCGCTGGGCCCGGCCGACCTGGCCGCCAACCGGCGCATGAAGACCACCCGCGTCGGCGGCGGCCACCCCGGCTACCTCGTCCGCCAGGACCCCACCGGCGAGGACCTCACCGAGGGCCGGGCGACCTACCAGCAGGACCTGTGGCACTACACGATCGCCCGCATGGTCGACGCCTGCGCCGCCAACGGGATCCTCCCGTACTACGGCCCCTTCGGCGACATCAAGGACACCGTCGCCTGCGAGGACCAGTTCCGCAACGCCTTCCTCCTCGGCTGCGTCGGGGCGTGGAGCCTCCACCCGGTGCAGATCGCCATCGCCAAGAAGGTCTTCTCGCCCGACCCGGCCGACGTGGCCCACGCCCGAGAGGTCATCGAGGCCATGGGTGACGGCACCGGTGCGGTGATGCTGAACGGGAAGATGGAGGACGACGCCTCGGTCAAGCAGTGCCACGTGATCATGGGCCTGGCCCGCGAGCTGGCCGACCGCGACCCCGACCTGGCCGAGGCCTACGGCTTCTCGTCGACGGAGGCCTGATCGTGACGAACGACGCTGAACTCCGTCCCCGTCGGTCCGTCCTCTACATGCCGGGCGCCAACG
The DNA here is from genome assembly GCF_019443745.1 of Iamia sp. SCSIO 61187. Taxonomy (NCBI): domain Bacteria; kingdom Bacillati; phylum Actinomycetota; class Acidimicrobiia; order Acidimicrobiales; family Iamiaceae; genus Iamia; species Iamia sp. SCSIO 61187. The sequence goes on from NZ_CP050948.1 coordinate 2,746,176, forward strand.
AGCGGGCCCTCGAGAAGGCCAAGGGCCTCCCGGCCGACGCCATCATCTTCGACCTCGAGGACGCCGTCGCCCCCGACGCCAAGGCCGAGGCCCGCGACCGGGTCTGCGCCGCCGTCGGCTCGGGCGAGTACGGCGGCCGGGAGCTGACCATCCGGGTCAACGGCCTCGACACCGAGTGGCACACCGACGACCTGGCCGCGGCAGCAGCCGCCGGCCCGGCCGCGGTGGTCGTCCCCAAGGTCGGCTCCGTCGCCGACGTGCACGCCATCGAGAAGGGCCTCGAGTCCGCCGGAGCTCCCGACCACACGGCCATCTGGGCGATGGTCGAGACGCCCGCCGCCATGTTGGGCGCCCTCGACATCGCCTCGGCCTCGGAGCGCCTCACCGTCCTGGTCATGGGCACCAACGACCTGGCCAAGGAGCTCCACGCCGAGCACGTGCCGGGCCGCCAGCCGCTGCTCACCGGCCTGGGCCTGTGCCTGCTCGCCGCCCGGGCCACCGGGAAGGTCATCCTCGACGGCGTCTACAACGACATCAAGGACCCGGAGGGCTTCGAGGCCGAGTGCGTCCAGGGGCGCCAGATGGGCTTCGACGGCAAGACCCTGATCCACCCGAGCCAGCTGGAGCCGGCCAACCGGGTGTGGGCCCCGGCCGAGGACGCCGTCGCCGACGCCCGGGAGCTGATCGCCACCTTCGAGGAGGGCGTCGCCGCCGGCAAGGGCGTCGTCACCCACAACGGCCGCATGATCGAGAACATGCACGTCGACAACGCCCGCCGCCTGATCGCCCTGAGCGAGGCGATCGCCGCCCTCGACACCTGACGCGCACACGTCGCCCCGCAGGCGGTGTGCCTACGCGGCGGCCTTGGCGTTGTGGCCGAGGGTGGTGGCGGCGGCGCGGCCGTCGAGGAGGTACTGGGCGCCGGTGAAGAGGGTCAGCCCGACGGCGACCCACAGGGTGGCGTCGGCCAGCGTCGGGTGGTCGACGGTCCACGGCAGCAGGGCGAAGGCCACGGCGAACTCCTGCACGACCGTCTTGACCTTGGCCAGCGGGCGGGCGGGGACGGCGAGGCCGGATCGCCCCAGCCGGGTCCGGTAGGCGGAGATCGCCAGCTCACGGATGGCGATCAGCACCACCGGGAACCACATGAAGCGGCCCGCCGCGACCAGGGCGACGAGCGCCCCGAGCACCAGGACCTTGTCGGCCAGCGGGTCGAGGAACGCCCCCGAACGGGTGGTCCCGTGCTTGCGGGCCAGGTGCCCGTCGACGCCGTCGGTGAAGGCCAGGACGGTCCACATGGCGAACGCACCCCACGAGGAGGGCTCCCGCACCACGAGGACCAGCAGGGCCGGCGAGAAGAGGAGGCGGATGATGGTGACGGCGTTGGCCGGCGTCAGCAGCGCCGAGGGGCCGTAGCGGTCGACGTCGAGGAGGATCGGCTCGGGTCGCGGCTTCATGGCTGATCCCCCTTCATGATCCGTCGATCCTGCCACTCGGGCACGGCCAGCACTGCCCTCCGACCGGCTGTCACACCCCCGGGTTACCTTCGTCCCGTGCAGAACGGTCTCTACCTGGCCCCCTTCGCCGAGATGTCCGAGCCCGCCGCCGTGGTCGAGGTGGCCCGGGCCGCCGAGGCCGCCGGGTGGGACGGCCTGTTCCTGTGGGACCACGTCCTGCGCCCCGTCGACGAGGTCACCGACATCGCCGACGTGTGGATCACCCTGGCGGCGGTGGCGGCGGCGACCGAGCGCATCCGGCTGGGCCCCATGGTCACGCCCCCGTCGCGCCGCCGCATCGGCCCCCTGGTCCGCCAGACGACGACGCTCGACCGGCTGAGCGGCGGGCGCCTCATCGTGGGCCTGGGCCTCGGGGTCGACAGCGGCGGCGAGCTGACCCGCTTCGGCGAGGTCATCGACCCGCGTACCCGCGCCGCCATCCTCGACGAGAGCGCCGAGGTGCTGGCCGCCGCCTGGGCCGGCGAGCACGTGGTCCACCGGGGCGAGCACCTGACCGTCGACGGGGTCACCTTCGCCCCCCGGCCCGTGCAGCAGCCGCGCATCCCCCTCTGGTTCGCGGCCCGCGGGTCGGCGCTGCGCCCGGTGCGGCGGGCGGCCCGCTACGACGGCCTGTTCCTGATCGAGGCCACGGTCGAGGACCTCGAGCGGGCGCAGGCCGAGGTGCGGGCGGTCCGGGGCGGCCTCGACGGGTTCGCCATCGCCGTCAGCGTGTCCCCGCTCGACGACCCGGCCCTGCGCGACGTGCCCGGCGTCTCCTGGGCCATGCACTCGATGGCTCCCGTCGAGACGCTGGCCGACCTCCTCGAGATCGCCACCGCCGGCCCGCCCTGATCAGGAGGAGAGCCGCTCCTCGTGGACCGGGTCGAGGAAGGCCCGACCGCCGGGGGTCCGCCGGGACCGGGCGAACGTCACCGTGGCGGCCCGCCCGTCGAGGACCAGGGTCGCCAGCCCGTTGCCGAACCACGGTCCGCCCGTCAGCGACCACCGCACCGGGTCCCGGCCCGGCGCCGCCGTCAGCCGGACGATCCTCGCCCCCCAGGCGCCCACCCGGCTCGAGGCCAGCTGGAGCTTGCGCCGCAGCCCCTTGGCCACGCCGTGGCGGAACGGCGAGCTGACCAGCTGGACCACGGCGGTGCTGCCCTCCACCTCGGCCGGGGCGAGGTAGCTGAAGTGGACGTCGCCGGACAGGACGAGGGCGGTGGCCGGCGCCGGGCCCTCCTCGCCGGAGCCGACCGATCGGAGGAGGGCGGCGAGCTGGTCGAACGAGCGGCCGAAGCTGGGCCAGTGCTCGGTGTCGTTGCCGGCCCGGAAGCGCTCGGCGAAGCGGCGGCCGGGTCGGCCCCACCGGCCGGCGCCGAGGGCCTCGCCCCAGCGCTCCAGGTGGTGCACGCCCACGGGCAGCAGCCACGGCAGCGACGACCCGAGGAGGAGGTGGTCGACGCCGTCGCGGTCGACCCGGCACCGGTCGGCGACCCAGCCCATCTCGACCTCGTCGATGACCGCCCGCTCCCCCTCGACCAGGTGCCGGCTGTTCCGGGTGTCGGCCAGCACGAGGCGGGCGGAGCCGGTGCCGACCAGGTCGCGCGTGGTGCTCCAGCGCTGGGTGGTGGGGTCGGCCCGGTCCAGGCGCCACCCGTCGACCTGGTCGCCGAGGAGGTCGGTGGCGTCGTCGCCGGCGGCCACGGCCAGGGCGAGGACGTCGTCCTCCAGCTGGCTCGGGGTCAGGTTCCCCCAGTGCTGGTAGACCCAGTACGACACCAGCCCGCCGGTGATGCGGGCGTCCCACCACGGCTGGCGGTCGATGTCCTCGAGCCACCGGGCCGAGAGGTTCCAGTCGTCGATCACGTCGTGGTCGTCGAAGATCATCGCCGTGGGGACCGTCGACAGGAGCCAGCGCACCGGGGGGTGCCCCCAGGTCCGGTGGTACACCCGGACGTAGTCGGCCAGGTCGGCCAGGCTCCCCGGCGGCGGGGCGTCGGGCCCGTCGTGCACCGGCGGGTCGTGGACCACCAGGTCGGCGTAGAGCTGGTCGCCGAGCAGGGCCAGCAGGTCGGGCCACTCCCCCACGTCCGTCCCGGCGACCTCGGCGGCCAGGGCCTCCAGGGCGTCGACGCCGTGGCCGGGCTCGGGGTCGTCGGGACCGTGCTCCCAGACGCCGTCGAGCGGGGCCTCGAGCCGGCACGAGCCGAACACGACGCGCAGCGGTCGGGTCGCATCGGCGGTGCGGATCACGCTCGGCGGGTACCCGTCGACGCCGATGCCGGAGCGGGGCCAGGCCTCGGCGCCGTCGAGCGCGACCCGGTAGGGCGTGGCCGTTGCCGGGGGCAGGCCGTCGACGACGACGAGGGCGTAGTGGTGGCCGGCCACGGCGGTGGTCCGCGCCGCCCCGGACGCCTCCCCGGCGGCGACGGTGACCTCGCAGGCGGCGTCGGTCTCGACCCAGACGGTGGCCCGGGCCCCCTCCACGCTGCGCAGGATCGGGCCGAGGACGAGGCGGGGCATCCCCCGATCCTGGCCCACCCCCACGGCCGATGCGGGCTCAGGCCCCCCGGGCCGCCAGACGGCCGGAGATGTCGGCGCACTCCTCGCAGATCGCCTCGGGGACGAGGCCGAGGCGCATCAGCCCGGCGAAGGCCCGGCAGCCGAGGCAGAACCCGAGGACGGACTCGAGGGTGGCGGCCACGGTGACGGCCCCGACCAGCAGCCGGGGGACGACCGACGCACCGGTCACGACGAGCACCGCGACGGCGGTGACGGTCAGGGCCGCGCCGATGCCCTGGGCGAAGCGCTTGGGCGGTCCCGCCGTGAGGCGGGGCTCGACGGGGAGCCGGGGCCGGAGGACCCGGGTGACGAGGCGCCCCCAGGGGCTGAGGGTCGGGCCGGTCAGGACCCGGGCCACGAACCCGTAGGCGAGGACGGCGAGCAGGGGCCACCACCCCATCGCCACGTAGGCGGCGCTGAGGACGACGACGCCGCCGGCCACCATGCGGGCCGACACCTCGTCCACCGGGTTGGGGAAGCCGATCACGCTCACCCGGAAACCTTACCGGGACGATCAGGTATCCACGCCGTCCCTAGGCGCTCGGCGGCTCGGCGGGCGCGCCCTCGGGTCCGGCGGAGGGGCCGGGACCGGGGCCGGACCCGGGTGCGTCGTCGTCGCCCCCGCTCCCGCCGTCGAGCTCCTCGACCGTCATCAGCACCTCGCGGGCCTTGGAGCCGACCGATGGCCCGACCACGCCCCGCTCCTCGAGCAGGTCCATGATCCGCCCGGCCCGGGCGAAGCCGACCTTGAGCTTGCGCTGGAGCATCGACGTCGAGCCCAGCTGGCTCCGCACGACGAGCTCGGTGGCCTGGGCCAGCAGGTCGTCGTCGTCGCCGTCGGTGCCGCCCGACGACGAGCCCCCACCGCCGGAGGATCCGGTGGAGCTGTCGGTGCCGAGGACGGAGTCGTCGTAGACGATCTCGGGCGATTGGCGCTTCCAGTGGCCGGCGACCGCCCGGACCTCCTCCTCGGTGACCCAGGACCCCTGGACGCGGTGCGGCACGGAGGACGACGGGCCCAGCAGGAGCATGTCGCCCTTGCCGAGGAGGCGCTCGGCGCCCTGCTGGTCGAGGATGACCCGGCTGTCGGTGCTGCTGGACACGGCGAACGCCCACCGGCTGGGGACGTTGGCCTTGATGAGGCCGGTGATCACGTTCACCGACGGGCGCTGGGTGGCGATGACGAGGTGGATGCCGACGGCCCGGGCCTTCTGGGCGATGCGGGTGATCGACTCCTCCACGTCGCGGGCGGCGACCATCATCAGGTCGGCCAGCTCGTCCACCACGACGAGGATGAACGGCAGGCGGGGGTAGGTCGGGTCCAGGTCGGTCTCGGGCTGGAGCTCGCCCCGGTCGAAGGCGGCGTTGTAGCCGGTGATGTCGCGGAAGCCGACGGTGGCCAGCAGGTCGTAGCGCCGCTCCATCTCCCGGACGGCCCAGGCCAGGGCGTTGGCCGCCTTCTTGGGGTCGGTGACGACCTCGGTGAGCAGGTGGGGCAGCCGGTTGTACTGGCCCATCTCGACCTGCTTGGGGTCGACGAGGATCATGCGGACCTGGTCCGGGGTGGCCCGCATGAGGATCGACGTCAGCAGCGAGTTGATGCACGACGACTTGCCGGCGCCGGTGGCGCCGGCGATCAGGACGTGGGGCATGCCCGCCAGCCCGGCCATCACCGCCTTGCCGTCGATGTCGCGCCCGACGGCCACGTCGAGCGGATGGGTGGCGGCCCGGGCCTCGGGGCTGGCCAGGATGTCGCCCACCGTGACCAGCTGCTTCTTGACGTTGGGGATCTCGATGCCGATCGCCTGCTTGCCCGGGATGGGGGCGAGGATGCGCACGTCGGGCGTGGCCATGGCGTAGGCGATGTCGCGGTGGAGGCTGGTGACCCGGGCGACCTTGACGCCGGGACCCAGCTCGAGCTCGTAGCGGGTGACCGTGGGGCCGACGGTCATGCCCACCAGCCGGGTCTCGACGCCATGCTCGGCCAGCGCCCGCTCGAGGTGGTGCCCGACCTCCTCGACGGCCTTGCGGTCGACGGCCTGGGCCCCGGCCCGGGTGAGGAGCTTGGCCGGCGGCAGCTTCCACGCCGACGGCTCGGCGCCGGGGCCGAGGTCGATGGCCAGCTGCTCGGGGTCCTCGACGGGCTCGGGCAGCTTCGTCTTGCGGCGCCGGCGAGGGGCGGGGCCGCCACCGGCCTCGGCCTCGAAGTCGTAGATGGCCGGGTCGTCGGGGTCGGCGGCACCGGCCTCGGTCAGGTCGACCACGTCGCCGGGCACGCTGACCTGCGGGGCGGTGATCCCCGTGTCGTCGACCGGGGGGATGACGTCGCCCTTCTCGCGGTTCAGGTGGAAGAGCGAGCCGAAGGCCCGCACCCCCCCGGAGGCGGCGGGCCGGACGCCGGCCACGGCCCGCTGGGCCGCGGTCCGCAGGGTGAGGTCGAGGACGAGCACGACCCCCGCGACGAGAAGGAGCACCAGGACCGCCAGCGCCCCGCTCGTGGCCACGAGGGCCTGCAGGGGCTCGCCGATGAGGGCTCCCACGATGCCGGCCGCGTCGACCAGGTCGTCGCCGGGGCCGTCGATCGCGGGGGCGCCCTGGGCCAGGTGGAGCAGGCCGAGACTGGCCACGCCGAGGAGGACCCCGCCCAGCGCCCGGCGCGCCGGCCCGTGGGCCGCGGCCGGGATCTCACCGGTGTCGGGGTCCGGGACCGGCGGGGGCGCGGTGCGGCCCCGGATGAGCAGGACGCCGGCGACGAGCAGGGCGACGGGGACGAGGACCCGGGCGCCGCCGACGAGGAGGCCGACGAGGCGGTCGGCGCCCCGGCCCACGGGGCCGCCGGTGTCGCCGCCGTAGACGCCCAGGCCGCTCAGCACCGCCAGCAGGATCAGCACCAGCCCGGCCAGGTCGGCCCGGTGGCCCTCGGTCGCCCGCGACGTGGCCCGGGCCACCTTGACCAGGGTGGTGTCGGTCGGCGGGGTCGGGGGTCGGCGCCGGCCGGAGGTCGCCGTCGTGCGGCCCTTGGTCGTCGTGCGGGTGCGCGACGCGGGGGCCTTGCGGGTCGTCGAGGAGCCGGACGAGCGACGGGTCGGCTGGCGCGAGGACCCGCCGCGGCCCTTGGGGCGCGGGCTGCGGTTGGTGGCGGTCACGGTCGACCCAGGCTACCGCCCGACCCCGGCCCGCCCGGGGAGCCCCGGCCGGCCCGGAGGTCAGCGGGGGACGATGCCCGCGGCCCGGGCCGCCACCAGCCAGTCGGGGAACTCCCCGAGGAGGCGGCGGTAGAGCTCGGCGTCGTCGACGGCGTCGATGTCGTCGACGGCGAAGAAGCCGACGTTGTCGACGACCCGCCCCTCCAGCTCGTCGAGCCGCTCCAGCACCCCGTACTTGGCCTTCCCCAGCCCCACGAACTGCCAGAACGCCGGCCGCGACGAGGCGGTCCGCACCAGCTCGGCGATCTCGGCCCGCTTGGCGAAGCCCCCGTCGGTGAAGAACAGGACCAGCGTGGGGGTGGGGTCGTCGGGGCGGATGTCGTCGAGCACGGCCGTCATGATGGGGATCTCGTCGTTGCCGTGGCCGATGGCGTTGTAGTCGACGCCGCCGACGATGCCCTTGAGGTGGAGGTGGGTGTCGGCCCAGGTGTCGAGGTCCGCGACGTGGAGGTCCGGCAGGCGCATGTGGCCCCGGGCGTAGAGGTAGGCCTCGAGGGCGCCGTCGTCGTCGAGCTGCACCGCCACCGGCACCATCCGCTCCACCACCCGGTGGATCGCCTTGGTGGCGTACAGCTCCTTCATCGAGCCGGTCTTGTCGATCACGAGGATCACCCGGGCCCGCTGGGTCGCGGCCCCCTTCTCCAGCAGGACCTTGTGCACCTCCCGCTTGCGGAGGTCGAGCCGCTGGCGCTTCTCCAGCGACACCCTCTCCTCGCCGGGGACCGACCGGGGGCCGTCGGTCGGCGGGGCCGGGGGCGGAGGGGCGGGAGCGGCGGCCGCGGTCGGCGTCGCCGGCTCGTCGTCGGCCACGGCCACGCCGAAGTGGGTGACCAGCGAGGCCAGGCCTTCGGCCCAGCCGGCCGAGACCGAGCGCACCTTCCAGCCGTCGCCGCGCCGGTACACCTCCACCAGGAGGGCGGCCCGCTCGGCGCCCAGGCCCGAGGCCGGGGCGGTGTGGGTCGCGGCGCCGTCGGTCACCGTCGCGCCCAGCCCGGCCACCTGGCCCAGCGGGTGGGCCACGCCGTCGTCGAGGGCGACGGCCACGGCCAGCGTGGTCACGTCGGCCGGCACCGCGGCCAGGTCGACCCGGACCCGGTCACCGCCCACCAGCTCGACCGCCCCCTCGGGCGAGCGGGGCTGGTTGAAGAACACGAGGTCCTCCTCGCGCCGGACCGCTCCTTCGGCGCCCAGCTGGAAGACCAGCAGGTCGACAGTGCCCGGCTGGACCCCGGCCACGGAGATCTCCAGCGGTCCGCCGCTCAGCCCGGTGTTCGCACCCCGCCCGAGGTCCACGGCCGTCCCTAGGACTCCATCACCACGGGGACGATCATCGGCTTGCGGCGCGTGCGGGCGTTCACGAAGCGCCCGGTCGAGCGGCGCACCACCCGGGCGAGGGCCTCCACGCCGCCGGTCGGGTCGTCGACCAGCGCCTGCTCGAGCTCCTTGGCCACGACGGCACGGCACTCGTCGAGCAGATCCTCGGCCTCGGCCGCGTGCACCCAGCCGCGGGTGATGACCTCGGGGCCGACCACGATGGTGGCGGCGTCGAGGTCGACGCCGGCGATGACCACGACGACGCCCTCGTCGGCCAGGACCTTGCGGTCGCGCAGCACACCGTGGCTCACGTCGCCGATGCCGAGGCCGTCCACGTACAGGTAGCCGGCCGGGACCCGACCGGACCGGGTCAGCCCCTGGTCGGTGAGGGTCACCTGATCCCCGTCCTCGCACAGCAGCACCCGCTCGTCGGGGACGCCCATCTGCCGCCCGATGGCGGCGTGGGCGACCATGTGGCGGTACTCGCCGTGGACGGGGATGAACCACTGCGGCTTGGCGATCGAGTGGTACGTCTTGAGCTCGTCGGCCTTGGCGTGGCCCGTGGCGTGGACGTCCTCGACCCCGGAGTGGATCACCTGGACGCCGAGGCGCATGAGGCCGTCGATCACCTTGGTGACGTTCATCTCGTTGCCCGGGATGGGGTGCGAGCTGAGGATCACGGTGTCGTGCTCGTCGAGCTTCAGGAACCGCGACGACTGGTTGGCCATGAGGGCCAGGGCCGACATGGGCTCGCCCTGGGAACCGGTCGAGATCACGCAGACCTTGCCGGGCTCCATGTCGCCGACCTCGTCGATGTCGCGGAGGTGCGAGTCGGGGATGCTGAGCAGCCCCATCTCCCGCGCCAGGCGGACGTTCTTCTTCATCGACATGCCGAGGGTCGCCACCGTGCGGTCGAAGGCGATGGCGGCGTCGGCGACCTGCTGGATCCGGTGGATGTGGCTCGCGAAGCACGTCGTGACGATGCGCCGCCCCTCGTGGGCGTGGAACAGGTCGTAGAGGACCTTGCCGACCGAGGTCTCGCTGCGGCTGTGGCCGTGCTGGTCGGCGTTGGTCGAGTCGGCCAGCAGCAGCCGCACCCCCTCGTCCTCGGCGATGGCGCCGATGGCCGACAGGTCGGTCAGGCGGCCGTCGACGGGCGTGAGGTCGAGCTTGAAGTCGCCGCTGTGGAGGATCACGCCCTGGGGGGTCCCGATGGCGGTGGCGAAGGCGTGGGGCACCGAGTGGGTGACGGGGATGAACTCGCAGTCGAAGGGGCCGAAGCTCCGGCGCTCCCGGTCGCCGACGACGATCATCTCGGTGCGGTCGAGGAGGCCGGCCTCCTCGATGCGGTTCCGGGCCAGGGCCAGGCTCAGGGCGGAGCCGATGATCGGGAACGACAGGTCCCGCAGCAGGAACGACAGGCCGCCGTGGTGGTCCTCGTGGCCGTGGGTGACGATGCAGCCGACGATCTTGTCGCCGCGCTCGCGCAGCCAGGTGAAGTCGGGGAGCACCAGGTCGACGCCGGGCATGTCGGCGTCGGGGAACATCAGCCCGCAGTCGATCAGGAGGATCTTGCCCTCGGTCTCGATGGCGGCGCAGTTGCGTCCGATCTCCCCCAGTCCCCCGAGGAAGGTGATCGTGACCGGGGGTGCTGGGCTCATCGTCCCCCGACCCTACTGGGGGCGGGAGGGCGCTCCTAGACGAGCAGGCGCAGGTCGCGGGCGACGGCGCGCGCCGCCGCGGCGGTGCCCTCGGGGGCCGGCCCGAGGGGCAGCCGGCACTCGCCGATGGGCACACCCAGCTCGGCCATCATCACCTTGACGGCCTGGGAGAACACGCAGGTCTCGCTGTTCATGTAGGCGTAGCTGGGCAGGAGCCGGGCGTTGACGGCCCGGGCCCCGGCGGTGTCGCCGGCCTCGAAGGCGAAGAACATGTCGACCTGGAGCGCCGCGGTCCAGTGGCTGGCCACGCCCACGACGCCGACGGCGCCGTAGGCCAGGAAGGCGAGGGTGAGGGGCTCGTCCCCGCTGTAGACCTCGAACCCGGCCGGGGCGGCGGCGATCAGCCGGCCGGTCTCGGCCGGGTCGCCGCCCGCGTCCTTCAGGGCGACGATGGTGGGCACGTCGCGGGCCAGCCCGAGGATGGTGTCGGTGGCGATCTTGCGCCCGGTCCGGCCGGGGACGTCGTAGAGCATCACCGGCAGGTCCGACGCCGCGGCCACGGCCTCGAAGTGGGCGACCAGGCCGCTCTGCGGCGGCTTGTTGTAGTACGGCGTCACGGCGAGGACGGCGTCCACGCCGACCTCGGCCGCGGCCCGCGTGAGCTCCACGCTGTGGGCGGTGTCGTTGGTGGTCGTGCCGGCGACGAGGGGGACGTCGACGGCGGCGCGCACGGCCCGGAACAGCTCGATCCGCTCCTCGTCGCTGAGGACCGGGCTCTCGCCGGTGGTCCCGGCGACGACCAGGCCCTCGTTGCCGTGGTCGACCAGCCAGCGGGCCAGCTCACCGGCCGCCTTGGCGTCGAGCGAGCCGTCGGGGGCGAACGGCGTCGCCATCGCGGTCAGGACTCGTCCGAAGCGCGCCATCCCGGCGACCCTACCTCCCGACCTGGACGCGATCCCGCTCCCGTTCTGTCAATCCCCATGCGCCGTGGAGGCACATGGGGATTGACAGAAAGCGGACGGGTCAGGCCTTGGCGCCGGAGTTCACCTCGCCCTCGGCGAGGGCGAACATCTCGTACTCCTCGCCGGTGTCGGCCATGTCCTCGAACTGGATGACGCCGATCTCGCCGAAGCGCTCGCGCAGCCAGCCGTCGCCGGCGTCGAGCAGGCCCAGCTTCTTGCAGTTGGGGACGATCTTGGTGAAGAGCATCTGCTGGAAGAGCTGGCGGGCGGGCAGGTCCTTGATCACCGGGACGACCTCGGACGGCTTCATGCCCATCCGCTCCCACACCTCCTGCTGGAGGAAGCGGTCCCGCATGCGGAGGGCGGCCTCGAAGGCGAACTCCTGGCGCTCGCGCAGCTCGGCCGTGGTGAGCTCCTGGTAGTACTCCTTCAGCGTCAGCACCCCGAAGGCGACGTGGCGGGCCTCGTCGCTCATCACGTAGCGGAGCAGCTGCTTGAGCAGGGGCTCGGTGGTCATCTGGTGCATGAACCCGAAGGCGGCCAGGGCCAGGCCCTCGACCATGATCTGCATGCCCAGGTAGGTCATGTCCCAGCGGCTCTCCTCGACGATGTCGTCGAGGAGCAGGCCGAGGTGGGCGTTGACCGGGTAGGTGCCCGAGAGCTTGTCGTTGAGGTACTGGGCGAAGACCTCGACGTGGCGGGCCTCGTCCATCACCTGGGTGGCGGCGTAGTACTTGGCGTCGATCCACGGCACCGTCTCGACGATCTTGGCCGTGCACAGCAGGGCGCCCTGCTCGCCGTGGAGGAACTGGCTGAGCATCCAGTTCTGGCTCTGCACGCCGAGCTCGGTCCACTCCGTGTCACCCCACTTCTCGAACGGGGTGCCGGTCAGGTCCTGGTTCTCGTCGAGGCCGAGACCGGCGGCGGCGTTGGCGGCCACCACGGCCTCCTGGTCGACGTCGATCGACCAGTCGAGGTCGGTCTGGCCGTTCCACTGGGAGGTCTTGGCCTTCTCGTAGAGCTTGTCGAGGGGCTTGCGCTCGCCCTTGGTGTAGTTCCAGGTGAAGATGGCATCGGCGTTGTCGGCGACGGCGCGGATCGTGGCGTGCACGTCGGTGTTGCTGATGGCGAGGATCTCGGCCAGGTCGTTGGCGTCGGCCCGGCCGATGATCTCCTGCATCGAGGACATCTCGACGGCGTCGGGGGTCGGGTCGGTCGTGGTCATCGGTGCTCCAGGGAGGGGGTCTCGGACGGGTCCGTGGTGGGGGTGGTCAGGGCGGGGGCGAGGTAGCGGTCGACCAGGCGGGCGCACACGGCGCGGTCGCTCAGGTCCCACGCGGGGGTGGGGTTGACGAGGGCCGAGAGGAACAGCCGGGCGCCCCACTCGGCGGCCCACGCCGGGCCGTCGACGTCGTCGGGGCCGAAGAAGCGGACCAGGTGGGGGGCGGCGGCGCGCTGGACGACGCGCAGGAGGCGGTCCATCTCGCCGAAGCCGAGGACGGGGACGGCCAGCTCGGGCTCGTGGTCGAGCACGAAGCGGATGGCGGCGTGCCCGTCGAGGTGGACGGCCGCGGCGTGGAGGCCGTCGGTCAGGGCGGTGGCCAGGTCGGGGGCGGCGTCGGCGGCCTCGCCGACCACGGCCAGGAAGCGGGCCACCTCGCGCTGGGCCAGCAGGCCGAACAGCTCGTCCTTGCCGCCGGGGAAGGTGCGGTAGAGGGTCGCCCGGCTCATGCCGGCGGCCCGGGCCACGTCACCGAGGGTGGTCTTGGTCACGCCCCAGCGGGCGACGAGGGCGACGGTCGCGTCGAGGGCCCGCTCCTGGGCGGCGGTGGTCACCGCCGCGGTCTCCGTCATCGGTGAGACACTACGACCCTTCCTGTCTCACTGCAACGACCCCGGCGCCACGATGCCGGCGAGCAGGTTCCCCCGGACGAGGCGCCGGACGGCGTCGGGGTCGTCGAGGTCCCAGGACCCGGAGGCCATCAGGAACGACAGGACGTTCCGAGCCAGGAAGTCGGCGGCGTCCTCGGGATCGGTCCCCGGGACCAGGTCCGCGGCCTCGATGTAGGGGCGGAGGTGGTCCCGCACCGTCGCCTGGACCAGCGGAGCGCTCTGGCTCAGGTGCGGGAGGAGGCGCTCGGGCTCGGTGTCGACCACCTTCTGCAGCACGGCGTGCTCGGCCATCAGGGCCCGGCCCCGGATGATCCCCTGCTCGAGCCGGGTCGCCAGGTCGTCGATGCCCTCGAGCTGGCCGACCAGCACGATGAAGTAGCGGGCCACCTCCCACGTCACCGCCTCGGAGGTCAGCTGCTCCTTCCCGCCGGGGAAGTGCCGGTAGATGGTGGCCCGCCCCACGCCCGCCCGCCGGGCCACGTCCTCGACGCTCAGCCGGCCGAGCCCGACCTCCCCCGCCTCCTCGACGGCCGCGGCCAGGATCCGGGCCCTGACCTCGGTCACGGAGCGATCGTGTCGAGGCGGGGGTCGCCGGCGCGGGGCTCGTCGTCGGGGTCGGGGTCGTCGAGGCCCGGGGCGTCGTCGGGGTGGCGGCCGGAGCGCTCGCGCGCCGCCCGGCGCAGGATCATCGGGTAGCCGACCAGGGCGATGACCGTGAAGATCCCCCACTGCACGGCGTAGCTGAGGTGCGAGCCCTCGTCGTCCACGTCGGGCAGGCCGAGGGGCGTGGGCGAGGGGTCGGGGGCTCCCGGCTCCGGCGTCGTCAGCTGCACCCAGACGGGCAGGAGGTCGCCGTCGACCTGGGCGTCGAGGCGGTCGAGGTCGATGCGGGCCAGGCTGGCGAGGCGGCCCTCGTCGGGATCGGTGGCCCCCAGGGTGCCCCGCTCCTGGGAGGTGTGGAGCAGGCCCTCGACCTCGACCTCGCCGGCGGGCACCGCCCGGTACTCCTCGGGCACCTCGCTGAAGCGCCCGTCGTTGCGGATCCACCCCCGGTTGACGGCCACGACCCGTCCGTCGTCCAGCTCGAGGGGCACGACCACCCACGACCCGGGGGCGTCGTCGAGGCTCCGGCCGCGGATGAGGACCTGCTCGTCGGGACGGTACGTCCCGGTCGCGGTGACCCGCCGGTCCTCGGCGGCGGCCCCGTCGGCGTCGTCGCCGGCCGGGAGCAGGGTGGCCACGTCCACCGGGTCGGCGGCGATCCGGGCCGCGAGCTGGGCGTTGCTCTCACGCACCTCGTCGAGGCGCCGCAGCTGCCACAGGCCGAGGTTCACGAAGGCCACCACGATGGCCAGGACCACGACGTGGGAGACGATCCACCACGGGCGCAAGGCGAACCGGTACACGGGCCGAGGATACGGAGCGCCGGGCGAGGGCTCCACTCGGCGCCCGCCCTGCCATGATCGGTTGCTTGACCGCCGACGCCGAGGACACTGCCGACCCCGTCCGGTCGGCGCGGCCGCAGGGGCCCCCGAACGACACCACCCGCAACCTCGTGGTCGGCGCGTGCATCGCCCTCTTCGTCGTGTCCCTCGTCGGCGACTCGTTCCTCTCGGTGCTCTACGACCGCCAGCCCGAGCTGTTCATCGCCCTCAACTCCCGCAACCGCAACCTGGTGCTGGCCAAGCCGTACCTCGCGTGGTGGGCCTTCTTCGGCATCGGCGCCGCCCGGCTGCTGCTGTCCGACCCCCTGTTCTTCGTCCTCGGACGGTGGTACGGAGACGCCGGGATCCGCTGGCTCGAGCGGCGCAGCGCCACCTACGGCCCGATGGCCCGGGCCGCCGAGCGGTGGTTCGGCAAGGCGTCGTACCCGCTGATCGTCATCGCCCCCAACAACTACATCTGCCTGTTCGCCGGGGCCTCGGGCATGCCCGTCCCCGTGTTCGCGGTGCTGAACGTCGTGGGCACGTTCGGACGGCTGACCGTGCTGTGGTTCGTGACCGACTCGGTGTCGGAGCCGCTCGACTGGCTGCGCGAGCTGATCTCCGAGAACCGCCTGCCGTTCTTCGTCCTCAGCGTGGCCCTGGTCGGGGTGTCGCTGTTCCTCGACCGTCGCGCCGGCGGGGGCGAGGTCGACGGCCTCCTCCACATGGACGAGGAGATCAGGGAGATGGAGGCCGAGCGCGGGGCCGGCCCCGACGACGTCTAGGCCGACGGCTCCGTCAGCCCCAGGAGGCGGTCCAGCCCGACGGTGACGCCGGGGTGGTCGGCCACCCGCTTCACCGCCAGGACCACGCCGGGCATGAACGAGCTGCGGTCGTAGCTGTCGTGGCGGATCGTGAGGGTCTGGCCCGTGGTGCCCAGCACGACCTCCTGGTGGGCGACGGTGCCCCGCAGCCGCCGGGAGTGGACGTGCACCCCGCCCACCGTCGCCCCCCGGGCGCCGTCGCTCACGACGTGCGTCGTCGGGTCGGCGGCCCAGTCGGCCGACGCCGCGACCATGCGCTCGGCGGTGGACATCGCCGTCCCCGAGGGGGCGTCGATCTTGCCGTCGTGGTGGGTCTCGACGACGTCGGCGGTCTCGAACCACGGCGCCGCCAGCTCGGCCATGTGCATCATCAGCACGGCCCCGATGGCGAAGTTGGGGGCGATCACGCAGCTGCTCGTGGTGAACAGGCCGCGGGCCCGGTCCACGTCCTCGTCGGTGACTCCGCTCGTGCCCACCACGGCGTGGACGCCGTTGGCCGCGCACCAGGCCATGTTCTCCCGGGCGGCGTCGATGAGGGTGAAGTCGACGGCGACGTCCGCCCGGGCAGTGGCGATGTGGCCGGCGTCGGGCTCGACGACCAGGTCGGTGTCGAGCCGGGTGACCTGGCGCAGGTCGATCCCGGCGTGGTGCGGGTCGATGGCCGCCACCAGCTCGAGCGCGGGATCGTCGATGACGGCCCCGCACACGGTGCTCCCCATCCGGCCCGCCGCCCCGAAGACGGCGACGCGCAGACGGCTCATGCTGCCGGACGCTACCGGACGCCCGCCGTCCCGTCCTCGGTGGGGCCCCGAGGCGGCAGGGCCGGGCGGCCCCGGCGGCGAACCCTCCGCCCCGCGCCCCCGACGACCTACGGTGACGCCCGCCACATGCCCACCTTCCCGACCCTGCTGCGGAGTCGGGCTCCCGAGTCGGACCCGTCCCGACCGGCGCGCCCGTCAGACCGCGCCGACCCCGCGTCGGCACCCCCCCGGTTGCGCCGACGTCCGCTCCTGGACGGCCTCCGGGGGCTCATGGTCGCGGTCACCGTGCTCTACCACCTGCACAGCGGGTCGTGGCTGCGCGGCGGCTGGCTCGGGGTCAGCGGGTTCTTCGTCCTCTCGGGGTTCCTCATCACCAGCCTGCTCCTCGTCGAGCGCCGCCAGAACGGGTGGGTGTCGCTCCCCCGCTTCTACGCCCGCCGGGCCCGGCGCCTGGCGCCCGTGCTGCTGGCGGTGGTCGCCGGGACGGTGGTGGCCGTCCAGCTGACCGGTGCCACCCTCGACCGGGCCCGGTTGCGGGGCGACGCCTGGGCGACGCTCGGGTACGTGGCCAACTGGCGGTTCATCCAGACCGACCAGTCCTACTTCTCGTCGTTCGAGCCCTCGCCGCTCCGGCACACGTGGTCGCTGGCGATCGAGGAGCAGTACTACCTGGTGTGGCCGCTGGTCCTGATGTTCCTGGTGTCGATGGTCGGCCGCCGGTACCTCCCGCTGCTCCTGGCCGCCGGCGCCGCCGCCTCGGCGTGGTGGGCCGGGCACCTCGTCGCCACCGGGACGGCGATCTCCCGGGTGTACGACGGCACCGACACCCGGGCCCAGGAGCTGCTGGTGGGCGGCGTGGCGGCGGCGATCGCCCTGGAGGTGGGCCCGCCGGCGACCGGGCCCGGTGGAGCCGCCCGGCGCCGCCACGCCGCCACCGCCCTCGGCCTCGGGGGTCTGGCCGTCTTCGTCGGCGCCGCCGTCGTGCTCCGACCGACGACGCCCGCCACCTACACCCGCGGCCTGATCCTGCTCGTCGCCGTGGCCGTCGCCGGTGTGGTGGTCGCCTGCGCGACCACCGACCGGGGGCCCCTGGCCACGGTGCTCGGGGGTCGGCTCATGCGGGGCCTGGGGGCCCGTTCGTACACCCTCTACCTGGTGCACTGGCCGGTGATCGTGCTGCTGGACGAGCCCCGGGTGACGTGGGCCCCGCTCGCCCTCGACGCCGCCCGGGTCGTCGTGGCCCTGGCCCTGACCGAGGTGCTGCACCGCGGCATCGAGGTCCCCTTCCACGAGGGCCGGGTCCGCCTGGCCCGCCCGGGTCGGATCCTGGCCGAGGCGACCGTGGCGGCCGTCGTCGTGGTGGGCGTGGCCACGTGGGTGCCGGTCAGCCGGTCGGAGACCGAGGAGCTGGTGATGGCCGAGCCGTCGGTCGTGACCGCCCCCCCGACCTCGGCGGCCACGCCGGAGGCGCCCCGCGTGCCCCGGATCGTGGTCCTCGGCGACTCGCAGGCCTACCCGCTCCTCCGTCGGGCCCCCACCGACGGCGTCGTCGTCGCCGGCGCCCACCACGGTGGCTGCGACATCGTCGGCGAGGTCATCTCCGTGGGCGACGTGCCCCTGGAGTCATCCGACGGGTGCGAGGAGTGGCCGAGCCGGTGGAGCGAGGCCCTGCGGGGCGGCGCCGACTCCGTGGTCGTGACGCTGGGGCTGCGCCAGGTGTTCGACCCGGTGGTCGCCGGCGAGCGCGTCCCGCTGGGCAGCCCGGAGTGGGAGCGGCTCTACCGCGACGGCGTCGACCGGGCCGTCGCCGTGATCCGGGCGAGCACGGCGGCGCCGATCCTGTGGTTCGACGTGCCGTGCTACCGCTGGTACCTCACCGCCGGCGAGGAGAACGACGCGACCCGCCTGCGCACGGTCAACACGGTGCTGGCCGACCAGCTGGCGCACCACCGGGGGGTGACCGTCGCCCCCTACGCCGCCCAGGTGTGCGCGGGCGCCGACGGGACCGAGCTGATCGAGGGGATCCGCCCCGACGGGGTGCACCTCGACGAGGCGGCCACCGACCAGGTGTGGGGCTGGATCCGGGGCCAGCTGGCCCTCGACGGCCCGACCCGCTGACCGCCTACCGGCCGATGTCGACGCGAGAGGCGACCCGCGCCGGGCTCGTGACCCAGCGCACGGCACCGCCCACGGCCAGGCCCACCAGGAACCCGGTGGCGATGGCGCCGCCCCACAGCTCCTTGACCCAGACCAGCTCCTGGCGGCCGACGGCCTCGATGGTGGCGAACATGGCCGCCCACATGGCCGCCACGGCCGTCCCGGTGGCCAGTGGGTGGGGCTGCTGGTGGGTCCCGCCCAGGTCGGAGACCAGGCCGTAGACGAACAGGGCGATGGTCAGCGGCAGGGCATCACGGCCGCTGGCGACGAGCGGGGCCACGCCCAGCAGCCCGAAGGCCACCGTCCAGGTGCCCGAGACCGGGGCCGACCGGGCGCGGACCAGGACGACGACGAGGCTGACGAGGACGCCGAACCAGAGCGTCTGGGCCAGCCCCCGGGACGTGTCGTAGTCGAGGTAGCTGGTGCCGACGAGGGGCTCGAGGTAGGCCCCGGCCTGGAACCGGCTCCCGCCGATCAGGGGCGTCAGGTACCCGGTGAAGAGCGAGATGACCACGAGCAGCGACGTCACCGACAGGGCCAGGATCACGGACCGCAGCACGTCGAGCGGCACCGACGGACCGTCGGCGACGACGCCGATGGGCGTGGCCATCAGCAGCACGAGCCCGGCGAAGACGAGCAGGTGGGGCGGGCTGACCAGGGCCTGGAACGACGCCTCGATCCCGAAGGCGTCGTGCCAGACGCTGTCGGCGATGCCGCCGGCGGTGAGCGCGGCCAGGCCCGCGCACGCGCTCCGGAGCAGGGTGAGCGGGGCGCGGGGGCCGTGCACCAGGGCGAAGGCCCCGAGCACGAGGGCCACCCCGGCCACCCCGCCGTAGAGGACCAGGTGCCAGCTCGACAGGAAGTCGCTCTCGCCGACGGTGAACCCGAAGGTCACGTGCCGGGCGATGTCGCCGAAGAGCCCGATGGCGGCCACGGAGTTGGCGACCATCAGGGCGAACAGCCAGACCGGGGGGACCCGGCCCGCGACCCTCGTGTCGGCCATCACACCTTGGCGATGACGGGCGTCTCGACGTCGGAGTAGTCGACCTCCACCGCCAGCACCTCCTTGGCGATGGTGGCCCGGTGCGGGTCCAGGTCCTCGTCGGCCACCGGCAAGGTGAGGGCGATGCGGTCGGTGAGGGCCAGCCCGGCGTCCTTGCGCATGCCGTTGACGTGGTGGATGAGGGTGAGGACGCGCGACTCGGTGCGCAGCTCGTCGTCGAGGGCGGTGTCGAGGGCCAGGGTGACCCCGTCGGCGGCCGCGACGGCCCAGCCCTCCACCTCGGTCCGCTCGACCAGGACCTCGTCGGCGCTGAGGGTCCGACCGGCCACGTCGACGCCACCGTCGTCGCGCGCCACGAACTCGCCGGCCTCGAGGGCCTGGCGGACGGCGACGACGTCCTTGCCCAGCTTGGGCCCGAGGACCTTGAGGTTGGGGCGGACCTTGAGCCGGGTCGCCTCGACCGTGCCCAGCACGACCTCCTTGACGCGCAGCTCGGAGCCGATCTCGTCGAGGTGGCGGGCGACGCGGGGCTCGCCCTCGACGACGATGCGGCGGAGCGGCTGGCGCAGGCCGATCTTCACCTTCTCCCGGGCCTGGCGGCCCAGCTCGACCACCCGGCGGACGGCGGCCACGTCGGCCAGCAGCTCGGCGTCGGGCGCGGCGACCTCGGGCCACCCGGCGAGGAACACCGAGGCGGGGACGGCGTCGTCGTCGAGGGGATCGACCACCAGCCGCTGCCAGAGGTGCTCGGTGAGGAACGGCATCACCGGGGCGATCGTGCGCAGGGCGGTGGTGAGCGACGACCACAGCACCCGGATGGCGACGGGGTCACCGTCCCAGAAGCGTCGGCGGGAGCGGCGGATGTACCAGTTCGACAGGTCGTCGACGTAGGCCTCGAAGGCGCGGATGACGTTGACGGTGAGGTAGTCCTCGTAGCCCTGCTCGGTCTGGGCGACGAGCTGGGCGGTGCGGGCCAGGGCCCAGCGGTCGAGGTCGGTCAGGCCGTCGTCGCCGGCGTCGAACCCGTCGAGCAGCGCCGGGTCGGGCGCCACGTCGGCGATCACCGCGTACTGGACCAGGAACGAGGCGCTGTTCCAGAGGGTGAGCAGCTTGCGCTTGATGTCCCCGGCGGGGCCGAAGCCGAAGAGCAGGTTCTGGTTGGGCGGCTGGGCGCAGCCCTGCCAGCGCATCACGTCGGCGCCCATCTCGTCGAACGCCTGCTCGGCGCTGATCATGTTCCCCCACGAGCCGTGCATCTCCCGGCCGGTCTCGTCGAGCATCTTCTCGTAGCCCAGCACCTTGCGGTACGGGGCCCGCCCGGTGAGCACCACCGACATGAACAGCTGGGAGTAGAACCAGAGCCGGATCTGCTCGCGCATCTCCGAGACCCACTCGGCGGGGAACCACTCCTCCCAGTAGGCGTGGTCGGGCAGGTCCGCGGTCGTCAGGCCCTTGGCCGCGCCGGTGGCGTAGCCCTCGGGGACCGCCGTGGGGTTCTGCCAGCCCAGGGTCGAGAAGGGGACGATGCCGGCGTCGAGCCAGACGTCGCCCACCTCGGTGACCCGGGTGACCACGTCGCCGCACTCGGCGCAGCGGATCCGGACGTCGTCGATCCACGGTCGGCGCAGCTCCTCGAGCCCGTCGAGGCTGTCGACGGCCCGCTCGGCCAGCTCCTCCTGGGACCCGATGACGGTGATGTGCCCGCAGGTGCAGGGGTAGAACGGCAGCGGCAGCCCGTAGTAGCGGCGGCGGGAGATGTTCCAGTCGCCCATGTTGACCAGCCAGTCGTCCATGCGCTTGCCCATGTAGGCCGGCGTCCACTCGACGGTGGCGTTGGCGTCGCGGAGGGCCCGGCGCAGGTCGTCGTCGACCCGGATGAACCAGTCGTCGGAGATGCGGAAGATCAGGGGCGTGTGGCACCGCCAGCACTCGGGGTACCGGTGCTCGATGGTGCCGGCCTCGACCAGGCGGCCCCGGGCCTCGACGTCGGCGATGATCTCGTCGGCCGCGGCGCGGGCGCCCTTGCCCGCCAGCCAGCCGAAGTCGTCGTAGAAGAGGCCGGACTCGTCGACCGGCGTGATGACGGGGAGGTCGTGGACCTGGCTGAGGCCGAAGTCCTCGGTGCCGCAGCCGGGGGCGATGTGGACGATGCCGGTGCCGTCGTCCATCGACACCTCGTCCCACGGGATGACCCGGTGCTCGACGGCCCGCTCCGCCCGCAGGTCGTCGTAGGGCCCCTCGTAGCGCCAACCGACCATGTCGGCCCCGGTGACGATCTCGTCGAAGGCGTCGTCGGGGAGGACGGCACCGTCGACGAGCTGGCGCTCGACGGCCCGCCACTCGCCGTCCCGCAGCCCGTAGCGGGCGGTGGGCGACACCGCGGCGGCGACGTTGGCCGGCAGGGTCCACGGCGTGGTGGTCCAGATGACGACGGCCTCGCCGGGCCGGTCGAGAAGGGGGAACCGCACGTACAGGGAGGGGTCGGTCTGGTCGACGTAGCTGCCGACCAGCTCGTGGGCGCTGATCGAGGTGCCGCAGCGGGGGCACCACTCGGTGGACCGGTGGCCCCGGTACAGCCGCCGCTGGTCCTGGACCTCCTTCAAGAAGCGCCAGATGTAGGAGATGTTCGTGTCGCTGAACGTGTAGTAGCTGTTCTCCCAGTCCATCCACTGGCCGAGGCGGATGGAGCCCTGGGTGAGAGAGGCCGAGGACCGCACCACGACCTCGCGGCAGCGGCGGGCGAACTCGGCCAGGCCGAACTCCTCGATCTCGCGCTTGGAGTTGAGGCCCAGCTCCTTCTCGACGCCGACCTCGATCCACAGGCCCTGGCAGTCGAACCCGTTCTGGTAGCGCTGGTGGAAGCCCTTGAGGGCCTTGTAGCGCTGGAAGACGTCCTTGAGCGTGCGACCCCACGCCGTGTGCACGGCCAGGTCCTTGTTGGCCGTCACCGGGCCGTCGACGAAGCTGAACCGGGGGCCGTCGGCGTTCTTGGCGCGCACCGCGTCGAAGGTCCCCTGGGCGGCCCAGAGGTCCAGGATCTGCTGCTCGATGGAGGGGTGGTCGGGCTTGTCCGGCAGCGGTGCGAACATCGGGTTGACGCTACCGGAGGGGTTCATCGCTCCCCCAAGGCTCGCCCGACGTCACCAGGGTCCTCCCGGCGGCGTCAGGCCGGCGGTGCCGGTGGCCCAGAGATGACCGGCCAGGTCCAGGAGGCTGACGGCGAGCGGGGCGGCGGAGGGGCCGACTGCGAGCGGGGCGGTGTCGCTCGTCATCCGCACGAGGACGACGGCACCGGTGGCGGCGGCGCCGATCAGCATGTGGCCGTGTGGGTCCTCGTCAGGGTCGGCGACACGGGCGGTCGGGCCGTCGACGACGACGTCGACCCCGGTGGGGCCTCCGGGCGGGACGGCGTCGACCACCCGGGCGAGTCGGAAGGTGCGGCTGGCGTCGGCCCGGGCGCCGTAGAGCGCCTCCAGGGCGGGCGCGGTGAGGACGTCGTCGGCCAGGCCCTCGGCCACCAGGACCTGCACGAGTCCGACGTGGGGCAGGTCGCCGTCGACCGGGAGGGCGCCGAAGCCCCCCGACAGCCGGGCGTTGACCTCGGTCGCGACCCACCCGTCGGCACCGGCGATGCCGTCGATCGCGAAGGCGCCCCGGTACCCGACCCGCCTCCGGAGCTCCTCCCCCACCCGGCGGGCGGCGTCCTCCATGGCGCCGCGCACCGCCGGCGGCGGGTCGTAGGTCGTCGAGATGCCGGCGTAGAGGAAGCCGCGGCCCCGGCGCAGGTTGAGGTTCTCGACCGGGCGCCGCACGGCCACCCCGTCGCCGGTGACGAAGGCGCCGATGCTGCAGGGGACGCCCTCGACGAACGGTGCCACCCGGACCCGACCCACCCCGGCGCCGCGTGCCCACGTCGCCCGGGCCACCAGGTCCTCGGCCACCGCCGCGGCCTCGGTCGGGTCCACCCAGCGGACCATCTCGGCCCCGCCGTTGCGCCCCCCGGCCGCCACGACCACGCCGTCGCCCCGGTCGACGCGCCTCGCCGCCGCTCCTGCCTGCGCGGGGGCGACGACCTCGTGGGCCGGCACCGGCACCCCCGCCGCGACCAGCAGGTCGTCGACGGTGGCCTTGTCCTCGACGGCGGCCCAGGCCGGGCGGCGCTGGCCGACGATCGGCCGTCCGCCCAGGTCGGCGCCCACGACGAAGGGGTTGGCCAGCACCAGGGCCTGCCGGTCCGGGTCCCACGCGTCGATGGCGGCCAGGGCCTCGGGCTCCAGCCCCTCCAGGAGGCCCTCGAGCGCCACGACCTCCTCGGACATCGTCCCGGCCCGGCGCGGGGCCAGCACCGTGGTGACGTCGTCGGGCCGGTCGCCGGTGCCCTCGCCGGTCCCGAGCACGAGGACCCGGGCGGCGCCGTGCGACCGCACCGCCTCCACGAGCGGACCGACCCCCCGCACGGCGTTGGTGGTGAGGACGACGTCGCGCCCCCCGACCAGCCGGTCGATCGCCCGCGCCACCTCCCCTGCGCCCATGCCCCAGTGTGACCGGCGCCGCCCCCTCCCCCCTCCAGCTTTGTCCGGAAGTCCCCCTCTGTGGCCGGGTTCCGGACAAGGTTCGCGGGGTCACCAGGGGTTGAGGCCCTCCAGGAACTCGAGGAGGGTGGCGTTGACCTCGGCGGGCTTCTCCTGCTGCACCCAGTGGCCGGCCTCGGGGACGATGACGGTGCCCCGGTCGTCGGCCAGCCAGCCGTCCTGCACCGAGGGGGGCGTCATCATCAGGACCGGGTCGAGGGCGCCGCCGACGAAGCGGGCCGGGGGCTGGACCTCCTGCCCGGCGTGGGGCTCCATCAGCTCCCAGTTGCGGTCGAGGTTCCGGTACCAGCTGATGCCCCCGGTGAAGCCGGTGCGGGTGAACTCGGCGACGTAGTGCTGGACCTCCTCCTCGGTGATCCAGTCGGGCACCTCGGTGACCTGCGGGAGCCGATCGACGAACCCCCGCCCGTCGTTGGCGAACATCGCCGTCGGGTCGACGGACTCCCGCGCCGCGGGGGACATGCCGAGCAGCATCCCCCGCATCGTCCGCTCGGGGTCGGCGGCCAGGTCGGCGTCGGCCACGCCGGGCTCCTGGAAGTAGAGCATGTAGAAGAAGGCGTCCCCGAGGAGGTGGCGCATGGCCGCGGTCGGCGGGTGGTCGCCCCGCGGGACGAACGGCACGCTCATGCCGACCACGCCCGCGACCCGCGAGGGGTGGCGCTGCGCCGTCCCCCACACGACCATCGAGCCCCAGTCGTGGCCCACGATCGCCGCCGTGTCGCGGCCGACGTCGTCGATCAGGGCGACGATGTCGTCGGTCAGGTGGACGATGTCGTAGGCCTCGACCGCCTCCGGACGCGACGACCCGCCGTAGCCCCGCTGGTCGGGGGCGAGGACGTGGTACCCGGCCTCGGCCAGGGCCGGGATCTGGTGCCGCCACGAGTACGCCAGCTCCGGGAACCCGTGGGCGAGGACGACCGGCGGGCCGTCGGCCGGTCCCGCCTCGACCACGCGGAGCTCGACCCCGTCGGGACGGGTGATGGTGCGCTCCGCCATCACGCCATCCCCGCCGGGACGGGCGCGGCGCCGGGGCGGCGGGGGCCGGACGCCCCCCCACGCCCGGCCCGGATCAGCCCTCCGGGCCGCTCGCCGGTGGCCTGGTCGTCCTCGCGCACCACCACCCCGGACTTGATCGTGGCCCCGTAGCCCCGCGCCCGCTGGATCAGCCGCTTGCCCCCGGCGGGCAGGTCGTAGGCCATCTCGGGCGGGTCGAGGGCCAGACCGTCGAAGTCGATGACGTTGAGGTCGGCCAGGTACCCGGGGGCGAGCACGCCCCGGTCGGCGAAGCCGTAGAGGGCGGCGGTGCGGCTGGTCTGGTGCTGGACGATCTGCTCGACCGCCATGACCGGGCCCCGGTCCCGGTCGCGGGCCCAGTGGGTGAGCATGAACGTCGGGAGGCTGGCGTCGCAGAGCACGCCGCAGTGGGCGCCGCCGTCGCCCAGGCCGAGGACGGTGCCGGGGTGGCGCAGCATCTCGTCGATCGCCCACAGCCCGCCGTTGGCGTACCCGAGGATCGGCAGGTAGAGGAGCTCCTTGCCGCCCCGCTCGAGCATGAGGTCGTAGGCGACCTCCAGCGGCGAGACACCGTGGCGCGCGGCGATGGCGCCCACGCTCTCCTCCGGCGACGGCTCGTACTGCGGCGGGTCGCCCAGCGGGAACAGCTTGTGCATGTTCCCGTAGAGGAAGCCCTCGGAGCCGGTGAAGGTGCGCTCCTCGGACAGGATCGCCTGCCGCACCTCGGGCCGATGGAGGGCGGCGAGGCGCTCGTCGAGGGGCAGGTCAGCCAGGGGTTGGTAGGCGGCGTGCTTGGTGAAGGGGTGGAAGCTCGACTCGAAGCCCACGAGGATCGACGCCGGCTTCCCGGCGACCTGGGGCACGAGCCAGGCCCCGGTGCGGTTGGCGGCCAGGCCCCGGTCGATCCAGTCCCGCCACATCTCGGGGGCCAGATCGGTCTGCAGGGTCTGGAAGGTCACCGGGACCCCCGCCCGGCGGGAGATCTCGGCCATCCAGGCGATCTCGCCGTCGAGGTCGAGCATGTCGCTGGCGACCGAGAAGACCCGGTGGCCGATGCCGGCCAGGGCCTCGCCGATGCCGATCAGCTCCTGGGCGGCGGCGGTGGTGCCGGCGGCCAGCTCACCGTCCTTGGCCCGGTGCAGCAGCGTCCGGGTGGTGGAGACTCCGACGGCCCCGGCCACCAGCGCCTCCCGGGCCAGGTCGCGCATGGTGGCGATCTCGGCCGCGGTGGCGACGTCGTTGCCGCGGCCCTCGCCCAGCACGTAGGCCCGGAGGGCGCCGTGGGGCACCAGGGCGGCGACGTCGAGCACCCGGGCCATGCTCTCGACCTCGTCGAGGTACTCGGGGAAGCTCTCCCAGGCCCAGGTCATGCCCTCGGTGAGGGCGGCGCCGGGGATGTCCTCGACGCCCTCCATCAGCTGGACCAGCCAGTCCCGCTGGTCGGGCCGCACCGGGGCGAAGCCGACCCCGCAGTTGCCCATCACCACGCTGGTGACCCCGTGCCAGCTCGACGGCGACACGTCCGGGTCCCAGGTGACCTGGCCGTCGTAGTGCGTGTGGATGTCGACCCAGCCGGGGGTGACGAGGCGGCCGTCGGCGTCGATCTCCCGGTGGCCGGGGCCGACGTCGGTGCCGACGGCGGCGATGTGCTCGCCGTCGATGCCGACGTCGGCGACGGACGAGGGTCCTCCCCTCCCGTCGGCGATGCGTCCGTTGCGGATCACGAGGTCGTGCACGTCGGGTGCTCCTTGGGTCTACGCGCTGAGCAGCGCGAGCAGCTCGGTCCGGGTGGGTCCGGGCGGAGGGGGCGGGACGGGGTAGGTGTCGGGGTCGCCGAGGATCGTCATGGCCTGCGCCGTGAACTCGGGGTCGGCCATCAGGTCCGACGGGGTGGCGAGCAGGTTCATCAGGCGCATCAGGCCGCGACCGACGACGGGGTCCTGGCCGCCGGCGGCGAAGACCCGGGCGATGGCCCGGTTGGCGTCGTGGGCGGCCGACTCGGCCACCGCGTCGGTGCCCGTGGCGGCGATGTTGCGACCGTTGGGGTCGCTCCCCATGGCGTCGGACTGGACGGAGATCTCGAACCAGGGCACGACCTCGCGGGTGCACGCCGCCTCGTAAGCGCGGGCCCGGGCGTCGGCGTCGTCGGCGGTGGCCGCGGGGTGGGCGGCGATGGCGTCGGCGAGCAGCCCGGCCTGGACCACGGCCAGCGAGCAGCCCCGGCCGTAGAGCGGGTTGGTGCAGGTGTGGGCGTCGCCCACGGCGTGGAGGCCGAGGGCGACGGGCTGGCCGTCGGGCGCGAGGAAGCGCCGCCGCCGGTTGATGAGACCGCCCATCGGGAGCACGTCGGTGACGGGCTCGACGTCGCCCTGGTCGAACAGCGCCCGGGCCCCCTCGAACAGGGCGGCGGCGGCGTCGAAGCGGTCCTCGTTGGCCAGCAGGGCCCGCATCTCGGCGTCGCTGGTGCGCAGGGCGAGGGTGATGGAGGCGACGTCGCCGTCGCCGGGGATGGCGAGGTACTTGAGGAAGCCGTGGTCGCCGCCGGCCTTGGCCTCGCCGTGCACGGCGAACCCGCCCGGTCGGCGGTACCAGCGCGAGAGGTAGACGAGGCCGCTCTCGTGGACCTCCTCGGGGACGTCGGCGCCCACGGCCGCCAGCCAGGCCGGGACCGGGCCCCGCCGGCCGGTGGCGAGCACCACGACGTCGGCGTCGAGGGCGGTGCCGTCGTCGAGCTCGACGCCGGTGATGGTGGGGGCGCCGCCGGCGGCTTCTCCGGGCTTGGCCCGCAGGCCGGTGACGCCGCGGTCGCTGCACAGCTCGACCGACGACTCGGCCGCCCGGCGGCGCAGCACCCACTCGACGGTGGAGCGGCGCATGGTGAGGACGACGAGGTCCTCGTCGCCGGGGCGGTCGTCGGCGAAGGCGCGGGTGAGGGGCAGCGGGACGGCCCCGGCCGCCACCAGCTCGTCGTGGATGTCGGGCAGGCGGTGGCGGAGCTCGAGGACCAGGCGGGCGAGGAAGCCGTGGGTGTGGCGCGTCTGGGGCGCGCCCCGGCGGTCGGCCCCGAAGGCGGCGTCGACGTCGGCGGCCGGCGCCATCCCGTCCCGGTCGACCACCGTGACCCGGTGGCCCTGGCGTCCGAGGATCAGGGCGGTCGCCAGCCCGCCGATGCCACCGCCCACGACCACCACGTGCATCGAGCCGACCCTCCAGCCATCGTCCGGCGCGGTCACATGGGGTCTGACCCCGTGTGGTCGCTTTGGCAACGGGCGTTGCCAGATGTGACGGTACCCCATGGCAACGCCCGTTGCCAGCATCACCTAGCGTGGAGCCCATGCCTGCCGCCCCCACCGCCGCCGGGGCCCACCGCTGGGTGGGGGTGCCCCCGGCCGAGCGCCGCGCCGAGCGCCGGCGGTTGCTCGTCGAGGCCGCCTTCGAGCTGCTCGGCACCGAGGGCGACGCGGCCACGACCGTCCGGGCGGTCTGCGGGGCGACGCGCCTCAACCCCCGCTACTTCTACGAGAGCTTCGCCGACCGCGACGCCCTGCTCGTCGCCGTCTACGACCAGCAGGTGGCCGAGCTCGGCGCCCTCCTGGCCGCCCGCCTGGCCGACGTGGGCGACGACGAGGAGGCCTTCACCCGCACCGGCGTGGAGACCGTCGTGCGCTTCGTGGCCGAGGACCCCCGCCGGGCCCGGGTGCTCTACACCGAGGCCCTCGGCAACGAGGCCCTCGCCCGACGCCGGCTCACCACCCTCCACGACGTGGGCCTGGCCCTGACCGAGCTGGGTCGGGAGCGCCACGGCCCCCCGCCGCCGGGGGAGACGATCGGCCTGGTCGCCGCGCCCATGCTCGTGGGCGGGCTGACCGAGACCATCGTGGCCTGGCTCGACGGTCACCTCGACGTCACCCTCGACCAGCTCGTCGCCGACACGACGGCACTGTTCACCGCGACCACCGCCGCCACCCGCCAGATCACCGCCCGACGCCGGTCGTCCTGACCGGCATCCGCCCCCGTGTGGCGGAGGTCACCTACCCTCGGGGCACGGCACGACACCACGCCCCGCGGGTCGGACTGGCCCTGGCCCTCCTCCTCGGCGCCTGCGGGGCCGAGGCGGGGACCGACGCCGCACCCCCACCCCCCTCGTCGACCACGCCCGTGGTGGCGGTCGACGACGGCGACCCGGCCACCCCCGAGCCGCCGACGCCCCCGCCCACCACCGGGCCGACCACGGCCCCGCCCACCACCGCCCCGCCCCCGGAGGTCGTCCGCACCCTCGCCTTCGGCGGCGACCTCCTGACGCACATGCCGCTCGTGGCCGAGGCCCAGCGCGACGGCGCCGCCGCCGGGGCGCCCTACGACTTCGGGCCCATGCTCGCCCCGCTGGCGCCGATCGTCGGCGGCGCCGACCTGGCCCTGTGCCACCTGGAGGTGCCGCTGGTGGGCGACGGCCAGCAGGTCACCGGCTACCCGTCGTTCCACGCCCCGCGAGAGCTCGCCGGGGCCGTCGCCGGCGCCGGCTACGACGGCTGCTCGACGGCGTCGAACCACAGCCTCGACGGAGGGCGGCCGGCCATCGACGCGACCCTGGGCACCTTCGACGCCCTCGGCCTGGGCCACGTCGGCACGGCCCGGTCCCCCGAGGAGGACGTGGCGCCCCGCCTCTACTCCCTCGACGGCGTGGTCGTCGCCCACCTCTCCTACGCCTACGGCTTCAACGGCTACCAGCCACCGGCCGACGCCCCGTGGATCGTCGACGCCCTCGACCCCGCCGTGGTGGCCCGGGATGCGGCCGCGGCCCGGGCCGCCGGGGCGCAGCTCGTCGTCGTCAGCGTCCACTGGGGCACCGAGTACCAGCACGAACCGGACGCCTACCAGCGCGACATGGCCGCCGCCGTCACCGCCATCGCCGAGGTCGACCTGGTGGTCGGCCACCACGCCCACGTCGTCCAGCCCATCGAGCGGGTCGGCGACACCTGGGTCGTCTTCGGCCTCGGCAACCAGCTCTCCAACCAGTCCCAGGACGTGCGGCGCGACGGCCTGACCGTCGTGGTCACGGTGGCCGGACCGGCCGGCGGCCCGCTGGCGGTGCGGACGATCGAGGCGGTGCCCACCTTCGTCGACCTCGGCACCTACGAGGTGCTGCCCACCGCCGCGACCCTCGCCCGCCCCGACCTGGACCCCGGGCTGCGCGCCGCGCTCGAGGCCAGCCAGGCCCGCACCATGGGGGTCGTGAACCGCAGCGGCGCCGGCATCGCCCTCCGCCCCTGAGGCCCCTCAGGGCCGGGTGGCCAGCACCACGAGCTGGTCGCTCGACCGCACGCGCTCCGTGCGCACCGCGACGTCGGTGAACCCGGCGTGGCGGCAGGCGACGGCGAAGGCCTCGGCCTGGGCCGGGACCCAGCCGTGGCTGGCCCGGCCCTCGGCGCCGGCGACGGTCCGCCGCTCGACGGCGAGGAGGCGGCCGCCGGGAGCCAGGACGCGGTGGGCCTCGGCCAGGCCCTGCTCGACGTCCTGCCAGTGGTGCACGGTGGCCATCGACCACACCACGGTGGCCGCCCCGTCGGGCACGGGGAGATCCTCGGCCACCCCGGGCGCCCATCGGATCGGCCGCCCCGGCCGGGTGAGGGCCCGGGCCACGCGTCGCATCACCGGAGCGGGGTCGACCCCGACCCCGGACGCGCCCCGTCGGGCGGCGATCCGCAGCGCCGTCCCAGGCCCGCAGCCGACGTCGACGACGTGGTCCCCGGGGGCGACGTCGGCCAGGTCGGCCGCCACCCGGGCGGCGCGTCCCCGCCCGACGGCGAAGACGAGGGCCAGGACGGTTCCGCTGATCCCGGAGAACCCGGGGTGGTCGGCGTGGTGGTTGGGGACGCTGAGGTCGGTCGGGGCGAGGATGGGCTCGGTCATGATCCGACCTTGACGGTTGAACCCGGGTTCACGTCAACTGCCGGGATGGACGATCTCCTGACCATCGGCGAGGTCGCGGCCCGGGCCGGGGTGGCCACCTCCGCCGTCCGCTACTACGAACGGCGGGGCCTGCTCGCGCCCGACGCCCGGGTCTCGGGCCAGCGTCGCTACCGCACCGCGACCCTCCGCCGGCTGGTGTTCATCGGGATGCTCCAGGACGCAGGGTTGTCGCTCGACGAGATCGCCGGGGTGATCGGGGCGGCCGACATCGACGAGTGGAAGGCGATCGCCCGGCGGCGGCTCACGGTGCTCGACGAGGAGATCGCCCGCCTCCAGCACGCCCGCAGCTACCTGCACGGCACCCTCGGCTGCCCGCATGACCACCCGATGACCGAGTGCGAGACGATGGGCGCGGAGATCACCCGACGCCTCCGGACCCCGGCCTGACCCGCCCGGGCTAGAGCCTGGTCCGCCTCGGGACGGGCCCGACCGCGACCACGGTGGGGTCGCCGGCCAGGCGGCGGGCGACCTGGCGCACCTGGTCCACGGTGACCCGGCGATAGGCGTCGATCCACTCGGTGGCGGGCCGGGCGCCGCCCCGCTCGAGCTCGCCGATGGCCGCCCACCACGACCGGGTGCCGGTGTCCTCCAGGGCGAGGGTCGACGACCCGGCGACGTAGCCGACGGCGACCTCGACCTCGCGGGGGGTGGGGCCCTCGGACGCGAGCCGCTCGACCTCGGCGGCGATGGTCGCCCGCACGGGGGCCACGGCCTCCGGTGAGCAGGCGGCGAAGGCGGCGAGGTGGCCGACGTCGGAGTAGAGGGCGAGCGAGGCGTCGACGGCGTAGGCCAGGCCCCGCTCGTCGCGCACGGTGCGGAACAGGCGGCTGGCCGGGCCGCCGCCCAGGATGTGGGCCAGGACGGCCAGCGGGAGGCGCGTTGGCTGGTCGACCGGTCCGAGGGGCCAGCTCAGCACCAGCGTCACCTGCTCGCCACCCTGGCGCACCACCTCGGTGGTGCGGGGCTGCAGACCGGGGACGCCCCGGGGGGCGAGGGCGCTCGGCGGGTGGGGCGCGGCGCCGTCGTCCCACCGGGCGACCATCTCGACGACCTCGTCGTGGACGACGGCCCCCGCCGCGGCCACCACCATCGCCCGCGGGTGGTACTCGGCCCGGTGGAAGGCGCCGATGGCGTCGACGCCCAGGGCGTGGAGCGTCCGGCGGTCGCCGATGATCTCGCGGGCCAGCGGGTGATCGCCGTACAGGGCGGCGTTGGTGAGGGTGTGGGCCCGGTCCTCGGGGTCGTCGAGGGCCTGGGCCAGCTCCTCGAGGATCACCCGCCGCTCGACCTCGATCTCGTCGGGGCGCATGGCCGGCCGGAGGACGAGGTCGCCGACCAGGTCGACGGCGAAGCCCAGGTCGTGGGCCGGCACCCGCAGCTGGACCGCGGTCCGCTCGCGGTCGGTGAAGGCGTCGAGGTCGCCGCCGCGGGCGTCGACGTCCTCGGCCACCACGTCCGAGGCCCGGGTCGTGCTGCCCTTGCAGAGCAGGTGCTCGAGGAAGTGGGACACCCCGGCCTGGGCGGCCGTTTCGTCCCGTCCGCCCACGCCCACGAGGGCGAGGACGTTGACCGACGCCGCACCGGGGACGCGGTCGGTCACGACCCTGCGCCCGGAGGGCAGGGTCGTGACCGCCAGGTCCGTTCTGTCAATCCCCATGGGCCTCAGGAGCGCATGAGGGTTGACAGAACCGGTGGGGGTGCTGGCTCAGCGGCGCCGGCGCCGGGAGCGGCCGCCCTCGGCGCCGCGCTCACCACCGCTGCCG
Organism: Iamia sp. SCSIO 61187; assembly: GCF_019443745.1. Taxonomy (NCBI): domain Bacteria; kingdom Bacillati; phylum Actinomycetota; class Acidimicrobiia; order Acidimicrobiales; family Iamiaceae; genus Iamia; species Iamia sp. SCSIO 61187. The sequence goes on from NZ_CP050948.1 coordinate 2,778,778, forward strand.
CCGCCCCGGGGGCGGTCGTCGCCGGCCGGGCCCAGGTCGCCGAACTCGGCGGCCACCTCGGCGTCGAAGGCGTCCTCGAAGGACACGACCTCGGCCTCGGGGGCGGCGGTGGCCACGGACCCGCTGTCGGAGTCGCGGGCACCGCTGCGGCTGCTGTCACGGTCACGGTCACGGCCACCACGGCCGCCGCGATCGCCCCGGTCACCACGGTCGCCGCGGTCCCGGTCGCCACCCTCGCCGCGGGGCTTGCGCTCCTCGACGGGCTGGTCGGCCGGGGTCAGGCTGACCTTGCCGTTGGGGTCGACGTCGTCGACGCGGACCTCGATCTCGTCGCCCAGGCTGACCACGTCCTCGACCCGGTCGATGCGCTTGCCGCCACCGAGCTTGGAGATGTGGACCAGGCCGTCACGGCCCGGGAGGATGTTCACGAACGCACCGAACTTGGTGATGTTCACGACCCGACCGGTGTAGACGGCGCCGACCTCGGCGGTGGGCGGGTCGAGGATCAGCTTGATCTGGCGCTCGGCCTCGGCGACCGCACCGCGGTCGGTGGAGCCGATGGCCACGGTGCCGACGGTGCCGTCGTCGTCGACGGAGATGTCGGCGCCGGTCTCGGCCTGGATGGCGTTGATGACCTTGCCCTTGGGCCCGATGACCTCGCCGATCTTGTCGATCGGGATCTCGAAGCTGATCATCTTCGGGGCGGTCTCGCCCACGTCCGAGCGGGGCTCGGCGATGGTGGCGTTCATGACCTCGAGGATCTGCATCCGGGCCTCGCGGGCCTGGTCGAGGGCGGCGGCCAGGACGTCGGCGGGGAGGCCGTCGATCTTGGTGTCGAGCTGGAGGGCGGTGATGAACTCCTCCGTGCCGGCGATCTTGAAGTCCATGTCGCCGAAGGCGTCCTCGGCCCCGAGGATGTCGGTCAGGGTGACGTAGGTGTCGCCCTCCTTGACCAGGCCCATGGCGATGCCGGACACCGGCGCCTTGATCGGCACGCCGCCGTCCATCAGCGACAGCGACGAGGCGCAGACCGAGCCCATCGAGGTCGAGCCGTTGGACGACAGGACCTCGGACACCAGGCGGAGGGCGTAGGGCCACTCCTCGAGCGACGGGACGACCGGCAGCAGGGCCCGCTCGGCGAGCATGCCGTGGCCGACCTCGCGGCGCTTGGTGCCGCCCATGCGCCCGGTCTCGCCGTTGGAGTAGGGCGGCATGTTGTAGTGGTGCATGTAGCGCTTCTTGTTCTGCAGCGACAGCGTGTCGAGCAGCTGGTCCATGCGGGGCATGCCCAGGGTGAGCACGTTCAGGACCTGGGTCTCGCCGCGCTGGAAGAGGCCGGTGCCGTGGGCCGTGGGGATGACCCCGACCTGGGCGGTGACGGCCCGCAGGTCGCGGGGGCCACGGCCGTCGATGCGGACGCCGTCGGTGACGAGGCGCTTGCGGATGACCTTCTTGGTGGTCGTGCGCAGGGCGTTGAGCACCTGCTTGGCCTGGCCGGCGAAGTCCTTGCCCTCGGCGGTCAGGTCCTCGAGGATCCGGTCGCGGAGCGCGGTGGTGGCGGCGTTGCGCTCGACCTTGTCGGCGCCGCTGTTGGCGGTGGCGATGTCGGCCTCGTAGGCCTGCACGGCGGTGAGGATCTCGTCGGTGTAGTCGGGCTGCGCCTCCCACTTGAGGGCGGGGCGCACGCCGGCCTTCTCGACCAGCTCGCGCTGCAGCTTGATCGACTCGCCGATGTAGGTCTTGCAGGCGTCGAGGCCCTCGGCGATGACGGCCTCGGTGACCTTGGGGGCGCCGGCCTCGTAGAGGCTCCACGCCTTCTCGGTGCCGTTGCCCTCGACCATCATGATGGCGACGTCGTCCTCGCCGACCGAGCGGCCGGCCACGACGAGCTGGAAGGTGGCGTCCTCGAGCTCCTCGAAGGTCGGGTGCGGGACCCAGGCGCCCTCGGTGGAGTAGGCGAGGCGGACGGCGCCGAGCGGGCCGTCGAACGGCAGGCCCGACAGCATCAGGGCGGCGGAGGCGCCGTTGATGGCGACCACGTCGTGCGGGTTGACCTGGTCGGCCCCGATGATGGTGGCGACGACCTGGGTCTCGTTGCGGTAGCCGTCGGCGAACGACGGGCGCAGCGGGCGGTCGATGAGGCGGCAGGTCAGCACGGCCTCGTCGGTCGGGCGGCCCTCGCGGCGGAAGAACGAGCCGGGGATCTTCCCGATGGCGTACATCTTCTCCTCGACGTCGACCGTCAGGGGGAAGAAGTCGATGCCCTCGCGGGTCTTGTCGTCGCCGTTGGCGGTGACGAGGGCACGGGTGTCGCCGATGCCGGCGACGACGGCGCCCTGGGACTGCGGGGCCAGGACCCCGGTCTCGAAGGTCAGGGTCTTGTCCGTGCCGGAGACCGGCGCGGACACGGTGATGGCGTCAGCCATGGGGTGTCTCCTCTCGAGGCGCTCGGCGCCTCGCGTGGTGCCCCGGCCCGGCCAGCTCCCAGTCGGCATCCCCCCGAAACGGTTCCGGGATGAAGGCGACCGGCAACTGATCCGAGGATCCGGTGCACGGGTTGGGTTGTCAGGTGCCTCCCGGGAGGCATGCCTTCCGAAAAAGGCGATGAGCGGCCGAGGAGGCCGCTCATCAGGGGATCTCTATCGGCGCAGGCCGAGCTTGGCGATGATCGCTCGGTACCGCTCGACGTCGTTCTTGGCGACGTAGTCGAGCAGCCGGCGGCGACGACCGACCAGCATCAGGAGACCGCGCCGGCTGTGGAAGTCCTTCTTGTGGACCTTCAGGTGCTCGGTGAGGTGGTTGATGCGCTGCGTGAGCAGGGCGATCTGCACCTCGGGCGAGCCGGTGTCGGTGTCGTGGAGGCGGTGCTCCTCGATGACGCCGGGCTTGGCGCGGTCGGTGATCTCGGACATGCGGTGTCTCTCTGGTTGGGGCGGGACGCAACGCGCCCCGTGCGGGTGTCGGACCCAGCTCCCGTGACCGTGTACTGCGTGTCTCTCGACGTGCAGCCGCGACGTGTCGGGGGGCCGATGCTCGGGCACGCGCGAGCGTGCTCGGAGCCAGGGGTCAGGCTAGCAGCGCACCCGTGACCCGGTGCACATCCGCTCAGGCACGCAGGCGGGTCACGTTGGCCGGCAGGTCCTCGACCTCGAGGGAGGCGGGGGCGACGTCGTCGAACGACCATCGGTACCGGGGCCGGTCCTGGCGGGGCATGGTGTCGGGCCGCTCGAACGGGGGCGACAGGTCGAGCACCGGGGCGTCGGGCTCGAGGTACGCGGCGTCGACCTCGTCGAGCGAGGCCTCGTGCAGGAACCCGGGGCTGTCGTACCCGAGGTCGTGGGCCACCCGGTGGGCGATGGCGTCGCCCACCGAGCTGGCGATGAGGGCCTCGAGGATGGCGGGCAGGGTCCGGGGGTCGCGCAGGAGCCAGGAGTGCCCCGCCTTCTGGACCGTCACCAGGGCGCCGTGGCCCCGCCGGGCGGCGTCGCGGGCGGTGGCCATCGGGACGGCGACGTCGCGCTCGCCGTGGATCACGATGAGGGGGATCTCCTCCTCGGCGATGCGGTCGAGCATCCAGCCCGAGCCCCGGGACCGCATGATGGACACGCCCGGGCCCATCATCCGCCACGGTCGGCGCAGGTGGCCGGCGACGACCGGCGCCAGCAGCCGGCCCAGCTTGCGGGCCTGGGCCGGATCCCGGAAGAGGGGCAACGTCGTCACCGTGTCGATCGCCAGCGCCGTGCCCACGCCGGCCAGGAGCGGCGGTGCCACCCGGAAGAGGTTGACCATGCGGTCCCAGGTGTCGCCCACGATGGCGTCGAGGAGCACCACGGCGATGGCCCGGTCGGGCTCCTGGGCGGCCAGCTCGGTCACCAGGCGCCCACCCATCGAGTGCCCGGCCAGCACGGCCCGGCGGATGCCGAGCTCGTCGAGCACCCGCCCGAGCAGCCGGGTGTAGTGCTCGAGGTTGGCGCCGCCGGTGGGCAGGCCGAGCGTCCCGCCGTGGCCGGCGGTGTCGATGGCGATGACCCGGAAGCCGGAGCCGACGAGCCGGGACAGCGTCTGGGCGTAGAGCATCCCCTCGGCCGTGAAGCCGTGGACCAGCACGAGCGGCAGCCCCCGCCCGCAGACGGCGACGCCGACCTCGTGGCCGTCGGACAAGGTGATGGTGTGGCGGGCCAGGCGGGGGAGGCGCCGGCTCCTGATCTGCTCCGGGCGGTCGGCCGGGCCGATCACGGGGGCGGTGTCGGCGTCGGTGGTGACCCCGGTGATGCGGGCCCGCCGGAGGGCCTCGTCCCGTGTCCCTCCCCGGCGCCGGGTGGCGGTCATGGCTGCCAGCATGCCAGGCCGAACCCCCGGCCCCGCGCCATCGTTCCTGGTCAGCGACCGTCCGGGTCGGGCACCCGCCCCCGGTGCGGCGAGACGCCGAGGATGCGGCGGGTCTCGACGACGTCGGCGGCGATGCCCGCGACCAGGGCCTCGACCGAGGGGTACTTGACCTCGCCGTGGAGGCGGGCCACGAAGCGGACGGCCACGTGCTCGTCGTAGAGGTCGCCGTCGAAGTCGAGCACGTGGGCCTCGAGGAGCGAGGCGTGGGCCTGCTCGTAGAAGGTCGGGCGGCGCCCCAGGTTGATGGCCGTCGGCAGCACCGTGCCGTCCTCGCGCACGAGCCAGCCGGCGTAGATGCCGTCGGCGGGCATGAGGATCTCGCCGGCCACGGCGACGTTGGCGGTGGGGAAGCCCAGCTCCCGACCCCGCTTGTCCCCCGGTGTGACCAGCCCCCGCACCTCGTGCGGACGGCCCAGCAGGGCCGAGGCGACGCCGATGTCGCCGGCGACGAGGGCGGCGCGGATGGCGGTCGAGCTCACCTTCTCCTCGGGGGCGTCGGGGTCGGCCGCTGGCGACGCCTCGGACCCGATGGCCGCCGCCTCGCCGCCGACGTCGCGGGCCGACCGCAGGCTGAGACCCTCGACCGAGAACCCGAGCTCCTCCCCCATCCGCCGCAGCAGGCCGACGGTGCCCGACCGGCGGTGGCCGAAGTGGAAGTCCTCGCCGACCACCACCTCCTGGGCGGCGAGGCAGCCGACGATGACCTCGCGCACGAAGTCCTCGGCGCTCTCGGCCGCCCGGGCCTCGTCGAAGCGGACGACGAGGGTGACGTCGATCCCGGTCGAGGCCAGCAGCTCGAGCTTCTGGTCGAGGTCGGTCAGCAGGCGGGGGGCCGACTCGGGCCGCACGACCATGGCGGGATGGCGGTCGAAGGTGATGACCGCGCTGCGCAGGCCCCGCTCCTCGGCCCGGTGCCGCACCTCGGCGATGACGGCCCGGTGGCCGAGGTGGACCCCGTCGTAGGCCCCGATGGTGACGGCCGCCCCGATCTCGGGTGCCGGGCACGGGCCGTCGGCCCGGATGATCTCCACCGGCGGGAGGCTACGGCACCCCCGCGGACCGGCGACATTCCCCCGCCCGGCGCCGGCCCATCGGGATCCAGCCGGCCGGGCGGGGCCGGGTTCAACCCAGCGGGACCGTGGCCCGGGTCTCGTAGCGGGCGCCGGCGGCGCCGGTGATGCTGCGGACCAGGGCGACCTCGTCGACGGACCAGGTGACCGGTCCCCCGGCGAGGCCGAGGCCGACCAGCGCGTCGGGGACACCCCGGCCCCGGGCGCGAGCCACCGTGACGTGGCCCACGAACGGGTCGGATCGAGGATCGTCGCCCGCCGGGGCCGTCGCCGACCGGACGAGGCTCGCCAGCCGGTCGAGCCCCGCCACGCGCACCACCAGCACGGGGCCCAGGCGGGTCGTGGCCGCGTCCAGCGTCGCCGGCTGCGGCCCGTGCCCCGGGACCTCGGCCCGCAGGGAGTCGACGACGGGGTCGGGGTCGGCCACCTCGCCGAGGAAGCGGAGGGTCACGTGCCAGGTGTCCTCGGGCATCCACCGCACACCGGGGAGCGTGGGGCGGGGGATCGACCGGAGGGCGTCCCGCACCTCGCCCGGAGGCCAGGCCGCCACGAACAGCCTCATGGCCAGGGGGCGTCAGCTCGGGCCGGCGGGGGCGGCGGCGATGCGGGCCCGCAGGAGGCCGAGGGCGGAGATGGTGGCGAACTGGCGGACGCGCAGCCGGTCGCCGGGCAGCTGGAGTCGCACCGACTCCACGGCACCGGAGATGTCGAGACCGACGAACACGGTGCCGGGCCGCTCGCCGTCCTGCTCGTCGGGGCCGGCCACCCCGGTGAGGGCCAGGCCGACGTCCGCACCGAGGACCCGGCGGGCGCCCGTCGCCATGGCCTCGGCCGCCTCCGCCGACACCACCGGTCGGACGGTCACGCCGAGCACGTCGTCCTTGACCTCCGTCGCGTAGGACACGATCGACCCCCGGAAGGCCTGCGATGCCCCGGGCACGTCGGTGATGCGGGACGAGACCAGGCCGCCGGTGAGGGACTCGGCCAGCCCGAGGGTCAGGCCCCGCTCGGTCAGCAGGTCCAGGACCACGCTCTCCATGGTCTGGTCGTCGATGCCGAACACCAGGTCGGGCCCGAGGACGGCGCGCACCTCGGCCTCTTCGGCGGCGAGCAGGGCGGCGGCGGCCTCGGCGGTGTCGGCCTTGGCCGTCAGACGGACCTTGAGCCCCTCGATGCCCGAGGCCAGGAAGGCGATGGTGACGGCACCGTGGGCCTCGCCCGCGGCGGCGGCCCGGTCCAGGGCGGTGATGCGGTCGGCCAGCTGCTCGGCCAGGCCCGACTCGCTCTCGCCCCAGGTGCGGAGGGTGCGGCTGCGGATGACGGCGGTGATGCCGGCCCGGCGCTGGAGGTCGGGGAGGATCGCCTGCGAGACGATCTCCTTCATCTCGTAGGGCACGCCGGGCACCGCGTAGATGACCTTCTCGACCGGCTCGCCGTCGGGACCGGGCCGGGTGAGCGGGCAGATCAGGCCCGGGGCGGTGCCGGGCTGGGGGTCGGCGATGGCGGTGGCCCCCACGGGCACCTCGGCCTGCCGCAGGTTGTTCATCGGCATCCGGCGCCCCCGCCCGCCGAACATGGCCTCGATGCGGCCGACCACCCCGTCGTCGAGCTCGAGGTCGACCCCCATGACCCGGGCGATGGCGTCCCGGGTGATGTCGTCCTGGGTCGGTCCCAGCCCGCCGCAGACGATCACCGCGTCGGCCCGGTCGATGGCCTCGCCGATGACCTCGACCATCCGGCCCAGGTTGTCGCCGACCTTGGTCTGGCGCAGGGAGTCGATGCCGACCAGCGCCAGCTGCTCGCCGATCCAGGAGGAGTTGGTGTCGGTGATCTGCCCCAGGAGGAGCTCGGTCCCGACGGCGACCACTTCGCAGCGCACGGCGGCAACCTAACCGGACCGACGACGAGCTCTCGCGGCAGACGGGCGGCCGCGCCCAGAGGTGACGCGAGAGCGCGTGAGGTCAGCGCAGGGCCAGGGCGACGGTGACCGGGCGGTGGTCGGAGACGCCCTCCTCCCCCACCTTGGCGCCCCGCGCCTCGACGTCGGGGCTCACGAGGACGTGGTCGATGGTGCGCGCCCCGAGGGTGGGGGCATCGGGATCGGTGGCCGGGCGCAGACGGGTGCCGGTGCCGGCGAGGGCGGCGGCCACGGCGGCGGCCTCCTGGTTGAGGTCGCCGGCGACCACCACGGGCCCCTCGACGGTGGCGACCAGCGCGGCGAGGGCACGGGTCTGGTCCCGCTGCTCGGTCGATCGCCGGGCCGTGGCCAGGTGGGTCGCCACGACGGTGACGGCGACGCCGGCGACCTCGGTCCGGGCCCGCAGGGCGATGCGCCGCTCCCCGTTCCCGGGCAGCTCGACCACCTCCACCTCGGTGAGCGGTGCACGCGACAGCAGGGCGACGCCGAAGGCGCTGCCGCGGTCGGCCCAGAAGGCCTCGTCGAAGCCGGCCCGCAGCCGGGCCCGCCCGACGACGGCGGCCATGGCGTCGCGGTCCAGGGCGGCGGCGAACCGCGATTCGTACTCGAGGTCGTGGTCGTCGCGGAGGTGGGCGACGATCACCGGCAGGTCGTCCTCGTGGGCCTCCTGGAGGGCGACGACGTCGGGCCGTTCAGCCGCGATGGTGGCGGCGACCCGGTCGAGCGTCGTGGAGCGGGCGCCGCGATCGCCCTGCGCTCCCCGCCCGATGTTGTAGGTGGTCACCCGGACCCCGGGCGGCAGCACCTCGGGCGGCAGCCAGCCCCGCCGGCGCAGCCACGCCCGGACCACCCAGAGGGCGCGCCGCACGGCCGTCATCGTCACGGCTCGTGGACCTTGGCGTGCACCGCCTCGGCCACGGCGTCGGGCAGCCACGACAGGGCCTTGAGCTCCTCGAGCGACGCGGTCTGGACCGCCTTCACCCCGCCCATCTCCTTGGTGAGGCGCTTCTTGCGGGTCTCGCCCAGGCCGGGGATGTCGTCGAGGACGGACTTCGTCATCCGCTTGCCGCGCAGGTCGCGGTGGAACGTGATGGCGAAGCGGTGGGACTCGTCCCGGATGCGCTGGAGCAGGTAGAGGGCCTCGGACTGCCGCGACAGCCGCACCGGGTCGGCCGTTCCCGGGAGGTAGACCTCCTCGAACCGCTTGGCCAGCGAGGCGGTCGGGATCTCTTCGTCGAGTCCCAGCTCCTGGAGGACCCGGACGGCGACGCTGAGCTGGCCCTTGCCCCCGTCGACCAGCAGCAGCTGGGGCGGGTAGGAGAAGCGGCCCTCGCGCTCGCTGACCGGCTTCTCCCGCTCGACCAGGTAGGCGGTAAGGCGCCGGCGCAGCACCTCCTCCATCGCCGCGAAGTCGTCGTTGCCGGCGACGGTCTTGATCTTGAACTTCCGGTACTGGGACTTCTTGGGCAGGGCGTCCTCGAGGACGACCATCGAGCCGACGTAGTCGGTGCCCTGCAGGTGGCTCATGTCGTAGCACTCGATCCGCAGCGGCGGCATCGGCAGCCCGAGGGCCTCCTGGAGCTCGTTGAGGGCCTTGGCCCGGCTGTTGTGGTCGCTCGCCCGCTTGAGCCGGTGGCGCACCAGCTCCTCGTTGGCGTTGCGCGTGACCGTCTCGGCCAGTGCCCGCTTGGGGCCGCGCTGGGCGGTGCGGATCGTGACCCGGCTCCCCCGCTGCTCCTCGAGGAAGTCCTCGTACAGGTCGAGGTCGTCGGGATCGTCGGGGACGAGGACGGTCTTGGGGAACCCCATCGGCGGCGGCTCCTGGTAGAGCTCGCCCAGCACCCGGCCGATCAGCTCGCCCTCGGCCAGGTCCTCGACCTTGTCGATGATGAAGCCCTTGCGGCCCAGCACCCGGCCCTTGCGGACGAAGAACACCTGCACGGCGGCCTCGAGGTCGTCCTCGGCCATGCCGATGACGTCGATGTCCTCGCCCTTCTCGACCACCATCTGCTGGCGCTCGATGGCCTTGCGGACGGCGACGAGCCGGTCCCGCAGCCGGGCGGCTCGCTCGAACTCGAGGTCGGCCGCGGCGACCTGCATGTCCTTCTCCAGGCGGCGGACGACCTCGTCGGTGTCACCCGAGAGGAAGCGCAGCAGGTCCTCGACGTAGCCGTCGTAGTCGTGGCGGCTGACCTCGCCGACGCACGGCCCCGAGCACTTCTCGATGTGGAACTGCAGGCACGGCCGGCCGAGCTTGCGGTGGCTCTCGAACTTGTTGTCCGAGCACGTGCGGAGGGGGAACGTCCGCAGCAGCAGGTCGAGGGTGTCGCGGATCGCGTAGGCGTGGGCGTAGGGGCCGAAGTAGCGCACGCCCTTGCGGCGCTTGCCCCGCATCACCATGGGCCGGGGCCACTCGTCGCCCACCGTGACGGCGAGGAACGGGTAGCTCTTGTCGTCGACCAACCGGACGTTGAAGCGGGGCCGGTGCTGCTTGATCAACGAGTACTCGAGCATGAACGCCTCGACGTCGTTGGCGACCTGGATCCACTCCACGGTCTCCGCCGACGCGACCATCTGGGCCGTCCGGACGTGCATGTTCTTCGGGTTCTGGAAGTAGTTCGACAGGCGCTGGCGCAGCGACTTGGCCTTGCCGACGTAGATCACCCGTCCGTGGGCGTCCTTGAACTGGTAGGAGCCGGGAGCGTCGGGGATGGTGCCGGCGGGGGGACGTTGGACCACGTCCCTAGGGTGCCCGATCCTCCACCGGATCGGCGGCATCGACGGGGGTCCGGTCGACGAGCCAGGCCGTGGCCAGGAGCCCGGCCAACATCGCCAGGTAGTTCCCCTGGAACGTGCGGGCCGGGATCAGCAGCCCCGCGACGACGAGGGCGGCCGCAGGGGGCAGCGTCATCGGGTGGTGCGGCCAGCGCCGCACGACCTCGCGCGCGGCAAGCACCCCCAGGACGGCGAAGCCGACCGTGGCCAGCGCCAGCACCGGGCCCCGCACCATGTCGGGGGCGACGGCCGCCAGCCCGAAACCCGAGCTCGGGTACGGCTCGTCGTTGCGCCCGAGCCAGAAGAGCAGCGTGTCGTTCAGGAAGTCCGCCGGCGACCACAGGAGGAACGGGAGGCACGTCGCCACGAGGACGGCGGGGAGCGTCCAGAGGCGCTGGATCTGAGCCCACCCCTCGCGCCGCCACCGCCATGCCAGCCAGAGGGCCACGGGTGGCAACAAGAGGAACTTCACCGAGATGGCCAGCGCGAGCAGCAACCCGGCGAGCCGTGGGCGCCGCTCGAGGGACAGCGCGGCCAGGACGAACAGGCTGGCCGCCCAGGTGTCGTTCGTGCCGTAGCCCAGGTGGACGGCCACGATCATGCCGCTGAAGGCGGACAGGGCGGCGGCGCGCCGCCAGGCGTCGGTCCGCCGGAGGGCGATGGCGACGCACGCGGCCACGAAGGTGGCGAGCATGACCCACCGGGGGTCCCCCAGGTCATCGGCCCCGGACACGGCGGCCAGAGGGGTGAGGGCAAGGAACGCTCCCGGCAGGTACGGGTAGACCGAGCGGATCGGGTTGTCGAAGCTGTCGATGCCGCGCACGCTCAGCCGCCGCCACACCTCGGGCAGATCGTCGCTGAAGTCGGCGGCGTAGGGGTTGCGGCCGGCGACCACGTCCTCGGCCGCGGCCCGGGTCACGATGACCCCGCCGTCGTGGGCGGCCAGCTGTCCCTCGGGCGGGTCGATGACGTTGGTGACGGTGCGGGCGGCGGGCATCAGGACGGCGAGGACCAGGACGAGGCCCAGGCCCACCGTCCCCAGACGGGGCCGGAGGGCGGCGAGGGCGAGGGGCACCGCGACCCCGGTGACCAGCCACAGGGCGCTCAGCCCGGAGATGGCCCCGGGTGCCAGGCCGGCCAGCACCACGCCCACCAGGGCCACCAGCACGGCCAGGAGCAGGAGTCGCCGACGATCGGGCGCCTCCCGCGCGTCGGCGACGACGGCGCTGGGCGACGGGGCCGCGACCCGGACGGGCGCGGTCGACGACGGAGAGGCCACGGGCTCCCATCGGCACCTCCCACCAGCGTGTGAGCGTGAGCTCGGGGCGGACGCTGACCGGGAACAGACGTGCCGGTCGCCAGGTTGGCGTCAGCAGGACGTACACTCCGTCCCACATCGGCCGGCCTGGTATCCGGCTCCATATCGGTTCCGAGACCGACATCCCCGTGGCGAGGCGACCAGGCTGTCCCCACCGGTCACATCGGAACCTCTTCCCGGAGGTCCCAACCTCATGATCCGGATCCAGACCCCGCTCCCCGAGCGGTACACCACTGCACCCATCGACGAGCTCCACGAGCGGATCGGGGCGGCCAAGGCCACCCTCGGCGACCGGCTGTTCATCCTCGGGCACCACTACCAGCGCGACGAGGTGATGCGCTGGGCCGATGCCCGGGGCGACTCCTACCGCCTCTCGGTGCTGGCCCAGCAGCGGCCCGAGGCCGAGTACATCGTGTTCTGCGGCGTGCACTTCATGGCCGAGTCGGCCGACGTCCTCACCGGCGACCACCAGCAGGTGATCCTCCCGGACCTGAACGCCGGGTGCTCGATGGCGGACATGGCCGACCTCGACGAGGTCGAGGAGGCGTGGGAGGCCCTGGCCGCTGTGGTCGACATCGAGCAGGTCGTGCCGATCACCTACATGAACAGCTCGGCCGACCTGAAGGCGTTCGTGGGCCGGCACGGCGGCGCCGTCTGCACCTCGACCAACGCCCAGGCCATCCTCGAGTGGGCCCTCACCAAGGACGCCACCCCGGTCCCCGACCTGAGCGTGGCCGACGCCGAGGTGGCCTCGATCGTCGCCGACGCCCGGGCCCGGGGCCGGAAGGTCCTCTTCTTCCCCGACCAGCACTTGGGCCGCAACACCGGCATCACCATGGGGTTCACCCACGACGACATGCGGGTGTGGAACCCCCGCTTCGAGCTGGGCGGGCTCACCGAGGCCGACTGCAAGGACGCCACCTTCCTCCTGTGGAAGGGCCACTGCTCGGTGCACCAGCGGTTCCGTCCCGAGCACATCGAGGCCTTCCGGGCCGAGCACCCCGACGGCATCGTCGTCGTGCACCCCGAGTGCAGCCACGACGTCTGCGAGATCGCCGACCAGGTGGGCTCGACCGACTACATCATCCGGGCCGTGGCCGCCGCGCCCCCCGGCAGCACCATCGCCGTGGGCACCGAGATCCACCTGGTGCAGCGGCTCGACGACGAGACGCCGGACAAGACCATCGTGTCGCTCGACCCGCTGATCTGCCCCTGCTCGACCATGTTCCGCATCGACGCCCCCCACCTGGCCTGGGTCCTCGAGAACCTGGTCGACGGCACCGTCGTCAACCGCATCGACGTCGACGCCGACACCCAGGAGTGGGCCCGGGTCGCCCTCCAGCGCATGCTCGACATCACCGCCGCATCGACGGACCCAAAGCCCGTCCCGACCGCGCCGGGCCGCCCCACTGGCGACTGAGGGACCTTGGGCGAGCACCGACCAAGCCCTGCGCATACATGAAGGTCACCCATCTCATTGCGCCAGTCGCCTCCGGCGGAGGAGAGGCGCTTCTTACTGATCTGTTGCAGACAGGTGCGCCGGTTCTCGACGCCAAGGTGATCACTGTGGGCGACGCACCCGCGCTCCGTGACGATCTGGCATCGTCAGGTGTCCCATGCATCTCGCTCGGAAGCCGAACGGTCGGGCAAGAACGAAGGGGCCGTGCCAGAGAGTTGGCTGGCTCGTTCCCCGTCGTCCGAGAACTACGTCGGCTATTGGTTCAGGACCCACCCGACCTCCTGCACTCGCACGGCTTCCCCCCATCGCTGCTCGGTGTTCTCACTGCCCCGCATGGCTCACGTCGGGTCTACACCCACCACTACGAGCGCCGACCTCCCGGGCGCATCGAGCATGAAGCGCTCCGGCGGATGTTCGATCGCTACGACGCTCTCACGACCCCAGCCGTCCACCTCACTGCTGCCATGAACCAGCACTTCCCCACGCTCCGGCGTCCCTTCACCACGTTGCCGATCGGCGTCGACGACGCGTTCGCCCATGGTCGCCCGGATCCAGTCTGGCGGTCGCGGCTCCCGGACGGCGCTGCGGTGGGGGTGTGCGTCGGACGCCTCATCGCATCCAAGAACCAGGCAGCGGTGATCGATGCAGTCGCCTCACTCTCAGCCGTCGATCGAGATCGTCTCGGGATCCTGCTTGTCGGCTCTGGACCGGCCGAAAGGGAGCTTCGTCAGCGGGTGGCCGATGCGGGCCTCGAAGACCGGGTCGTGCTCGTCGGACAGATCTCACGTGCTCGGATGCCTGACCTCTTAGCGAGCGTCGACTTCGGTCTCTTCCCCACCTTGTCCGAAGCGTCGAGCGTTGCCGCCGCTGAGGCTCTCGCCGCCGGGCTACCGATCGTGCATCTCGACATCCCTTCCATGCGGGAGACCGTCGACGACGCCGGGATCATCGCCGCACCGGGGGGCCTCGCGACCGCCATGCTCTCGATGGCCGACCGCCACGCCGACCTGGCGCCAATCGCACGCCGGCGCGGCGCCGGGTCGCTGATGTCGGTCGTGCGAGAGTGCTGGATGGACCTCTACTCGGGCGTTGTCGCGGGCGACCCTTGACCGATCCCGACGACGTCGAGCGCAGCCTCACGGAACCGCTGGTGGGCAGCCTCGACCGCCTCTCGGCCTGCACGGCTCACACGCTCCCGCACCGCTGGGTCCTCAGCACGTCGCAGGGCCTCCCGCCAGGCTCCGACATCGGCGCCAGGCTCAACCAGGAACCCGGTCACGCCGTCCTCGATCTGCTCTACGATGCCGTCCACGGCAGAGGCAATCGGTGGAGCGCCGCACATTTGTGCGAGTACCACTGCGCCGCTCTGCGTGGCGTGGTGGTACGGAAGGATGGACGCGTCCGCCCCGGCCACCGTCGCCACCAGATCCCCCGGGTCGAGGAAGCGGTCGACGGACTGCGCAGCTGGCACCTCGGGTGCGCCGACGCCTGCGAGGGCGAACACCCAAGTTGAGTCGTCGATCGCGGCTAGCTCGGCCATCAGCGCGGTGCCCTTGTACGGCTTTCGGAGCACACCGAACTGGAGGGCGAGCAGACGACCAGAGGGGTCGGCAGCGATCACGCTTTCACCACTGTGGGCCAGCATCCCGACGGGCTGGGGATGGGGCACCACCCGGACATCGTTGCGATCGATCCGGTCGGCGACCGCCGCAGTATGGGCCACCACCGTGTCGGCCCGACGCACCAAGTGGGACAGGCCGATGTGACTGCCTTCACCCCGGTGGTGAAGGCGGTGGTCATGCACAATGAGGATCAGCCGGGCGCCCACACTCCGCGCGGCCCGGTGCACTGCTTCCTCCAGCAGAGGAACCACGTAGTTCTGGACCACGACCACGTCGGGGCGGCGCTCGCGGATCAGGGCCGCAGCCCGGCGGCACAACCGTGCGTGGACGAGCGCGGCCGGCCCCCCGTCCGGCGAGCTGACCACTGGCACGGGCCCGTCGCCCAACTCCCGCCCCTCACGTGTGACGACGGTTGTGGCCGAGCCCGCCGCCCCGATCTCAAGAGCCCAAGCCTCGGTGGTCTGGGCGATGCCGCCGCGCCCGAGCCAATCGACGAGCAGGACATCGATCATCGGTCGTCTTCCAGGGCGTCGTCCGACCACCGCGAGACAGTGGCGACGGCCGTCAACGCGAGCAGTGTCATGCTCGCCACGGTGGCCCACGCTGCTCCCATCTCGTCCCACCCTGGGACCAGGACGAGGTTGAGCACCAGGTTGACCACCAACGCTGAGCCCATGCAGGCAACCAGGGCCCGGCGGGCATGGATCGCCATCACTGGTGTAAGCCCGACCCCGATGGCGGCGGGCACCGCAGCTAGGGCGAGCACTGCCAGCACATCGCCATCTGCGGAGTAGGTCTCGCCGAACGCAACGCGCAGCAGGGGACCCGCCACGAGGGCTACAGCGCCGGCGCCGGCGCCGACGAACCCGGCCAGCGCAGCGACGTAGGCGAGCGCTCGACGACCCCGCTCGAGTCGCGTGGAGGCGGCGCTGGTCAGCGGCAACACCAACGCACCGCCCACTGCTGCTGGCAGCAAGAGGCCCTCGGCGACTCGTGCTGGAACTGCGTAGTGCGCGGTTACCTCGGTGCTACTGATCCACGCCAACAGCCACACATCGATCCTCGTGTGCAGCGACGATACGAGGAGGGCGAGGCCCATCGGGGCAAGCACTCGGATCGAGTAGATCTCTTTGGGGATGGCAACGTCGCGCGTGTGGACCACTCGTCGCGCCCACCGGGTGAGCACGAGTGCGGATGCCACGTCGGCGACGGCGAACACCGACGCTGCCGCTGCAAGTCCCGCCCCGTTTGCCAGCAGGAGGCTGCCAAGACCGAGCACAAGGAGGCGGGAGCCGACCTCGTTGACGGCGTCGGGCACGACGTGACCAAGTCCACGGAGGGCGGCCGTGACCGTGCTGTGGATCGAGGTGCTGACGAGGCCGAACCCCATGGCGACCGGCACCACGAGTGTGTGCTCGCTCCCCATCCGGTAGAGCACGACCATCACGAGGCTCACGACGGTGCCGGCCACAACTCGCACCCGCACGACGTCGCTTACGAGCGATCGGGCCTCGGCCGGTCGCCGGGCCACTCGGTCGGCGACCACCATTGGCAATCCGAGGTCGGCAAGCACCGACAGCGCGCCGAACAACGTGAGTCCAAGGGTTAGCGAGCCCACCTCGCCGGCATCCAAGTGCCGGGTCACAACCGCCATCCAAACCATCGAGAGGGCGGCAGCGATGATCCTGCCGCTACTGAGAATGGCGGTCCGCCCGGCCGGTCTCGCCGTTGGGTCGATCCGGTTGGCCGTCAGATCCGAGTCGAAGGACGACGCGACGGCGGCGCCGGCGGGGTCGAGCAATGCCGCGCCCCTCACGGCGCGTGCCGCACGACAGCGGCGCGACCCAGACCCACCAGGAAACCCGTGCCCCAAGTGAGGTGCATGATCGGCAGGGCGGCGATGAAGGCCGGAGCCGAACGTCCGAGCTGGCGTCCGTCACGCAGCACCGCCGCACCCACTGCGAGCGTGTACGCGCCCGCCACCCACCGGCGGGCAGGCGACGCGAGCCCGATCACCAGCGCTGGGGCCGCCAGCTGGCGGGGTTGGACGGATGCCGGATGGCGCACGGCGGTGAGAGACCGTCCCCATCCGTACCGGAGGAACTGACGGCCCACGGCGGCCAGCGAGGACCGAGGTGTGTAGGTCGATCGGATCGTCGGGTCGAAGCGCACACCGCCGTGGGCTTGCATGCGGTGGGCAAGCTCAGCGTCCTCGTTTATGACGATGCCGTCCGCGTACCCACCGACGCTCCGCACCATCTCGGTGCGGTAGGCGCCGAGGTACACCGTGTCGACCCAGGCCGCCTCGCCTCCGGTGTGGAAGCGCGCCGGCCCGGCGCCGAAGGGCGACGCCATGGCGGCGGCGATGCCCTCCTGCACGGCGCCCGTGGCCACCGGGGTCATCGCCCCGCCGACCATCGCCGCTCCGGTCTCCTCCAGCACGGCCACGCACCGCTCGACGTAGTCGTGGGCGATCAGGCAGTGGCCGTCGACCCGGACGATGACATCACCCTTGGCTGCCTCGATGGCGATGTTGAGGGCGGCGGACTGGATCCGACGCGGGTTCTCGAGGACCGTCGCCCCCGCATCGGCGGCGAGGGCGGGCGTCCCGTCGTCGGAGCCGCCATCGACCACGAGCACCTCGATCACCTCGGGGTACGTCTGGGCCGCCACCGCGGCCAGGCAGTCCTGGATGGCCTCGGCCTCCCGGTAGGTGGGGATCACCACCGACACCGTGGGCCGCACACCAGCGGTCATCGCCCGCGCCCCTCGCTCCCGAGCACGCTGCGGAGCGTACGACCCACCACGCGGAGGTCGAGGGAGATTCCTTGGCGGCGGAGGTAGAAGAACTCGTACTGCAGCTTCTCGAGCGCGTCGGACTCGTCGCCCGCGTAGCCGTAGACGACCTGGGCCCATCCCGTGAGACCAGGCCGCACGAGGTGGCGCAGTCCGTAGAAGGGCAGCTTCTCGGTCAGCTCCTCCACGTAGTGCGGCTGCTCGGGTCGAGGTCCGACGACGGAGAGATCGCCCCGGAGGATGTTGATGACCTGAGGCAGCTCGTCGAGGTGGGTCCGCCGGAGGAAGCGGCCGAACGGCGTGATCCGCGGATCGTCGACGACCGTCCACTCATCGACCAGCTGGCCCCGGCCGGCCGGGGTCATGGTCCGGAGCTTCAAGATGGTGAACGTCTCGTCGAAACGACCGACTCGCTCTTGCCGGTAGAGCAGGGGGCCGCGGTTGGCGATCACGTTGCCCACCACCACGACGGGAACGGCGAGGGCGAGCGGCACGAGGCCGATGAGGCCGAGCACCACGTCGAGCACACGCTTGACCCGGCCGTAGCGGGCCCGGTGGAGCTCGCCGATGTCGAAGAACAGCGAGACGCGCTCGAGCTCGGACACCGGCAGCTTGCCCAGCCATTCTTCGTAGAACAGCGACAGGGTCCGGACCCGGATGCCGCGCTCGTGGAGATCGGCCGCCTGGGCGACCACCCAATCGTCCTGCTGGGCCTGTCGGTCGAGGACCACCAGCGTTGCGGCGGCCTCGTCGGCGGCGTCGAGGAGGGGGCGGCGTCCGTGCATCCCCGCCACGTCGGGGTGGACGTGGGCGACGATGGACGCGGGCCGCACCGGAGACCCGGCCAGCTCACCCCGGAGGACGTGGGCCTCCTCAGCCGGGGCGACGAGCACCACGCGCTCGCGCTGCTCGGCCCGGCTGGAGCCGGAGCGGCACAGGGCGTTGGCAGCCACCCCGAGGGGGACGACGACGATGCTGGAGCCGAACACGACGAAGCGGGGCAGGAGGGCGTCGCCCACGAGCAGCTGGACGAGCGACATCCCGACAGCCGCCGCCGCAGCGGCGCCGATCGCCGTGGCGAGGGCGCTGCGGCGGGTGCGGGGAAGGTCGGGCAGGCCAACCCCGTAGGCCACGACCGCGAGCAACGAGACGAGGGCCAGCGACCAACCCAGACGAGCCGAGTCGGTGTAGTCGTAGACCGGCGTGGCGACCCACGCGGCGTGGACCTTGCTCAGGCCGACGACCGTGGCGAGGACGCCGGCCAGGTAGCCCCAGCGGGCCAGCCGGGTCACGGGTGCGGTCCCGTCGCCGGTGGCGGGCACGAGCCGGCGCGGCGCTCGCGGAAGGTCACGGGCCACCATCGGCAGGCGCTGGCCGGCCGTGAACAGATGGGCGGATCTCGCCGACTGTGATGGACGAGGCCAGACATGATCACGCTGGGTGCGCGCGGAGTCGTTCGACGCTCCGCTGGTCGGTGTCGCGGCGGACGTCGGAGGTCGTGAAGTCCCTAGGGCCCCCGCGTCAGGAGTGCGACAGAGCCGCCCACCGCCGTGCTCCTCGTTCCCGGGACCGAGACGTCCCGTGCCCCCCGGCCGACGACGGCCACCCGGCCCGCGCCCCCGGCGAAGGCCCGCTCGACGGCCGCGTCGAGCCCATCTCCGTCGGCACGCACCCACGCGGGCGACGCCCCCCTCAGGTCGTAGCGGGCGACGAACGAGCCCTTGGCCGCCACGGCGACGTCGGGCGACGCCGCCCGGACGTCGGCGAGGATGGCATCGACCTCGCTGCGCGCGTCGCCAGTGGCGATCAACCCCAGCACGGCCACCGCGACGGCGGACATGACGACGGCGCCGACGAGCCCTCGACGGCCCTCCAGCGATCCCTCCGGCGTCGAGGAGACGGCTCCCACGAGCCCGAGCGCGGAGAGCACGGCCAGAGGGACGGCCACCGGGGCCATGAACCGTCCGCCCCAATCGATGCCACCTCCTGTCGGGTACTGAGTCGCGAGGACCAACGCGGTGTAGATCAGACAGGTGATGGCGAGCGCGCGCACCTCGGGGCGGTGCCCGGTGCGGCGGCCGACGAGCACGACCAGGCCGGCGACCAACGCCGGCCACGCCGGAACGATCCCCGACACCAGCCCGAGCGAGCCCCACCCGGCGAGGATGAGGGTCAGCAGGACACCGGCCGCGACGCATGCCCGAGGCCAGAGGCCGCGGTGCGCCCACGTGGCGAGGCCGACAACGACGAGGCCGGTCGCGGCCCAGAGGACGAGCTGATGTCCGGATGAGCCCGGGCTGTGGGCGCCGAAGGTGTGCCACGCTCCGCTCACCCGGCCGTCCAGCCACCCGACGGGACGATCCGGGGGCTCGGTCGAGACCAGCTGACCCTCGACGAGCGACGCCACCCACGCCTTCTCGGCGACGTAGGCCATCGCCGGCAGGGCCAGCACGATGATCGGATCGAGCCAGCCACGAGCCGCGGCCCGTTGACCGATGCGAGCGATCACCAGGGCACCCGTCAGCGCCGCGACGAGGAGAACCCCTTCCGATCGCACCAGGACGAGGGTCGCGCCCACTGCGCCGAGCAGGGAGGCGGCGACCAGCGAGGGGCGACGGGCAAGGCCGTACAGCAGCAGTGCGGCGATCCCGCCGAGAGCTGCCGCGACGGTGTGAGCCCAGTAGCCGAGACCGATGATCGCGAGCGGCCCGAGAGCGACCAGCCAGAACGCCAGCGGCGACGCCGCGATGTCGAGGCGGCGGCTGAGGCGCCAGGCGAGGGTGGCCGCCACCGCAACGGCGGCCAGGCCCGGGATGACGAGACCCCAGACGTCACCGAAGGCGGTCGTCGACCCGACGAGGGCAAGGATCCATCCGGGGTGCTTGACGTAGGGGAAGGCTCGTCCCGCCTCGTCGACATCGCTCAGGGCCAGTGGGTAGCGCCCGGGGTGCTCGACCAGGTCGAGCTCCGGCCTCTCCTCGTACCAGCGGCCTTCTTCTCGCACGAGCCGCACTGCGTGGTGATAGGCGCCGTCGTCGGCGCTCCACGGCTGGTCGGGGGGGACGAGCAAGGCGAGGCCGCCGAGCACGAGGAGCAACAGCCCGAGATGCGGAGCGATCCGGGGTGCACCAGCGCCGGACGTCGAATCAGTGACGGGGTCTGACGTGCCGAGGGCGGCTTCCTCGGTGCAGCTCACCAGGGACCATCGCCCGAAACCGTCCCGGTTTGAGGGGCCGCCCCAACGCAGTTGCGGAACCTCATGCGGAGGACGCCACAGCCGACGAGGTGCGAGTGCCCGTGACGACGCTCAGGCCGCCCGATGCGGCTTGCCCACCCGCCCGGCCCGTCACTCGCCGTCGGCGGCGACTCGGCGCGGAGGCCGCCGTCCTCGTGCTCGGGGCGACGACCGCCATACCCGCGATCGCCCGTCCGGCCCTCTGGTTCGACGAGGCCGCCAGCATCGGCGCCACCCACCAGCTGGGACTCACCGCCCGAGAGTCCGGCGGGACCATGGCGCCGTACTACGTCCTCCTGCGCGCCTGGAGCTTGGTGAGCAGCGATCCTCGATGGCTGCGCCTACTGTCACTCGCCCTAGGTTTGAGCGCCGTCGCGCTCTTCATCCGGGTGAGTGAACGGTGGGTAGGGCGCTCGGTCGCCTTGGCCTCGAGTGCAGCTCTGGTGCTCTCCTACCTCTGGGCGCAACTCGCTGGCGAGGCCCGTTCCTACACCCTGGCCCTGCTGCTCACGGTGGCGGCCTGGGATCGGCTCGACCGTCTGATGGGTGGACCGGCGACTGGTGCGGCGACCCTCGGGTACGGCGTCATATGCGTCCTGCTCCCCCTGACGCACGGTCTCGCCGCGCTTGTGGTGGGCGCTCAAGTGGCGGCCCTGCTATGCGCCAAGGTCGAGCCGGCCGTGTGGCGTCGGGTCGCCCCCGGCGTCCTGGGCGGCACGCTCGTGACCGTGGCGTGTGCTGTCGGGGGTGGGTCAGACGTGACCGACTGGGTGCGCCCAACGACCTGGTCGGACCTCTATCGGCTCTGGCGGCACATGACCGCCGTGCTGCCGGCCCTCGCCTTCGTGGTGAGCGGTTTGGCCGTGGTGACCATTGCCGGCGCCAGAGCTGATCACCGCACGTCGTCCACGACCCTGGGAAGGTTCCGCGCCGTCGCCCCGACGGCCTGGGCGGCCGTCCCGACTGTAGGGCTCATCGCCTTGTCGCTCGTCCACCCCACGCTCGTCTCTCGATACCTCTTCGTCGTCGTGCCCGCATGGGCGCTGCTGGCCATGCAGGGTGTCGCCCGGTTGGTGCGGGTGATGCACGCGAACCCGACGAAGCAAGCCGTGACGGCACTGTTGGCGATCATCCTGCTTGCGTGCGCAGCGACGACCCAAGCTGCGTCGTGGAGCCAACCGGTGGATGAGTGGGACCGCGCCGCCGCCGTCGTGGCCGAGGGGTTCGAGGGCGCCGATGCGGTGTTGATGCCCGAAAGACGCAACCGGATGCCGTTCGAAGCTGCGTGGGCTGATCGCAACCCGCCAGTGGACCCGACGCTCCTCGACTTCGAACGACCGCTGGGCACCCCGCGCTACGTCGAGAGCGCCAAGACGTCGGCTGAAGCCCTCCGTCTCGGCTCGAGGCACGAGCGTATCTGGGTCGTGTACCAGTACGTCTTCGCTCCCAGCAGGACCGCCTACCGAGCTGCTGTGGGATCAAGCACTCTGACCGAGGACTTCAGCGTGGTGGACCAGTGGACGTTCGATCGGGAGCTGAACATCGTGTTGTACGAGCGCGGCGCCGGCTGAGGGACGGTCAGCGACGTCCGGCGAGGAGCTCGCCGAGGAAGCGGCCGGTGTGGCTGTCATCCACCTCGGCGACGGCTTCGGGTGGGCCCTCGGCGACGACCCGCCCTCCCCCGCTGCCGCCCTCGGGTCCGAGGTCGATCAGCCAGTCGGCCGTCTTGATGACGTCGAGGTTGTGCTCGATGACCAGGACGGTGTTGCCCTGGTCGACCAGCCGGGAGAGAACGGTGAGGAGCCGCCGGATGTCCTCGAAGTGCAGGCCTGTCGTCGGCTCGTCGAGCAGGTAGATGGTGTGGCCCGTGGACCGCTTCGAAAGCTCCGACGCCAGCTTGATGCGCTGGGCCTCGCCGCCCGAGAGGGTGGGGGCCGGCTGTCCGAGGCGGATGTAGCCGAGGCCGACGTCGACGAGGGTCTGCATGTGGCGGGCGATGGCCGGCTGGTTGGCGAAGAACTCCAACGCCTCCTCGCATGGCAGGTCGAGCACCTCGGCCACGTTCTTGCCCTTGAAGGTGATGTCGAGGGTGTCGCGGTTGTAGCGGGCCCCCTTGCACACCTCGCAGGGCACGTAGACGTCGGGCAGGAAGTGCATCTCGATCTTGATGGTGCCGTCACCCGAGCACGTCTCGCAGCGCCCACCTTTGACGTTGAACGAGAACCGGCCGGGCAGGTAGCCCCGGACCTTGGCCTCCTGGGTCTGGGCGAACAGCTTGCGGATCGCGTCCCACACGCCGGTGTAGGTCGCCGGGTTCGACCGGGGAGTGCGGCCGATCGGTGACTGGTCGATGCTGATGACCTTGTCGAGCAGCTCGATGCCGTCGATCCGGCGGTGCCGACCCGGCGGGGTCTTGGCCCGGTAGATCTTCTGCATCAACGACCGCAGCAGGATGTCGTTGACGAGGGTCGACTTGCCCGACCCGGACACGCCGGTGACGGTGACGAAGAGCCCGAGCGGGATGTCGACGTCGACGCCGTCGAGGTTGTGCTCGCGGGCGCCCTTGATCTTGAGCCAGTCGCCGCTGGGGGCCCGTCGCTGCTCGGGGATCGGGATCGAGCGCGCCCCGGTGAGGTACTGGCCGGTGACGGATCGCTTGTTCTTCAGCAGCTGCTTGTAGGTGCCGGAGTGGACGATCGACCCGCCGTGCTCCCCCGCCCCGGGACCGACGTCGACCACGTGGTCGGCCACGGCGATCGTGTCCTCGTCGTGCTCGACGACGATCACGGTGTTGCCCAGCTGGCGCAACCGCAGGAGGGTCTCGATCAGGCGTCGGTTGTCGCGCTGGTGGAGGCCGATCGACGGCTCGTCGAGCACGTACAGCACGCCGACCAGGCCCGATCCGATCTGGCTGGCCAGCCGGATGCGCTGGGCCTCGCCGCCCGAGAGGGTGGCCGTGCCCCGGCCCAGCGACAGGTAGTCGAGGCCTACGTCGAGCAGGAACCCGAGCCGGGCCTTGACCTCCTTGAGGACGGCCTCGGAGATGAGGATCTCGCGCTCGGTGAGCTCAATCTCATCGACGACCGTGGCCAGCTCGCGGATGGAGAGCATCGACAGCTCGGCGATGTTCCGGCCGGCGACGGTGACGTTGACGGTGAAGGGGTTGAAGCGGGCGCCGTCGCACTCGGGGCACGGCACCTCGCGCATGTACCCCTCGAACTGCTCCCGCTGGGTGTCGCTGTCGGTGTCGGCGTGACGCCGCTGCAACCACGGGATCACACCCTCGTAGGCCGCCTTGTAGGTCCGCACCCGGCCGTAGCGGTTCTTGTAGCGGACCTCGACGCGCCCGATGCCCTTGCCGTCGAGGAGCGTGCGCTGCTGGGCCGCCTTCAGCTTCGACCACGGGACGTCGAGGGGGATGCCCTTCTCCTCGCCGACGGCCTCCAGGATGCGGTGGAACCAGGTGGCGTGGCCGCTCGACCACGGGTGGATGGCGCCCTCGGAGATGCTGAGGTCGGGGTCGGGGACGATCAGCTCGGGGTCGACCTCGAAGCGGGTGCCCAAGCCGTCGCAGCGGGGGCAGGCGCCGTAGGGCGTGTTGAACGAGAAGCTCCGGGTCGTGAGCTCCTCGAAGCTCTCACCGTCGACCGGGCAGGCCAGGTGCTGGCTGAAGGTCATCGACTCGGGCTCGTCCTCACCCTCGCGGGGGACGATCTGGACCTCGGCCACGCCCTCGGCCAGCCGCAGGGCGGTCTCCAGCGACTCGGTGAGGCGCCGCTCGATGCCGTCCCGCTTCACCAGACGGTCGATGACGATCTCGATCGTGTGGTTCTCGTACCGGGCCAGGTCGATCTTCTCCCCCAGCTCGACGACCTCGCCGTCGATGCGGGCCCGGGAGAAGCCCTGCTTGGCCAGGTCGGCCAGCATGGTCTCGTAGTTGCCCTTGCGACGCCGCACGACGGGGGCCAGCACCTGGAACCGCGTCCCCTCGGGCAGCTCGAGGATGCGGTCGACGATCTGCTGCGGCGTCTGCCGGGTGATGGCGGCACCGTGCGTCGGGCAGTGGGGCTGGCCGATGTTGGTGAACAGGAGGCCGAGGTACTTGAGGATCTCGGTGATGGTCCCGACCGTCGACCGGGGGTTTCGCGACGCCGACTTCTGGTCGATCGAGATCGCCGGCGACAGACCCTCGATGAAGTCCACGTCGGGCTTGTCCATCTGGCCCAGGAACTGCCGGGCGTAGGACGACAGCGACTCGACGTAGCGACGCTGGCCCTCGGCGTAGATCGTGTCGAACGCCAACGACGACTTCCCCGAGCCCGACAGCCCGGTGAAGACGATCAGCTTGTCGCGGGGAAGGTCGAGGTCGACACCCCGGAGGTTGTGCTCGCGAGCGCCGCGGATGACGAGGGTGTCCGACACGAAGGACCACTCTACCGGGCGCGCCAACCTGGCGAACGTCTGTACGTGGGCGAGGTCGGGCACCTCAGTGTCGCGACGATGGCGCCGATGATGCCCCATGACGGCGGCCCCGCCCCTCTGCGACGCCGAACCGGACACGGCCGTCGTGGCGCGCCCCGAGCGCTGGCGCCATGACCAGGTCGGGATGGCCATCGGGGCCGCCATGGCGATCGCGTTCTTCGTCCCCGGCTACCTCCGGTACGTCAACCGCTGGGCCGTCCTCGACCTGGCCTTGTTCGACCAGGCGGCCTGGCTGCTGTCCCAGGGACGGGCGCCGGAGCTCACCGTCCTCCGGGAGAACCTCTTCGGCGACCATGTCAGCGTCGTCGTGGTGGCGTTCGCCCCCCTCTACCGGATCGCGGCCACCCCGGTCTGGCTGATCGCAGCCCAGGCCATGGCCCTGGGATGCTCCGTCCCCGCCCTCCGAGCCCTCGCCCGCCAGATCGGCGGGAGCCAGGGCTGGGCGACGCTGGCGACCGTCGGCAGCGCCCCCCTCTGGGCGGCGGCGACGTTCGACTTCCACCCCGTGGTGATGACGGTGCCCATCACCGCCGCAGCCCTTGCCGCCGCCCGGCGTGACGACACCCGGGCCGCCACGGTGGCGGGGATCCTGCTGGCGCTGGTGCGAGCCGACGCCTGCGTGATGCTCCTGGGCGTCGCCGTCCTGGCCCGTGGTCGGACCCGCCGACGGCTGGTCGCGGTGGCCGGGCTCAGCATGACGGTGGGGGTGGCGGTCCCGGCCCTTCTCCACAGCGAGCAGACCTTCGCCCGCTACTGGGGTCACCTGGGCGAGAGCCCGCTGGACGCCCTCGCCCACCCCTGGCGCGCGATACCTGCTGTGGTCGCCCCCTCGGTGCTCGAGACGGCCATCATCTGGCTCCTGCCCGTCGGCTTCCTCGTCCTCGCCAGGCCCCGATGGGCGGCAGCGGTGGCCATCGCCGGGCTCCCGCTCCTGCTGTCGAGCGCGGCGGCGACGTCGGTCACGTGGTTCCACCACGCCGCCGCGCTCGTCCCCTTCACCGTCGGCGGGGCCGTCGCCGCCTTGGCCGGCCCACGACGTCGACTCGAGCATCCGGCGCTCCTCGTCACCGGTGTCGTGGCGGCGCTCCTCGTCGGCAGCCCCTTCGCCCCTGGCCACCCGCCCGAGCTCCGCCTGACCGACATCTCCCGGCCCCGTGCCGTCCCCGGCCTCGACGCCGCCCTGGCCCAGGTGGAACCGGACGACGGCGTGGCCGTGGAGGTGAGGCTCCTCCCTGCTGTGTCTCGCCGCACGACCGCCATCGACATCTCCGCCGCACTCGACGCAGGCGACCCCACGTCGGCGCTGGCGGACGTCGATGTCATCATCGTCGGACCCGAGCGTGTGGACGAGGTCACCGATCTCGGGTGGGAACCGGCCGGTCCCACCGCCCACCCGCACGACCTCGTCGCGCTCAGGCGAGACGACGGGTAGAGCCGTCCCGCTCAACCTCGGGGCCCCCCCGCCGATCCTCCGATGGTGACCGTCCCCGCTGTCGAGACCCGCTCGGTCGCGGTGCACGCTCTCGTCGGCACGATGCTGTTGGCGCTGCTGGTCCTGGGCGACGTCCAGCGCCTCGGCGGCCACCCCCTCGGGCTCGTCCAACCAGGGGAGCGGGGACCGGCCGCCGAGCTGATCCACGACGACTTCCCCGACGTCGAGCTCCCCGACAGCCTCGGCCTCGACGGGCAGATGACCTATGCCATGGCCCGCGACGCCTGGTCGGTCGACGCCCCGTCGGACTCCCTCGACCGACCCCGCTACCGACTCCAGCGGCCGCTGCTCTCGTGGGTCGCCGGCACCGTGCACCCCGGGCCGGGCATGGGGCTGGTGTGGACCCTCTTCGGGCTCGGGCTGACGGCGGTCGCCGCCGGCGCCTGGGCCACCGGGAGGCTCAGCGTCTCCTGGGGCGGCCCGCCGTGGGTCGCGGCCCTCTTCCCTGTCCTGCCGGGCACGTTCATGGCCGTGCGGGTGACCACCTCCGACGCCGTCGGGGTGGCCCTCGCCCTGCTGGCGGTCGCCCTCGCGGCCCGGGGCCGCACCACTCTCGCCGTCGGCATCGGCGTCGCCGCCGTGCTGGCCAAGGAGCCGACGTTGCTGGTGCTGGCCGGGTGGGCCCTCGCCCACCGGACGCCCCGCCACATCGCCGTGGCCGTCGTCCCGGCCGCGGTCGGTGGGGCCTGGATGGTCGGCCTGCGCATCCTCGTCCCCGGGGCCGAGGGGCTGAACGGCGACATCGGGCTGCCCTTCGTCGGCCTGCTGGGAGCGGCGATCGACATCTGGTCCGAGGGCCGCGAGCTGTGGGGGCTGGCCGGAACGGTCCTGGCTCTGGTGCTGGGCATCACCGCCCTCGCCCGGCGTGGCCTCCGCCACCCCCTCGGGGCAGCCGTGGTCCTCCACCTGGCGTTCCTCCTCGTCGCAGGGAGCAACCCGCTGGGGACGAGCTTCGGGGGGACCCGCACAGGCCTCGCCCTCACCGCCCTGGCCATGATCGCCCTGGCCACCCCCGACGCTCCGCCGGTCCCCGGCCTCCGGCGGGCTCCGGGCGGCAAGGCGTCGGCGACTGCCGGCACGGCGCCGACCGCGGACGATACGGCCGCTGTCTCGCTCCCGGCGGTCGCCGTCAGCGGCGGACGCTGAACTCCTCGTCCTCGCAAGGGGCGACCGGTCGCTCCGGGCCCGGTGCGGCCGACGGTGGCTCTCGCAACCGGTAGACGAGCGTGCTCCCGCCCCCCAGGGTGCCCACCGGGCAGTAGGCCCGGAGCCAGGCGAGGTCGTCGCGGTTCACGACGGTCAACGAGGTGACGCCCACCGCCAGCCACCCCGTCACCTCATCGAGGTCGGCGCCGACGAGGCGACGCGTGCCGGGCCCGGGCGCGAGCCCCCGGGGGCTGATCACTGCGACCCACGGGTCGTCGCGGCCCTCGGCCCAGTCCCGGACCCGCCAGAGGTCCTGACCGAAGTCGATGTTGGAGTCGCTGACCCAGCGGTACCCGGGGCGGAAGGCGAGGGGTCGCCACGCCAGGGCGTGGCTGCTGGCGCTGAGCAGCACCCCGGCCTGCACCAGGGCGACGAGCGCCAACAGGATGCGGCCCGGGACGACCGCGCCGGGCCATCGAGCGCGGGCCGCGCAGACCGCGTGACCGGCACCGGCGGCGGCGACCACCAGCCACAGAGCCAGCGACGGCATGGCCAGCCGCAACCCGAGGTTGAGCGGCTGCAGCGCCGTGAAGGCGAACAGCGCCAACCCCGGGAGCGCCACCAGCGCGAGGGGCCGGCGCTGCTCGCGAGGACCGGCGACCCAGCCCAGGGGGCCGGCCACGAGCAGGCCGAGGACCGGGAAGGGCACGGTCGCGACGAGGGCACCGGGGAAGTACCACCAGCGCGATCCCTCCCACGCCCGGCCGAGGAGCCACGCCGGGCGGGGGTCGGACGTCACCGTCAGGTGACCGAGCCCGACCCGCCACTCCTGAGGCGCCGGGACGATCAGCGCCAGCCGGGCCAACACCGACCGATCGCCGGCTGCGGCCACCAGGGCGTCGAAGCGCTCCCCCGGCGCGCCGCCGGGGGAGGCGGGGTCGAAGCCGCGGTAGACGAGCCACAGGCCGACCCAGCCGACCAGCCCTGCCACCCCCACGTGACGCAGGCGTGCGGCCCGGTCGCCCGGGCACGACACCGCGACGGCCACGAGCGCGACGGGCACCAGCACCAGCGCGCTGTGACGGGTCACCAGCGCCACGGCGAGGACCACCCCGACCAATGCGGCCGACCTCAGGTCGGGCCGATCGTGGTGGCGGACGAGGGCGGCCACCACAGCCAGGGTGGCCACCGTGAAGGCGATGTCGATCGACTGCACCGCCCCGAGCCCCAGGACGACGGGCGTCGTGAGCCAGGCGCCGGCCGCGACGAGGCCGGCGCCGTCGCCCGCCAGCCGCCGGGCGAGGTGGTGCACGAGCAGACCGGCGACGAGGGCGAGGGCCAGGGGCACGAGGCGACTCAGGAACACCACTCGCCGCAGATCTCCCTCAGCGTCGTTGGCGGCGAGGACGGCGTCGGTGTGGTCGAACCAGTCACCGTCGTCCCAGTCGGTGCCCTTGGGCACGATCGGCCCGGCGGCCAGAGCGGGGGCCGCGGAGACGAGCTTCGGGAGCACCGGGTGCTCGGGGCTCATCCGCAGGTCGCCGTGGACCCAGTACGACAGGCCGCTGGCCAGACCCACGCCCTCGTCCACCGTCGGCGAGTCGGCCCACGCCTGGCGCAGGCCACTGACGGTGAACACCACGGCGAGCAGGCCGACGACGAGGCGGCCGACCACCCGAGCGTCCATCGCTGCCATGGTGGTCGACGGACCCTGCCTCCATGGTGATCATCGGGTGGCGGGGGCGTTGCCCGGGCAGCTGGTGCCCCGTTGCCGTCCGCCTGCACCCTCCGACCCGGACGCCGCCCAACCTTGGACGGCAACCGCATCATGCTGCGGCGTTCCGTCCAAAGTTCGGTGGGGGTCAGCCCACCTGGCGGAGCTCCCGCTTGAGCTCCTTGATCTCGTCGCGGAGGCGGGCGGCGTACTCGAAGCGGAGGTCGGACGAGGCCTCGTGCATCTCCTCCTCGAGGGTGTGGATGAGCCGGGCCAGCTCCTCGCCCGGCAGGCCGGCCAGCTCCTCGCGGCGCTTCTTGTCGGCCGCCCGCTCCTTGCGGCTGCCGCCACCGGGCATGGGCGCCTTGTCCTCGGCCGGCCGGATCAGGGCCAAGATGTCGGTGACGGCCTTGCGGATCGTCTTCGGGTCGATGCCGTGCTCGATGTTGTAGGCCTGCTGGAGACCCCGGCGACGGTTGGTCTCGCTGATCGCCTTCTGCATCGAGGGCGTGACGGTGTCCGCGTACATGATCACCTGGCCCTCGACGTTGCGGGCGGCCCGGCCGATGGTCTGGATGAGCGACGTCTCGCTGCGGAGGAACCCCTCCTTGTCGGCGTCGAGGATGGCCACCAGCGACACCTCGGGCAGGTCGAGGCCCTCCCGCAGGAGGTTGATGCCGACCAGCACGTCGAACTCGCCCAGCCGGAGGTCCCGCAGGATCTCGATGCGCTGGATGGTGTCGACCTCGCTGTGGAGGTACCGGACCCGGACGCCCAGCTCGAGCAGGTAGTCGGTGAGGTCCTCCGACATCTTCTTGGTGAGGGTCGTCACCAGGACGCGGTCGCCTCGCGAGACCCGGTCGTTGATCTGGACCATCAGGTCGTCGATCTGGCCCTTGGTCGGCTTGACCACGATCTCGGGGTCGATCAGCCCGGTGGGCCGGACGACCTGCTCGACCACGCGCGTGCTCTTCTCCAGCTCGAACGGGCCGGGCGTGGCCGACAGGAAGACGACCTGGCCGACCTTGTCCATGAACTCGTCGAAGCGCAGGGGCCGGTTGTCGGCCGCCGACGGCAGCCGGAACCCGTGCTCGATGAGCTGCTCCTTGCGGCTGCGGTCGCCCTCGTGCTGACCGTGGAGCTGGGGCACCGTCTGGTGGCTCTCGTCGATAACCATCAGGAAGTCGCGCGGGAAGTAGTCGAGCAGGGTGTTCGGCGTCTCCCCCGGCCCCCGCCCCTCGATGGGGGCCGAGTAGTTCTCGATCCCGTTGCAGAACCCGACCTCGGCCATCATCTCGAGGTCGTACTGGGTGCGCATGCGCAGGCGCTGGGCCTCGAGCAGCTTGCCCTGCTCCTCGAACTCCTTGAGCCGCTCCTGGAGCTCGTGCTCGATGCGGACGATGGCCCGCTGGAGGCGCTCCTCGCCGGCGACGTAGTGGGTGGCCGGCAGCAGGACGAAGTCGTCGTGGGTGCGGATCTTCTCCCCCGTCACCGGGTCGAAGGTCGCCATGGCCTCGATCTCGTCGCCGAAGAGCTCGATCCGCAGGGCGGTCTCGTCGTAGGCGGGGTGGATCTCGATGGTGTCGCCCCGGACCCGGAAGTTGCCGCGGGTCAGGTTCATGTCGTTGCGGTCGTACTGCATGTCGACGAACCGGCGCAGGAGCAGCCGCTGGTCGAGCGTCTCGCCCTTGCGCAGGACGAGCAGGCTCTCCTTGTACTCCTCCGGTGACCCGAGGCCGTAGATGCAGCTGACCGAGGCCACGACGATCACGTCGCGCCGGGTCAGCAGCGACGCCGTGGTGGAGTGCCGCAGGCGCTCGATCTCGTCGTTGACCGAGCTGTCCTTCTCGATGTAGGTGTCGCTCGAGGCCATGTACGCCTCGGGCTGGTAGTAGTCGTAGTAGGAGACGAAGTACTCCACCGCGTTGTGGGGGAAGAACTCCTTGAACTCGTTGGCCAGCTGGGCCGCCAGCGACTTGTTCGGGGCCAGGACGAGGGTGGGCCGCTGGACCTGCTCGATGGTCCAGGCGATGGTGGCGGACTTGCCCGAGCCGGTGATGCCGAGGAGCGTCTGGAACCGCTCCCCGCCGAGGATGCCCTCGGCCAGGCCGGCGACGGCCTTGGGCTGGTCGCCGGCCGGCGAGAAGTCGGACACCACCTCGAAGGGCCTGGCCAGCGATGTGGTGACCGGGGTGATGTCGGTCATGGGGGAACCCTACCGACCCCCTGTGACAGTGGAGCCGAGGCCCTGGTCAGAGGGGTGTCAGCCGGTGGGGGCCAGGGCCCGGATCTGCTCCCACGCCGCGGCGACGCGGGCCTCGAGGTCGGCGCGGGTGCCGCTGTTGTCGATCACGATCGTGGCCCGGGCCAGGCGGTCCTCCCGGGATGCCTGCCGGGCCATCCGGGCCCGGACATCGTCCTCGCGCATCCCGCGCTGGGCCACGACCCGCTCGACGGCGACCTCGGGATCGACGTCCACCACGACCAGGGCGGCCATGTCGTCGCGTCCGCTCTCGACGAGCAGCGGGACGTCGAGGATCACCACGGCATCGGTGCCGGCGGCGGCCTCCAACCGACGGGCGATCTCGGCGCCGACGGCCGGGTGGACGATGGCGTTGAGGTCGCGGAGGGCCTCGTCGTCGCTGAACACCAGGTCGGCCAGGGCCTGCCGGTCGAGCGACCCGTCCGGGGCCAGCACCGTGGCCCCGAAGCGATCGACGATGGCGGCCAGGACCGGGGTCCCGGGGGCCTGGACGTCGCGCACGATGGCGTCGGCGTCCACCACCACCGCCCCCCGCTCGGCCAGCAGGGCCGACACCGTCGACTTCCCGCTCCCGATGCCGCCCGTGAGCCCGACGAGGATCATCGCCGCACCGTAGCCAGACCCGGCCGCCGCTCCCCGCCGGCCCAGCATCCCGGGCCCGGCCACCACCGCCGGTAGCATCGGCGCCATGGCCGGTGAGCGGTCCTCCACGACGGCACCGCTGATCGACCCCTCCGACGGGACGGTCATCACCGTCCCGGGGACGACGATGTCGGACGAGACGGGCTCGTTCCGTCCCGCCATCATGGGCGTCCGGGGCGCCACCACGGCCGTGACCGTCGTCCTCTGCAGCAGCGCGCTGGCCAACGGGGAGCGGGACGTGATGGCGGCCGCCGTGGTGGTCATCACCTACAACGTCGTCCGCATCCTCAAGCCCGTCGAGGTCCGCGACGACGTCCGCAGCCTGCTGCGGGTGCTGGCCGAGGTGGCGATCCACGTCCTGGCCGTGGCCGGCACCGGGTACTGGGACTCGCCGTTCGTCTTCTCCCTGCTCACGGCCATCATGGTGGCCGGGTTCGCCCGGGGCTTCGGGTTCGCGGTGCGGGTCGGGGTGGCCTCGGTCGTCGCCGTGGCCCTCCCCCACCTGATCGTCAACGGGCTCAACGAGGAGACCCTCCGCACCGCCCTGCAGTGGACGACGCTCCTCCTGCTGGTGGCGGCCGTGTCCGGCTACGCCCGCCACATCAACGTCGAGGCGGACCGCCAGCACTCCCTGGCCCTCGACCGCCTGGGACGGCTGTCCGACGCCAACGCCCTCCTCTTCGCCCTCCACCGGGTGGCCCAGAGCCTCCCCAGCTCCCTCGACCTCGACGACGTGCTCGACACGACGATGCGACGGGTCGACGACCTGTTCACCTACGACCTGGCGACCGTGCTCGTCTCCGACGCCAGCGGCGGCGGCTGGGTCGCAGCCCGCACCGAGGGCGGGCGCCTGACCCGGGCCTGGCCGGTCGACGCCCTACCCGGCCCGGCCCGGACGGCGGTGTCGACCGGGCAGCTCGTCGTGGAGCGGGACCTGGCCCGGGCCGACGGCTCGGGCCTCGGCACCGAGAGCCGCACCGGCCTCTACGCCCCCCTCGTCGGGCGCGAGCGGGTCGTGGGGCTGGTGGTCGTCGAGCGCAACACGGCCGGCAGCTTCACCGACCGGGAGGTCGAGCTGCTCGAGGGCTTCGTCGAGCCCGCCGCCCTGGCCGTCGACAACGCCATGTGGTTCAGCCGGCTCCGGACCGTCGGGGCCAACGAGGAACGGACCCGCATCGCCCGCGACCTCCACGACCGGATCGGCCAGTCCCTCGCCTACCTCTCCTTCGAGCTCGACCGCATCGTGAAGGCGAACGGCCGGGGCGACGACGTCGGCCCCGCCCTCGATCGCCTGCGCGACGACGTGCGCGGCGTCGTCGGCGAGGTGCGCGACACGCTCTACGACCTGCGCACCGACGTGTCGGAGTCCTCGGACCTGCCGACGACGCTGGCGGCCCACGTCGAGCGGGTGCAGGCGCGGAGCCGGGTCGAGATGCGCCTCGACCTCAAGGGCGAGGTGCGCCTCCCCCTGCGCCAGGAGCGGGAGATCTTCCGCATCGCCCAGGAGGCGCTGGCGAACGTCGAGCGCCACAGCGGCGCCGACCGGTGCCTGGTGCGGTGGTGGTGCGAGGAGACGGGAGCGCTCCTCGAGGTCCGCGACGACGGACGGGGCTTCGCCTCGGGCCGGGACGGCCGGCTCGACAGCTACGGCATCCTCGGCATGCGCGAGCGGGCCGCGAGCATCGGGGCCACGCTCGACGTCGACAGCATCGAGGGGGTGGGCTCCACGATCCGCTGCCACCTCCAGCCCTCCCCCCAGGCCAGCGGGACGGCGAGCCCCGCCGGCCGGCGGTAGCCTCCCGCACCGATGTCCGCCGTCCGTCTCCTCCTCGCCGACGACCACCCCATGCTGCGCGACGGCCTGCGCCGCTCGCTCACCGAGGAGGGGTTCGAGGTCGTGGGCGAGGCCGGTGACGGCTTCGAGGCGATCGACAAGGCCGGCGAGCTGCGGCCCCAGGTCGTCCTCATGGACGTCACCATGCCGAGCTGCGACGGCGTCGAGGCCACCCGCCAGATCCGGGCCACCCTCCCCGACGTCCGGGTGGTGATGCTCACCATGCACGCCGACCAGGACGTCCTCCAGCGGGCGCTGGAGGCGGGCGCGTCCGGGTACCTGGTGAAGGACTGCTCGCTCGACGAGATCGCCGACGCCGTCCGGATGGCCGCCGACGACGCTGTCCTGTCACCGTCGCTGGCCAGCTCGATGCTCGCCGAGGTGCGCCGGCTGGAGGAGCCCGACGCCGATCGCGTCGTCACCAAGCGCGAGGAGGAGGTGCTCCAGCTCATCGCCGACGGGTGCAGCACCGGCGAGGTGGCCGAGCGCCTCTACATCAGCCAGAAGACGGTCAAGAACCACCTGGCGTCGATCTACCAGAAGCTCGACGCCCGCGACCGCACCCAGGCCGTCCTGCAGGCCGTGCGGATGGGGATAATCCGCCTCAGCTGAGGCTCGACCAGGGCGTGCGCGACGAGGGCCGAGTCGTGCCGGACATCTCCTCGGCCGAGCCTCGGAGAACAGGGCGCTGTGCGTCTGGGTCGCCTCGCCTGACGGCTCGACTCCTCAGCAACCCGGGGGCGGGGGCTGGCCGTCGTAGGCCGCCTCCATGCAGCTCTTCGAGTTGTCGAGGCTGTTCCCGCTGCCGGTGCCGAAGTAGGCGAGGGCCCCGAAGCAGGCGATGGCGATGAGCGCCACGAGCAGGGCGTACTCGATCAGGCTTGCGCCGCGCTCGTCCTGCCGCCAGCGGCGGGCGAGGGAGCGGAGCGTGGTGGTCAGCCCTGCGAGCATGCGGAACCCTTTCGATCGGTCCCCACCCATCGGTCACTCTTCGTGGTCCCCCATGGGCCGGACGGCCCAATGTCGTACGGGACGTGGTCAGGCCGGGACGGACACGACCCAGTCGCCGTCGCGGTGGACGGGCGTCCAGCCCGGGGCGTCGGCCAGCGCCCGGCCCAGGTCGGTGTCGGCCCGCCAGAGCACGGCGGTGGCGTCCCAGCGGTCGAGGACCTCGGGCCAGCCCGGCTCGGCGTGGAGCAGCACGCGGTAGTCCCGGATGACCTCGATCGGGTACATGTCGACCCGATCGTCCAGGAACACCCGGGCGTCGCGCCCGGCCTGGGCGGTGCGGAGGTTGCCGACGTAGTCCGGGGCGACGACCCGGCTCCCCGGCCCCCACAGGCCGGTCTCGTCCATCCAGGTCGAGGCCTCCTCCGGGTACGCCCCCAGCCCCACGTCGGGGCGCTGGAGCGACACCAGGGCGAACACCACCACCAGGGCGGCGACCGCCACCCGGGCCGAGCGGAAGATGGCCCGGCGCAGGTCGGCCACGGCCGGGCCGACCTCGGGCAGGGCGCCGGCGGCGATCGGGACCAGCACGACGAGCAGGACCACGAGGTTGCGGGCCGACGTCAGCCCCAGTGCGGCGAACACGACCAGGGGCAGGGCGTCGCGCCAGCGCCGGGCCCGCAGGACGACGACGGCGGCGGTCAGCACCAGGGCGGCGAGGACGGCGACCTGGTGCCAGAGCGAGTAGTCCGGGGGCCTCCACTCGGCGACGGCCCGGAAGGCCTCCGTCTTCTGCGCCAGCAGGGTCGGGTACAGCAGCAGGCGGAGGCCCAGGGGGTTGACGACGCCCACGGCCACGCCGGCGACGGCCCAGGCGCCGACCCGCACCTCGGGGCCCCACGCGCCGTCGTCGAGGCGCCGGCCCACGGCGAGCAGGGCGACGAGGACGATGGCGAAGGGGAACGAGCCGTGGGTGTTGACCCACACCCAGCCGACGGGCACGAGCCACCGTGGGTCGATGCGACCGTCCAGGGCCAGGAGCACGAGGGCGAACCCCAGGAGGCCGAACAGCAGGGGCCGCTCCGGGAGCATCTCGCTGGCGATGGCCAGGGCGGCGAGGGTGACGGCGCTGCGGACGACGGCGGAACGGCTGCGGGCGGTGAGGTGCCAGAGGGCGACCCCGATGGCGGCGCACAAGACGCCCCCCAGCAACCGGACACCGGCGAAGCCGGCGACCTCCTCCACCGCGGCGTAGATCGTCGACGCCAACCAGCTCTGCACGACCCACGGCTCGCCGGCCGCGGTGAACGAGTACGGGTCGACCCGGGGCACCCCCCCGTCGGCGAGGATCAGCCGGCCGGTGGCCAGGTGGGTCAGGAAGCTGTTGTCGTGGAGCGTCCCCGATCCGATGATCATCCCGACGAGGGCGGCCACGGCGCCGAGCACCCAGCCCAGGTCCGGGCCGGTGCGGGCCGGCGGGGCGGAGGAGCGGACCGCCGAGGCGTCCTCGTCGATCGGGGCCTCCACGCCGACCATCATCGTCGGCTCAGCCCCCGCCGCCGAAGGCGTCCATGATGTTCAGGATCGCCGGACCCAGGACCACCACGAACAGCGCCGGGAACACGCAGAACACCATGGGGATCAGCATCTTGACCGGGGCCTTCTGCGCCTTCTCCTCGGCCAGCTGCTTGCGCTTGAGGCGCATCTCCTCGGCCTGGGCCCGCAGGACCCGACCGATCGAGACGCCGAAGGTGTCGGCCTGGATGATCGCCAGCACGAAGGACCGGAGCTCGGGCACGTTGACCCGGTTCTCCATGTTGCGCATGGCGTCGACCCGTGAGGCGCCGGCGCGGACCTCGCCCAGCATGCGGGCGAACTCCTCGGTGAGCGGCCCCGGCACGGCGTCGACGCAGCGGTCGAGCGCCTGCTCGAAGCCGAGACCGGCCTCGACCG
This sequence comes from Iamia sp. SCSIO 61187, assembly GCF_019443745.1. Lineage (NCBI taxonomy): Bacteria > Bacillati > Actinomycetota > Acidimicrobiia > Acidimicrobiales > Iamiaceae > Iamia > Iamia sp. SCSIO 61187. The sequence goes on from NZ_CP050948.1 coordinate 2,815,834, forward strand.
AGATGACGAGCAGGTCGAGGACGTCGGGGAGCTTGATGCGGATCTCGTGCTGGCGCTCCTCGACCTTGCGCTTGAGGACGGCGTCGGGCCCCTTCACCAGGACGAAGACGCCGATGGCGCCCGCGGCCAGGGTGAGCATCCCGCCCGGCTTCCACACGGCGAGGACGAAGAACAGCCACGGGACGGCGAGGACCTGCAGGACCACGCGCAGGGCCATGAAGCGGTCCCACGCCACCGTGTTGGTGTGCCCCAGCGATGCGAACATCGCCTTCGACTTCTCCATGTAGCCCATGGGCGTGAACCGCTTGCCCAGGCCCAGGAGACCGGTCAGCACGGGCTGGATCGCCCGCTCGCTGACCGGCTTCAGGAGCTCCTGGTCGCGGACGTTGGCGACCTCGTAGCCCTCGAGCTGGCGGAGCGAGGCCCGGACGGTGGCCTTCTCGTCGGCCTGGGACAAGACGTTGACGAGGCCGACGACGACGGCGACGAAGACGAGGGCGAGCCCGATGGTGAGCATGGTGGGTCCTCAGCTCTCGAGGGGGGCGGAAGGGTGGGCGGCGAGCACGGCGGGGGACGACACGGTCAGACCTCGATGGTGATGCACTTCTTCATCCACGCGAAGCCCACGAGGCACATGAACACGCCGGCGCCGAGGAGGATCTGGCCCAGGGTCTTGGAGAACAGGGGGGCCATGTAGCTGGGGTTCATGACGTACATGGCCAAGCCCAGGAGGAGGGGCATCAGGCCGAGGATGATGGCGCTCATCTTCCCCTCGGCGGTGAGGGTGGCGACGTCGCGGCGGAGGCGCTCCCGGTCGACCATGGTGTCGGCGACGGTCATGAGCAGCTCGGACAGGTTGCCGCCGACCTCGCGCTGGATGCGGATGGCCATGATGGCCCACTCGAAGTCCTTGCTCTGGACCCGCTCGGCCGACGCCTCGAGGGCGTCCTCGAGCTCTCGTCCGAGGCGGGCCTCGGTCATGACCCGGCGGAGCTCCCGGCCCATGGGGCCGTCGACCTCGGCCGAGACGGCGTCGACGCCCTGGACGAGCGAGTAGCCGGCTCGCAGGGAGCCCGAGAGCAGCTGGAGCATGTCGGGCAGCTGGGTGTTGAACTGCTTCTGGCGCCGTCCGCCCAGGAAGTTGAGGATGGCCATCGGGAGCCCGAAGCCGAGCAGGGCGCCGAACAGCAGCCCCATGAGCCCCATGAGGACCAGGCCGAGGACGGTGACCACGAGGGCGCCGGCGACGTAGAAGAAGATCGCCTCGGCCGCCCGCAGCGGCAGGTCGGCCCGCTCCAGCTTCTTCTCGACCTTGACGAGCAGGCCCTGCTTGGCCGCGATCTCCTCGGTCAGCTCGACGGCACGCTGCACGAAGGCGGTCTGGGCCAGGCTGTCGTCGTCGACGAGGTCGGCGTGACCGGGTTCGGTGTACTGCTGGAGCATCCGGTCGAGGGAGTGGTCCTCCTTCGACGCGATGGTGGCGATGGCGACCACGGCGAGGACGACGGCGAGGCCGCCGACGCCGGCCACCACGATGAGACCGGCCGTGCCCCGGACGAACGAGGGCACGAGGCTCTTGGATGCGGCGGGCGGGGCCAGGTTGGCCTGGCCTTCGGCGACGGCACCCGACACGAACGTGGTGGTCACGCTCTCGTTGCCGATGGTGACCTCCAAGTCGGAGGCACCCTGGGAGCCGCTGCTGGCGAAGGTGATGCGGTACTGCTCGTCCAGCGACCGCTGGGTCTGGGTCAGGCCCTCCTCGAGGTCCTCCTCGCCGGGGGCGGGGATCACCGCACCGCCGACCCGATCGACCAGGGCGGTCAGGGAGTCGGTGTCGACCTGGTCGACGGCGTCGTAGGCGAGGGCGAACACGGCGGCGCCGGCCCGGGCCACGTCGGAGTAGGCCTCGCCCGCCTCGACCTCCGAGGCGTCGTCGTAGCCGTCGGTGATGAGGATGATGTTGGCCTGGAGGTCCTCGACCTCGGCGAACAGGGACGAGGCCTTGCGCAGGCCGTCCCACATCGCCGTCTTGCCGTCGGCCGGGGCGACGAGCTCGTCGGTCGCCTCGAGCAGCGTGCTCTTGTCGCTGGTGATCTCGGCGTAGACCTCGACCTCGGTGCCGAAGCCGACGATGCCCATGGCCTCGTCGCCCTCGAGCGCCTCGATCATGGTGCGGAGCGTCTCCTGCGTCTTGCGCACGCCGCCGTTGCGGGCCATCGAGCGGGAGGTGTCCACGGCGACGACCATCGCCGTCTCGACGCCGGCGGCCGACAGCGGCTGCGGCGGCTCGTGCTCGCGCTCCTGGCCACCCTCGCGGATCGTGGCGTTGGTGACGGCCTCGCGGTCGCCGGTCCAGATGACGTCGACGTGGACGGCGTCGGGGTCGGTGGCGTCGACCTGGCGCACGCTGAGCGGCGACATGTCGGCCTCCTGGCCCACGACGGCGGGGCCGACGGCGACGATCAGGAGGGCGACGAAGATGGCGGCCAGGCCGCCGAGGCGCCGGGTCATCGGGCACCGCCGGCGCGCCGGGCGAACTGCTCGGGCTGGAACACCTCGGGTCCGAGGCGGATCCCGAGGTCCTGGAGCTTCTCGGCGAAGCGGGGCCGGGTGCCGGTGGCCTTGAGGTGGCCCCGGAAGCGGCCGTGCTCGTCGACGCCCATCCCGTAGTCGAACATGAAGATGTCCTGCATCACGATGGTGTCGCCCTCCATGCCCTGGACCTCGGCGATGCTGACGACGCGACGGGTGCCGTCGCGGAGCCGGCCGATCTGGACCACGGCGTCGACGGCCGAGGCCACCTGGTGGCGGATGGCGGCGATGGGCAGGTCGTAGCCGGCCATGAGGACGAGGGTCTCGAGGCGGGCCATGCAGTCCCGCGCCGTGTTGGCGTGGATGGTGGTGAGCGAGCCGTCGTGGCCCGTGTTCATGGCCTGGAGCATGTCGAGGGCCTCGCCACCACGGCACTCGCCGACGACGATGCGGTCGGGGCGCATGCGGAGGGTGTTCTTGACGAGGTCGCGGATGGTGATGGCGCCCTTGCCCTCGATGTTCGGGGGCCGGGCCTCGAGGGCGAGCACGTGCTCCTGGTGGAGCTGGAGCTCCTTGGCGTCCTCGACGGTCACGATGCGCTCGTCGCCGGGGATGAACGACGAGAGCACGTTGAGCATCGTCGTCTTGCCGGTGCCGGTACCGCCCGACACGATGATGTTGAGCTTGCCGAGCACCATGGCCTGCAGGAAGCGGGCCGAGCTGGCCGACAGGGTGCCGAACCGGATCAGGTCGTCGATCTGGAACGGGTCCTTGGAGAACTTCCGGATGGTGAGGAACGGCCCGCCGATGGCGAGCGGGTGGATCACCGCGTTGACGCGGGAGCCGTCGGGGAGGCGGGCGTCGCAGAGGGGCGTCGACTCGTCGATGCGCCGACCCACCTGGGCGACGATCTTGTCGATGATCCGGCGCAGGTGCTGGTCGTCGACGAAGGTGGCGTTGGTCTTCTCGACCTTGCCCTTGCGCTCCACGAACACCATGTCCGGCCCGTTGACCATGACCTCGGTGATCTCGTCGGAGCGCAGGAGGCGGTCGATGGGCCCGTAGCCGAGGATGTCGTCGGAGACGTCCTGGATGAGCTGGGCCTTGTCGGCCGCCGAGAGGGGCGCCCGCTCCTGGGCCAGGGCGGCGTGGAGCTGCTCGTGCACCCGGCGACGGAGGTCGTCCTCGGTGAGCCGCTTGTCGTACAGGATCGGCCCGAGCTCGTCGATCAGGTGGTGGTGGATCTTCTGCCGCAGCTCGTCGATGACCGGGTCCCGGCGCTTCGCCGCGGTGAGACCCGCGGACTGCGGGTTGGCTTCGTGGAGGCGCTTGTAGAGGGACATCGAGGGTCCATCGGCGCGCCCGAACCCATGTTGAGATCACCCGAGAAGGTTCACCCTGCGTGGTGCCGGCACACGTCCCCCCAACGACGAACTCGGTGGGGGACGTGCCCCTGCGGGGCAAGTCCCCCACCGAGTTCGGCGGGCTCGCGGACGTCGAGCGGGTCGCGCTAGCGACGGCCCTTCTTGCCGCTGGGGGCGGGGATGTAGCGGTCGGCGAGGGTCTCGAAGGCCTTGGCGATCGACGAGCGGGGGGCGTCGATGACGACCGGGGTGCTCTTGTTGATCGACTGCGGGACGACGATGTCGCTCGGCAGCTGGGTCTCGGCCTTGATCTGCAGCGTCCGCTCCACCTCGCTGACGTCGAGGCGCACCTTGGTGTTGGCCCGGTTCAGGACCAGGTGGATCTTCGAGGTCGGGGTGTCGAGCATCCGCATGGTCTGCAGCCCGATCTTCACGTTCTTGATGTTGGGGATGTCCATCCCCGCCACCAGCAGGATCTCGTCGGAGTCCTCGATCAGGGTCAGCACCTTGTCGTCGAAGTAGGACGGGGTGTCGACGATGATGTACTTCGCCACGCTCCGCAGCCCGGCGATGATGCTGCGGATGTGCTCGGCGGTGATCTGGTCGGCGAAGGCGGGCTCGAGCGGGGCGGGCAGCACCTTGAGGCCCGACGGGGGGTGCGTGACGAGGAGGTTCGTCAAGAACCCGGAGTCGAGCCGGTCGATCGAGTTCACGGCATCGACGATCGTGTGCTGGGGCGCCAGCTTGAGCATCACCGCCACGTCCCCGAACTGCAGGTCGCAGTCGACGAGGGCGACGGTCTCGGTGGTCCGCATGGCCAGGGCCACGGCCAGGTTGGTGGCGACGACGGACTTGCCGGCGCCTCCCTTGGTCGAGAAGACGGTGATGACCCGACCGCCCTCGCCGGGGTCGCCGTCATCGCCGATGATCGGCGGCAGGGTCCGACCGAGCGACCCGACCGACTCGGCCACCCGGCGGCAGGCCTCCTGCAGCTGGGCGGTGTCGACGGGGGCGGCCAGCACGTCCTTCACGCCGGAGCGGATGGCCTGCTGGAACACGTCGGTGGACAGCTCCTCGGCCACCAGCACGGCCCCCACCTCGGGGCGGGGCTGGAGGACGGCGGCGAGGGTGGAGAGGTTGTACGGGTCGGCGCAGGACGGGCCGAGGACGACGACGGTCGGGATGCCGGACAGCTGGGCGGCGAAGTCGTCGAAGTGCTCGAAGTCGAGCACCCCGGACCCCAGCTGCATCGCCAGCCGCGCCCGGGCCGACGGCTCGGACTCCACCACGGCGACGTGGAGGGGTGGGGTTGGGTTGGACGATGACGCGCTCACCTGGTGTGAAGCCTCCAGGGACCTGTGATCCCAGCTCCCGCTCGAACTGCCGTCGACAAGGTAACTCGTCATCTTCGACTCACTCGCCTCCGGGACCGTCCGGGCCGTACGGCGTGAGCGCGTCCGGGTCCTCGGCAGCGAACGGCTCCGTCGGGTCGATGACCTCCTGGGGCACGGGCTCGTAGTCCCGGGGCACCAGCGTCAGGTAGAAGCGCTCGGGCTCGATGGAGGCCACCACCTGGGCGGCCCGGGCGGGCACGATCAGGGTGATCAGGCCGGAGCTCAGGGCGGGCTCGGCGGCGACGGCCTCGCCCTCGGCGGCCGTGGTGGCCTCGCCGGGGAGCTGCACGGGCGTCTGGTCGATGGCCAGGATCTGGACCTTCTGGTAGATGTAACGCGCCTGGCTCCCGAACAGGACGTCGTCGCCGTAGAGGCAGTCGGCGCCGGAGCTCGGCTCGGTCGCCTCGTCGGCGGGCTGCTCGGGGGCCGGGGTGCTCCCGTCGTTGAGCCCGTCGCCCGCCAGCTCGCAGACCTGGGTGGCCATGATGTTCACGAAGTCGCCGGGCTGCAGCAGGCCGGCGACGCCGCGCACCTGGTCGACCTGGATCGTGATGGCGACCTGGTCCTCGTCGTTGATCTTCTCGAGCCGGTCCGAGAAGGTCGTCTGGACCGTGCTCGGGTCGGCGAACATGTCGGTCGTGACGACCTGGTTCACGGCCAGGTCGCCGACGGCGACCTTGCCGGCGATGTCGTCGAGGCTGCGGATGGCGTTCTCCGGCCAGAAGCGCTTCGGGATCTCGTCCTCGGCCACGAGCGTGCTGGCCGAGGCCTCCTCGCCGTAGGTGCCCTTGGGCACCGTCTGCTTGACGACGAAGACCTTGACGCGCTCGGCGTCACCGAAGGCCTCGTCCTTCACGGAGCTCACGTAGCCGTAGATCAGGAACACGGCCATGGCGCCGACGGCCAGGGCGGCGATGGTGATGAGGGTGCGGCGAGAGCCCACGGGGTTCCCCTTGTCGTGAATCGCGGAGCTGGTGGTGGCGGTCGCCACCCATCCGTGGGTGACCTGTCGGCGGCGCAGGCCGTCCTGACAAGGGTTTCGGGACAGAACTTCCGTCGGGCGGGCGGGGCCGGGCGCGACGACGGCGCCGGGATGTCCCGGCGCCGTCGGCGGAAGGTCTGCCGGCTGGGGTCAGGCCGGGTCGGTGGGCTCCTCGGCCGGAGCGGCCACGGCCTCGCCCTCGACGAGCGGCGGCTCCTCGGTGGGCACGGGGGCCTCGCCGGTGGCGAAGCCCTGCTCGGCCTCGTAGCTGGCCCAGGCCTCCTCGACGGCGGGGTCCTCGGCCCACTCGGTGCCGATGTAGTTGCCCTCGTTGTCGTAGGCGTGCTCGCCGAAGTGCTCCTGGTACTCGGCCGAGACGACACCGCCCTCGGCGGCCTGCTTGATCGACAGGCTGATGCGCCGCCGCTGCAGGTCGAGGTCGATGATCTTCACCCACAGCTCCTCGCCGGGGGTGACGACCTGCTCGGGGAGGTCGACGTGGTGGGCCGACATCTCCGAGATGTGGACCAGGCCCTCGATGCCGTCGCCCACCTGGACGAAGGCGCCGAAGGGCACCAGCTTGGTGACCCGGCCGTAGACCAGCTCGCCCACGCGGTGCGAGGTGGCGAACTCCTGCCACGGGTCCTGCTGGGTGGCCTTGAGCGAGAGGCTGATGCGCTCGCGGTCGCGGTCGACGTCGAGCACCTGGACCGACACCTCGTCGCCGACGGCGACGACGGAGCCGGGGTGGTCGACGTGCTTCCAGGACAGCTCCGAGACGTGGATCAGGCCGTCCATGCCGCCCAGGTCGACGAAGGCACCGAAGTTCACGACGCTCGACACCACGCCCTTGCGGACCTCGCCGGGCTTGAGGTTGTCGAGGAACTCCTCGCGCTGCTCCTTCTGGGTCTCCTCGAGCCAGGCCCGGCGGGAGAGGACGACGTTGTTGCGGTTCTTGTCGAGCTCGATGATCTTGGCCGTGAGCTCCTTGCCGACGTAGGGCTGGAGGTCGCGCACCCGGCGCAGCTCGACGAGGGAGGCGGGGAGGAAGCCGCGGAGGCCGATGTCGATGATGAGGCCGCCCTTGACGACCTCGATGACCGGGCCGGTGACGACGCCGTCGCGCTCCTTGGTGGCCTCGATGTCGCCCCAGGCCCGCTCGTACTGGGCCCGCTTCTTGGACAGGACCAGGCGGCCGTCCTTGTCCTCCTTGGTGAGGACCAGGGCCTCGAGCTCCTCGCCCAGGCTGACGATCTCGGCCGGGTCGACGTCGTTGCGGATCGACAGCTCGCGGGCCGGGATGACGCCCTCGGTCTTGTAGCCGATGTCGAGGAGGACCTCGTCCTTGTCGACCTTGACCACCTTGCCCTCGACGATCTGGCCGTCCTCGACGCTGACCATCGACGCATCGATGGCGGCGTCGAAGTCGATGTCGAGGTCGTCGAAGGCGATCGTGCGGGGCACGTACTCGTCTTCGTCGGCGGGGGTGAGGGTGGCGGTCTGGTCGGACACTGAGGGTGCTCTTCTCGGAGGGACAGGAGTCGATGGACAAGATGGGCGGCCGTCGGTCGGCGCACCACGAGCACGCCCGATCGGGCGCACGGAGGGACAACGCTACCTGGGTGGCCTCTGCGCCACCAACAGGTGCTCGGGGTGGTCGATGTCCGGGGCTCGTCGGGCGTAGCGGCCCGGTTCCACAGCCCAGACGTGCTCGGGCTCGAGCCCGACCGACCGGGCCAGGAGGCGCAGCTCACGGGGGGTGAAGCACGTGGTCCACAGGTCGGTCTCGGCGTCCCTGCCCTGCTCGTCCTTGATGGTCGTGCGCTCGTGGGCGACCCCGGCGTCGACGTCGAACGTGGTGCCCGCGACCAGGTTGGCGACCTGGAAGTAGGACGAGAAGGCGCTCACCGCGACCCGGCCCCCGGGCCGCAGGGCGCGGGCGATGCCGGCCAGGACAGGCGCGTCACCGGTCCCCGCCTCGGTCTGGGCCGGCCCGCCCTGGAGGCCGAAGGCGCCCTGGCAGAGGGAGATGGCGGCGTCGAACTCGGCGTCGAAGCGCAGGTCACGGGCATCGTGGCGGGCGAAGGTCACCCCGTCGGGGGCGTCGCGCCGGGCGATCTCGACGAAGCGCTCGCTGATGTCGATGCCGTGGACCTCGATCCCTCGCCGGCCCAGGGCGTGGGCGTGGCGGCCGGGCCCGCACCCGACGTCGAGGACGCGCATCCCCGGCCGCAGTCCGAGGACGTCGACGAGGAACGCGACCTCCTGCTCGGTCCCCTTGGTGAACGAGTACCGCAGGTACGCCCGCCCGAGGTGGTCGGCCAACCCCTCGAACCAGTGGTCGGGCTCGCTCACCACCTCATGATGTCCCGTCAGGGGGCTCCGGCCGCAGCCAGGTACTCGTCGGTGGCGGCCAGGGCGACGGCGAGGTCGCGGTCGTCCAGCCTGGTGAGGCGGCCGGCCCACAGGTCACGCTCGGAGGCGGTCGGGGTCCGGTCGAGCAGCAGGTCGTACTGGACGACGGTCCGCCGGTGGCGCGACTCCAGGCCGCCGTGGACGGCCCGGGCCAGCGCCGTGCGGGAGGTGCCCCGTTGGAGGGACGCCACCTGCAGCCAGCGCTCGGTGGCGGTGGGCGCCCGGCCGAGGACCGCCAGGAACACGGCCTCCACGAACCCGACCTGCGTCCCGCCCGCCCGGGCCAGGAACTCCGGCGACCCCATCAGACGGATCGGCAGCTCGGACACGGACAGCCCGGTGCGGACCCGCTCGGACCAGTAGGCGAGGCCGCCGGGCTCGGCCGGTCGCCCGAGGTACGTGAGGTAGGCGCGCCCCACGACGAGCCGGGCGTACTCGCCGCTGCGCGCCACCTTCCGGGCGACCGTCGCTCGGGAGTCGAGACCGTCCAGCAGGCGATCGCCCCAGAAGGCCAGACCGCTGGCCTCGGCCGGGCGCCCGAGGAAGTCCCGGTAGAGGGCGTCGACGAAGGCGTCGGTGGAGCGCGTGACCGTGAGGGTGACGGTGGCCGCCCCTGACGGCAGGTCGCCGTCGCTGGCGCGGTAGGTGAAGGTGTCCTCGCCGGTGAAGCCGGCGTCGGGCGTGTAGGTGAACGACCCGTCGGCCTGCAGGGCGAGGGTGCCGTGGTCGACGTCGTCGCCCAGCGCCGCAGTCAGCGCGTCCCCGTCGGCGTCGGTGTCGTTGCCGAGGACCCCGGGTGCGGCATCGGTCAGGGTGGTCTCGAAGTCGACGTCGTACTCGTCGGGCTGAGCGGCGGGCGCGGCGTTGGGCTCGGGGCCGACGGTGATGGTGACCGTCGCGGCGGGCGATGACAGCTCGCCGTCGGAGGCGGTGTAGGTGAACGTGTCGTCACCGCTGAAGCCGGCGTCGGGCGTGTAGGTGAACGACCCGTCCGCCTGGAGGGCGAGCGTGCCGTGATCGACGTCGTCGCCCAGCGCCGCGGTCAGCGCGTCACCGTCCTCGTCGGTGTCGTTGCCGAGGACCCCCGGCGCAGCAGCCGTGTAGAGGGTCTCGTAGGCGGTGGAGTAGGCGTCGGCCACCGCGACGGGGGCGCCGTTCGGCTTCTCCCCCACCGTGATCGTGACCGTGGTCGTGGCCGACGCGAGCCGGCCGTCGCTGGCGACGTAGGTGAAGGTGTCGTCGCCGGAGAACCCGTCGTCGGGGGTGTAGACGAACGATCCGTCGGGCGAGAGGCTCAGCACCCCGTCCTCGACGTCCTCGACCAGCGTCGCCGTCAGGGTGTCGTCCTCGGCGTCGGTGTCGTTGCCCAGGACCCCGGGGGCGGCGACCGTGAGCGGCGTCTCGTAGGCGGTGTCGTGGTCGTCGGCCACCGCCGTGGGCGCGGTGTTGGGATCGGGGCCGACGGTGATCGTCACCGTGGTCGCCGGCGACGACCGCTCCCCGTCACCGGCGGTGTAGGTGAAGGTGTCGGCGCCGGTGGATCCGGCATCGGGGGTGTAGGTGAACGACCCGTCGGGCGCCAGGGCCAGCGTCCCGTCGTCGACGTCGTCGACGAGGCTCGCCGTGATCGGGTCCTCGGTCGGGTCGGTGTCGTTGCCCAGCACACCCGGGGCGGGAACCGTCAGCGGCGTCTCGAAGGCGGTCGCATAGGTTTCGGCGACCGCGGTCGGGGCCGCGTTGGGGAGGTCGTCGCAGAGCGCCTCGGCGATCGACAGGCTGACGTCGCGCAGGATGCCGGTGTCCTGCTGTTCGGCGTCGGACATCGTGAGGGTCCACGTCCCCGCCGCGGCCTCGCCGTCGAACGCCGACAGCGGCTCGGCCGGCAGGAAGGTGCCGGTGTAGGGCGCCGATGACGGCGGGGCCGACGCGAACGGATCGGTGGCGTCGTCGCTGAACGTGGTCTGGCACAGGTTGTTGCCGCTGTTGTCCCGAGGGGCCATCAGCGTCACCGTGGTGCCCGCCGGCGACGTGAGGGTCGCCCGGAGGTCGCCGACGTAGCTGTGGGCCAGCCCGACCGTCGTGGACCCGACGGTGGCGTCGCAGGCCGACCCGCCGATGGTGAGGGTCAGGTCGCCGACCGTTCCCGGGTCGTCGACCTCGATGGTGGCGGTGACCGGCGTCGGCGCCGTCGGGTCACCCGGGGCGGGGCCGTCGGGGATGGAGATCGCCGGGCCCGTGTACGCCGTGGTCGCCGCGGCCGCCAACGACCCGAAGACGTCCCAGGTGAAGGTGTCGGTGCGGCTGCCCACCCCGCCCCCGGACCAGGTGGTCGTCGCCGCGAGGGTCAGGGTGGTCCCGCACTCGCAATCGGGCGAGATCCGCACCCGGAACGTGGCTTCGCCCGTCGCCCCCGCCGCCAGGGTCGTCGGTCCGGCGGTCAAGGAGCGCACCGTGGCGTCCGCCGACGCCGAGGTCAGGGCCACGACGACCTCGGTCGCCGGGATCCCACCCGAGTTCTCGACCGCCTGGGCCACGTCGAACACCTCACCCGGCTCGTAGGCGGCGTCCCCGTCACCCGCGACCTCCGTGACGGTGCGGCCGGTCGGCCGCACGTTCGGAGCCTGGTCGAGCCCGAGCAGGGCGATCAGAGGTGGTGCGGTGACGATCCCCGCACCAGTGGTGACGTCGGGCCCGGGCACCTCGATGTCGATGGCCGAGGCTGCCAAGGCGGCCTCGATGGCGTCCGGGGTCAGGGTCGGATCGCCTCCGAGGGCCAGGGCGGCGACGGCGGCAGCGTTGGGGGCGGCCGCCGAGGTGCCGAAGAAGGGGATGAAACCCGGTGTGGTGGTGGTGGTGCCGTCCGCCGCGGTGAGGTCGACGCCCTGGTGCACGACGCCCCCCAGCGAGGTGAACACGCCCGGGGTCAGCGGGGTGCCGTCCGGCGCGAAGAACTGGCGCACCGGTCCGTCGCTGGTGAAGGTCTCGCTGAGGTCGCCGGCGGAGTGGGTCCCGGGGAACGGGCCCGTGGGGGCGCCGGCGGTGAAGGCCCCGGCGGCCGGGGTGGCGGCGGTGCTGATGGCGTCGACGCTGGCGTTGTGGCCGAAGGTGGCGCCGGCGGTGGCGAAAGCCAACCTCCCCCGCGAGGTGTGGACCGCCAGGAACCGGCTCTCGCCGGAGTACTTCGTCACGATGAGGCGCTCGCCCTCGAACACCTCGCCGACGATCTCCACCGGATCGTCGTTGCCGTCCTGTGTGTTGGTGCTGGCGTCGACGATGGCCGTGCCGGCGGCGTTGACGACGTAGAGGTCGTAGTCGTTGGTCGCGCCGCCGAGCGGGTCTGCCCACTTCAACATGGCGACCGACGCCCTCGCCAGCACCGTGTTGTGGCCCACACCGGTGCCCCAGCCGTGGACGGAGCCGGCGGTGGCCAGGAGGCCGGATGCCGGGCCGACGTCCTGGAAGTCACCCTGCCAGGTGCCCGAGGTGCCGTCGGCCAGGTTGCCGCTGTTGGAGGCCGATGTGAAGAACAGGGCCCCGGCGGCCCGGACGGTGCTGACGGCCTGGGCCACGATGCCGTCCTGGAACACGGCCTCGGCGAAGTAGGTGATGTCGTCGACGATCACGTCGCACCCGGAGGCTCGGAGGCCGAGGATGTTCTGGGCGAACTGCGCCTGGCTCGGGAGGGCGGTGGCGAACCCCAGCTCGGCCCCCGGCGCGATGTCGTGGACGAGCTCGAGCATGGCGGTGCCCTCGTCGCCGTCCCCCGCCTGGCCGGCGAGGACGTCGACCGCGGGCAGGTCCCCGGAGCCCTGACGGGCGGCGAGGCTGTCAACGCCGTCGGACAGCACGCAGACCTTCACCCCGGTGCCGTCGAGCCCGTAGGTGTCGCGCACCTGGGCCGCACCCATCGTCACGTCCGCCTCGTTCGACCCGAGGCCGACGCTGCTCGTGGTCGCGCCGGCCGTGGGCGCGACATCGCGGTTGAGCTCGAACCCACCGGCGGCGGCGATGCTGTCGACAGAGGGAAGGGCTGCGAGCCCGGTGACCTCGTCGACGGGGACGAGGGCCCGCACGGCGTCGAAGCCGGGGACGGCCGCGACCACCTCGCCACCGACGTCCTCGATCCGGTCCAGCAGGGCGGGCTCGACGGTGCCGGCGATGTCGACCTCGGTCCGACCGTCGCCGTCGACCTCGGCTGCGCTGCGCAGGCGGGGCGCGCCCTCGACCGCCACGCCGTCCCTCTCCTCGGCCACGGCGTAGAGGAGGTCCGACGAGACCTTCCGCTCGGTGCGGGTCCGACCCGCCTTGTCGGCGGCGATGGCCTCGACCTGGGATGCGGCCGCGGCCGACAGCCCCGAGTCCGGCGGGGCGGGGGCGGGGTCGGGGGGCTGCTGGGCGCTCGCCGGGACGGCGACGGCGCCGACGGCCGTCACGGCGATGAGAGCGCTGAGGACCAGGCGCCGGCCGACGCCAGTGGATGAGGTGGTCGGCACGTGCTGCCTTCCGTCGCGCCGCGGCGCGTGTCATGTCGGCCCCGCCCCCGGCGCAGCCCGCCGCCACCCTCCGGTGGGTGGCCCTCTGAACGTAGTGCGCGGCCGGGCGCCGCCCGGACACGTCGGCCCCGGTCAGCCCCCAGCGGCCTCGTCGTTGGCGTCGACTGCCGGTTCGTCGCCCAGGGCGGCCTCCTCGGCGGCCTCCAGCTCGCGCGGCGCGGCGACGGCCTGGGCCTGCTCCTCCTCCGACAGCGGGGGGAGGCCCTGCTCGTCGCGGATGACCGCGTCGAGGGCGGCCCGGTAGGCGGCCTCGGCCTCGGCCCGGGCGGCACCCGGTACGTCGCGGCGCCGGACCTCCTTGAGCCGGGCGGCGGCGGCGTCCTTGGCCCGGTTGAGCTCGCGTCGACGGTCCTCGCGCTGTTGGGCCTCGCGCCGGACGCGTGCGGCCTGGCGCTGCTCCTCGCGCTCGGCCTCCCGCCGCTCGGCGAAGATCTGGGCCGCGCTCCTCTGGGCGACCTTGCGACCGGAGCGGGTGCCGAGGTCGGGCTGGTCCCCCACCCCTCCGGGCTTGTGGCGCTTGCGTGCCGGCATGTCGTCCCTCCTACTTGGCGTCGGCCCAGGTCGCCCCGAAGGCCAGGTTGACCTCGAGGGGGACCCGGAGGTCGGCCGCGCCCCGCATGACCTCGAGGGTGAGCGCGGCGATGGCGTCGTGCTCCTTCGGCTCCACGTCGAGGATCACCTCGTCGTGGACCTGCAGGATCACCCGGCTGGCCGCCCCCTGGTCGGCGAGCGCCTGATCGAGCCGGACCAGGGCCACCTTGAAGATGTCGGCGGCCAGGCCCTGGATCCCGGCGTTCATCGCCTGGCGCTCCCCGGCCATCCGGATGCCCCGGTTGCGGGACTGCAGCTCGGGGATGGGGCGGCGCCGGCCGAAGAGGGTCTCGGTGTAGCCCCGGTCCCGGGCCTCGGCGACGGTGCGGTCCATGTAGTCCTTCACCGCGGGGAAGGCCACGAAGTAGGCGTCGAGGATCCCCCGCGCCTCCTCGACCGAGATGTTGAGCCGCTGCGAGAGCCCGTAGGCCTCCATGCCGTAGGCCAGGCCGTAGCTGACCATCTTGGCCTTGGCCCGCTGGGAGGGCGTGACCTCGGAGTCGGGCACCCCGAAGACGCGCGCCGCGGTGGTCGTGTGGATGTCGGTCCCGTCGGTGAAGGCCTGCACCAGGCCCGGGTCCTCGGCCAGGTGGGCGATGCAGCGCAGCTCGATCTGGTTGTAGTCGGCCACCAGGAGCTCGCAGCCCGGGGCCGGGACGAAGACCGTGCGGAACGCCCGCCCCTGCTCGGAGCGGACCGGGATGTTGTGCAGGTTCGGGGCGTCGGAGGAGAGCCGGCCGGTGCGGGCCACCGTCTGGTTGAAGGTGGCGTGGATGCGGCCGTCGGGGGCGATCTCGGCCAGCAGGCCGGTGCCGTAGGTCGAGCGCAGCTTCTCCACCTCTCGGTAGGCCAGCAGGGCGTCGACGACCTCGTGCTGGCCGCGCAGCTTCTCCAGCGACTGGGCGTCGGTCGAGAAGCCCGTCTTGGTCTTCTTCTGCGGCGTCAGCCCGAGCTTGTCGAACAGGAGGGTCCGCAGCTGGGGGGTGGAGTTCACGTTGAACTCCTCACCCGCGATCTCCCAGATCTGCTGCTGGAGCCGGATCACCTCGTCGCGCATCTTGTCGCTGATCTCGACGAGCAGCTCCTTGTCGACGCCCACGCCGACGATCTCCATGGCCGCCAGCACGGCGACGATGGGCGCCTCGATCTCGTCGTGCAGGGTCCGCAGCCCCTGGGCGTCGAGGGAGGCGAACAGCGGCTCGGCCAGGTGGGCCACGCCCAGGGCGGTGCGGCAGGCGACCCGCATGGCCCGGGCGGTGAGGTCGTCCTCGGGGGCGACGAAGTCGAGCTGGCCCTCGGGCGGGGCGTCACCGTCGGTGGCCAGCTCGGCGTGGGCGTGCTTGGCCAGCAGGGGGGCCAGCTCGTAGCGGCCCTCGGCCGGGTCGATCAGGTAGGCCGCCAGGGCGGTGTCGAGACCGAGGGAGCACACCAGCGAGGCGGGCTGGCCGTGGGGGTCGGTGCGGGCCAGCCAGCGGAGGAGGGGCTTGGCGTCGTGGGCGACGACGGGGCGGGCGTGGGGCCCGGTGAAGACGTCGGCCAGGGCGGACCGGACCTCCGGGTCGCCGAGGTGGTCGGCCGACAGCCACAGGACGTCGCCGGCCTCGGGGTCGAGCACGAGGGCCACGCCGAGCGGGTCGGAGTCCCAGCGGGGTGTGCCGTCGAAGGCGGCGGCGACCCCGATGGGCTCGCCCCGGCCCTCGCCGGCGACGGCGCCCAGCCGGGCCAGGGCCTCGTCGGTCGACTGCGGTTCGACCACCTCGGCGTCGAGCACCGAGGTCTCGGCCCCGAGCGATCCGAGGTCCTGGCCGAGGGCCTCGACCAGCCGGTCCCAGAGGGTGCGGAACTCGAGGAAGTCGAAGAGGCGGCGGACCTCGTCGACGTCGGGCTCACCCATCTTGAGCGTCTCGATGTCGACGTCGAGCTCGCAGTCGCGCCGCAGCACCATGAGCTCGGCGTTGGCCCGGACCTGGGCCTCGTTGGCGGCCAGGTTCTCCCGGAGCTTGGGGGTCTGGTCGTCGACGTGGGCGAAGAGCTCGTCGAGCGTGCCGTAGGCGTTGATCAGCTTGGCCGCCGTCTTCTCCCCCACCCCGGGCACGCCGGGCAGGTTGTCCGACGGGTCGCCCCGCATGGCGGCGTAGAGCACGTAGAGGTCGGGGCGGACACCGGTCCGCTCCTCGATGCCCTTCTCGTCGTAGTTCGCGTAGTCCGAGACGCCCCGCTTGTTGTAGATGACCCGGATGTGCGGGTCCTCGACCAGCTGGTAGGCGTCCCGGTCGCCGGTGACGATCAGCACGTCCCGCCCGGCATCTCGGGCCCGGGTGGCGAGGGTGGCGATGATGTCGTCGGCCTCGATCCCGATCTGCTCGATCGAGGGGATGGCGAGCGATTCGATGACCTGGCGGACCAGCGGCATCTGCTGGCGCAGGATGTCGGGGGCCTTGGAGCGGTTGCCCTTGTACTCGGGGTTGATGTCGTGGCGGAACGTGGGCTCGGGTCGGTCGAAGGCGACCGCCACGCCGTCGGGCTGGTGGTCCTTCAGCAGGTTCACCAGCATCGACGTGAACCCGAAGACGGCGTTGGTGACCTGGCCCGAGGCGGTGGTCAGGTCCGGGGGGAGGGCGTGGAACGCGCGGTAGGTCAGCGAGTTCCCGTCGATCAGCATCAGAGCCATGTAGGCGTCACCATAGACAGGGCGCGCGACACCGCGGCGAGGCCTCGCCGCACGGTCGAGCCGTGCGAGACTTCCCCGGTGCTGAGACGCTTCGTGGCGGGGACGAGGGCTGCGCTCAGCCCGGCGAACATCAAGGCGGCCATGCAGGCGGGGTTGGCCGCCGCCGCCGTCATGCCGAACGGTCGGGAGGTCCACCAGGCCCGGAGGATCGCGGCCGAGCCCCCGACCCCCGAGGTCGAGGCGGCGGCCGCGAGGGCGGCCGCCCTCGCCCGACACCGCCACCCCGGGTCCCGGCCGATCGCCATCGACCGCTTCACCGTCCCCGGGCCCGGGCTGGAGGGGGCGCTGGCCGTGCTCTCCGAGTCGGGGCTGGCCGGGCGGACCCACGAGGTCTGGGGGTGCTACCCGTCGGCCGCCGTGGTCCGGCCGCTGGCGATGGTGGACGGACGCCTCGGCCTCCCCGCGAGCACGCTCGGCCCGTGCACCCTCCCGTGGGTCGAGTGGACCGTCGTCCACGCCGGCGGCCCCGAGCTGAGCGCCGGTCTCTCGGCCGCGGCCGCCGCCGTCGCCGCCGGGGCCCAGCCGCCGCACTACGTGGCCTCCGTGCGCCTCGCCCGCGGCGAGAGCTGGCTCGACCGACCGCGCGCCGACCCGCTTCCGTTCGACGAGGACCTCGCCGCCTTGATGGCCCACCACGGCGGGGTCGACCCGGCCTACTGCCTCGGCGTCCACCGGGTGCTCGACTGGGGGGTGTTCGGCCCACCCCAGCAGCGCTCGGTGATGGTGGAGCCAAGCGGGGTCCAGGTCCTCGGGCGCAACGACGCCGGGCTGCGCGAGGCCCGCTCCACGCTGGCCCGCGGGGCGCCCCTGCGGTGCTTGGCGGCCGAGGCCGACGACCTGCCGATCCGGGTCGAGGTGCTCGACCCATCCCTCCGCAGCCTGATCGAGCCCCACCCGTGGACCGGTTCGCCGCCCGAGCTCACCGCCTACCCCGACCTGCCGGTCGACGCCGACGAGCTGCTCCGGGCGTACCTCGAGATCGTGGGCGTCGACCCGGGTGACTGCTACGGCGTGTCCACCTCGATCCGCGAGCAGCAGTCGGCACCGGTCGTCCCGTCCGCCGGCGACACCGAGCGGGGCGACGCCGCCAGCCTCGTCACCCTCGTCTACCGCGACCGCGACGCCTACGAGGACGGGCGCGAGCGGTTCGCCGTGTGGAGCCGCGACGAGACGGGCACGGTGTTCGTCGACGAGCGCGAGGCCGTCGACTCGGTCCAGCGGTGGGGCAACCGGGCGCTCAAGGTCAAGAACGTCGACACCATAGGCCTCGGCACCTTCCGCGAGCACAACGTCGGCCAGGAGATGGACGTGCAGCTCTACCCCTACTGCGCCGGGCCCCGCCCCACGCCGTAGGGCGCCGGGCTGGCGCCGCCGTCAGGTCGGCGGGACCAGGGCCCCCGACAGGATCTCGTCGGCCACGTGGCGCATGGTGCGGCGCTCGCGCATCGCCGTCTTCTGGATGAAGGAGAAGGCGGCGCCCTCGGTCATCCCGTGGTCGTCCATCAGCCGCCCCTTGGCCCGGTCGACGAGCTTGCGGCTCTCCAGCTGCTCCTCGAGCGAGGTGGCCTGGTCGTGCAGGGCCTTCATCTCCTTGAACCGGCCCAGCGCCACCTCGATGGCGGGCAGGAGCTCGGCCTTCTGGAACGGCTTGACCAGGTAGCCGAGGGCCCCGGCGTCGCGGGCCCGCTCGATCAGGTCTCGCTGGCTGAAGGCGGTGAGGATCAGCACCGCCGCCAGCCGCTCACCGGCGATCTCGCGCGCCGCTGACAGCCCGTCGAGCCCCGGCATCTTGATGTCGAGGATGGCGATGTCGGGCTGGTGCTCGCGGACCAGGCGCACGGCCTCGTCGCCGCGCCCGGTCTCGGCCACGACCTCGTAGCCCTCCTCCTGGAGGGTCTCGGACAGGTCCAGTCGGATGATGGCCTCGTCCTCGGCGATCACCACGCGGGTCGTCATCTTTGGCTCCCCTCGTCGTCGGTCATGGCCGGCCCAGGATGCCAGGCCCGCAGGTCGTCGGATGCCACCCCTACGCCCGGCCCGCCTGGAAGCGGTCGAGCAGCTCGTCCTGTGCCTGCTCCAGCCGGGCGATCTCGTCGACCACCGCCTGGCGGTGGCGCCGCATGGCGTCGGCGTGACCGGACGCCTCGGAGAGCTCCCGGGCCGACGTCGGCGTCTCCGACACCAACGACCGGATGCGGGCGTCGTCGGCCTCGTCGGCCAGCTGGAGCAGCTGCTCGTCGGTGACCACGAGCTCCTCCCGCAGCCGCTTGAGCCGCGTCCCCACGTCGCGCAGACGACGCTCGACGAGGATCCGGGCCATGGGGCGATCCTATGCAAGTGGTGGCCCGGGCCCGTGGCCCGCCAGGATGACGACGTGGTCCGCCTGTTCGCCCTCAGCTTCATCTGGGGGTGGTCGTTCCTGTTCATCCAGGTGGCCGGGCAGGACCTCACCCCCTCGGCCGTGGCCGCGGGGCGGACCGGCCTCGGCGCCGTCGTGCTGCTCACGGTCCTGCGCCTCACCCACACCCCCATCCCCCGCGACCGGCGGACGCTGCTCAGCCTGCTGTTCGTCGGCGGGGTCGGCTCGGCCATCCCGTTCACGCTGCTGGCCTGGGGCGTCCAGCACATCGACTCCGGCCTCACCGCCGTGCTGAACGCCAGCACCCCCCTGTTCACCGCCGGGCTGGCCGTCCCCCTCCTCGGCGAGCGGGCCAAGCCTCGCGTCGTCGTGGGCCTGGTCATCGGCTTCGTCGGCGTGGCCGTGGTCGCAGGCGTCGGCGGGGACGACCTCGGCGGCACGCAGGGCCTCGCCGTCATGGCCCCCGTGCTCGCCGGCTTCTTCTACGGGCTCACGTTCTGCTTCGCGGCCCGCAACCTGATGGGCATC
This sequence comes from Iamia sp. SCSIO 61187, assembly GCF_019443745.1. NCBI lineage: Bacteria > Bacillati > Actinomycetota > Acidimicrobiia > Acidimicrobiales > Iamiaceae > Iamia > Iamia sp. SCSIO 61187. Next base: position 2,835,283 of record NZ_CP050948.1, read on the forward strand.
CCGCCGGTCGTCGCCGCCACCGGCCAGGTGGTCGGGGCGACGCTGCTCCTCGCCCCGCTCGCCATCGCCACGACCGTCGCCGACGGACAGGTCCCCGGGCCCCGCCAGATCGGCTCGATGCTCGTCCTGGGATCGATGGGGACGGGCGTCGCGTACCTGCTGAGCTTCCGGATCATCGCCGACCTGGGGCCGACCGTGGCGTCGCTGTGCACCTACCTCATCCCCGTCGTCGCCCTGATCGTCGGGGGCGTCGTGCTCGACGAGCACATCACGCCGCGGGTGATCGTCGGCGGCGCCATCACCATCGCCGCCGTCGCCGTCGTGACCCGGGCCCGCCAGCACGCCGCCCGCCACGAAGGGCCCCTCCCCGTCGAACCCGACGTGGGCGACCCCGCCCCCCGCGCCGGCCACGCCCGATGAGGGCGATCCTGGCGGCCCTGCTGGTCACGGCCACGCTCGCGGCCTGTGGCGACGCCGGCTCGGCCGGGTGCGGTCCGGTGCGGCGCGAGGAGCTCGACACCCGGTCGGTCCACGTCCTGCCCGGCGCCGAGGCCCCCGAGTACCGCACCGACCCGCCGACGTCCGGCCCGCACCTCCCGTCGCCGTCCACCGAGCACGTGCGCACCGAGCCGCTGGCGCCACCCGTCCAGGTCGGCCTGTTGGAGGAGGGCGGGGTCCTCATCCAGCACTCGGGGCTGACCGAGGGCCAGCGGGCGTCGGTCGAGGCCCTCGCCGGCGACGGCGTGACCGTGGCTCCGGCCGACGACCTGCCCGAGGACGCCGCCGTGGTGGCCACCGCCTGGGTGACCAAGCAGGTGTGCCCCGAGGTCGACGTGGCCACGCTGGAGCGCTTCGCCCGCGACCACGTCGACGGAGGCCCCGGCGACCACGGCTAGCGAGGAGGCGGGGAGCATCGACCGGGGGCCCGGCTACGCTCGACCGGCTCGCCCGGATGGCGCAACTGGCTGACGCGGTGGACTCAAAATCCACTGCCCGCAAGGGCATGCGGGTTCGAATCCCGCTCCGGGCACGACGCCGCTACGGTGCGGATCCATGCTCGACCCGACCTCACTGTCGAGGCCCGTCGTGCGTCGGGTCCGGCGTCTCGTGCTGCTCGGCGCGGCCGTCGTCGCCGTCGCCCTGGCCCGCGACCGGATCATCAGCGACGCCGAGCGACGCGACGCCGAGAGCCTCGGCCTCCCGCCCCGTCCGTAGCGCGGATCAGCCGAGGGACTCCAGCGCCTTCAGCAGCTTCGTCGGCGTGTCCTTGGGCGAGATCTTGGGCCAAGCCTCGACGATCCTGCCGTCGGCCCCGACCAGGAACGCCGACCGGATGATCCCCATGTAGGTGCGGCCGTAGTTCTTCTTCTCGCCCCAGACGCCGTAGCGCTCGGCGACGACGTGGTCGGGGTCCGACAGCAGGGTGAACCCGAGCCCGTACTTCTCGTCGAACCTGGCCAGCTTGGCCGGCGGGTCCGGGCTGATGCCGATGATGGCGGTGTCGCCGATGTCGCCGGCCACGTCGCGCAGGCCGCACGACTGGGTCGTGCACCCGGGTGTGTCGGCCTTCGGGTAGAAGTACACGAGCACCGGGTGACCGGCGTGGTCGGCGAGCTTCACCTTCTCGCCGTTCTGGTCGAGCAGGGTGATCGGTGGCGCCTTCTTGCCGGGCTCAGGGGTTGCCATCCCCTGATGGTGCCACGCCTCGACCTAGGAGTTGACCAGCATGACCGCGGCGTTGGTGATGTGGTCGTCCATGGCCTGACGGACCTCGTCGGGGAGGTCGGGCTCGGCGGCCAGGGCGGCACGCATGTGGTGCAGCCAGGCCGCGGCGTGGGCCTCGGTGATGGCGAAGGGCATGTGGCGCATCCGCAGGCGCGGGTGGCCCCGCTCGTCGGAGTACTGGACCGTGCCGCCACCCCAGTACTGGGCGAAGAACCCAGCCGTGTGGCGGCGGCTCTCGGTGAGGTCCTCGGGGTAGAGCGGGCGCAGCAGCGGGTCGGTCTCCACCGCGTCGTAGAAGCGATCCACCACCCGGTCGAAGAAGTCCCGGCCACCGACGGCGTCGAACACCGTGGGCAGGCGGCCGCCGCTGGGATCGGGGACGCCGACCTGCATCAGGCCCCCTCCCCCGCGCCCTCGCTCGCCGGTGACCGCCGCAGCCCGGCGTGGCCGAAGAACCCCCCGACCGGGCGGGCGTGGGCGTGGTAGTGGTCGGGGATCTGGCGCATGTCGTCGTCGACGTAGTGCTCGAAGGTGAAGTGCTCGCCCACCACGGCGGCGAGGCGGGCGTGCAGCTCGGCCCGGACGGCGTCGTCGGGCGCCTTGTCGTGGGCGCGCAGGACGACCATCGGCACCGTGCAGATCGTGCACTCGGCGATCCAGCACAGGTCGTCGTCGTGGTACCAGGGCGTGAGCCGCTCGGCGCGGCAGAGCGGGCAGTCGCCGTCGGCGGGGGGAGCGGGCACGGCCCCAGGGTACGGGCGTGCCGAGTCGCTGCCGACGACGGCGCCAGCGCTATGTTCCGGGGACGCATCGAGGCCCCCGGGGCGCACGGCCGATGCGACCCACCGACGCCCCCACTCCCCCGAAGGTTCCTCCATGACCAGCTCGTCCCTCCGCCGTCTCGCGCTCGGCCTCGCCGCCCCCGCCGTCCTCGCCCTGGGCCTCTCGGCGTGCGGGTCCTCCGACGCGTCGCGCTCCGACGTCCAGGAGCAGCTCGAGAAGGGTGGGCTGTCCGAGGAGCAGGCCACGTGCGTCACCGACAGCCTCTTCGACGAGCTCGACCAGGGTCAGATCAACGACCTCTACGAGGCCGACACCCCCGAGGAGGCCGGCGAGGCCGCCACCGAGGCTCTCACCACCGCCACCCAGGAGTGCGTCAGCGCCGAGTGATCCCCTCGTCGCCGGGGAGCGTGCGAGGGGCGAGACAGACATAGGGTCGACCCCATGAGCGCGCGCCGCCACGCCGGGACGGCCTACGTGGTGACCCCCGAGGGCGGGTCGGGGCCCGGGGTCCTGGTGCTCCACGCGTGGTGGGGCCTGACACCGTTCTTCCGGGGGGTCGCCGACCGCCTGGCCGACGCCGGGTTCGTCGCCCTGGCCCCCGACCTGTTCGCGGGCGAGACGGCGGCGACCCCCGACGAGGCCGAGGCCCTGCAGGCCCGGTCCAGCCCCAACGAGACCGCCGCCCTCGTGCTGTCGGCGGCCAGCGCCCTCCACGGCCTCCCGGCCACCACCGGTGCCGGCATCGGCGTGGTGGGGTTCTCGATGGGAGGGTCGTGGGCGCTGTGGTCCGCCACCCGGGCTCCCGACCTGGTGGCCGCGGTGTCGACCTTCTACGGGGCGACGGACCTCGACCCCGAGCCGGGCCGGGCGGCCGTCCAGGCCCACTTCGCCGAGCTCGACGAGCTGGTGACCGACGACGAGAAGGTCACCTTGGAGGCCGAGCTGCGGCTCCTCGGCCGCGACGTCGAGGTCCACCACTACGCCGGCACCGGGCACTGGTTCTTCGAGGCCGACCACGAGGCCGCCTTCGACCCCGGCGCGGCCGAGCAGGCGTGGGCCCGCACCACCGCGTTCCTGCACCGGCACCTCGATCCCCCGCCCGACGCCGACGCCGACGCCGACGGGGACGAGGACGGTCCCTAACGTGCCAGGCGTGCTGCACCACGCGACCCGCCGACCCGCCGCCCTGCTCGCCGGACTCGCCCTGGTCGGCGTGGTCGCCCTCGGCGCCTGCGCGGCCGACGACGGCGACGACGCCGAACCGGGACCCGATGCGTCGCTGATCCCGCCCGAGTCGGCCCAGGCCGAGACCACGACGGGGTCCAGCACCAGCACCGCCACCGAGCCGACGACGACGGCCACCACGACGACGGCCAGCACGCCGACGGCGTTCGCCCCCTCCGCCCGCGAGGCCATCGACGGGCTGAAGACCGCCTGGGAGGCCGGCGACCAGGCCGGCGCCCGGGCCCTCGCACCCGGGGAGGTCGTCGACCAGCTCTTCGCCGTGCCCGCCGACGGGTTCGAGACCTACGGCTGCGACACCGGCGAGTTCGAGACCAGCACCTGCAACTTCCGGAACCGCTCCACCGAGGCCTTCATCGTGGTCACCGCGGCCCGCACCGACGCCGGGTGGCAGATCGCCTCCGTCGACGTCAACGCCGACTAGTCAGCTCACCACGGCGAGGAGGTTGGGGCGGCCTGGGCCGGCCCCGGACCCGGCGTCGCTCGCTCGGCCAGGGCGGGGAAGACCCTGGCCACCTTGGCCGTCAGGTAGTCGCCGTAGGTGCCGTCGAGCCGGCGGAGGCTGGTGCCGTCCCAGCGGGTGGCGGCGTCGTCGGCCGGGGCCTCGCCGGCCAGGGGCAACGGTCGCACCTCGGCGTCCCAGGACGGGTCGAAGAAGAACGGGAAGGACAGGCGGTCCCGGTCGCCGGCGGTCGGGCGCACCCGGTGGGGCGTCGACCGGTAGCGACCCTCGGTCATGCGATCGAGCATGTCGCCCAGGTTGACCACGAGGGCGCCGGGGTCGGCGGGCACGTCAACCCACCCGTCGCGCCCCCGCACCTGGAGGCCGCCCTGGTCGTCCTGGGCCAGCAGGGTCAGCAGGCCGTAGTCGGTGTGCTCGGCCACGCCCCACCCCTCGTCGCCCGGGGGGACGGGCGGGTAGCGGAAGATGCGGAACAGGACGGTGGGGTCGGCCGTGAGGTGGCGGGCGAACCAGTCGCCGCCCAGACCCAGGGCCATGCCGATCGCCCGGGCCAGCCGCTGGGCCACGGCCTCCATGGCCTCCACCCAGGCCGTGACCGCCGGGCGGAGGTCGGACGGCTCGGAGGGCCACAGGTTCGGGCCGTGGAGCGGCGTGCCCGCCACCACCCGGGGGTCGTCGACGGGCAGCTCGCGCCCGACGTAGAACCCCTCCTTGTGATCGGGCACACCCGAGGTCAGCTCGCCGTGGAGGGGGAACCAGCCCCGCCAGGCCCGGCCGCCGTGGACCATGGCGACCCGCTCCTTCTCGGCCTCCGGCCGGGCGAAGAAGGCCCGGGCGGCGGTGTCCATCCGCTGCTGGAGGGCCGGGTCGACCCCGTGGCCCACCAGGGTGAAGAACCCGACCTCCCGGCAGGCCGCGTCGACCTGGCGGGCGACCTCGTCGTCGGGCGAAGCGAGGTCGACCCGCGCCAGCTCCCTCATCACCCGGCGTCGAGGGCGGCGCGGAGCTCGGCGATGGCCTGGCCGACCCGCAGGGGGCCCTCGCCGTCGAGGACCCGCCGCATCAGCGCCGACCCGACCACGACGCCGTCGGCGTGGCTGGCGACCTCGGCGGCCTGGGCCGGGGTCGACACGCCGAAGCCCATGACCGTCGGGATGTCGGTGATCGCCTTGAGGCGGGCGGCGAGGGTGGCAGCCATGTCACCGATGGCGGCCCGCTCCCCCGTCACGCCGAGGAGGTTGACCCCGTACACGAAGCCCTGCGCCCGCCCGGTGAGGAGCGGCAGCCGGTCGTCGGGCGTCAGCGGCGACGCCAGCATCACCGTCTCCAACCCGGCCGCGGCGGCGGCCGGATCCCACTCCGGCATCTCCTCGAGGGGCACGTCGGGGAGGATCATCCCCGAGATGCCGGCGGCGCGGGACTCCGACGCGAAGCGCTCGACGCCCATCTTGAACCCGATGTTGAAGTAGGTCATGACGACCAGGGGGACGTCGACGTCCGCGCCGCTCACGTCGTCGAGGATCGAGGCCGGCGTGGCCCCGTGGGCCAGGGCCCGCTCGGACGCGGCCTGGATGGTCGGGCCGTCCATCACCGGGTCGCTGAACGGGATCCCGATCTCGATGGCGTCGGCCCCGGCATCGGCGGCCGAGCGCACCAGGTCGATCCAGCGGGGGTCGATGCCGCCGGTGATGTAGGGCACGAGGAGCTTGGCGCCGCCGTCGCGGCGGGCGCGCAGGTGGGACTCGAGGAACCCATCCGGTGCCTTCACTGCAGGCCCCGGTCGGACCCGGCGTTGGGGCCGAGGATGCGCGACACCTGCTCGACGTCCTTGTCGCCCCGCCCCGACAGGCACAGGACCACGGTCTGGCCCGCCAGGGCCTCGCGCTCGCGGATGACCCAGGCCAGGGCGTGGGCCGACTCGAGGGCGGGGATGATGCCCTCGCTGCGGCTTAGGGTCACGAAGGCGTCGACGACCTCCTCGTCGCTGACCGGGAAGTACTCGGCCCGGCCGGTGTCGGACAGGTGGGCGTGCTCGGGTCCGATGCCGGGGTAGTCGAGGCCGGCCGAGATCGACTCCGCCTCCAGCACCTGGCCCCACTCGTCCTGCATGAGGTACGACTTCGACCCGTGCACCACGCCGGGCACGCCCCGTCCCACGGCGGCGCCGCCGGCGGGCTCGGCCCCGACGAGCCGGGTGGAGGTGTCGGCGAACCCCACGAACAGCCCGGCGGCGTTCGACCCGCCGCCGACGCAGGCCACGGCCACGTCGGGATCGCCCCCGGTGAGGGCCCGGCACTGCTCGCGGGCCTCGTCGCCGAGCACCCGGTGCAGCTCGCGCACCATCCACGGGTACGGGTGCGGGCCCATGACCGAGCCGAGGCAGTAGTGGGTCGTCTCCACGGTGGCGACCCAGTCGCGCATGGCCTCGTTGACCGCGTCCTTGAGGGTGCGGCTGCCGGTGAGGGCGGGCCTGACCTCGGCGCCCAGCAGCCGCATGCGGAAGACGTTCAGCGCCTGGCGCTCCATGTCGACCTCGCCCATGTAGACGAGGCACTCCTGGTCGAGCAGGGCGGCAGCGGTGGCGGTGGCCACCCCGTGCTGGCCGGCGCCGGTCTCGGCGATGATCCGGTGCTTGCCCATCCGCTGGGCCAGCAGGGCCTGGCCCAGGACGTTGTTGATCTTGTGGGACCCGGTGTGGTTGAGGTCCTCCCGCTTGAGCAGCAGGCGGAGCCCCAGCCGCTCGGACAGGTTCTCGCACTCGGTCAGGGGCGACGGCCGGCCGGCGTAGTCCCTCAGCAGGCCGTCGAGGCGCTCCCGGAAGGCCGGGTCGGCCCAGGCGTCGCGGAACCCCTGCTCGAGCTCGGCCAGGGCCGGGATGAGGGTCTCGGGGACGAAGCGCCCGCCGAAGCGGCCGAAGCGCCCGGTGGCGTCCGGCTCGCCCATGGCGCTCGCGGAGGACGTATCCGTTGACAGCTCGGTCACGTGTCGTCGATCCAGTCGTAGGGGATGGCGTCGGGGCCGGGCTCGGCCGCCGGGGCGGCGGCCCGGGCGTTGGCCACGAACAGGCGGACCTTGCGGGGGTCCTTCTTGCCGCCGGCCGCCCCGCTCGACCGCTCGACGCCGGAGGCCACGTCGACGCCCCACGGACGGACGGCCTCCACCGCGTCGGCCACGTTGTCGGGGGTCAGCCCGCCGGCCAGGAGGAGCTTGAGCCCGTCGGGGACGGCGGCAGCCAGGTCCCAGTCCCAGGTCTCGCCGCTGCCCGGGCGGGCCCCGTCGAGCATCACGATCTGGGCGCCGTACTCGTCGGCCCGGGCCAGGGCGGGGTCGTCGGCCCGGAAGACCTTGATGACGAACGGGACGCGGGCGGCGACGTAGCGGGTGGCCTCGATCGACTCCCGGCCGTGGAGCTGGGCCCCGCGCAGGCCGGCCTCGTTGACGATGGAGACGACCCGCTCGGGGGCCTCGTCGCGGAAGATCCCCACGGTGAGCGCCTCGGCCGGCAACCGGCGGGCGATGTCGCGGGCCGCCTGGGGGGCGATCTGGCGCGGCGAGCCGGAGACGAAGTTGAACCCGACCGCGTCGGCGTCCATGGCCACCGCCAGCAGGGCATCCTCCTCGCTGGTCACCCCGCAGATCTTCACGAACACGGGGCCGATCGTACGGCGACCGGCTCCCGGACCCTGCACCCGTTGCTCGGGCTACTCGTCGGCCGCCGGGTCCCGGCGGGCGGCCCGGAGGGCCCGCACCGCGGCGGCCGGGTCGCCGTCGGTCACCACCGACTCGCCCACGAGGACCGCGTGGTAGCCGGCGTCGGCGAGGCGCCGGGCGTCGTCGGGCCCGCGGACACCGGACTCGGCGACGCGGACGACGCCCTCGGGGATCTCACCGGCGACCCGCACCGCCCGGTCGGTGTCGACCTCGAAGGTGAAGAGGTCCCGCTGGTTCACGCCGACGAGGTCCGCGCCGGCCTCGAGGGCCCGCTCGACCTCGGCCTCGTCGTGGGCCTCGACGAGGACGTCGAGCCCCACCTCGGCGGCCAGGGCGCGGTAGTCGGCCAGCTGGTGGTCGTCGAGGGCGGCGACGATGAGCAGGACGGCGTCGGCGCCCATGGCCCGGGCGTCGAGCACGTCGGCCTCGACCACGGTGAAGTCCTTGCGCAGCACCGGGACCTCGACAGCACCCCGGGCCTCGCCCAGGTCGGCGGGCGAGCCCCCGAAGAAGTCGAGGTCGGTGAGGACCGACAGGGCGGCTGCGCCGCCCTCGGCGTAGGCCTCGGCCACCGAACCGGCCACCAGGTCCGGGGCCAGGTCGCCCTTCGACGGGGACCGGCGCTTGATCTCGGCGATCACGGCCAGGTTGCCGGCGGCGTGGTCGGCGGCGAGGGCGACCCGGAAGCCGCGGGTCGGCCCGTCGGCCATGGCCTTCTCGGCCGTCTCCTCGATCGCCCCCTGCCGGCGGCGGTCGGCCGCCGCCGCCTGGCGGTGGGCGTCGATGATCCGGTCGAGGTACGTCTCGGGCACCGCCCCAGGCAACCACACCACCACCCCACCACCGACTTTGTCCGGAACCCTGCCGAGGAGGGGGACTTCCGGACAAGGTTCGTGGGGTCAGCGGTCGGGGTCGGCCGATCGGCTGCGGGCCAGCTCGACGAGCGGGAGCCAGATCCACAGGGCGAGGGAGATCCCGACCAGCATGAAGGCCACCGCCAGGACGGGGCGGGACGCGAGCACGAGGCCGAAGATCCCGACGACGGCGGCGCCGACGAGGATGCCGGCGGGGAGCAGGCGGACCGGGCGGCGGGGCCCGGGCGGGTCGGGCGGCAGCAGGTCGGTGTCCTCCTGCCAGGACCGGAAGTCGTCCATCCAGGCGTCGTCGTCGGGGCGGGGGCTCCAGGGCTTGCCCGCCGGCCGCGGGCGCGGGTCCGGGCGGCCGGCGCCGTGGCGCACGAGGGTCGCGTCGTAGGCCCGGCGCCGGGCCGGGTCCGACAGCGCCGACCAGGCCTCGTTGACGTCGCGCATCCGGCGGTCGGCGTGCTCGCGCTCGGCCGGGCTGCGGCCGGCGTGGGCATCGGGGTGGAAGCGCCGGGCCAGGGCCACGTAGGCGCGGCGGATCTCGGCCGGGTCCGCCCCGGTCGGGATGCCGAGGGTCTCGTAGTGGGTCTTCACCCGATCGGCCACCGTCACCCCCCTGTGGGGTCGGAGGCGCGGGCCACCACGTCGCGCACGGCGTCGGCCACCACGTCGGGGGCCTCCTCGGGCACGAGGTGGCCGCAGAACGGGACGAGGGTCAGCGCTGGTGCGCCCGCCAGGTCGTCGACCAGCCGCGCCCCCCACGACGGGGAGAGGAAGGCGTCGTCGGCGCCCCACACCACCGCGGCGGGGCCCTGGTAGGCCCGCAGCCCCGGCAGGCACTCGAGGGTCACCCGGTCGTCGCCGAAGAGCACGAACCGGCGGGCCCGCTCCCGGCCCTCGGTGGTCAGGAGGGGCCGGAGGTACTCGTCGACGATGTCGGCGTCGAGGCGGCGGGCGTCGTAGACGGCCCGTCCGAACCCGATGTGGGCGTTGGTGCCGACCCGTCGGGGCAGGTCGAGGGCGTAGGCGAGGACGTCGGCGCCGGGGGTGCGGGCCAGGCGCATGAACTGGGCGGCGACCGGGACGGGCCAGTTGTCGTAGGCGACCGACGCCACCAGCACGAGCCCGGCCACCCGGTCGGGGTGGTTGGCGACGAGCTGCTGGGCGACGGCCCCACCCTGCTCGTGCCCGACGAGCACCGCCCGGTCGATGCCCCGGCGGTCGAGCCAGTCGAGCAGCAGGTCGGCCTGCATCGGGGCGCCGAAGTCCTCGTAGGGCGAGACCACCGTGTCGCCCAGCCCGAGCAGGTCGGGAGCGAGGGCGTGGACCTCGTCGCCCAGGCGGCGGATGACCCGGCGCCAGAGGACGGCGTGGGTGGGGAAGCCGTGCAGGAGCACCACCGTGGGCCGGTGGGGATCGCCCGCCTCGACCACGGCCAGGTCGGCCGGGCCCAGGCGCTCGAAGGCCTTCAGGGGCAGCCCGTGGACGACGGCGGTCACCGGCCCGATCGTACGTCCGCGCCCGCCCGGTGCCAGGTTCGAGCGATCCGACCGGTCGCCTCGGTGGCGATCGGTGGCGCCCTCAGGAGATGGGGAGGTCCACGGCCCGGACCTCGGCCCCGTCGACCAGGACCGTGGCGGGCACCTCGACGCGGCGGTGGAGGAGGGCGAGGCCGACCTCGCCGGCGGCGCTGGTGACGACGCCCACCTCCTTGCCCTCGGGCCCGGTGACCACCGCCCCGGCGGCCAGGCCGGGACCGACGAGGCCCCGCAGGTGGCGGGGGACGTTGCCGCCCCGGCTGTCGATCCGCGCCACCAGCTCCTGGCCGGTGTAGCAGCCCTTGGTGAAGCTCACCGACGCCTCGATGACCCATCGGCCCAGCTCGGCGGGGATGGTGTCGGGCGTGATCTCGGCGCCCATGCGGGGGACGCCGGCGCGGATCCGCAGCGCCTCGTACCCGTCGGCGTCGAGGGCGACGGCGCCCACGGGCAGGTCGGTCGGCAGGTCGTCGGGGTCGGCGTCGAACACGTCGGAGCCGGGTGCGCCGGGCCACCCGCAGGGCACGCCGTCGAGGACCTCGGCGCCCCGCACGGCCAGCACGTCGACCGCCTCGGTGAGGGCGATGTCGACCTCGGTGCGCAGCTTGAACCGCTCCAGGCGGGCGACCAGGCCGGCGCCGGCACCGGGGTCGGTGTCGAGGCGGACGGTCTCGGGGCCGGCCCGGTCGACCCGCATCCAGGTGTCGACCTTGCCCTGCGGCTGCAGCACGAACGACAGGGCCGCCCCGCCGACGTCGAGGGCGGCCACGTCCTGGCTCAGCTGGCCCTGGAGGTAGCCGGTGGTGTCGGGGCCGGTGACGGTGACGACGTCCCGGGCGATGCGGGTGGTGGTGACGGGCACGGGGTCAGGATGCCGAGCCGGCGGCCGAACGCACCCCTGCCGCCCGCCGGGCGGCGGTCATCCGCCGCGCTGCGGGCACGGCGGCGAGCAGGGCCCGGGCCTTGTTGTGGCACTCGAGGTCCTCGTGCTCGGCGACGGAGTCGGCCACGATGCCGGCCCCGGCCTGGACCGAGGCCCGACCGTCGGGCCGGCAGATCATGGTGCGGATGGCGATGGCGGTGTCGATGGCCGCCCCGAAGTCCACGTAGCCGACCACGCCGCCGTAGGGCCCGCGCTTGGCCGGCTCGAGGGCGTCGATGATCTCCATGGCCCGCACCTTGGGCGCCCCGGTGAGGGTGCCGGCCGGCATGGTGGCGCGCAGCACGTCGATCGGCGTCCGTCCCTCGGCCAGCTCGCCGGACACCTGCGAGGTGAGGTGCATGACGTGGCTGTAGCGCTCGAGCGTCATCGTCTCGTCGACGTGGCAGGTCCCGTACCGGACCACCCGGCCCACGTCGTTGCGGGCCAGGTCGAGCAGCATGACGTGCTCGGCGACCTCCTTGGGGTGCTCGGCCAGCTCGGCTCCGAGGCGGCGATCCTCCTCCTCGGTCCGGCCCCGGTAGCGGGTGCCGGCGATGGGCCGGGAGATCACCTTGCCGTCGCGCAGGCGCACCAGCGGCTCGGGCGAGGCCCCGACCAGCGACACCTCCGGGTGGCGCACGAAGTACATGTACGGGCTGGGGTTGACCTGACGCAGGACCCGGTACACGTCGAAGGGGTCGGCGTCGAGCTGGAGGTCGAAGCGCTGGGCCAGCACGACCTGGAAGATGTCACCGGCGAGGATGTGCTCCTTGGCCACCTCGACGGCGGACTCGTAGAGCCCGCCCCCCATCGTCGAGGTCACCTCGGGCAGCTCGTCGGCGGGGTCCGGGGGCTCGAGGAGGGGCTCGTCGAGCGGACGGGCGCCGTCGCGGGCCAGCTGCTCCAGCCGGGCCACGGCGGCGTCGTAGGCGGCGTCGATCTCGCGGTCGGTGGCCCGGGGCGGCACGAGGGCGTTGGCGATCAGGGTCACCCGCTGGCGCCAGTGGTCGAAGGCGGCGATCTCGCCGATGATCGACAGGACGGCGTCGGGCAGGCCGTGCTGGTCCTCGGGGACGTAGGGCAGGTGCTCCACCTCGCGGACGACGTCGTAGCCGAGGTAGCCGAGCAGGCCGCCGTGCAGGGGCGGGAGCCCGAGCTCCTCAGGCGTCCGCGCCCGTGCCAGCAGGGCGTCCACCGCGGCGAGGATGCCCTGGTCGAGGGGCAGGTCCGAGGTGACGGCCGCGACCGTGCCGGCGTCGGCGCCCTCGACGGTGACGTCGCGCCCGCGGGCCACGAGCGTGGCGACGGGGCGGCGCCCGACGAAGGACCAGCGGCCCCAGCGTTCGCCGTGCTCGACCGACTCGAGCAGGAAGCCGGGCTCGTCGTCGGGGCAGAGGCGGGTGAAGGCGGACACCGGCGTGATCTGGTCGGCCAGCAGCTCGCGCCACACGGGGACGACGGTGTGGTCGCGCGCCAGGGTGCGGAAGGTGGCCCGGTCGGGCGTGAGGGGCACGGCGTCCTCGCTCAGCCGGTCCCGAACGACCGGAAGAAGCACGAGTGGGCCCCGGTGTGGCAGGCCCCGGCCCCCTCCTGCTCGACGATGAGGAGCAGGGTGTCGCCGTCGCAGTCGTAGCGGGCCTCGCGGACCCACTGGCGATCGCCCGACGTGTCGCCCTTGCGCCACTCCTCCTGCCGTGACCGGCTCCAGAACACGGTCCGCCCCTCCTCCAGGGTGCGGCGCAGGGTGGCCTCGGTCATCCAGCCCAGCATCAGGACGTCGCCGGTGCCCTGCTCCTGGACGATGGCGGGCACGAGCCCGTCGGCGTCGTAGCGGACCTGGGCCAGGTCGTCGGCGCGGACCTCGATCGGGGTGGCGGCGGGCATCAGATCGACCCTACCGAGGTCACAGGTACAGGCCGGTCGACGATTCGTCGAGGCGCTCGGAGGCCACGGCGTGGACGTCGCGCTCGCGGAGGATGATGAAGTCCTCGCCCCGGACCTCGACCTCGTAGCGGTCCTCGGGGTTGAACAGCACCTGGTCGCCGACCTCCATGGTCCGGACGTTGGGCCCGGCGGCGACGACCTCGGCCCACGCCAGCCGCTTGGACGTCTGCGCCGTGGCCGGGATGAGGATGCCCCCCCGGGTGCTGCGCTCGCCCTCGCTCTGGGCCCGCACCAGCACGCGGTCGTTGAGCATCTTGATCGGGAGCTTGTCAGCCACCACCCGAGGGTACGGCGTCGGCGCCAGCCGACCCCCACAGGGCGTGGGCGGGGTCGGAGGACGGCTACCGCCGGGCCCTCGCCCACCAGCCCTCGACCGCCGCCGCGGCCAGGACGACGAGGGCCAGGTCGGCGGGGACCCGGAAGCGGGGGTTGCCGTAGAACGCGACGGCCACGAGCGTCACCATCACCGGCAGGGCGAGCAGGAGGACGACGGGCCGCCCCGCCCGCCGGAGCCGGACCGCTCCGGCCGCGGCCAGCGGCACCAGGAGGGCGAGCGTCGCCAGACCGGCCCACGACACCGGGCGGGGCCGGTTCTGGAGGACGTCGAGCTCGACGCCGTCGGAGGGCCGGAAGACCCCCCACAGCCGCCCGACCCGCGCTGCCCCCACCTCGGGCAGCGCCCCCAGGTTCTGGCGGACGTGGTCCTCGGCGTCGGCTCGGATCCGGGCCGAGAAGACCGACTCCTCCAGCGTCTGGTTGGAGTGCTCGGCGAAGCACTCCGACGACCACCCTCCGACCTGGGAGCCGGCGTAGGTCAGGTCGCAGTTCGCCCCGGCGAAGGCGCTGTCGGCCGAGGCCGAGAGCAGGACCCGCTCCTCGAAGCGCCCGGCGTTGTAGGCCAGCCACGGGGCCAGCACCACCCCGCACGCGACCGTGGCCACGACCACGAGGGCGGCACGAGGGCGCCAGCCGTCGAGGCTCGGGGCCCACAGGGCGACCGGCACCACGGTGAACCCGAGCAGCGCCAGCCCCTCTCCCCGGGTCAGGCCGGCCAGCGCCACGACCGCCCCGAGCGCCGCCGCCTCCGCGACCCGGCGGGGCCCGGCGCCGTCCCAGATCCGGTGGGCGAGGAGGAGGGCCCCGGCGACGGCGACGGCGTAGAGGGGCTCGGGCATCAGCTGGCCGTCGTTGGCCCACAGCACGGGGGCGACGGCGGCCAGGGCGGCGGCCACGATCCCGGCTCGCGGCCCGGCCAGGCGCCGGCCGAGGAGGGCCACCAGCGGCACCACGGTGGCGCCGATGAGGGCCGTGACGACCCGGTGGGCCCCGAACGACGACAGCCCCAGCTTCGAGGCCAGGGCCAGCACGACCACCAGGAGCGGCGGGTGGTCGGCGCTCGGCGCCCCGTCGGCCCGGTAGGGGGCCACGAAGCCCAGCCCGTCGGCCACCGCTCGGGCCTGGCGGTGGTAGTAGATCGGGTCGAAGGTGACCAGGAAGCCGGGCTCGGAGGGCACGGTCGACCCGGCCACGTAGGCCAGGCGCACGGCCACGGCCACGGCCAGGGCCGCGAGGACCCACGGCCAGAACCGGCCCGACCCCTCCCCTGCGTCGGTCACGCCGACGGCCGGACCGTGATCCCCGCTGCGGCCATGACCGCCTTGGCGTCGGCCACCGAGTGCTCCGCCCAGTGGAAGATCGAGGCGGCGAGCACGGCATCGGCGCCACCCTCGAGGACGCCGGCGACGAGGTGGTCGAGCGTCCCCACGCCCCCGCTGGCGATCACCGGGACGGTCACGGCGTCGCTGACCGCCCGGGTGAGCTCGACGTCGAAGCCGTCGCGGGTGCCGTCGCGGTCCATCGAGGTGAGGAGGATCTCGCCCGCGCCGCGGTCGACCGCCTCCACCGCCCACGCCACCGCGTCGAGGGCGGTGGGGTTGCGACCGCCGTGGGTGTAGACGCCCCACCCGCGGAGGGGGTCGTCGACGTCGCGCCGCCGGGCGTCGATGGCGACGACCGCGCACTGCGACCCGAACTCGGTGGCCACCTCGGTGATGGCCTCGGGGCGGGCGATGGCGGCGGTGTTGAGCGACACCTTGTCGGCGCCGGCGCGGAGCATGCGGCGGGCGTCCTCGACGGTGCGGATCCCGCCGCCCACGGTCAAGGGGATGAAGACCTCCTCGGCCGTCCGGGCCACCACCTCGACCATGGTGTCGCGCTCGTCGGAGCTGGCGGTGATGTCGAGGAACACCAGCTCGTCGGCGCCCTCGGCGTCGTAGCGGGCGGCCAGCTCGACGGGGTCGCCGGCGTCGCGGAGGCCCACGAAGTTCGTGCCCTTGACCACCCGGCCACCGGTCACGTCGAGGCAGGGGATCACCCGGGCGGAGCGCATGATCTCCGACCGTACCGGCCGCCCGTCGTGGGAGGCTCATGGGATGGACCTCACCGCCCGCCGTGACCGTCTGCGCGAGCTGCACCGGGAGGGGACGTTCGTCATCCCCAACCCCTTCGACCGGGGGTCGGCCCGGATCCTCGCCCGCCTGGGGTTCGAGGCCCTGGCGACCACCAGCGCCGGGTTGGCCAACAGCCGGGGGCTGATGGACATGGCCATCGACCGCGACATCCTCCTGGCCCACGTGGCCGACCTGGCCCCGGCCACCGACCTGCCGCTCCACGTCGACGCCGAGCGGTGCTTCGCCGACGACCCCGCCGGCGTGGCCGAGACGGTGCGGCTCCTGGGCGAGGCCGGGGCGGCGGGCTGCTCGATCGAGGACTGGGACCCGGCCGCCGACGCCTTCACGCCGCTGCCCGAGGCCGTGGCCCGGGTCGAGGCGGCCGCGGGGGCGGCGTCCGACGCCGGGATGGTGCTGACCGCTCGCTGCGAGCACCACCTCCACGGCGTGGACGACCTCGACGCCACCGTCGAGCGGCTGGTCGCCTACCGCGACGCTGGGGCCGACGTCGTCTACGCCCCCGGGCTCCTCGACGCCGCCCAGGTCACCCGGATCGTGGCCGAGACGGCGACGGCGGTGAACTGCATCCTCCTCGCCGGCGGGCTGTCGGTGCCGGAGATGGCTGCGGCGGGGGTGCGGCGGGTCTCGCTCGGCAGCGGGCTGTCGAGCGCGGCGTACGGTGCCGTGGCCACCGGCGCCCAGCACGTCCTCGACCACGGGGTCCTCGATCCCGGCCTCCCCCGCCTGCCGCACGCGGTCGCGGCGGCGGCGTTCGGCCGCTCGTGACCACCTCGCGGCTCCTCCTCGTCCGCCACGGCCACACCGACTGGGCCGCGACCCGTCGCCACACCGGGCGCACGGACGTCCCCCTCAACGCCGAGGGCGAGGCCCGGGCGCGCGACCTGGCCGGCCTGCTGCCCCTCGACGACGTCGTCGCGGTGTGGTCGAGCCCCCTCGTCCGGGCCCGGCGCACCGCCGAGCTGGCCGGGTTGGCCGTCGACGAGGTCCTCGACGACCTCGTCGAGTGGGACTACGGCTGGGCCGAGGGCCGGACCACCGCCGAGATCCGGGAGGAGCGGCCCGGCTGGACGGTGTGGGACGCACCCGACCCGGAGCGGGAGACGGCCGACGAGGTCGGGGCGCGGGTCGACCGGGTCATCGCCCGGGCCCGCACCCTCGACGGCACCGTCGTCCTCGTCGCCCACGCCCACCTGCTGCGGATCCTGGGCGCCCGCTGGCTCGGGCTCCCCGCCCTCGTCGGCCGTCACCTGACCCTCGACCCCGGCGGCTGGGCCCTCCTCGGCTGGGAGCGGGAGACGCCGGTCATCGAGCGCTGGAACGTCGCCGCTCCCGGGTGACGGCGCCGGGCGGCACGGGGAGGGATGATGCGGGCATGACCGCCACCTCCCGCCGCCTCGTCCTCGCCTCCCGCCCGACCGGCATGGTCGACGGCGACGTCGTCCGGGTCGAGGAGGTGCCGGTCCCCGAGCCCGAGCCGGGCCAGGCGGTGGTGCGGGTCCGCTACGTGTCGATCGACCCGACGATCAGGGGGTGGATGGACGACCGCCCCGGCTACCTGCCGCCGATCGAGCTCGGCGCCGTGGTGCGCAGCGGCGGGATCGGCGAGGTCGTCGCCAGCGCCAGCGACCGGTACCCGGTGGGTGCATCGGTGTTCGGGATGCTCGGCTGGCAGGACCACGCCATCGTCGACGAGGGCGAGGCGGGGGCCCAGATCCTCCCCGACGGCGTCGAGGCCACCTCGGCCCTCAGCGTCTTCGGCGTCACCGGCATGACCGCCTACTTCGGGCTGCTCGACGTGGGCCGACCCGCCGAGGGCGACACCGTCGTCGTCTCCGGCGCCGCCGGCGCCACCGGCTCGATCGTGGGCCAGATCGCCAAGATCAAGGGCGCCGGCCGGGTCGTCGGCATCGCCGGCGGGCCCGAGAAGTGCGCCTGGATCGTCGACGAGCTCGGCTTCGACGCCGCCATCGACTACAAGGCCGACGACGTCGCCGCCCGGCTGGCCGAGCTGTGCCCCGACGGCGTCGACGTCTTCTTCGACAACGTCGGCGGCTCCATCCTCGAGGCCGTCCTCGACAACCTGGCCCTGCGCGCCCGCGTCGTCCTGTGCGGTGCCATCTCGATCTACAACGACCGCGACGGCGCCCCCGGCATCCCCAACACCTTCGAGCTGATCAACACCCGGTCGCGGATGGAGGGCTTCTTGGTCCTCGACTACGTCGACCGGTTCCTCGAGGGTCAGCTGGAGATGTTCGGCTGGGTGGCCGAGGGCCGCATCCAGCACCGCGAGCACGTGGTCGACGGCCTGGAGAACGCCGTCGACGCCCTCAACCTGCTCTTCACGGGGGGCAACTCCGGCAAGGTGATCGTCGCCGTGTGAGGTGCCCTCCACCGTTCAGCGGGGTGCCGAGACCCGGTAGTGGTAGGCGTGGCTGGGGGTGAAGCCCGTGCCGCGGTACAGGGCCTGGGCCCCGGGGTTGTCCACCTCGACCTGGAGGTAGGCGTCGGTGGCGCCGGCCCCGAGCCCCGCCCCGGCGAGGGCGCAGAGCACGGTGCGAGCGGCGCCGCGGCGCCGGTGGGCGGGCGCCGTGCCCATCCCGAACACCCCGAGCCACCGTCCCTCGACCACGCTGAAGCCGACCCCGGCGAGGTCGCCGTCGCGGCGCGCCACGGCGGCCAGGGCGCCCGGGCCCAGGTCCTGGAGGAGCCGCCCGTAGGCCTCGACCCGGCTCCGGGACGCATCGTCGTCGCCGTGGACGGCGCCGTAGCGGCGAGCCCAGGCCTCGTCCACGCCGACCGCCACCTCGACGGTGACCTCCTCGGCCCCGGAGGCGGCGCCCACGTCGGCGAGCGGGGCGACGAGCATGTCGACCGGGGCCTCGACCTCCCACCCCCGGTCGGCCAGCAGCCGGTCGAGGGCGGCGGCGGACGGGTCCGCGGTGGAGATGACCACGGCGATCCGGAACCCGCGCTCGTCGTACCAGCCGGCCAGGCGGTCGATCACCGCCTCGGCCCGGGCCGGGTCGGCACCCGCGCCGACGGGCGGCAGCACCGAGTTGCACCGCCGGAAGGGCAGGCCGGGCGCGCACTTGGCCGCCCAGCCGTCGACGACGTGGGTCTCGGGCGACGCCGTGGCCCGGGCCGCGACCTCGTCGAGCTCCCGCGCCGGGTCCGGTTGGGTCGCCATCGTCCTCGACGGGGCCTCGCCTACGCCGAGCCGGCGGCGGCGAGGGCGTCGTCGATGGAGAGGCTGCCGTCGTAGAGGGCCTTGCCCACGACCGCTCCGGCGAGGACCCGGATCCCCTCCTCCAGGGCGACCAGGTCCCGCAGGTGGGCGGCCGACCCCACGCCGCCGGAGGCCACGATGTCGGTCTCGCACTCCTGCAGGAGCAGGCGGTAGGTCTCCACGTCGGGGCCGGTACCGACCCCGTCGACCTCGATCTGGGTCACGACGTAGGCGACGAAGCCGGCGTCGTCCATCTCCCGGGCCACGTCGAGCAGCTTCCGGCCCGAGCCCTCGGCCCAGCCCCGGACGGCGACCTCGTCGCCCCGGGCGTCGAGGCCGAGCACGACCCGGCCGGGGTGGCGGGCGGCCACGGCGCGCGCCCAGGCCGGGTCCTCCAGGGCGGCGGTGCCGAGAACGACCCGGGCCACGCCCGCATCGAGCAGCTCGTCGACGTCGGCGTCGCTGCGGATGCCGCCGCCGGTCTGGACCGGGGTGAGGGTGGAGGCGGCCACGGCCTTGATCACCTCGCGGTTGGCGCCGTCGCCGGTGCGGGCCCCGTCGAGGTCGACGACGTGGATCCACGGCGATCCGGCGTCGGCGAACACCCGGGCCTGGGCCACCGGGTCGTCGCCGTAGACGGTCTCCCGGGCGAAGTCGCCCTGGGTCAGCCGCACGCAGCGGCCACCGCGCAGGTCGATGGCAGGGAACAGGTCCACGTCAGCGCGCCGTGGGGACGGCGGTGCGGCAGCGGTCGACGAAGGCGCCGAGCAGGCGCAGCCCGTTGGCGGCCGACTTCTCGGGGTGGAACTGGGTCGCCCACAGGGCTCCCCGTTCGACGACGGCGGTGACCGGGGCCCCGTAGTCGCAGGTGGCGGCCACGTCGGCGGGGTCGGCCACCTCGGCCGCGTAGGAGTGGACGAAGTACACCCACGCCGGGTCGGGCTGGCCGTCGGCCATCGGGCTGGGTCGGGTCCAGTCGAGCACGTTCCACTGCATCTGGGGCCGCTTCACACCCTCGGGAAGCAAACGGATCTGACCGCCGACCACCCCCAGCCCCGGCACCTCGGGGTTCTCGTCGGAGCCGTCGAAGAGCATCTGCATCCCGACGCAGACGCCGAGGAAGGGCCGCCCCTCCCCCGCCGCCGCCATCGCCGCCTCGCGGGCCACGGCGGCCAGGCCGGCCGCGGCCAGGGCCTCCATGCAGCGGCCGAAGGCCCCGACGCCGGGCAGCACCACGCCGTCGGCCTCGGCGATCAGGCCCACATCCGCGGTGAGGTGGGCGTCGGCGCCGACCTTCTGGAGGGCCTTCTGGGCCGACCGGAGGTTGCCGATCCCGTAGTCGAGGACCGCGACCAGCGGCGGCCGGCGGTCGCTCTCGTCGGGTCGGGCGTCGTCGCTCACAGGCTGCCCTTGGTGGACGGGACCCCCGTGCCCTCGACCCGGACGGCGTCGCGCAGGCAGCGGGACACGCCCTTGAACGTGGCCTCGATGACGTGGTGGGTGTTGCGGCCCGCCTTCTTGGTCACGTGGAGCGTGATCCCGGCGGCCACCGCGAACGAGTGCCAGAAGTGCTCGACCATCTCCGGGTTGAACGGGGGGTCCCCGAGCGGCAGGACCTCGCCGAAGGGCACGTCGTAGACGACGTAGGGCCGCCCCGACAGGTCGAGGGCGACCTCGACCAGCGCCTCGTCCAGCGGGTACAGCCCCGACGCGAACCGCCGGACCCCGGACTTGTCACCCAGCGCTTCGCGGAAGGTCTCGCCGAGGAGGATGCCGACGTCCTCGACGGTGTGGTGGGCGTCGACGTGGAGGTCGCCGGTGGCCTCGATGGTGAGGTCGAACCCGCCGTGACGGCCGACCTGGTCGAGCATGTGGTCGAAGAAGGGCAGGCCGGTGGTGACGGCCACCTTCCCCTCGGGGCCGTCGACGTCGAGGCTGATCGAGATCGACGTCTCCTTGGTGGTCCGTTGGCGGGACGCGGCGCGTGTCATGTGAGGACCTCTCGGAGGGATGCGAGGAACCGGTCGTCCTCGTCGCGGGTGCCGATGGTGACGCGGAGGCACCCGTCGAGACGGGGCCACGACGAGCAGTCGCGCACGAGGACGGAGCGCTCGACGAGCTGGCGCCACACGTCGGCGCCGGCGACGGTCGCGGGGCGGAAGAGGATGAAGTTGGCGGCCGACGGCCACACCTCGCACGGCAGGTCGCGCAGGGCGGCCTCGACCCGGCCCCGCTCCTCGACCAGGCGGGAGACCCGCTCCTCCATGGCGCCGACGTGGTCGAGGGCGGCCAGCCCGGCGACCTGCTTGAGGCTGTCGAGGTGGTACGGCAGGACGACCTTCTCGAGCTGGGCCACGACCCACGACGGGCCGACGAGGTAGCCGAGGCGGGCGGCGGCCATCGACCAGGTCTTGGAGAAGGTGCGGGTGACGACGAGGGGGGTGGCCTCGTCGACCAGCTCGAGGGCCGACCACGGGGCGAACTGGCCGTAGGCCTCGTCCACCACGAGCAGCCCCGGCGCCAGGCCCAGCACCTCGACGACCGTCTCGGGCGTCTCGACCATGCCCGTGGGGTTGTTGGGCGAGCAGAGGTAGGTGAGCGCCGGCTCGGCCTCGGTCAGGACCCGACGGACCTCGTCGAGGTCGAGGGCGAAGTCGACGGTGCGCTCGCCCTCGGCCACCGACGACCCCGTGATCCGGGCGATGTGGGCGTGCAGGGCGTAGGTCGGCTCGAACACGGCGACGCTCCGCCCCGGCCCGGCGTAGGCGAGCGACAGGGTCTGGAGGACCTCGTTGGACCCGTTGGCCACGAAGACCTGCTCGGGGCCGACCCCGTGCAGGGCGCCGATGCGGGTGCGGAGGGCGGTGGCCGCCCGGTCGGGGTAGCGGTGCCAGTCGACGGTGGCGACCGCCGCGGCCACGGCGTCGAGGAAGGCGGCGGGTGGCGGCTCGGGCGACTCGTTGGTGTTGAGCCGGACGTCCACGTCGACCTGGGCCGAGTGGTACCCGTCCATCAGCCCCACATCGTCCCGGGGGGCGACGAGCGGCGCGCTCACGTCGCGGCCTCGGTCGGGGCGAGGCGACGGCGGACGGAGTCGGCGTGGGCCGGGAGGCCCTCGGCCTCGGCCAGGACAGCGACGTGCGGGGCCACGGCGGCGAGGGCGTCGCGGTCGAGGGTGACGACGTGGATGTCCTTGGTGAAGTCGGCGACGGTCAGAGCCGACCCGAAGCGCGCCGTCCCGGCGGTGGGCAGCACGTGGCTGGGCCCGGCGACGTAGTCGCCGACCGAGGCCGGGGACCACGGGCCCACGAACACGGCACCGGCGTGGCGGATGCGGCCGACCACGGTGGCGCTGGCGGCGGCGTCGCAGATGACCTCGAGGTGCTCGGGGGCGACGTGGTTGGCCACCTCGGCAGCCGCCTCGGGGCCGTCGACCAGGGCCAGGTAGCCGCCCGAGGCGAAGGTCGACTCGATGTCGGCCCGGCGGGGCGAGGCGGCCACCTGCTCGGCGATCTCGGCCAGCACGGCGTCGGCCGCCTCCTCGTCCCAGGTGACGAACCAGGCCCGGCCGCCCGGGCCGTGCTCGGCCTGGAGGATCACGTCGACGGCGGCCAGGGCGGCCGGGGCCGACCCGTCGGCGATGACGATGACCTCCGAGGGGCCGGCGAAGGCCGAGGGCACGCCGACGCGGCCCTCCCCCGCGACCTGGCGCTTGGCCTCGGCCACGTAGACGTTGCCGGGGCCGACCACGACGTCGACGGGTCGGACGGTCTCGGTGCCGTAGGCCAGGGCGGCGATGGCCTGGGCCCCGCCGATCCGGTGCACCTCGGTCACGCCGGCCACGGCCGCGGCGGCGAGGGTGAGGGTCGGCACCTCGCCGTCGGGGCCCGGCGGCACGCACAGGGCGACCTCGGGCACGCCGGCCACCAGTGCGGGGACGGCGGTCATCAGGACCGTCGAGGGGTAGAGGGCCCGGCCCCCGGGGACGTAGCAGCCGGCCCGGTCGACGGGCTGGGCCCGGCCCTCGATGACGATGCCGTCGCGGCGGTACGTCGTGGGCGGGCGGAGCTGGTGCCGGTGGAAGTCCTCGATGCCGGCGGCGGCGGCCTCGAGGGCGGCCCGGACCTCGGGGTCCACGGCGTCGACGGCGGCGGCGATCACCTCGTCGGGGACGCGGGTGGTGGCCACGTCGATGCCGTCGAACCGGGCGGTCAGCTCCCGGACGGCGGCGTCGCCGCCGGCCCGCACGGCATCGAGGACCTGGCGCACCGCCAGGCGCGGGCCGTCGTCGTCGAGCGTCAGCGGCGGCAGCGCCGCGGCCAGGGAGGCCGGGTCGAGGCCACGGAGGTCGAGGCGGGCGAGCACCCCCGCACGCTACCGAAGCGCCCCGGGACGCCCCCCACGCGTTGGCCCCGTCGTCGCCGGACGAGGCACCCGCCACACTGGGCCGATGCCCGACGCCGACGTGCCCACCGCCGCCCACCTCAGCGCCCTGGGCGACCAGGTCGACGAGCTGCTCCGCCGGGTGGGCGAGGGCGCCGTCGCCTCGGACCGCTCCCCCACCGAACCCCTGGCCGCCGCCCTCTACGACGCCGAGCGCGCCCTCCGCACGGCGCGCCGCGCCCTCCAGAGAGCCGAGAAGACGTACCGGTAGCCGCGCGGTACCGGCCCCGCGCGCCAGCCCAGATGACGGCTGGAGACCGATCCGGGCGATCTCCCGCGACGCACCTCAGCCCGGCGAAGATGCTCCTATGGATGTCAAGGCGAGGGGCAGGGGGCGGGGGTTTGTGTGAGGAGGCGCCAGATGCGGCGGGCGAGGTGGCGTTTGAGGGCGCGGATCGCTTCCTTCTTGGTCTTTCCCTCGGCGATTCGGCGGGCGATGTAGGCCTGGGTGGTGGGGTCCCATCGCATGCGGCACAGGGCGACGATGTAGAGGGCCCGGTTGGCTTGGCGGTCGCCGCCGCGGTTGAGCCGGTGTCGCTGGTGGAGGCCGCTGCTGGCATCGACGGGGCTGGCGCCCCAGGCGGCTGCGGCTGCTGCGTCGGTGGCCATGCGGTCGGGGTTGTCGCCGAGGCTGACGATGAAGACCGACGCAACATCGACGCCGATGCCGGGCTCATCGAGCAGTTGGGGGGCGGCGGCTTCGACGATGACCTTCAAGTCGATGTCGACCTCGTCGCGTTCGACGCTGGCTGCGAGCCACCGCCGAGCAAGGCGCCGCAGGGTGATGGCGGCCATGACGTCGGGGTTCGTGACCTCGCCCCCCGGGCGGGACCGGGCGGCCTCGGTGGCGATCTGCGAGATCGTCTTGTGCCGGTAGCGGTCTCGGAGCGTCTCCGAGGCGGTGCTGTCGATCACCGCGTGGATCTGGTTGGCCAGCTTGGTGAGCTCCCGGGTGAGCGAGTCTCGGCTGATGCGAGCGAGACGGGCGGCCTCAGCAGGCCCGGTCCGGTCCTTCGGGACCGCCAGGCCGTCACCGGCCTGAACAGCCCGGGCAGCCGCCACAGCATCGGCAGGGTCGGACTTGCCGGTCCTGCGACGACGTTGACGGTTCGGGCGCCAGACCTCATGGACGGTGACCTGGGCCTCGCGCAGCGATCGACACAACCCGGCCCCCCAGGACCCAGTTCCTTCGACCCCGACAGCGTCCACGGTCCCGAACGAGCCCAACCAACCCCGCAGATCGACATGACCTGCACCCGTGGCCGGGAACTCCCTCACCCCCAACACCCCGCCCCGGCCATCGAGGGCGGCGGCCACATGGACGTGCTTGTGGGTATCGACGCCGCCCGTGACGCGCACCGGGTCGTCTGTCATCGTGGTCACCATTGCTGCTCCTTGTTCGAGGGACAGCGCCCGCCAGCCGGCAACGCGGACAAGACGGTGATGGGACCAGGCCAGGCTCCTATGAAGTCACGGACGCCAAGCCAGCAGGCGCAACCGGAGAAGCCCCCCGGGCGGCCGACAGATCTGCGCCAAGACACCCCCACAAGGGAAGGTCAGCCGCTGGGAGAGTCAGACCGCCCGGAGGGGCCTCTCCACCCACATCATCACCGCCGCTGAGGGTCTGGGGGTCTCCCCCAGACGAAGCGGCGTGGGCCCGAGGAACGAGGGCTCCGCCGCTGGGAAGGTCTTCGGCGCGAGCGCAGCGAGCACGCTCAGCTCGAGGAACGGAGCGAAGCGAGTGACGAGACCCGAAAAATGACGACGGGGGCGCCAGAGGCGCCCCCGTCGGGGCGACGCCAGGCGGCGGATCCCGGCGTCGCAGGAACCAGGTGGCGGGAACCTGGTCGGGGCCCATCATACGCACAGGTGACCCTCCGTCCAGCGAATCGGGTCCCGATCCGTCAGATTTGTTGGTCAGCGACCGCCATCTTCAGCGCCGACGCGTCGAACGGGTGGCGTGGCTTTGACCAGGACCGATGCAGGGGTGCATCACCCGGTCTGACCAGCGAATCACCCCTTCGGGCCCCCTGCGACCCGGCCCGCCGAGGGGCAGATGGCGGAAGGGCGCACTCCCCGCAGCGGGGGGTCCGGGACCGGCAGATGGCCCGCCCGTGGAGGATGAGGCGCAGGCTGAACACACCCCGCTCGGCCGCCGGCACCATCGGGTTGAGGGCCATCTCGACCCGCACCGGGTCCGTCTCGCGGGTGAGGTCGAGCCGGCGCGCCAGCCGCCCGACGTGGGTGTCGACCGGCAGCCCGGGGAGGCCCATGGCCACGCTGCGGACCACGTTCGCCGTCTTGCGGCCCACGCCCGGGAGGGTGACCAGGTCGCCCATGGTGGTGGGCACCTCGCCGCCGAAGCGCTCGTCGAGGACGTGGGCCATCCCGAGCAGGCTCTTGGCCTTGTTGCGGTAGAAGCCGGTGGGCCGGATGAGCTCCTCGACCGCCGCCGGCGGTGCCGCCGCGAACGCGGCGGGCGTGGGGAAGGCGGCGAAGAGGTGGGGCGTGACCTGGTTGACCCGCTCGTCGGTGCACTGGGCCGACAGGATCGTGGCGACCAGCAGCTCGAAGGGGTTGCGGTGGTCGAGGGCGCAGAGGGCGACGGCGTCCCCCGGGTACTCGGCCGCGAGCAGCAGGTGGGCCTGGCGGGCGCGGCCCTTGGGCGAGCGGGGACGGGCCATGGACGGACGGTACCGGTCGGTAGCGTCGTCCCCGTGACGGACCTGCGCCTCGACGACGACGGGGGCGAGGTCGTCGGGTCGCCCACCCTGCGGGCCACGATGAGGACCCGCAACGGCGAGGCGTGGGTGGCGGGGCCGGACCCCCTCGACGCCCCGTTGGGCGGCGGCGACGGGGAGCGCTTCGCCGCTCTCCTGGCCGCCCTGGTCGAGCGCGCCGAGTCGTCGGGCGCGACCGCGGTGCACTGGGAGTCCGACGGGGACGAGGACCAGGTGGAGGCCGTCGCCGCCCGGGTCGACCTGGTCGAGCGGCGCGACATCCTCCGCCTCGAGCGCCCCCTCCCCCTCCCCGCCGACCCGACCACGCCGACGCTGCCGGTGCGGGCCCTCCGCCCGGGCACCGCCGACGAGGCGGCGTGGGTGGCGACGAACAACCGCGCCTTCGCCGGCCACCCCGACCAGGGCCACGAGACCCTCGCCAGCCTGCACCGGGCCATGGCCGAGCCGTGGTTCGACGCCACCGGGTTCCTGCTGCTCGACGGCGACCCCCCGGTCGACGCCGGCGGCCGGCTCGACGGCTTCTGCTGGACCAAGGTCCACCCGGCGTCGGCCGACGGTCCGGCGGCGGGCGAGATCTACGTGATCGGAGTCGACCCCGACGCCGGCGGCCGCGGTCTGGGGCGGGCCCTGGTGCGCGCCGGCCTCGACCACCTCGCCGGCCGGGGCCTGGGGCACGCCCTGCTCTACGTCGACGCCGACAACGAGCCGGCGCGACGCCTGTACGACCGGCTCGGCTTCACCACCGCCCGCACCCGGCGCGTGCGCAGCCGGACGGGGCTCAGCCCTCGCTGAGGTCGTAGGGCGGGTCCTCGGACCGGCCCCGCACCCCCCGCACCGGGTGGAGCCCGATGGGCAGGCGGTACCACCTCCCGCGGTGGGCCTGCACGGCCCCGACGATGCCCAGGGCGTAGCTGGCGAGCGTCAGCAGCCCGACCAGCACCAGGCCGATGACGAACGCCGGGGTCGCCTCGAAGCCGGTGTCCCGGTTGTCGGAGACCGAGATGATGTAGTCGACGTAGGCGGGCACCAGCAGTGCCACCCCCACGATCTGGGGCACGAGCAGGACGAGGGTCAGGTTGAGGGCCTCGGCCGAGTGGTGGCGGACGAAGGGCTTCTCCTTGGAGATCAGGTAGAAGATCAGCGCCACCAGCCACCCGCCGACGGCAAGGTAGAGGATCCACATCAGGAGCGCCTGGGTCCGCTCCTGCGAGCGGTCGGGTCCCGCCGGTCCACCGTGCTGGCCGGGGGCCGGTGACCACGTCCGACCGTCCCACCACCACCAGCTCCCGCCGGCGTCGGCGTACCAGCCCGGCTCCTCCGGCGGGGGGATGTCCGTCATCGCCGTCAGGGTAGGGCGGCCCACCCGTATCCTCGACGGATGGCCACCACCGGGAGCGCACCGCCGGCGGACGTCGCGCCCCGGCCCCCGGCGCGGACGACCCGCTACGACGTCGACCGGGCCGCCCTCGGCCAGCTCCTCGCCGACCAACCGCGCTACCGCGTCGACCAGGTGTGGGAGGGCCTGCACACCCACCTGGCCGAGCCGGCCGACATGACGAACGTCCCCCTGACGCTGCGGCGCCGCCTGGCCGAGGAGCTGCCCGACGCCCTCGCCCTGACCACCGAGGCGGCGGCTGACGGCGGCGACACGGTGAAGTGGCTGTGGACCCTGGGCGACGGCAGCCGCGTCGAGACGGTGCTGATGCACTACCCCCAGCGCTCGACGGTGTGCGTGTCGAGCCAGGCGGGCTGCGCCATGGCCTGCGGCTTCTGCGCCACGGGCCAGGCCGGCTTCACCCGGCACCTCACCTCCGGCGAGATCGTCGAGCAGGTCGTGCGGGCGTCGCGCCGCGCCCGCGCCGACGGGCGGCGCCTGGCCAACGTGGTCTTCATGGGCATGGGCGAGCCGTTGGCCAACTTCGCCCACACCTGGGCCGCGGTCCACCGCATCCACGACGACCTCGGCCTCGGCGCCCGCCACATCACCATCTCGACGGTGGGGATCGTCCCCGGGATCCGCCGGCTGGCCGACGCCGACCTGCCGGTGAACCTCGCCGTCTCCCTCCACGCCGCCGACGACGAGCTCCGGGACCGGCTGGTCCCGATCAACCGGCGCTACCCGCTGGGCCTGCTGGCCGAGGCGTGCGCCGAGCACATCGAGCGCACCGGCCGGCGCCTCAGCTTCGAGTGGGCCCTGATCGACGGCGTCAACGACCGGCGCGTCGATGCCGCCCGCCTGGCGGACTACGCCCGGGGGCTCCGGGCCCACGTCAACCTGATCCCGCTCAACCCGACGCCGGGCTACGCGACCCGCGGCACCCCCGCGGACGGGGTCGAGCGCTTCCGCCGCGACCTGGCCGACCGCGGCGTCAACGTCACCGTCCGCGACACCCGGGGCACGTCGATCGACGCCGCCTGCGGCCAGCTGGCGGCAGCGAGCGTGCCCACCCCCACCCGCCGTGACCGGGCCGGGGGCGCCGGGTAGCCTCGCCCCCCCGGTCGATCGGGGACCACCGGGACGGCAGACGTGACGACGGCGCATGAGGTGACACGCAGAGCGGGCCGAGCGCGGCGTGGCGCGGCGTTGCTGGTCGCCGCCGTCGTGGCCGGCTCCACCCTCGGGCCCGGGCCCACCGCCGCCGGCCCGCCGGTCGACGTCGTCCCGGCCGTCGTCGCGCCGGCGGCGCCCGCGGCCCCCGCGACCCAGGCCCCGCCGGCTGGCCCCTACGAGCCCGGCTTCGTCGACGAGCCACTCCCGACCAACCCACCGTCGCCGTCGCTGGCGGGCGTCGAGGCCGCCAGCGACGAGCTCGACGAGGTCGAGGGCGCCCTCGACCGGGCCGAGGAGGCCCGGGACGACGCCATCGCCCACCGGGACGAGCTGCGCCAGCACATCGTCGACCTGGGCGAGCAGCGCGTCGAGGCCGTCGAGGCGCTGGCCCAGCGCCAGGTCGAGGAGCGCCAGCGGGGCGAGGAGCGCGAGGCCGCCGCCCGCGAGCACGAGCGGCGGATCGGCGCGACCGCGGCGGCCGCCGAGCGGCTCGAGCAGGCCCGCGAGGACCTCCGGGACCTGATGGTCGCCGCCTTCGTCAACGAGTCGTCGAGCACCTCCGACGCCATGGAGGTCCTCATCACCGGCGAGGACGCCACCGACGCCAACCTCCGCCTGGCCTACGACGACCACGCCGCCGTCGCCCGGCTGGGCGACGTCCGGGCCCGGGTGCGCGACCACGCCGAGGCGGTGGCGGCCGAGGAGCGGGCGGCCCAGGCCCGGGCCGCGGCCGAGCAGGCCGAGCGCGACGCGGTGGCGGTCCGCCAGGCGGCCGAGCAGCACATCGTCGACATCGACGCCGAGACGGTGGAGACGCAGGCCGCGGAGGTCCGGTCCGTCGACGCCCTCGCCGACCGGGAGGCCGACGTCCTCCTCGCCGCCGCCGACATCCCCCCCGCCCTGCTCCGGGCCGACGTGGTCGGGGCCGGCATCGACTTCCCGGTCGTCGCCCTGGACGCCTGGCTCAAGGCGGCGGCCTCGGCCCCGTGCCGCATGGAGTGGTGGGCCCTCGCCGGCATCTCCAAGGTCGAGGGCCGCCACGGGACCCACGGCGGCGGGCGGCTCGGGGCCCGGGGCTACCCGTCAGTGAAGATCATCGGCCCGCAGCTGGACGGGGGCGCCTTCGCCGCCATCGGCGACACCGACGGGGGCCTCTACGACGGCGACCCGGTGTGGGACCGGGCCGTGGGCCCGATGCAGTTCATCCCCTCGACGTGGGCGGCGTGGGGGCGCGACGGCGACGGCGACGGGGTCACCGACCCCTTCACCGTCTACGACGCCGCCGCCGGCGCCGCCGCGTACCTGTGCGCGGGTCGGACCGACCTCACCGACGAGGCCCAGCTGCGGGCCGGCTACCTCTCGTACAACCATTCGAACGCCTACGTCGAGATCGTCCTGCGCGCCGCTCGCGGCTACCAGGCCGCCCTCCAGGTCCCCCCGCACGAAGTGGCCTTGCCCCCTATCTGACCAGGACGGTGACGGTGCCGGCGCGGACGGCGTCGACCAGGCGCTCACCGGGGGCGACGTCGGCGTCGGGCCACACCACGGACCGCACCACCTCGCAGCCCTCGCCCAGACGGGCGCCCTCGCCCACCACGGCCGCCCCCCCGGAGGCGTCCATGTTGGCCGCGAGGTAGTCGGCCACGGTGCCGCAGTCGATGAACGGCCCCGCGTGGGTCACCAGGTCCAGCCGCCCGGCCTCGGCCTCGGCCCGCCACATCACCTCGTACAGCCCCGCCGGCTCCTCGCCGAGGGGGGCGACGCAGGCCCACGGGAGGAGGGCGGCACCGCAGTAGCGCAGGTCGCCGAAGTCGCCGCGTGCGGGGTCCTCCACGCACAGGAGCCGCACCCGCTCGCCGTCCCAGCCGGCGACGAGGTCCGTGAGGTCGGCGGGCAGCCAGGCGTCGGCGTTGGTGAGCAGCACGCCCCGGCCCGCGATCCAGCCCCGCAGCAGGCCCAGCGCCCCGGCGGTGCCCCGGGCCCGGTCCGGCTCGACCGACAGGTGAGGGCGGACGCCGGCGGTCGCCCGGGTCAGGTGGGCCTCCATCAGGAGCCGGCCGTGGTGCACGTTGACCGCCACGTCGGCCACGTGCGGCGCCACCCGGGCCAGGGCGTGGTCGACGAGCGGGCTCCCGCCGACGGGGCACAGGGCCTTGGGGCGGAGCCGGGTCAGGGGAGCCAGACGGGTCCCGGCGCCCGCCGCCAGGACGACGCCGACCAGGTCGGTGGGTGGGACCGCTCCGCTCACGTAGGCCATGATGCCCTCATGACGACGATCATCCAGGGCATCAGCGGACTCAAGGAGCTGGTGGGCACCCACCTCGGCTACTCCGACTACGTCGAGGTGACCCAGGAGCAGGTCAACACCTTCGCCGACGCCACCGGCGACCACCAGTGGATCCACGTCGACCCGGAGCGGGCCACCAAGGAGTCGCCCTTCGGCGGCCCCATCGCCCACGGCTACCTGACGCTGTCGCTGGGCCCGACCCTCAGCCCGCAGATCATGCGGGTCGAGGGCATCAAGATGGGCGTGAACTACGGCTGCGAGAAGGTCCGCTTCCCGTCGCCCGTCCCCGTGGGCGCCAAGCTGCGGCTCGGAGCCGCCCTCGACGGCGTCGAGGACATCCCCGGCGGGGCCCAGGTCTCGATGACCTTCACCTTCGAGGTCGAGGGGGCGGCGAAGCCCTCCTGCGTCGCCAGCATCATCTTCCGCTACTACGAGTAGCCCGCGTTCTGTCAACCCTCATGCGCTTCCACGCCCCATGGGGATTGACAGAACGGTTCAGCGGAACTCGGGGATGACCTTGGTGGCGAACAGCTCCAGGGTCTCGGTGTCGGGGTAGTCCGCGCACCAGGGGACGAACCCGCCGCAGCCGGCGTCGACGTAGGCCTGGACCTTCTCGCACACCTGCTCGGGCGTGCCCACGAAGTTCGACGGAGCCCACGTCTCGAACGGCTCGCCCCAGAACGACCGCGACTCGGTGCCGACCTCGGCCTCGGTCTCGCGGAGGAAGATCTCGCCCGACATCGTGCGGGTGATCGTGGCCGGGTCGCGGCCCACCTCGGCGCAGTGGCCGTCGAGGATCGCCGACTTGCGGGCCCACTCCTCGGGCTGGCCCCCGAAGTTCGAGTGGGTGGCGTGCTTGGCCACGACCCGCAGGGTGCGCTTCTCGCCGCCGCCGCCGATCCACACGTGGGGCGAGCCCAGCGGCTTGGGGTCGCACTGGGCGCCGGCGACCGACAGGTGGGTGCCGGCGTGGGTGACCTCGCCCTCGGTCCAGAGCCGGGTCACGATCTCGACGCAGTCCTCGAGCATCTCGATCCGCACCCGGGCCGACGGGAACTCGTAGCCGTAGGCCCGGTACTCCTGCTCGTACCACCCGGCCCCGATCCCCCACTCGAGCCGGCCCCCGGAGACGACGTCGAGCGTGGACGCGATCTTGGCCAGCAGCGCCGGGTTCCGGTAGCTGGTGCAGCCGACCATCTGGCCCAACCCGATGCGGGTGGTGCGCTGGGACAGGGCGGCGAGCGTCGTCCAGCACTCGAACATCGCCTCCTGGGCGGGCACGGGCACGTTGTGGACGTGGTCGTAGGCCCAGATGTGGTCGAACCCGAGCTCCTCGGCGCGGACGGCGACCTCGACGGCGCGCTGCCACTTGGCCTCGGCGCCATCGATCGAGGCCAGCTCCATCTTCCACCCCTGGGGGACGAACACGCCGAAGGTGATGCCGTTGGTCATGGTCCCGGAGGGTAGGTCCTGATTCCGGTCCGCGACGGTCCCATCGCTACGGTCGGAGGATGGCCAGGAGCTGGAACCTGGCCGACCTGTTCGAGGGGGTGGTCGACCGGGTCGGTGGCCGCGAGGCGGTGGTCGCGGGGAGGTCCCGCCTGACCTTCGCCGCGCTCGACGACCGGGCCGATCGACTGGCGGCGGTCCTCGCCGAGCACGGGGTCGGCCCCGGCGACCGGGTGGGCGTGGCCCTCCGCAACGGGCACGAGCACCTCGAGGCGCTCCTCGCCGCCTACAAGCTCCGCGCCATCCCGTTCAACGTGAACTACCGCTACACCGCGGCCGAGATGACCTACCTCCTGGGCGACGCCCGGCCCCGGGTCGTCCTGCACGGGCCTGACCTCGGCGCGACGGTCGACCCCGCCGTCGCGGCCCTGCGGGCCGAGGGCGACGAGGTGACCGCCCTCGTCGGGCGGGGCGGGGCCCACGAGGCCCGCCTGGCCGCGGCCCCCGCCGGTCGGCCCGACCCGACCGGGCGCAGCGGCGACGACCGCTACCTCCTGTACACCGGGGGCACCACCGGCATGCCCAAGGGCGTCGAGTGGCGCCACGAGGACATCCTCTTCGCCGCCCTCGGGGCCGGGCGGGGCGCCGCCGTCCTCGCCGGGACCGAGCCCGACGTGCCCGCCACGCCGACCGAGCTGGTCGACCGGGCCCACGAGGGGCGGGCCCGCGCCGTCACCGCCTCGCCCCTGATCCACGGCACCGCCCAGTGGGTGGCCCTCGGCACCCTGCTTGCCGGGGGCACGGTGGTGACCCTCCCCTCCTCGACGTTCGTGGCCGAGGACCTCTGGGACCTGGTGGTCGCCGAGCGGGCCAGCCTGGTCGTCATCGTCGGCGACGCCTTCGGCCGGCCCCTCGCCGACGCCCTCGCCGCCCACCCGCAACGGTGGTCGCTCGACGATCTGGTGGCCGTCGTGTCGGGCGGGGCGGTCCTGTCGCCGGCGGTGCGGGCCGAGCTCACCGCCCACCTGCCGTGGATCGCCGTCGTCGACGGCTACGGCGCTTCCGAGACGGGAGGCCAGGGCAACGCCATCGCCTGGCCGGGCCAGGCGGCGATGCCGGCGGCCCGCTTCCCGCTCGGGGACCACACCGCCGTCCTCGACGACGACCTCGAACCGCTGATCCCCGGCATCGACACCGGCCGCATCGGCGTCATCGCCCGGCGCGGCCACATCCCGCTCGGCTACCGCAACGACCCCGAGCTGACGGCGGCCACCTTCCCGATCGTCGGCGGTGAGCGCTGGGCCATCCCCGGCGACCTGGGGCGCGTCGAGGCCGACGGCACCGTCACCCTGCTCGGACGGGGGGCCAGCTCGATCAACACCGGCGGCGAGAAGGTCTTCCCCGACGAGGTCGAGGCGGTCCTCAAGGCCCACCCGGCCGTCTTCGACGCCGCCGTGGTCGGCGTGCCCGACGAGCGGTGGGGCGAGCGGGTCGTCGCCGTGATCGCCCCCCGCCGGGGCCGGGCCCTGGTGGCCGACGACCTCGACGCCCACTGCCGGGAGCACCTGGCGGCGTTCAAGGTCCCGCGGCGGATCGTCACCGTCGACGAGGTCCGGCGGCTGCCGTCGGGCAAGACCGACCACGCCTGGGTTCGCAAGACGGCCCGGACGGACGGGAGCAGGGCGAGCGACCCGGTGGCCACCGGGCCCGACGCCTGACGACCCGTCAGATCCTCTCCTAGGGTCGGGGTCCCACCCGTCCCCGGAGGACCACCACGTGCCCCAGGAGTTCACCCTCGCCGGCGTCTTCGACGCCGTCGCCCGCGCCCACCCCGAGCGGGAGGCGATCGTCTTCCGCGACCGCCGCCTGAGCTACGGCGACCTGCTCGACCGCAGCACCCGGCTGGCCCACGTCCTCGCCGACGCCGGGCTCGGCGCCCGCTCCGAGCGGGACGGCCTCGGTGGCCACGAGAGCCACCTCGACCACGTGGGGCTCTACCTCTACAACGGCAACGAGTACGTCGAGGGCATGATCGCCGGCAGCGCCGCCCGGGTCGGCATGTTCAACGTCAACTACCGGTACGTGACCGAGGAGCTCCTGTACCTGCTGCGGGACTCCGGCGCCACCGGCCTGGTGTACCACGCCCGCTTCGCCCCCCTCCTCGCCGAGATCCGCGACGAGCTCCCCGACCTGCGGGTCCTCGTCCAGGTCGCCGACGAGACCGGCGCCGAGCTGCTCCCCGGCGCCGTGGACTACGAGGGCGCGCTCGCCGCCGCCAGCGCCGAGCCCCTGACCGACCGCACCCCGTCCCCCGACGACCTGTACATCCTCTACACCGGTGGCACCACGGGCATGCCCAAGGGCGTGCTGTGGCGCCAGCACGACATCTACGTGGGGGCCATGGGTGGGCGCCCGTTCGGGTCGTCGGAGGTCCACCCCGACCTCGATGCCATCGTGGCGGCCGTCCCCGAGACCGGCATGCGGGCGGCGCTCACGCCGCCGCTCATGCACGGCGCCGCCCAGTGGTTGGCGTTCAACACCTTCACCGGCGGCGGGGCCATCATCATCCCCGACGACCCCAGCCGGCTCGACGCCGCCGGGGTGTGGGACCAGGCCGAGCGGGAGAAGGTCAACACCCTCCAGCTGGTCGGCGACGCCTTCGCCCGCCCGCTCATCGACGAGCTGACCCGACGCCCCCGCGACCTCTCCAGCCTGTTCGCGGTGGTGAACGGCGGCGCCCCGCTGACGGCCGCGCTCAAGGAGCGCATCCTCGAGCTGCTGCCGAACATCGTCGTCCTCGACGCCGTCGGGTCGTCCGAGACCGGGGCCCAGATGGGCCAGACCTCGGTGCGGGGGGCGGCCAGCACCGGCACCTTCACCCCCGGCCCCGACACCGTCGTCGTCGACGAGTCGATCAGCCGGCTCCTCAGCCCCGGCGAGGACGAGGTCGGGTGGCTGGCCCAGCGGGGCTACGTCCCCCTCGGCTACCTGGGCGACGCCGACAAGACCGCCCGCACCTTCCCGGTCATCGACGGGACCCGCTACGCCGTGCCCGGCGACCGGGCCCGGTGGCGCGAGGACGGCATCATCGAGCTGCTGGGCCGGGACTCGGTCACCATCAACTCCGGTGGCGAGAAGATCTTCGCCGAGGAGGTCGAGATGGCCCTCGCCCCCCACCCGTCGGTGGCCGACGTGGTCGTCACCGGCCGCCCGTCGGACAGGTGGGGCTCGGAGGTCGTGGCCGTCGTCCAGCTGGTCGAGGGGGCCGAGCCCGACGAGGAGGGCCTCCTCGCCGAGGCGGCCAACCACGTGGCCCGCTACAAGCTCCCCAAGGCCTTCGTGTTCGTCGACTCCCTCGTCCGCTCCCCTGCGGGCAAGGCCGACTACCGCTGGGCCAAGGCCCGGGCCGAGGCGGCGAAGGGCTGACCACCCGAGGGCTGGGCGTGGCGGCCGACCGGGCCGTGACGCTCAGCCCTCGCGCAGGACGACGCTGACGTGGCGGCCGTCGACCACCGTGGCGGCGGGGTCGTAGCGGTAGCCGATCGGGTGGTCGAAGGCGGCCAGGCCGGCCGGGTCGGTCAGCCCGGTGGCGACCAGGTGGCGCACCAGGCTGCCCTTGAGCAGCTTGTTCCAGTGCGACACCGTGGTGCCGTCGGCGGACACGAAGCGGACCGTGATGCGCCGGGCGAGGTCCACCTGCGCCGGGTCCCAGGCGGCGGCGTGCTCGTTCGGGAGCAGGTCCCACACCACCCGGCCGGCCAGCCGGTCCTGCAGGGCGGCGGTGAGCCGGGGCCGCCACCAGGTCGCCATCCGCCCGAGCGGGGGCAGGGCCGCGCCCATCTTGAGGCGGTAGTCCGGGATGGGGTCGTTGGGCCCCACCAGGCCCCACAGCCCGGACGCGATCAGCGTCGTGCTGGTGAGGCGGCGCCGGTCGGCGGCCGGCAGCGAGGCGGCGTCCAGCTCGCGGTAGAGCACGCCGGTGTAGCGGTCGATGGCCCGGCGCGTCGGCGCCGCCCGCACGCCGTCGCCCGTCGGGTCCAGGGCGGCGAGGACCTCGGCCCGGGCGTCGTCCAGCGCCGGGAGGACGCCTCGTCCCGGCCGCCACGGCGCGCCCCGCCCCCCGGCGGCCTTCCCCTCCGACGGGGGCAGGAGGATGGCGAAGGTGCGGGCCACGGCCGGCGATCCTCGCACCCCGCCGATCCCGGCACGAAAGTGCCCGATGCCCTCCCCCTCCGGGCCGAGGGCGCACGACCGGGGCCCGTAGTGTCGGCCGGGTGAGCCCCGCCCCCACGTCCGGTCGCCCGCTGGCCACCGGCGCCCTGCCCGACGCCGACCACCTGCCCGAGGGCGAGGAGAAGGTCGAGGCCGTCCGGGCCCTGTTCGACACCATCGCTCCCCGCTACGACCTGGTGAACCGGATCATGACGTTCCGGATGGACGTGCGGTGGCGGCGCCGGACTGTCCGCGCCCTCGACCTCCCCGCCGGGTCCCGGGTGCTGGACCTGGCCTGCGGCACCGGCGACCTGTGCACCGAGCTGGTGCGGAGCGGCCACCTGCCCGTCGGGGTCGACCTTTCGTTCGGGATGCTCGTGGCCGCCCGCACCCGGGCCCCGCTCGTCCACGCCGACATCCTGCGCCTCCCCGTCCCCGACGGGTCGGTCGACGGCATCACCTGCGGCTTCGCCCTCCGCAACCTGGAGGAGCTGCCCCGCTTCTTCGCCGAGCTGGCCCGGGTGGTGCGCCCCGGCGGCCGCATCGCCATCCTCGAGGTGGCCGAGCCGCCCAACCCGGTCCTGCGCTTCGGCCACGGCATCTACTTCGGGAAGGTCGTGCCCCGGATCGGCGGGCTGCTGTCGGACCCGGCGGCCTACCGCTACCTGCCCAAGTCGGTGTCGTACCTCCCGTCGGGCGACCGGATGCTGGGCATGCTCGAGCAGGTCGGCTTCACCGCCGCCCGCCACGACCTCCTCTCGGTCGGCATCGCCCGCCTGATCACCGCCACCCGCTCCTGATGGCCACCCCCGCGTCGGGCGGCTCGCGGCTGGTCGCCATCACCCGACCGCTGGACCGCGACGTCGACGTGGCCGCCGTGGCCGGGGCCGGCGGGCTCCTGTTCGCCCGCGCCGACGGCACGTCGCTCGGGGGGCGGGGTGAGGCCGTGCGCCTCCCGCTGGCCGACGCCGCCGCCGCCCTCGCCGCCGCCGACGTCGACGACCCCGTCGCCCGCCCGGGCAGCGGTCCCGTCGCCGTCGGCGCCCTCCCCTTCCGGCCCGGCGCCCCGGCCGACCTCGTCGTCCCCGCCACCGCGGTCGTCCGATCCGCCGACGGGACGACCTGGCTGACCACCGTCGGCACCGAGGCGGCGCCCCCGCCCGACCCGGCGACGATCGACCTCGACGCCCTCGTCGCCCTGGCGCCCCCTCCCCCGGGGCCCGGTCGCTTCGACGTCGCCAGCGCCCGCCCGCCCGCCGACTGGTGCGCCGCGGTCGCCGATGCCACCGCCCGCATCCGGGACGGGCAGCTGGAGAAGGTCGTGCTGGCCCGCGAGATCGTGGTCACCGCCGATGCCGCCATCGACGTGGCCGCCGTGGTCCGCCGCCTCCGTCTCGGGTTCCCGGGCTGCTACGTGTACCTGGTCGACGGCTTCGTCGGGGCCAGCCCCGAGCTGCTCGTGGCCCGGGAGGGTTCGGAGGTGCGCTCGCAGCCGATGGCCGGCACCGCCCCCCGGCGGGGCGACCCGGTGGCCGACGCCGACGCCGTGGCCCGCCTCCAGGCGTCGACCTCGTACCGCCACGAGCACCAGGTCACCATCGACGCCGTCTACGACGCCCTGGTGCCGTTCTGCTCCTACCTCGACTTCGAGGCCGAACCGTCGGTCGTCGCCCTGCCCAACGTGACCCACCTGGCCACGACGGTCGCCGGACAGCTGTCGTCGCCCCCGCCGTCGGTCCTCGACCTGGTCGCCGCCCTCCACCCGACCCCGGCGGTGTGCGGCCGACCCCGCGAGGCCGCGCTCGCCGTCATCGACGAGCTCGAGGGCTTCGACCGGGGCCCCTACGCCGGCGCCGTGGGCTGGACCGACCGCCACGGACACGGCGAGTGGGCCGTCGCCATCCGCAGCGCAGTGATCGACGGGACCACGGCCCGGGTCTTCGGCGGCAACGGCATCGTCGGCGACAGCGACCCGCCCACCGAGCTGACCGAGACCCGGGCCAAGCTCCAAGCCATCCTCGGCGTCCTCGTCAGGCCCTGAGCTCGTCTCCTGCCGGCAGGGCACCGGGGTGCTGCACCCGCCTCGTGGCACCGTCCGGAAACGCCGGGACGCTGAGGGGCACGGGACGGCGGGGCGGTCGCCGCCGCGTGCGACGAGATCGCTGCGGAGACCGCCGGTTGACCCCACTGGCTCGGGTCGGGCGGTGGGTCCCGGGCGGGGTGTGGGATCACTCCAAACCCTTGTGGGGCAAGGGTTTGCGGCCGCTTGACTGTCACACCCCCGGCGTAGGATCGGAGGCATGGAGATGGTGTGCGATCCGACGACGGCCGAGGGCCTCGATGCCCTCGACGCGGCCGTCGACCGGTTGCAGACCGCCGGGGTCACCCCCGTCGATGATGCCGATGCCCGGGCTCTGACCATCCGGTTGGAGAACGTGGCCCGCCGGGTCCAGTCACTCCAGATCGACCTCGTGGCCGAGATCGACCGCACCGGGGTCCACGCCGCCGACGGCCACGCCTCGGCCAAGGTGATGGTCCGCCACCACGCCAACCTCTCGACCCGGGAAGCAGCCCGGCGGGCCGCCTGTGCCAAGGCCCTCCGGTCCCTGCCCACCGTCGGGGCCGCGTTCGCGGAGGGGGCCATCGGTCGCTGCCAGGTCGAACGGATCGCTCGCGCCCATGCCAACCCGCGGGTCCGGGATGCGGTGGAGGCCAACGAGGCCTCCTTCGCCACCGAAGCCGCCACCGACACCTACCGGGTCTTCGATCAGAAGGTCCGCGAGTGGGTGAGCCTCCTCGACGAGGACGGCACCCGCGACCGCGACCAAGCCGCCCACGACAAGCGCGACGCCCGGCTGCACCAGAACTTCGACGGCGGCTGGGAGATCACCGGCCGCTGCGGGTCGTTGGTCGGCGCCGAGCTGTGGTCGATCTTCAACGCCCAGCTCAAGGCCGAGACCCTCGCTGATTGGGACAAGGCCCGCGCCGAGCACGGCGACGCCGCCACCCAGGCGGACCTGCCCCGCACCGACGCCCAGCGCCGCTTCGACGCCCTCGAGGAGATCTTCCGCTCCGCCGCCGCCCACCACGCCACCAGCGCCGGTGGGTCGCAGGTGGTGACCAACGTGGTCATCGACCAACCCACCTTCGAACACATCGCCGCCCGCCTCGCCGGCATCGACCCCACCCCCGTCGACGACGCCTTCAAGCTCTTCCCCGCCATCGGCCGGCGGTGCTCCACCCTCGACGGCAACCCCATCGAGCCCACCGCCGCCGTCGCCGCCGCATTGATCGGCCACATCCGCCGGGTGGTCGTCGGCTCCGACTCGGTCGTGATCGACCTCGGCCGCAAGAGCCGCCTCTTCACCGGCCCCGCCGCCCTGGCCGTCAAGCTCTCATCGACCACCTGCTACTGGCCCGGCTGCCACGTCCCCGTGACCGACTGCCAAAGCGACCACCTCACCCCCTGGAGCGACCAGGGAGGACGCAACGGAGACGGTGGAGGGAGTACCAACCCCCGCAACGGGGGACCCGCCTGCGGGAGGCACAACCGACTCCGCACCCACGGCTACACCACCTGGCGCGACCCCACCGGCACCTGGCACATCACCAGACCCGACGGCACCGAGATCACCTGACCGGGCGCACGCCGGCGCGCCGGCGCGGCGGCGGGCTGAGGTCGGCACGCACCGGCGGTCAGGAGCGAGGCGGGGCGACCAGGGGACGGACGGCGTCGGCGACGGCGGCGTGGAGGCGGCGGTGGACGTCGACGTTGGCGGTGCGGTCGGTGCCGACGCGGACGAGCCGCACACCGCCGGCCTCCAGCGAGGCCCGCACCGCCGGTCCGACCTCCGCGGCGGTGGCCGGCTCGATCGTCATGAGGCTGTGAGCGGCGGCCAGGACCCGCAGGTCGACCCCGTGGGGGGTGCCGAACAGGTCCTCGAAGGGGGCGCCGCCGGGGTCGGACGCCTGGGGCAGGAACGAGAAGATCCCCCCGCCGTCGTTGTCGACCACGACGATCGTGAGGGTGATGCCGCGCCCAGCGACGCCGATCAGGGCGGTGCTGTCGTGGAGGAGGGCGACGTCGCCGATGAGGCAGGCCGTGGGCGCCCCCGTCGCCAGAGCGACCCCGACGGCGGTGGAGACCACCCCGTCGATGCCGTTGGCGCCCCGGTTGGCGTGGACCGCGACACCGCCACGGGGCCGGCCGTACCACTCGAGGTCCCGCACCGGCATCGACGACGACACCACCAGGGCCTCGCCGTCGTGCAGGGCGGCCAGGACGGTGCGGGCGGTGCCCGGCTCGGTGAGGGTCTCGCCGACGAGCCCGCCGTCGAGCTCGTCCTGCGCCGCCCCCTCGGCCGCCCGCCACCGGTCGGTCCAGCCCGGCTCGGTGTCGGGGGCGAGGGTCACGTCCCGGGCGTCGAGGGCATCGACGAGGGCGGCGGCCGAGGTGGGGACGTGGAGCGCGGTGCGGTGGGCGGGGTCGATCCAGCCGTGGGCCCCGACCCGGACCTCGACGGCGTCGGCTCCGGTCACCCACTCGTTGACGACGCGGGAGGCCACGGGCGCCCCGAGGTGGACGACGACGTCGGGGCGGAGGGTGGCGGCCACGTCGGGCTCCCGGAGCAGGGCGTCGGCGGTGCCCACGACGACGGCCTCGGGCGATCCGCCTCGGTCGATGCGGCCCCGCACCCGGGCGTCGAGCAGGAGCGGCCAGCCGAGGGCGGCGGCGATGCGGGGAGCGGCGGCACCGACCGAACGAGGTCCGTCGAGGGGCTCGCCCGGTTCCGTCCCGGCCACGACCACCCCCCGCCGTCCCTGACGCAGGACGGCGGCGAGGGCATCGACGTCGGCGGTGCGGCGCACGGGGCTCGTCACCAGCCAGGGCGCGCCGTCGGGCCGCCCGGGGGGCAGATCGGCGGGCGTCCCGACGAGGGGCTCCCGGAACGCCAGGTCCAGGTGGACCGGCCCCGGCCGCCCGGCCCCGCCGCCGCCGACGGCCTCGCCGACGGCGCGGCTGGCCCGGGCCCGCCACGTGCCCCGGGCCGCGTGGTCCGGCACGCCGGGGGCGTCGGCCCACCGGACGGCGGACCCGTACAGCCCGACCTGGGCGATCGTCTGGGGGGCGCCGACGTCGGCCAGCTCGGCCGGGCGGTCGGCGGTGACGACGATGAGGGGCACGCTGGCCTGGTGGGCCTCGACCACGGCGGCGTGGACCTCGGCCGCCGCCGTGCCGCTGGTGGTGAGCACGATCGCCGGCCGCCCGGTCGCCAGGCCGATGCCGAGGGCGGTGAAGGCACCGGCCCGCTCGTCGTGGTGGACGTGGACGGCGATCCGCTCGTCACCGTGGAGGGCGAGGGCCATCGGCGTCGAGCGGCTCCCCGGGCAGACGACGGCGGCGCGCACCCCGGCCCGGGCCCACTCGTCGACCAGGGTGGCGCAGTAGGTCGCGGCGACGTCCTGGGGCCGGGTGTCCACGCCCGCAGCGTAGGGATGCCGACCCCGCCCACCCCGAACTCGGTGGCAGATGTGGGATGTTCGTCCGACATCTGCCACCGAGCTCGAGGGATGGGTGGGTACGGTCGGCGGGGTGCCGCGGGTCGTGCTCCTCCACGGGTTCACCCAGACATCGGTGAGCTGGCGGCCGGTCGTCGAGCGCCTGGGGCCCGACGTCGACGTCGTCGCCCCCGACCTGCCCGGCCACGGGACGGCCGGCGCGGTCCGCCTCGACCTGGCCGGGACCGCCGCCCGGGTGGCCGACGTCGGGGGGCCGGCCACCTACGTCGGGTACTCGATGGGCGGGCGCGTCGCCCTGCGCCTGGCCCTCGACCGGCCCGACCTGGTCACCGGGCTGGTCCTGGTGGGCGCCACCGCCGGCATCGACGATGCCGCCGAGCGGGCCGCCCGGCGGGAGGCCGACGAGGCCCTGGCCCGGCGCATCGAGGCGGACGGCGTCGAGCCCTTCCTCGAGCGCTGGCTGGCCCAGCCCCTCTTCGCCGGCCTCACCCCCGCCTCCGACGACCTCGCCGCCCGCCGGGCCAACACCGCCGAGGGCCTGGCCGCCTCGCTGCGCCTCAGCGGCACCGGGACCATGGACCCGCCCTGGTGGGACGAGCTCGGCCGGGTCGACGCTCCCACGACGATCGTGGTCGGCGAGCGCGACGCCAAGTTCCGCACCCTCGGCCGGCGCCTGGCGGCGGGCATCGGGCCCACCGCCCGGCTCGTCGTGGTCGCCGGGGCCGGGCACGCCTGCCACCTCGAGGTCCCCGGGTCCGTGGCGGCCGTCATCAGCCCGGGAACCTGACCGCACACGCGTTCGTGCCGCCGGTCACGCTCCTGTGGGTGAACCTGTGGCCAACCGGTGGACGACACCCGGCGGCTTGTGGGTTTCCGGAGAAGTCCGGGGACAACCGTGTGGATCTCGGGAAACCCGTTGACCGGCCGTCCGAAGTCGTCCATGGTCCCCCTACCGCAACGGCACGGACGCAGTG
The DNA here is from genome assembly GCF_019443745.1 of Iamia sp. SCSIO 61187. Lineage (NCBI taxonomy): Bacteria > Bacillati > Actinomycetota > Acidimicrobiia > Acidimicrobiales > Iamiaceae > Iamia > Iamia sp. SCSIO 61187. Next base: position 2,878,348 of record NZ_CP050948.1, read on the forward strand.
ACGGAGACGGAGAACGACCTCGGGTTCGCCTGGGGCACGGACCGGCTCCCGAGGTGCGCACCACCGATGTGGAGGAAGGTGTCCACCGTCCGTCCGCCGGACGACCCTCGGGTCGCTCGACGAGACGGGCCCGCCGCACCGGGGCTCCGGCCCCATGGCGACGGGACGGGTGGCAGTGCGCTCCGGCGCCCTCGCCGCTCGGGAAAAAGGACATCGCCCGCCAGAGCTCCGGCTCCGACGGGCGATGGAAGGTGGTCGGAAGAAGGCTAACGCCGACGGACGATCGCCAGGTGGATGCTTCTCCGACTGGTGGCCCCGGGCCGCCGCCCGGCTCCGGCCGGTGCGGCGTCCGGGGTCACCGCCCGTTTGGCCTCGGGCGGCGCCGCCCGTCAGCCGCCGAGGGCCAGGCCGGCGGCGAAGAGGGCGCCGAAGGCCAGCTGGACCCGCCCGGTGGCGGCGAGCACCGGGATCAGCGCCGGGCCCCGGGCGCCGGACAGGACGGCGACCACCGGCTTCTGGGCCAGCAGCACGGCCACCAGGGCGGCGGCCCCGGCCGGGCGCCCGCCCAGCCCGGCCACGAGGGGCACGGCGACGAAGGCGCCCACGACGAGGGCGACGAAGAGGGACCGGGTCCGGCGGTCGCCCAGGCGCACGGCGAGGGTCCGCTTGCCGACCTCGTTGTCGCCGGGGATGTCCCGCAGGTTGTTGGTGACGAGCAGGGCGGTGGCCAGGAACCCGACCGGGACCGAGGCGGCCAGGCCCAGCCCGTCGAGCCCCTCGACCTGCACGTAGGTCGACCCGGCGGTGGCCACCACCCCGAAGAAGGTGAACACGAAGGCCTCCCCGAGGCCGGCGTAGCCGTAGGGGCGGGGGCCGCCGGTGTAGAACCAGCCGGCGGCGATGGCCAGGACGCCCACGACCAGCAGCTCGGGGCCGACGGCCGCGGCCAACGCCGCCCCCGCCACCCCGGCCACGCCGAACGACGCCGCCGCCGCCCGCTTGACGGCGCCCGGGCGGGCCAGGCCCTGACCCACGAGCCGCACCGGGCCCACCCGGCGGGTGTCGTCGTCGGTGCCCCGGATGCCGTCGGAGTAGTCGTTGGCGTAGTTGGTGGCGACCTGGAGGGCTAGCGCGACCACGAGGGCGCACCCGGCCCGCCACCAGATCAGGCCCCCGTCGACCCGGCCGACGGCGCACGCCGTGCCCACCGCCACCGGCACGACGGCGGCGGGGAGGGTCCGGGGCCGGGCCCCCGCCAGCCAGAGGCGCCACCCCCGGGGGGTGGCGGTGGGGGCGGGTGCGGTCACGGCCGCTTGGGGAACTTCTCGAACTCCGGGCGCCGCTTCTGCTTGAAGGCGTCCCGGCCCTCCTGGGCCTCCTCGGAGCCGTAGAACAGCAGGTTGGTGTCGTGGGCCAGCTGCTGGAGCCCGGCCAGGCCGTCCTCGTCGGCGTGGAAGCTGGCCTTGAGCAGCCGCAGGGCGAACGGCGACAGGCGCATCATGTCCTGGCACCACCGGACGGTCTCGGCCTCGAGCTCCTCGAGCGGGACCACGGCGTTCACGAGGCCCCAGTCGAGGGCCTGCTGGGCGCCGTACTGGCGGCAGAGGAACCAGATCTCCTTGGCCCGCTTCTGGCCGATCTGGCGGGCCAGGACCGACGCCCCGAACCCGCCGTCGAACGAGCCGACCCGGGGCCCGGTCTGGCCGAAGGTGGCGTTGTCGGCGGCGATGGTGAGGTCGCAGAGGACGTGGAGGACGTGGCCGCCGCCGACGGCGTAGCCGGCGACCATGGCGACCACCGGCTTGGGCAGGCGCCGGATCTGGACGTGCAGGTCGGTGACCAGGAACCGTCCGACGCCGCGCTGGCCGACGGCGTCGTCGCCGACGTAGCCGGAGTCGCCGCGCGCCCGCTGGTCACCGCCGCTGCAGAAGGCGAGGGGCCCCTCGCCGGTCAGCACGACGACGCCCACGTCGGGGTCCTCGCGGGCCCGGTCGAAGGCGACGACCAGCTCCTCGACCGTGTGGGGCCGGAAGGCGTTGCGGACCTCGGGGCGGTCGATGGTGATCTTGGCGATCAGCCCCCCGCCGTCCCCGTCGGGGAAGGCGGGCGCCGTCTCGTAGCGGATGTCGTCCCATTCCCCCGCCGGCTCCCAGGCCAGGGCGGGCGTGACGGAACGGGAGGCGTCGGCGGGATCGACCATGCGGCCGAGTCTCGCCCAAACCCCGACCGACGATCAGATCCGCCCGCCGGCGGGCGCCGGGCCGACCGGTCTGCGGCCTGGCTTCAGCCCTTGCCGGTGCTGATGATCCGGCGGAGGACCCGGCGGCCGGCGTCGGTGTCGTCGGGCTCGTCGTCGGCGGCGGCCGCCGCGGCCAGGGCCCGGGCCGCAGCCGGGCTGAGCGAGTCCATGGGCACGCCGAGATCACCGGCGGCACCGGTCCCGGCCGGCCACGTGTCGGCGGTGGGCTCCGCCGTCGGCGCCGGGTCGCTCCGCGGCGGCTCCTCGGGGAGGGTCTCGAGGAGCGGCTCGGGCAGGCCGGTGCCGGGGGTCGAGCCCAGGTAGGTGTGGCCGGCGAGGTCGCCGCCGAGGCTGCTGTCGAGGTCCACGGCGTAGCTGCTGGCGTCGGGCGGGGCCGGGGCCTCCGGCTCGGCCAGGGCGGCGATGCCCTCGTCGAGGGTGGGGAGGCCGTCGGCGGCGGGCTCCACCGGCGGGGTCAGGGGCTCCCACGGCCCCAGGGCGGACGCGTCGGCGGGCGCGACCTCGGGCTCGGGCCGGGTGACGGCCGCACCCCAGTCGCCGAAGTCGTACGGGGGCACGACCTCGACGTCGGGGAGGACGTCGGCGAGGGGGGCGGGCTCGTCCGGGGCCGTGGCAGCGGGAACCTCGACCGCCGGGTCGGCGGCGCCGGCCTCGGGATCGACGGGCGCCTCCGCGTCGCTGGCCGCCTCCGGGGCCGGCTCGACCACCGGGTCGGGCACCAGGGCCAGGGGGGCGGCCTCGGGCGCAGGCTCGACCAGCAGGTCGTCGATGGGGACGAAGGGCTCGTCCTCGACGACCTCGTCGCCGACCTCGACCAGCCCGGCCTCGACCAGGTCCCGGATCACGAAGGCGGCGGCCTGCTCGTCGAGCTCCAGGCGCTCGCCGAAGGCGCCGGCGGTCGTGCCGCCGGCCACGACCACGAGCCGGCGCCAGGTCTCGCCGTCGATCGTGACCGACTCGTCGGCCAGCTCCTCGCGGAGGGTCAGCCCCACGGCGGGCGAGGGCACGAGGGCCTCGACCGGCGCCCACTCCTCGATCCGGGCCTCGGCCGCGGCGAGGACGTCGAGGGCGCTCCGGGGGTCCTGGGCGTCGTCGGGACCGGTGTCGGCGTGGAACGCGAACTCACCGTCGTGGTTCCGCAGCAGGGCGAACACGACGTCGGTGAGGTCGTCGGCGGCGGGCTCGCCACCGACGAGCTGGCCGTCGGCGAACCAGAGGCGTCCGGGCCCCCGGTCGCCGTCGATCGACAGCTCACCGGTCTTGCCCGTCGTCGCCAGCAGCCGCACCAGGTCGGCCAGGGCGAAGGTGTCGAGGGTGCCCTGCAGGGCCACGGCCCACCTCCAAGAGAGTCGTTCGGGACCGGGCACCATCGGCACTCCCGGACGGCTCTTGAGGGACTCCCCCGGCCTCAGTGGTGCGACAGGGATGCCACCACCGCCGCCGACATGACCTCGACCGGCGGGTCCTCGCCCGTCCACGCCCGGAAGGCGTGGGCGGCCTGGTGGACGAGCATCCCGATGCCGTTGACCGGCATGGCCCCCTGGGCCCGGGCGGCGCCGAGGAGGGGGGTCTCGATGGGGTCGTAGACGAGGTCGACGACGACCTGGCCCGCTCCCAGCCGCTCGGCCGGCACCGGGCTGGCGGTGTCGCCGGCCATGCCGACGGGGGTGGCGTTCACGACCAGGTCGACGTCGGCGGCGGCGTCGACGGAGGCCACCGCACCCCGCCCGTCGGCGAGGGCCGCGGCCCGGGCGGCGCGCCCGGCGTGGCGGTTGGCCACGGTGATCGAGGCGGCGCCGGCGTCGGCCAGGGCGGCGACCACGGCCCGGGCGGCGCCTCCGGCCCCGACGACCAGCGCCCGCCGGCCGGCCGGGTCCCAGCCGTGGTCGACGAGGAGCGAGTCGAGGAACCCGGCGCCGTCGGTGCTGTCGCCCTCGATCCCCGCCCCCCGCCACGACAGGCAGTTCACGGCGCCCAGCCGCTCGGCCCGGGGGGTGATGGTGTCGACGGCGCCGGCCACCGCCGACTTGTGCGGCATCGTGACCGACATCCCCCCGAGCCGCAGGCTGCGCATGGCGGCCACGGCGTCGGCGGCCCGGCCCTCGGGCACGGCCACGGCGAAGTACGTCCAGTCCAGGTCGAGGGCGGCGAAGGCGGCGTTGTGGATCACCGGGGAGAGCGAGTGCTCCACCGGTGAGCCGATCACCCAGCAGACTCGGGGGCTCACCGCGGGGAGCCCGTCAACAGAGCCCGGCCTCCCGGCAGCGCGCCACCGCCGCCTGGAACTCGGCGTTGTCGCCGGTGAAGAAGTGCTGGCCGGGCGCCTCGAGCACGTAGTACAGGAGCGGCAGGCCGTCGACGCTGTTCGGCGCCGGGTTGAGGGCGGCCTCGATCGACGCCCGACCGGGGGCGGCGATGGGTGTCGGCGGCAGCGCCAGGGTGGCCCGGCTGTTGTACGGCGAGGGGCTCTCCAGGTCGAGGTCCCGGCCGGTCACGTCGGCCTCGTACTGGTTCACGGCGTCGATGCCGAGGGCGAAGATGCCGTACTCCGGGCCGAAGAGCATCCGGTTGTAGATGACCCGGGCGATCTTGGCCGACTCCTGGCTGTTGCCCGTCTCCCGCTCGATCAGCGAGGCCACGATCAGCACCTCGTAGGGGCTGAGGGGCGGCAGGTTGTCGCCCGAGAGGCCGCGGTCGAGACCGGTCTCCTGGGCCGTCCGGGTCATCAGCTCGACCATGCGCCGGACAAGGGTGGCCGGGGTGTCGTTGGGGCCCACCTCGTAGGTCGACGGGAAGAGGGTTCCCTCCTGGGGCGGCACGCCCTCGGGCAGCTCCCTGTCGGGCGGGAGGAGGGGCGACCGGTTGGCGGGGTCCTCCACGGCGGCGCGCAGGTCCTCCTCGGAGAAGCGGGGCACCTCCTCGGCGATGGTGGCGATCATCTGGTCGATGCGCTGGCCCTCGGGGATGGTGATCGACCGGGTGGCGACCTCGACCGGGCCCTCCCGGAGCACGTCCTCGACCTCCTCGAAGGAGGAGTTCCGCTGGAAGACGTACCGGCCGGCCTGCAGGTCGATGTCCTTGTCGCGGATCCAGAACCGGAACAAGGTGCCGTTGGACACGACGCGGGGGCCGTCGAGGAGGCTGCCCAGGTCGGTCAGGCGGGCCCCGTTGGGGATGTCGACGGTGACCTCCTCGCCGGGCGGGCCGGGCGGATCGACCTGGCGCTGCCACCACTGGCGGCCACCGAGGGCGAGGGCGCCGAACATGGCGACGATGAGGCCCATGACGACCAGCACCTTGGGGAGGCCGGCCCGCTCCCGGGGCAGGGGCACGATGTCGTCCTCGGCGTCGTCGACGGGCCGGGCCCTGCGGGTGTCCATCGGTGCGGGTGTCACTCCTCGGGCGGCCCGAGCGAGGCCGGGGTCACGTGGGTCGGGGCACCGCCGTCCAGCCACGTCTGGAGCAGCACGGCGGCCGCGGCGCGGTCCACCACCCTACGGCGCTGGCGCCCGTCGACCCCTGACGCGGCGAGCAGCCGGTGGGCGGTGACGGTGGTGAGCCGCTCGTCGTGGAGGACCACCGGGACGTCGAGCGCCTCGGCCAGCGCCGCGGCCTGGGCCTCGACGGAACGGGCCGCCGGGCCCCGGGAGCCGTCGAGCGAGAGGGGGTGCCCGACGACCACCACCTCGACCTCCTCGTCGGCGACGATCCGGGCGATCCGGCGGCGGACGGCCGGCAGGTCCCGCACCTGGTCGATGGTGCCGTAGGGGCTGGCCAGGATCCCCTCGGGGTCGCAGGTGGCCAGACCGATCCGGACCGTTCCCCAGTCCACCCCCAGGGCTCTCACCGCTCCGTCAGGAGCTCAGACCGGCGGCGGCGCGGGCCTGGTCGAGGGCGTCGTCGAGGCCGGCGGGGTTCCGGCCGCCGGCGACGGCCAGGTCCTTGCCCTTGCCCCCACCGCCCCCGACGGTCTTGGCCGCGTCGGCGATCAGGGCCCCGGCCTCGAGCCCGCTGTCGGCCGTCGTCGCCGCGACGAGGGCCACGCCGCCGCCCTCGGGGGCGGCGCCGAGCACCACCGCCCGGATGCCGGGCTGGTCGCGGACGGCCAGGGCCAGGGTGCGCACGGCGTCGCGATCGAGCCCGTCGACCCGGCCCACGACGACGCCGTCGACCGCCTGGGCGGCCAGGTCGGACGCCCCGCCGGCGGCCGCCTTGGCCTTGAGGGCGCTGACCTCGTCGCGCAGCGCCTTGACCTCGCCCAGCCGCTTCTCGATGCCCTCGATGAGCTCGCCGACGGGGACGCCGACCAGGTCGGCGGCCCGGGCCAGCACCGCCTCCTCCTCGCGGATCCGCTCGATCGGGCCGAACCCGGTGATGGCCTCGACCCGGCGCAGGTTCGAGCCGATCGAGCCCTCGGACACGATCTTCATGGGACCGATGTCACCGGTGGCGGTGACGTGGGTGCCGCCGCAGAGCTCGGTGGAGTGCCGGCCGGCCTCGAGGACCCGGACCCGGTCGCCGTACTTCTCGCCGAAGAAGGCGATGGCCCCCTTGGCCATGGCCTCGTCCTTGCTGGTCTCGTAGTGCCGCACCGGGTCGTTGACCAGCACGGCCTCGTTGACCAGGTCCTCGATCCGGGCGACCTGCTCGGCGGTGACCGGCTCGTAGTGGCTGAAGTCGAACCGCAGGCGGTCGGGCGCCACCAGCGAGCCCTGCTGCTTCACGTGCGGCCCGAGGACCTCGTGGAGGGCCCAGTGGAGGAGGTGCGTGCCGGTGTGGTTGCGCTTGATGGCCGCCCGGCGCTCGCCGTCGATGGTGGCGGCGACGACGTCGCCGGCGACGAGGGTGCCGGAGGTGATCCGGGCCCGGTGGCGGTGCAGCCCGGGCACCGCGTAGGTGGTGTCGAGGACCTCGGCCTCCCCCGAGGGGCGGATGATGGTGCCGGTGTCGCCGACCTGGCCGCCGGACTCGGCGTAGAACGGGGTGCGGTCGAGGATGATGTCGACCAGGCCGTCGGCGTCGGTGTCGACGACGGCCAGCACCGTGGCCTGGGTCGACTCCTCGTCGCGGCCGGTGAACACGGTCGGGCCGTGCTCGGCCACGATCCGCTGGAACGTCGCCTGGGCGTCGCCGAGCTCGACGCCCTTGTTCTTGCGGCCGCCCTCCTTGGACAGGCGCTTCTGCTCGGCCATGTCGGCGTCGAAGGCGGCCCGGTCGACGCTGTGGCCCCGGTCCTCGGCGATCTCGGCGGTGACCTCGTAGGGGAAGCCGTAGGTGTCGTGCAGGGTGAAGGCCAGGTTGCCCGACAGGGTGGCGCCGGGGTCGAGGGACGACATCTCGTCCTCGAGCATGCGCAGGCCGATGCGGAGCGTGCGCCGGAACTGGGCCTCCTCCCGGTCGAGCACGCCCCAGATGAGGTCGAGGTTGGTGCGGACCTCGGGGTAGGCGTCCCCCAAGACCTCGGCGACCTTCTCGGCCATGGGGGCGGCGATGGGCTTCTCGACGCCGATCAGGTACGCGAAGCGCACCGCCCGGCGGATGATGCGGCGCAGGACGTAGCCCCGCTCCTCGTTCGAGGGGATCACCCCGTCGGCGATGAGGAACGTCATGGTCCGGGCGTGGTCGGCCAGCAGCCGGAGGGCCACGTCGGAGTCCTCGCCGGCGCCGAGGCGCGTTCCGGTGAGGCTCTGGGCGGCGTCGACCATGCGGCTGACCGAGTCGGCGGCGTAGAGCGACGGGCTGCCCTTGAGCACGCCCAGCATCCGCTCGAAGCCGGCCCCGGTGTCGATGTTCTTCGACGGCAGGTCGCTGAGGGCGCCGTCGGTGCCCCGGTAGTACTGGGGGAACACCAGGTTCCAGAACTCGACGTAGCGGTGCTCGGCCTCGGGGTTGGCCGGGCCGCCGTCGGGGCCGTGCTCGGCACCGAAGTCGAAGAACAGCTCCGAGCTCGGCCCGCAGGGGCCGGTCGCGCCCATCTCCCAGAAGTTGTCGGCGTCGAGGCGCTGGATGCGCTCGGCGGGGAACCCGACGCCGTCGGCCCAGATCTCGTGGGCCTCGTCGTCGCTGACGTGGACCGTCACCCACACCCGGTCGGCGTCGACACCCAGCACCTCGGTGACCAGCTCCCACGCCCAGGCGATGGCGTCGGGCTTGAAGTAGTCGCCGAAGCTGAAGTTGCCCAGCATCTCGAAGAACGACAGGTGGCGGGGCGAGCGCCCGATGGCGTCGAGGTCGTTGTGCTTGCCCCCGGCCCGCACGCACTTCTGGATCGACGCCGCCCGGGGCGGGTCGAACGGCACCGGCTCCTCGCCCAGGAAGTAGGGGACGAACGGCATCATCCCCGAGTTGGTGAACATCGGGGCCGAGGGGTGGTGCGGGATCAGCCCTCCCGAGGGCACGACGGTGTGCCCCTTGTCGGTCCAGAACCGGGTCCAGGTCCGGCGCAGCTCGTCGGCATCCATGATCGGGTCAGCCTACCGACGGACGTTCGCCGGACCTGGCTCCGGTTCCCTATCGTCGGTCCGGGAGGTGGGCCGAGTGACCAGCGATGACGTGTCGGAGACCGACGTCGATGCCGTCGCCGCCGCGCTCCGCTGGACCATCGGGCGATCGCCGCGGGACGTCGACGAGGCCGCGGACCGTCGCCTCCTCCGCGACCTGGTCGCCCGGCTCGAGCCCGACGTCGACCGGGCCCCGGCCGCCCGCGACGCCCGCCTCGACCAGCTGCTGGCGGAGATGGCCGCGAGCGACGAGCTGGCCGACCACTGCGCGGCCCGCCACCGGCCCTGGATCGGCGACGTCGCCCGCATCTACTTCTGCGCCCCCGAGGACCTGCCCCCGGACATCAGGGACCGCATCGGCAGCGAGACGATCCTCGCCCACCTCACCGACGGCGTCTCCAACCGGGCCCGGGCCGCGGCCCGCGCCCTCGGCATCGACGACAACGTCGTCCGGGTCCGGCGCGAGCCGGTGGTGCTCGACGCTGCCGCCGCCGCCCTCGTCGCCCGTCTGGCCGTGGCGGACGGTCCCCGCCCGGCGGCCGAGACCTCGCCCCCACCGGGCCCGACGACCCCGGCGTCGCCCTCCGGCTCCCGGTCCCGGGCCCTGGTCAGAGCGGTCGTGCTGGCGGCGGTCGCCCTGAGCGTCGCCGCCGGCGCCCTCGTCGCTCTGACCAGCCGCGGGACCGACGAGGGGCGATCGTCCTCCCCGACCGTCGCCGTCGTGGGCGAGGCGCCGGCGGTGCTGGCCTCGGTCTCGGTCCTCGGCATCGACGACGCCGGCGCCCTGGTGGCGGTGAGCGCCGGCGGGCTCGTTCCGCTCGGCGTCGAGGACGTCGTGGCCGCCGACGCGGCGCGCGACGGCGATGTCCTCCACGTCGTTGTGGAGCAGGCGGGGGGACGATTGGTCCACGCCGCCCTGGGCCCGCGCCCCTCCCGGTGGGTCGGGCTCGGCACCGGCCTCCGCGGGCCCGAGGTCGGCGTGGCGACGGACGGGCAGGCCGAGGTCGTGGCCATCCGCAGCGACGACGGGGACCTCGTGCGGCGCCGCGTCGGGCTCGACGGCGAGCCCGAGGGCGACTGGGCCCCGTTGAGCGCCACCGACGTGGTCGACGTCGACGTGACGGTCAACCTCGACGGTCGGCTCGAGGTCGGCGGGGTGACGTCGGACGGCACGGCCTTCAACATCTGGCAGTCCGAGCCGCCCCACGGCTGGTCGAGCTACTCCGACGACCGGGGCGGGACCGCCGGGCGGCGCGTCCAGCTGCTGACCAACCGCGACGGGCGCCTCGAGATCTACGCCGAGCGCGCCGACCGCACCCTGTGGAACACCTGGCAGGTCGCCCAGGGCCGGGGCTGGTTCCGGGAGTGGAACCCGCGGCACGTCGAGGACCTGCGTCGATGGCGGGTCGCCGTGGGCGCCGACGCCCGGCTCGTGGCCGTGGCCCTGACCGACACCGGCGTGATCCTGCGGCGCCAGGTCCCGGTGCCGCAGGCCGACGGCTCGGTGCGGATGATGTGGCCCCCGGCGACGGTGGTCGAGCCGCTCGACCCGCTCGGTGGGGCCACGCCGACCGACGTCACCGTGGTGTCCACCGACGACGGTGCCCGGGTCGTCGCCACCGGCGCCGGGCGGACCACCGCCATCGAGGTCGGGCTCGACACGCTCTCCCCGGTCCGTCCGCTCGCGGCGGGGGCCCTGGCCACCCTGGTGCCCGTCGACGGCTGACCGGTGCCCTCCCCCGCCACCGGTCAGCCGCCCGGGTCGACCGCCCGGCGCCACCCTGCCCGCCCCCACCGGGCCGGGCCACTGCACACCCGTGAACAGAAGTGAACCCCCTGGTCAGGGCCCATCTCTGGTCGCTCAGAGGTCGACGCCGCAGGGGTCGATGCCCTGGAGCGCCAGGGTCCGGCCGACGGAGGCGTCGATCGCCGCCTCGGTGAGGGTCCCGTCGGCCACGGCCGCCTCCAGCCGGTCGAGGAGGCCGGGCCGGTCGGCGTCCGACAGCAGGACGACGTCGACACCGGCGGCGAGCGCCCGCACCACGGCCTCGGCCGGCCCGAACCGGTCGGTGATGGAGTCCATGGCCGCCAGGTCGTCGGTCATCACGACCCCGTCGAAGCCCATCTCCACGCGCAGGAGGCGAACCGTCGCCGGGCTCAGGGAGGTGGGGGTCTCGGGCTCGGTGAGGCCGGGGACGTCGAGGTGGCCCAGCATCACGGCCGCCCGGGTCCCCAGGGTCGGGAGCAGGCGTCGGTAGGGCACCAGGTCACGGTCGCGCAGGGCGTCGAGCGGGGGCGTCGAGGCGGCACCCTCGTGGGTGTCACCGGACGCCGCGCCGTGGCCCGGGAAGTGCTTGAGGACCGGGGTGACGCCGGCGGCGAGGAGGCCCTCGGCGTAGGCCCCGGCGTAGGTGGCGACCACCTCCGGGTCCTCCGACCACGACCGGTCACCGATGACGGTCCGGTCGGGCTGGTCGGACACGTCGACCACCGGGGCCAGGTCCACGGTGACGCCCAGGCCGGCCATGACCCGGCCTCGGCGCTCGGCCAGGGCCCGGACCTCCGCGGGCGTCATGGTGGCGGCCATGTCCCGTGCCGAGGGGACCTCGCCGTCCAGGGCCTCGATGCGTTGCACCCGGCCGCCTTCCTCGTCGACGGCGACCAGCAGGCCGGTGGGTGACCCCGCCCGCAGCTCGGCGAGGGCACCGCTGGTGAGCAGCCCGGTGGCGTCGCCCCCCACGAACAGGCCCCCGACGTGGTCGTCCTGCACCGCGGCGGTGGCCTCGGCCGGGTCCGCCGGGTCCACGCCCACGACCACCAGCGTCGCCAGCCGGCGCCGGAGGGGCCATCGGTGGATGGCCTCGAGCGGGGCGCACCCCTCGGGGGCCGCCGTGGTGCCCGGTCCGTCGCCCGTGGTCGACGAGGGACCGCCGGTGGTCGACGGGTCGCCGGTGGCCGGGCCCGCTGTGGTCGGCGACGTGGGGGTGGGGGCCGACGTGCTGGCGGCCGTCGTCGGGTGGTCGTCACCCCCGCAGCCCGCGGCCAGCAGGGCGACGGCGGCCAGGGCGACCAGGGGGCGGCGCAGCGCGGTCAGGTCCAGAAGTCGTCGACCTCCTCGGTCGGGTACACCGTCTCGCACGGGATCCCGTCCCGATCCTCGTCCATGCGCTCCGGCCGGCCCTCGTCGAGCCAGTAGGCGACCGCGGCGCTGTAGTCGAGCTCCTCGGCGCGCAGGTCGCGGCACAGGAGCCCGGGCTCGATCCCGTCGTCCTCCAGGCGTGGCCCCCAGATCAGCTCCACGTCGCGTGCGGGGTACACGGTCTCGCACGGGATCCCGTCGAGGTCCTCGTCCATGGGCCCCGGTCGGCCCTGCTGGAGCCAGTAGGCCACGGCGTCCTCGTAGGCGAGGCCCCGGCCCAGCAGGTCGCGGCACAGCAGGCCGGCCGGGAGGTCGCCGCCCGCACCGGCCTCGGTCACGGGGGGCACGGTCGGGACCGACGTGGCGCTCGCGGGTGCGTCGTCGTCGTCGCCGAGGACGACGGCCATGAGGATGATGACCACGACGAGGACGACGACCCCGCCGACGGCGACGATGGTCAGGGCGTTGGCGGTGGTGTCCCCGGGGCGGCGCCGCGGCGCAGGCGGGCCGGCGGCGACGGCCGGTGGAGGGCCGAGACCACCCGACCGGGGGCGGGTGGAGGGTGACCGCCACGGCGACGCCCCCTCCTCCGTCTCCCCGGCCGTGGGACCGTCGACCACGTCGGTGGCCGGGGCCGGCCGCACCGTGGGCGCCGGCAGTGGATCGGGGAGGTCGGCGGCGCCGTCGAAGGCGACCGTCTCGTCCCCCGCCGACCCCTGCGGCTGCGGGTCGGTCGACGGCCTGTCCCCGGCCGGCGTCGCTCCCTCGGTCATGGCTCCCTCGTTCGCCGCCCGGCGGCGGGACGGTCCGTCACGGCGACGGTCACGGTACCGCCGCCCTCCGGACCCGGGCGCGGCGCGAGAGGGGGGATCGCTACCCGGCGCGCCGTCGGGCCGGCGACGGCGGGCGGGCCACCCGCTCGGCCAGGTCGGCCCGCATCTCGTCCTCGCGGGCCCGCATGGCGTCGCGGCCCTCGGTCACGGCGTCGCGGACGGCGGGGGCGACGCGCTTGGCCGCCTCGGTCGCCCGCTCCTGCACCTTCTCGGGCACGTAGCGCTCGACCGCCAGGCGGACGCGGCGCTGGACCCAGAGCGACGAGCCCAGGCCGGCCGCGGTTCCAGCGACGAAGTAGAAGGTCCGCTTCGGCATCAGTCCCTCCCTCGGAGCTTGCGGGCGGCCCGCTGGGCGCCGGTGGCGGCCGCCGCCGTCTTGATCACCGGGCGCGACAGCGCCACGTAGGCCGCCTTGGAGGCGCCGTCGACCCGGGTCGAGACGGCCTCGGCGGCGTCGAGGATCTGGCTGACCCGCTCGGTCTCCTCCCCGGCCCGGCGCACCGCCTCGGTGGCGTCGCGCAGGGCCGGCAGGGCCTCGCTCCGGACCTCCTCGACGGCGGCGGCCACGTCGGCGACGGTGCGGGACAGGCGGGCCACCACCACGGCCAGCACGGCCACCACGGCGAGGCAGGTGACGGCGGCCAGGACCGACGCCAGGTCGGTCGCGGTCACGACGGTCCCGGGTCGGGCTCGCTGCTGCGGAGGCGGTCCATGCGCTCGCGGATCTCCCTCTCGTGGCCGTGGGACGACGGCTCGTAGAACGTGCGGCCGGCGACCTCGTCGGGCAGGTGCTGCTGGGGCACCCACCCTCGGGGGTCGTCGTGAGGGTAGTCGTAGCCCTCGCCGTGCCCGAGCCCCTTGGCCCCGGCGTAGTGGCTGTCGCGCAGGTGCCCGGGCACCCGGCCCCGGGCGCCCTCCCGCACCTCGGCCCGGGCCCCCCAGATGGCGAGGGCGGTGCGGTTCGACTTCGGCGCCGTGGCCAGGTGCACGACCGCCTGGGCCAGGTTGAGCTGGGCCTCGGGCAGGCCGACGTGGTCGACCGCCCGGGACGCGGCCTCGGCGATCAGGAGCGACGTGGGGTCGGCCATGCCGATGTCCTCCGAGGCCAGGATCACCAGGCGGCGGGCGATGAAGCGGGCGTCCTCGCCCGCCTCGAGCATGGTGGCCAACCACCACACGCCGGCGTCGGGGTCCGAGCCGCGGATGCTCTTGATGAAGGCGCTGATGACGTCGTAGTGCTCGTCGCGGCCGTAGCGGAGGGCGTTGACGCCCAGGGCCGCCTCCATGTCCCCGGCGCCCACCTGGATCGGCGCGCCGGGGGTGCGCTCCCGCCCGGCGGCCAGGGCCACGGCGACCTCGAGGGCGGTCAGGGTCTGGCGGCCGTCGCCGCCGGCCCGCAGCACGAGGTGGTCGACCGCCTCGGCGGCGGCCTCGGCCCCCTCGGCCCGGAGCCCCCGCTGGACGAGGAGGCGGAGGGCGTCGGCGTCGAGGGGCTCGAGCCGGAACAGCGTCGACCGGCTGAGCAGCGGCGGGTTGACGGTGAAGTACGGGTTCTCGGTGGTGGCCCCGATCAGCACGATCAGGCCCTCCTCGACGGCCGGCAGGAGGGCGTCCTGCTGGGACTTGGAGAACCGGTGGACCTCGTCGAGGAACAGGATCGTGCCCTGGCCCCGCTCCCCCAGCCGCTGGCGCGACCGGGCGATGACCTCCCGGACGTCCTTGACCGAGGCGTCGACGGCCGAGAGGGCGGCGAACTCCTTGTCCGTGGTGCGGGCGACCAGCCGGGCGAGCGTCGTCTTGCCGGTGCCGGCCGGTCCCCAGAGGATCGCCGAGCTCAGGCGGTCGGCCTCGATCAGCCGGCGCAGCGGGGCATCGGGTCCGAGCAGGTGCTCCTGGCCGACCACCTCGTCGAGCGTCGCCGGTCGCAGCCGGTCGGCCAGCGGGGCCCGGGCGGACAGGCGCTCCGCGGCGGCCGCGGCGAAGAGGTCGTCGGCCACCGGCGGAGGCTACCCGGGCTCAGGCGTCGGCCAGCGCGGTCCGCACGGCGGCGACGACCTCGTCGGCGGGGACGGTCGTCTGGTCACCGTCGGCGGCACCCCGGAGGCGGCGCAGGCCCACGACGCCCTCGGCCTGCTCCTGCTCCCCGACGATGACGGCGAGGGCGGCACCGGAGCGGTCGGCCGCCTTCATCTGGGCCCGCATCGAGCGGTCGTCGAAGGCCCGGTCGGCCCGGAGGCCCTCGCGGCGCAGCACCCGGGTCAGGTCGCGGGCCACCGACCCGCCGGTCAGGTCGACGACGAAGACGTCGACCCCGCCGTCGGTGACCTCCAGGCTCGAGACGGCGAGCAGGGCCTCGATCGTCGTCGCCCACCCCACCCCGGGCACGGCCGGTCCGCCCAGGTCCTCCACCATGCCCTCGTGGCGCGAGCCCCGGATGACGGTGGCCTCGTCGGCGCCCTGGAGCTCGAAGGCCACGTGGACGGCGTGGGGCGAGCCCCCCGTCACCCGGTGGTCGAGGAGGTAGTCGATGCCGGCGGCACCGAGCCCCTCCTGCACCTGGGCCAGGTGCCGCCGAGCCTCGTCGGACAGGCCGTCCATGGCCCGGGGGGCGCCGGCCAGCACGGCGCGGGTGGCGGGGTCGCTGCTCCCCAGGACCTCGAGCGGGGTCGTGGCCGCTCGGCGCCGGTCGCGATCGGGGAGGTCGTCGGCGCGGGTCGCCAACCAGGCGCGGAGGGCCTCGACGTAGCGACGCCGGTCGGAGATCGTGCCCAGGCTGTTGAGCACGAGCGTGGGGCGGGCGACCCCGAGGGCGGCGAGGAGGTCGGCCGCCAGGGTGATGGCCTCGACGTCGAGGTCGGCGTCCGACGACCCCAGGGCCTGCACGCCGACCTCGTTGCGCTGGACCAGGCCGTCGGCCCCCGGCACGAGGCACGGGACGAGCGACCAGACCTTCCACGGGGTGGCCGGGTGGTGCTGGGCGAAGGCCCGGGCCGCGCTCGTCGCCCCCCCGGGCGTCAGGGCCAGGCGGGCGCGCTCGCCGGGGAGGCCCACCTCCACGACGGTGTCACCGACGACCCCCCGCACCAGGTCGGCGTCCTCGACGAGGGGGCTGCGGAGCCGGCCGTGGCCGGCCGCCTCGGCGACGGTGCCGACGACGTGGAGGAGGTGCTGCCAGCGCGCCGCCTCGGGGGCGAGCACGTCCTCGGTCCCCCTGGCGGCGCGGGCGGGGGTGCGCTCGGCCACTCCCGGCGACGCTAGTGGGTGCGGCGCGCCGGCCCCCGGGGACGGGGTCAGCTCAGCGCGTCGACCAGGGCCTTGGTGAAGGCCGGCAGGTCGTCGGGGTTGCGGCTGGTGATGAGGGGGCCGGCGCCGTCCTCGTCGACGACGACCTCCTCGTCCACCCAGGTGGCGCCGGCGTTGACCAGGTCGGTCCGGAGGCTCGGCCAGCTGGTGACCCGACGACCGTCGACCACGTCGGCGTCGATGAGCGTCCACGGCCCGTGGCAGATCACGGCGATGGGCAGGCCGGCGTCGGCGGCCGCCCGCACCAGGCGCTGGGCCTCGGCGTCGGTGCGGAGCTGGTCGGGGTTGGCCACGCCCCCCGGGAGGACGAGGGCGGCGTAGTCGGAGGCCTGGGCGTCGGCGGTGGTGAGGTCGACGGGGAAGGTGTCGGCCTTGTCGAGGTGGTCGAAGGCCTGGACCTCGCCGGCCTCGGTGGCGACCAGCACGGGGGTGGCGCCGGCCTGCTCCACCGCCTTCCAGGGCTCGGTCAGCTCCACCTGCTCCACGCCCTCGTTGGCGACGACGAAGGCGACCTTCTTGCCGGACAGATCAGCGGCCACGGTGCGGCTCCTCTGGTTCGGGGACCCGTCGCGGCTACCCACCCGTCGGGGTCCGAACCACCCCCAGCAAGCGCGGACCAACGACCGGTGCGTGGCACCGGTCGGCGCTCCGGCTACGGGGTGTTGCGGCCGGGCATCACCCGGTAGGCCTCGAAGACGCCGTCCAGGCCGCGGATGGCCCGGAGGACGGAGTCGAGGTGCGACGGGTCGCCCAGCTCGACCTCGAAGCGCATGGTCGTGTCCCGGTCGGGGTCGGACCGCGACTCGCAGGCGAGGATGTTGATGTCCAGGTCGGCGAAGGCCGAGGACGTGTCGCCGAGCAGGCGGGGCCGGTCGAGGGCCTTGATCTCCACCGCGGCGGTGAACGACCCCGATCCCGACTGGTCCCACTCGACCTCGATCAGCCGACCACCCTGGCCCTGGGAGAGCGACACCGCGTTGGCGCAGTCGGTGCGGTGGACCGACACCCCCCGGCCACGGGTGACGAAGCCCATGATCTCGTCGCCGGGCACCGGCGTGCAGCACTTGGCCAGGCGCACCATGACGTCGTCGAGGCCCTCGACGTGGACGCCGATGGTCGAGCGGGGCCGCCGGGCCCGCGGCGCCCGGGCCGTGATCGGGAGCTGCTCCTCGTGGTCGGGGTCGCCGCTGTGGAGCCGCTTGGCGATGCGGTTGGCCACCGACTCGGGCGAGACGTGGTGCTCGCCGATGGCGGCGTGGAGCGAGTCGAGGTCGACGTAGTTGAGCTCGTGGGCGATGTCGGCCAGCACCGTGCTGGCGTCCCGGATCGGCAGGCCCTCGCGGCGCAGCGCCTTGTCGAGGCCCTCGCGGCCGGTCTCGATGGCGTCCTCCCGACGCTCCCGGGAGTACCACTGGCGGATCCGGTTGGCCGCCTTGGGCGTCTTGACGATCTGGAGCCAGTCCCGCTTCGGGCCCGCCCCCTGGGTGCGCGACGTGACGATCTCGCAGGTGTCGCCGGACGTGAGGGTGTGGTCGAGCGGCACCAGGCGCCCGTTGACCTTGGCCCCGGCGCAGGTGTGGCCCACCTCGGTGTGGACCGCGTAGGCGAAGTCGATGGGCGTGGCCCCGTTGACCAGGGTGATGATCCGACCCTTGGGGGTGAAGACGTAGACCTCGTCCTGGTCGAGGTCGACCTTGAGCTGGTCGAGGAACCGCTCCGGGTCGGAGATCTCCGACTGCCACTCGACGATGCGGTTCAGCCACAGCATCTGGTCGCCGTCGGAGCCCGGCTCCTTGTAGCTCCAGTGGGCGGCCACGCCGACCTCGGCCCGACCGTGCATCTCCCGGGTGCGGATCTGGACCTCGAGGGGCTTGCCCTGCGGGCCGACGACGGTGGTGTGGAGCGACTGGTACAGGTTGAACTTCGGGTGGGCGATGTAGTCCTTGAAGCGCCCCTGCACCGGCGTCCAGGTGGCGTGGATCGAGCCCAGGGCGGCGTAGCAGTCCTTCACCTGGTCGACGAGGACGCGGATGCCCACCAGGTCGAAGATGTCGTCGAAGCCCCGCCCCTTCACGACCATCTTCTCGTAGATGCTCCAGTAGTGCTTCGGCCGACCGGTGACGTCGGCGTCGATCCGGAGCTCCTTGATCCGGCCCCGGACCTCCTCGAGCACCTGCATTAGGTACAGGTCGCGCTCGGGGGCCCGCATGGTGACCATGTGGTCGATCTCGGCGTAGTGCTTGGGCTTCTGGGTCGCGAACGCCAGGTCCTCGAGCTGCTGGCGCAGGTCCTGCATGCCGAGGCGGTGCGCCAGCGGTGCGTAGACGTCGAGGGTCTCCTGGGCGACGCGCTGCTGCTTCCAGTCCGGCATGGCCGCCAGGGTCCGCATGTTGTGGAGCCGGTCGGCCAGCTTGATGATGATGACCCGCAGGTCTCGGGACATGGCCACCAGCACCTTGCGCACCGTGGCCGCCTGCTGGGCCTCCTTGGAGTCGAACTGCAGGCGCTCGATCTTGGTGACGCCGTCGACGAGGTGGCGCACCTGGGCCCCGAACTCCCGCTCGACGTCGGCCAGGCTCATCCCGGTGTCCTCGACGGCGTCGTGGAGCAGGGCGGCCGAGATGGTGATGTCGTCGAGGCCCAGCCCGGCGACGATGCGCGCCACCGCCAGCGGATGGGTGACGTAGGCCTCGCCCGACTTGCGGCGCTGGCCCTCGTGCGCCGCCTTGGCCACGTCGTAGGCCTTGACGATGGTGGCCGTCGACCCCTTGGGGTGCTGGGCCCGGTAGTCGTGGAGCAGCGGGGCCAGGACCTCGTCGCGGGGCGCGGCCGACCGTCTCCACGGGAGCACCCGGTCGACGGTCGGCATGGCCCCATCATGCCGTGCGCCGGCCCCCGACCAGCGCGCCGGGCGGGCCATCGGTGGCCCCGAAGCCCTGTCGAACCGGGTTCCGGCGCCGACTGGTGAGGGATGACCACGCCGGCCCCATCCACGATGGCCCGCACCCGACGGGCCGTGGCCACCGCCCTGGCCCTCGCCGTGGCGACGACCGCCGCCCTCGTGCTCGCCCCGGTCCCGGTGGCGGCCGCCGAGGGCGACGACTGCATGGTGATCCGGGCCCACGAGGTGTTCCTGGGCCGGGAGCCCACGGGGAGCGAGCTCCAGACGTGGGTCGTCGCCTTCGAGAGCGGGACGCCGCGGTACGCCCTCCCCCGGGCTCTGGCGGCGAGCGACGAGTGGCTCCAGGTCGAGGTCACCAAGATCTACCGGCAGGCCCTCGACCGCGACCCCGACGCCGATGGCCTCGCCTTCTGGGTCGAGGAGCTGCGGGCCGGTGCCCAGGTGACGCGCATCGCCAGCCGCATCTACGGCTCCGGCGAGTTCGCGACCCTCGCCGGCGGAACCGACGAGGGCGTCATCACCGCCCTGTACGAGCGGATCCTCCACCGGTCCCCGTCCGACGACGACCTGGCCTACTGGCTCGGCGAGGCGGCGGTCCGGAGCAACGGCTCGATCGCCGCGTTCATGGTGGGATCGGTCGAGTCGCGGAACGACCGGGTCACCACGCTCTACCAGACGATCCTCGGGCGTGACCCCGAGCCGGACGGGCTCGTGTTCTGGTCCGAGCGCCTCCGCACCGTCAACGACGTCCGCCTCGCCGTCGACCTGGCGTCCAGCGGCGAGTTCTTCACCCGCGCCCAGGTGGGCTGTGGCGAGCCCCCGCCTCCGCCGCCACCGGAGGGCACCATCGCCTTCCAGGGACGAGGCTGGGGCCACGGTCGGGGCATGAGCCAGCACG
Organism: Iamia sp. SCSIO 61187; assembly: GCF_019443745.1. Classification (NCBI taxonomy): domain Bacteria; kingdom Bacillati; phylum Actinomycetota; class Acidimicrobiia; order Acidimicrobiales; family Iamiaceae; genus Iamia; species Iamia sp. SCSIO 61187. The sequence goes on from NZ_CP050948.1 coordinate 2,898,183, forward strand.
GCGCCCTGGGCTACGCCGTCGACCACGGCTGGGGCACCGACGCGATCCTGGCCCACTACTACGGCGGGACGACCTCCGGCGTGGTGGCGGGCGATCCCCTCCAGCGCGTCTACCTGGTGGGCAGCGCCGGCACCGACCTCACCGCCACCCAGCCCGCCGGGCGCCTCCGGGTCGACGGGTGGGCCGGCGAGTGGGCCGCCGTCAGCGTGCGCCGCCTGAGCGCCACCGCCTACCGCGTCTACGCCGCGACGACGCCGGGCTGCAGCCCGTCGTGGACGCTCCTCGGCGAGACCACCGCGGCCGAGGTCGGCGTCGCCTCCACCGTGGCCCAGGGGGAGGACCCGGACCTGATGCTCCGGGACTGCCGCACGGGACGGTCCTACCGGGGCTCGCTCCGCAACGTCCGCACCGGCGGCACCGTGGGCAGCGCCGTCGTCAACGTCGTCGGCACCGAGGACCTCCTGCGCGGCATCGTGCCCAGGGAGGTCTCGCCCTACTGGGCCGGCGTCGGCGGCGGCCAGGGCGCCGCCGCCGTGCGCGCCCAGGCCGTCGCGGCCCGGTCCTACCTGCTGGCGGGCGACCGCCGGTGGGGCTCGTGGGCGACCACGTGCGACAGCGCCACCTGCCAGGCCTACGGGGGGTTCGGCGCCGAGGACGCCCGGACCGACGCGGCCGTCGCCGCCACCGCCGGTGGGGTCCGCCTCACCTCCTCCGGCGCGGTGGCCCGCACCGAGTTCGGGTCGTCGAGCGGCGGGTGGACCGCGGGCGGCGCCTTCCCCGCCGTCGTCGACGAGGGCGACGACATCAGCCTCAACCCGTACCACTCCTGGACCGTCACCATGGACGAGTCCCGCATCGAGTCCGCCTACCCGGGGCGGGGCGACTTCCAGCGCTTCAGCGGCTTCGTGCGGAACGGCCTCGGCCCGCTGGGCGGGCGCGTCACCCGGGTCACCCTCGTCTTCGCCAGCGGCACCCTCACCCAGACCGGCGACCAGGTCCGCGCCGCCCTCGGCCTCAGGTCCGACTGGTGGGCCGCCTGAGCCCCGGCGTCCGGGCAGGTCGCCTCAGTAGGTGACCAGGCTGGTGACGGGCACGTCGCCCAGCTGTGACCGTCCGTCGAGGAACGAGAGCTCGACGAGGAAGGCGAAGCCCGCCACCTCGGCCCCCAGCCGCTCGACCAGCCGGGCCGTGGCCGCCGCCGTGCCCCCGGTGGCGATGACGTCGTCGACGACGAGCACCCGCTCGTCCGCCGCCACCGCGTCCCGGTGGACCTCGAGGGTGTCGGAGCCGTACTCGAGGGCGTAGGTCTCGGACTCGACCTCCCACGGGAGCTTGCCCGGCTTGCGGACGGGCGAGAACCCCACCCGCAGGGCGAGGGCGACCGGCGGTCCGAGCAGGAAGCCACGGGCCTCCATGCCCAGCACCCGGTCGACCGGCCCGATGTCTCGCGCCACGGCCGCGGCCAGCGACTCGACGGCGTGGGCCAGCGCCGAGGCGTCGCCCAGCAGCGGGGTGATGTCGCGGAACAGCACTCCCGGTACGGGGAAGTCCGGGATCGGTCGGATGTGACGGGCCAGGTCGGCGGGGTCGTGCACGGCCGGGGGCCCGTCGGTCATCGCCGCTTGCCCTTCTTGCGCGGCCGGGGCGGCGGGGTGCCCTTCGGGCGGGGCGGGGCGGCGCCCTTCGTCCGGGGCGCCGCTCCGGTGGCCGGGGCGGACCCGGCCCCGGTGGGCGCCGGCTCCTTGGCCAGCGCCACGCCGCCGTCGGCGTCGTCGACCTTCGCCGGGGTGCCGGTCGACGGGCCGGTCGCCGCCTTGGCGCCCTTGCCCTCCAGGCGCTGGCGGAGGGTCCGGAACCGGGGCTCGCGCTCCTTGAGCAGGGCGAGCAGCGGCGAGGCGATGAAGATCGACGAGTAGGCGCCCGAGAGCTGGCCGATGAACAGGGCCAGGCCGAACTCCTGGAGGGTCGACGCCCCCAGCGCCAGGGACCCCACGACCAGCACCGACAGGATCGGCAAGATGGCCGTGATCTGGGTGTTGAGCGACCGCATCAGGACCTCGTTCAGCGACCGGTCGACCATGTCGCTGTAGGTCATGCGGGCGTTGGCGGTGAGCAGCCGCGTGTTCTCGTCGACGCGGTCGAACACCACGATGCCGTCGTAGATCGAGAAGCCCAGGATGGTGAGGATCGCCACCACCGTCGCCGGGGTGACGGGCAGCTGGAGGAGGGCGTAGGCGCCGATGACCACGAGGATGTCGTGGACCAGGGCGCCCAGGGTCGCCATGGCCATCCGGAACTCGAACCGGATGGTGATGTAGATCACGATGGCGATGAGGAAGACCACGAGGGCCTGCAGGGCCTTCCGGGAGATCTCCTCGCCCCAGGACGGGCCGACCTCGTTGATGGCGACCTCGTTGGCCTCGGCGCCGGTGAGCTCGACGAGGGCATCGACGACCTCGGCCCCCCGCTCCTGGCGCTCGGTGTCGTCGCCCTCGATGGTCGCGGTCTGGATCCGCAGGTCGTCGCCGACCTCCTGGACCTCGACCTCGGAGAAGCCCAGCTCGGAGACGGCGTCCTCGACGTCGGCGACGGTGGCGTCGCCGGCCGGGACCTCCCACTGGTTGCCGCCGGTGAAGTCGATGCCCAGGTTCAGGCCGCCGCGGACCCCGAAGGCGGCCAGCCCGACGAGGATGAAGGCGGCGGACACGCCGAACCAGATCCGCCACCGGGGCACGAAGGCGAACTCGGTCTCGCCGTGGTAGAGCCGCCGCAGGATGCCGCGCTTCGGTCCGGCCTGGCCGGTGGTCGGGGTGTCGCTCACGACGTCGCTCCTGCCTGGGCCCGGGGGGTGCGCCGGGCGCCGCCGCCCTCGTCGCCGCTGCGTCCCAGCCCGCGGGCCACGCCGAAGATCGGGTGCTCGGTGAAGAACCGGCTCCGGGCCAGCAGGGCGACCATGGGCCGGTCGAAGCAGTAGGCCACGAGGAGGTCCAAGACGACCGAGAGGCCGAGGAAGAAGGCGAAGCCGCGGACGGCGCCGACGGTGAGGTACCAGAGCAGGGCGGCGCCCATCAGCGAGGCGAGGTCGGCGGTGAGGATCGTCTTGAAGGCCTTCTGGAACCCCTTCTCGGTCGAGGACCGCACGCTCTTGCCCAGGCGCACCTCGTCCTTGAGCCGTTCGAAGTGGACGACGTAGGAGTCCACGGTCGTGCCCACCGACACCACGATGCCCACCACGCCCGACAGCGACAGGGTCAGGCCGCGGGTCGCCGAGAGCCAGCAGACCGTTCCGTACATCAGGGCGCTCCACACGCCGAGGCCGAGCACGACGACGACGCCGAGACCCCGGTAGTAGACGATGAGGTAGAGGGCCACGGCGGCGAGGCCGATCAGGCCGGCCAGGAGCCCGGCGCGCAGGGAGTCCTCGCCCAGGGTGGGCGACACCTGCCGCTCGGCGCTGCGGGTGAACTCCACCGGGAGGGCGCCGTAGCGGAGCTTGAGGGCCAGGTCCTTGGCCTCGCTCTCGGCGAAGCCGCCGTCGCCGCCCCCGCTGATCACGAAGTCGTCGTCGGCCAGGTTGGGGTCCCGCACCTGCGGCGCGGAGATGACCTCCTCGTCGAGGACGATGGCCATGAGGCCCGTGGGGCACGACGCCGCCACCGAGCTGCAGCCGTTCATCAGGGCGTTGGCCTCGTCGCGGCGGCTGCCCTTGATGGCGACCGACACGATCCAGCCCTGGCCGTCGGGCGAGAGCTCGGCCTGCGACTTGCTGAGCGCCTCCCCGTCGATCGACTCGGGGCCGACCTGGGTGCACGAGATCGGCTCGGCGTCGGGGTCGGGGCGGCTGGGGAAGGCGACGGCGGCGGCGGCCTCGGCCGACGGGTCGACGGGCGCCGTCGTCGTCGTGGTCTCCTCGGCCGGGGCCGTGGTCGTGGTCTCGTCGGTCGGCGCCGTGGTGGTGGTCTCGTCGGCCGGGGCGGTCGTCGTGGTGGTCTCCTGGCGGGCCAGCGGCGGCGCCGCGTACTCGCCGTCGACCGCGGGGGCGGCGCCGGCGGGGGCGGGACCGGCGGCGCCCTCCTCGCTGGTCGGGGGGGCCTCGGTGGACTCGGTCGGCGCCGGCTCGGTGGCGCCCGGGGCGGTGGTGGCGGTGTCCCCGGGCACCGTGGTGGCGCCGGGCTCGGTGCTGGTCGCCGGGTCCTCCGCCGGGACGCTGTCGGTCGGCGCCCCGGCGGCCCCGGCGACCCCGGCGGCGCACGGGTCGTCGCCGGCGGCAGCGGCCTCGGCGTCGTAGGGCAGGTTCTCGGCCAGCACCGGGCGGAACTGCAGCTTCGCCGTCTCGCCCAGGATCTCCTGGGCCCGCTCGCGGTCCTCGATGCCGGGCAGGTCGACGACCACGTTGTCGCCCTGGCGGGTGACCTCGGGCTCGGCCACGCCCAGCCCGTCGATGCGGTTGCGGATGATCTCCATGGCCTGGTCGATGCTGTCGTCGGCCGGGTTGCCCTGGGCCGAGAGCACGACCGAGAAGCCACCCTGGAGGTCGAGCCCCAGCTGCGGCTCGGAGCCTGTGACGACGACCATGGTCAGCGAGAACACGGCCAGGGCCAGCACCGACGCCAGCGCACCGAGGCCGCGGTTCCGCAGCCCGGTCAGCTTGCCCCGGCGCTCGAGGACGGTGCGGGCGGCGAGCAGGACGGCCCCCACCACCACGACGAGGGAGGCCCACGCCCAGCCCGAGGGCGAGGTGTCGTCGATGGCCAGGGTGACGATGCGGGCCACTAGGAGGGCGACCACCAGGGCGAGGACGGCCTCGGCCTCGTACCGGCGGCGCCGGGCCCGGCGCGATCCCTTGGCCCCGGCCTTGGGGCGGGGCGGGGCCGCCTTCTTGGCCGCCCGGGCCTTGCTGGGCCGGGGCGGGGGGCCGCTCTTCTTCGGCGTCTCGGCCGCGGGCGTCGACGGCGCGGCCGCGGCGTCGTCGCCGTCGTCCTCGTCGCTCTCGGTCGCGTCGCCGTCGGTGCCGTCGTCCTCGGTGGCCTCGTCCGCCGCGGCGTCGTCCCCCGTGGGGTCGCCCTCGGTGGCGTCCCCCGCGGCGTCGGGATCGGTGGCGCCGTCGATCGGGTCGTCGTCGCGGCCGTCGCTCATCGCCGCCCTCGCCGGGGCGCGACAGACGGTCCGACGGGGGTCTCCGATGTCAGCGGCAGATGTGGCACACAGGGTCCGATCAGATCCGGGAAAACAGCCCGGGCGACCATAGTGCGCGGCCCTCAGGCGGCCGGTGCGCGCTGCGGTGGCCGCCGGCGACGGATCCCGAGCGATCCGTGGCGCCGGGTCCAGCGGGACCGGTCTGTGGCCCCGCGGGCGCGCCGGTGACCCGCCGGGTGGGGCGGGTCACCGGGGGTCGGGGGTGTGGTGCCGTGGTGGGCTGCCCGCGTCAGGCGGCGGGTTCTCGGGTCCCGGCCAGGGGGTGGCCGGTCCCGTCGGGCGGGTGGCCGGGTGCCCGGGTGGGGACGAAGGAGACGCAGTCCTTGTGGAGGCGTTCGCCGGTGGGTCCGTCGTCGGGGGGCACCTGGGGCATTCGATCGTGCACCTGGAGGGCCTGATCGGTCCCAGGAACGGTGGGGCCGAGGGGCGTGTCCCGTCCTCGGTACCGATCGTGGATCTGGGCGGCGTGATCGGTACCAGGTACGGCGGGGCGGCCCGATCGGCGGCGCGGGCGCGTTCGTCGCGGACGGCACCCGGCCCGGCGTCCACCGGCTCAACCCCAGACGGTGAGCACCTCGGCTCGCCAGGCGTCCAGGCGCTGCTCGCGGATGGCGTCGGTGGTGCGGGCCACGAAGCGGAGCAGCCACGAGACGTTGTGGATCGTGAGCAACCGGTACGCCGACAGCTCGCCCACCTGCATCAGGTGGCGGAGGTAGCCCCGCGAGTAGCGGGCGCACGTGGGGCAGGGGCAGGTCTCGTCGACCGGCCCGGGGTCGCGGGCGTTGGCGACCCGCTTGACGTTGAACCGGCCGGCGTCGGTGAGCAGCGTGCCGTGGCGGGCCAGGCGGGTGGGCAGGACGCAGTCGAACATGTCCACGCCCAGGGCGATGGCCTCCACCAGGCTGGCCGGGTCGCCGACACCCATGAGGTAGCGGGGCTGGTCCTCGGGGAGACCGGCCAGGGCGGCGGCCAGGGCCGGGAGCATCTCGGCCCGGCTCTCCCCCACCGACAGCCCGCCGATGCCGTAGCCGTCGAAGCCGACGTCGGTGGTCCAGCGGGCGCTGGCGGCGCGCAGGGCCGGGTCGATGCCCCCCTGGACGATCCCGAACTGCGCCTGCACCAGCCCCCGCTCGGCGCTGGTCGCCTCGGCGGCGAGGAAGGCGGCGCGGCCCCGCTCGGCCCACCGGGCGGTCCGCTCGGCCGCCGCCCGCACCACCCGGTCGGGGGCGGGGAGCCCGGGGCACACGTCGAGCACCATCTGGATGTCGGCGCCGATGTCGGCCTGCACCGCCACCGCCGTCTCGGGCGACAGATGGTGGCTGCTGCCGTCGTAGGTCGAGCGGAAGAGGGCCCCGTCGTCGTCGACCTTCGGGGCCAGGCTGAAGATCTGGTAGCCGCCGGAGTCGGTGAGGCTGTGGCCGTCCCAGCCGGTGAAGGCGGCCAGCCCGCCCAGCTCGCGCACCACGTCGGCCCCGGGGCGCAGCATCAGGTGGTACGTGTTGGCCAGCACGACCGGCGGGGCGAGGGCGTCGAGGTCGTCGGCCCCGAGGGACCGCACCGAGCCGCGGGTCCCGACGGGCATGAAGGCCGGGCTGGGGAAGCTGCCCCGCGCTGTGACCACCCGGCCGGCGCGGGCGGCGCCGTCGCGGGCCTCGACCTCGACGGTGGCCTTCACACGTCCTCCGACCCCACCCGCCAGCCCGAGGGCGTCGGCGGCGCCGACACCGACACCTCCGACCGGCCCGGTCGGCCGTCGAGCAGGCAGCAGTCGCCGAAGGAGAGGAAGCGGTAGCCGCCGGCCAGGGCCGCCTCGTAGAGCTGGCGCCACCGGGGCCCCACCAATGCGTCGACCAGGACCAGCAGCGACGAGCGGGGCACGTGGAAGTTGGTCAGCAGGGTGTCGACGAGCGTGGGGCGGACGTCACCGTGGAGGTAGATGTCCGTGCGGCCCTCGGTCTGGCCCGTCGCCTCGACGGCCTCGAGGGCGCGCAGCGTCGTGGTGCCCACCGCGACGATGCGGCGCCCGTGGTCGCGGGCCCGGCGGCAGGCGTCGACGACCTCGGGCTCGACGCGGTAGGCCTCGGCGTGCATGGCGTGGTCCTCGACGACCTCGGTGGCGATGGGGCGGAACGTCCCCAGCCCGACCTGGAGGTCGACCCGCTCGATGCGGACGCCCCGCTCCCGGCAGCCGTCGAGCACCCGCTCGGTCAGGTGGAGCCCCGCGGTCGGGGCCGCCACCGACCCGGGTCTCCGGGCGTAGACGGTCTGGTAGCGCTCGGCGTCGTCGAGCTCGGCGTGGATGTAGGGCGGCAGCGGCACCTCGCCCACGGCGTCGAGCGGGGCCTCGTCGCCCAGGCGGACCCGCCGCACCCCGTCGCCCAGGTCGGCCCCGACCTCGATCGTGAGGGGGCCGGCGGACACGACCGTGCCCGGCGCGACCCTCCGGCTGGGGCGGACCAGGGCCCGCCACGAGCCGGTCGGCTCCCGCTCGAGCAGGAGGACCTCGACCGCTCCCCCGGTCGGCTTGGTGGCGTGGAGGCGGGCGGGCAGGACGCGGGTGTCGTTCACCACCAGCACGTCGCCGGGGTCGAGCAGCGCCGGCAGGTCCCGCACACCACGGTGGTCCGGTGGGGCGAGGGGGCCACGGTCGACCAGCATCCGCGCCGCGTCCCGCGGCTCGACCGGCACCTGGGCGATGCGGTCCTCGGGCAGGTCGTAGGCGAACGCCTCGACCGCGGTCCCGTCCGTTCTGTCAACCCTGGTGGGGCGTGGAGACGCATGGGGGTTGACAGAAGCGGGAGGGGTGGTCACGAGGACGCGACGGCGAGGGCCTCGAGGGCGGCACCGGCCAGCACCCGGGCCCCGATGGCGATGGCGCCCTCGTCGACGTCGAAGGCGGCGGCGTGGATGTCGGGCCCCTGGGTGCCGACGGGGCTCACCCCGAGCCGGATGAAGGCGCCGGGCACCCGCTCGAGGAACCACGAGAAGTCCTCGCCCCCGCCGCTCTGCCGGGTGGGCAGCACCCCCGACGGGCCGACGACCGCCGTCGCCGCCCGTCCCATCAGCGTGGTGGCCCACGGGTCGTTGTCGACCGGCGGGGCCCCGACCCGGTGGTCGAGCTCCCACGAGGCGCCGCGGGGCTCCGCGATGCCGGCGATCAGGGCCGGGAGGATCTTGGCCGCGTCCTCCCACCCGGCCCGGCCCGTGGCCCGCAGCGAGCCCCGGAGCTCGGCCGCGGTCGGGATGACGTTGGCGGCGTCGCCGGCCGCGATCGACCCGAAGGTGAGGTTCACCCCGTCGCGCGGGTCGGTCAGGCGGTCGAGCGAGGCGGGCAGGTCGGCGGCGAGCCGGCCGGCCACGTTGATCAGGTCGGCGGTCCGGTGGGGGCGGGCGGTGTGGCCGCCGGGTCCGGTGAGGCGGATCACGACCATGTCGGTCGCCGAGGTGATGGGGCCGGGCGACAGGCCGACCTGGCCGACCTCGATCTGGGGGTCGCAGTGCAGGGCGAAGACGGCGGTGGCCCCGTCGATGCGGCCGGCCTCGGCCAGAGGCCGGGCCCCCGACGGGATCGCCTCCTCGGCCGGCTGGAACACCACCCGGACCCGACCCGGGCGCCCGCGCAGGACCTCGGCCAGGGCGAGGGTCGCCCCCACCCCGGCGGCGACGTGGACGTCGTGGCCGCAGGCGTGGCACACACCGGGCACCGTGGACCGGTAGGGGACCTGCTTGACGTCCTGCATCCGCAGGGCGTCGATGTCGGCCCGGAGGGCGACGAGGGGTCCGTCGGTCCCGACCTCGGCGACCAGGCCGGTGGCACCCTCGCCCGGCGCGACGGCCACCCCGCGGGCGGAGAGCAGGTCGCGCAGCACGGCGGTGGTCCGCACCTCCTCCCACGACGGCTCGGGGTGGGCGTGGAGGTCGCGCCGCAGGGCGACCAGGTCGGCCTCGACGGCGGTGACGGCGCGCGCCACCCCGGCGTGGTCGATCTCGGCGTCGACGCCGCTCGGTCCCTCCGCGGACTCGCTCACGGGGACGAGAGCAGCACGCCGGGCCGGTCCGACGCCAGCTCGCCGACGAGGAGGTCGACCACCGGCCGCAGGGCCTCGGCCCCCACGGCCCCCTCGGGCACGACGGCCCGCTGTCGCTCGTAGCTCGCGCCTCCGCTGAGGATCCCGTCGACGCGGGCCAGCTCGGCCTCGCAGCCCAGCCGGGCCGCCACCGGGGCCATCTCCGACAGGAGGTCGCCGATGGCGGACCGCACCGGCTGCTGGGTGCCCCGGTCGTCGATGATGACGTCGGCGTCGAGGCCGTAGCGCCCGGCGCGCCACTTGTTCTGGCGCAGGACCCAGTCCTTGTGCCGGGGCAGGGTGAAGCCCCGGTCGACCATGGTGTCGAGGTGGCTCACGAGGCACTGGGCCAGGGCGGCCACCGCCGTCACCTCGGCCAGGGTGGGGATGCCGTCGCACATCCGCAGCTCGACGGTGCCGAAGTCGGGGTGGGGACGGATGTCCCACCACACCTCGCGCACCGTGGAGATCGCCTGCGAGGAGACCAGCGTCTCCATGAACTGCTCGAAGTCGTCCCAGCTCTCGATGGGGGCCGGCAGCCCGGCGGTGGGCAGGCCCTCGAAGATCTTGCTGCGCGACGAGGCCAGGCCGGTGTCGCGGCCCTCCCAGAACGGGCTCGACGCGCTGAGGGCGAGGAAGTGCGGGATGTAGCCGGCCAGGGCGTTGGCGATGGCGATGGCCTTCTCCGGCGAGCGGATCCCCACGTGGACGTGGACGCCGAAGATCTGGAGTCGGCGCGCCATCCACTGCATCTCCTGGATGAGCCGGGCGTAGCGGGGGTTGGGGCTGACCTCCTGGTCGTCCCACAACGAGAAGGGGTGGGTGCCCGAGCACATGAGGTCGAGCCCCCGGCGGTCGGCCGCCTCGGCCACCTCGTCCAGGGTGGCCTGGAGGTCGTGGCGGGCCTCGTCGACCGTGGTGCAGACGCCGGTGATGATCTCGACGGTGCACTCGAACAGCTCGTGCTTGGCCTTGGGGTGCTCCCCGTCGGGGTGGGGCGCGCCGATCTCGGCCAGCATCTCGGTCGCGGCGCTGGCCAGCTGGCCGGTGGCGCGATCGACGACCTCGAGCTCGACCTCGATCCCGAGGCTGGGCCCGGGCGAGCTGTTGAAGTCGATGTCCACCGGCGCATCCTTCCACCCGGCGCCGGACCCAAGCGCGGTCAGGTCTCTGCCGTCGCTCTGGGAGCCGGTCTCAGCCGAACAAGCCGGGGGGTGGGGCGTCGTCACCGCCGGGGGCACCGCGGGGCGGGACCCGTCCGGCGTGGGCCCAGGCCGCGGCGGTGGCGACCCGGCCCCGGGGGGTGCGCATGAGCAGGCCCTCGCGGATGAGGAACGGCTCGTGGACGTCCTCGACCGTCTCGGTGGGCTCGGCCACGCTGATGGCGAGGGTCGACAGCCCGACCGGCCCGCCACCGAAGCGGCCGCAGAGCGCCTCGAGCAGGGCCCGGTCGATCTTGTCGAGGCCCCGCTCGTCGACGCCGAAGGTCGCCAGCCCGGCCTTGGCCGTGTCGAGGTCGACGACGCCGGTGCCCCGGACGTCGGCGAAGTCCCGCACCCGGCGCAGCAGCCGGTTGGCGATCCGGGGCGTGCCCCGGGCCCGGCGGGCGATCTCGTGGGCGCCCTCCGGGTCGACCTCGACGTCGAGGATGCCGGCGGCCCGCACGACGATCGCCTCCAGGTCCTCGGGCTCGTAGAAGTCGAGCCGGGCGACCAGGCCGAAGCGGTCGCGCAGCGGGCCGGTGATGAGGCCGGTGCGGGTGGTGGCCCCGACCAGGGTGAAGCGGGGGACGTCGATGCGGATCGTGCGGGCCGCCGGCCCCTTGCCCAGCACGATGTCGACGGCGAAGTCCTCCATCGCCGGGTACAGCACCTCCTCGACGGCGCGGGAGAGCCGGTGGATCTCGTCGATGAAGAGCACGTCGCCGTCGGTGAGCTGGCTGAGGATGGCGGCCAGGTCGCCGGCCCGCTCCAGCGCCGGGCCCGAGGTGACGTGCAGGGCGACGTCGACCTCGGTGGCCACGATCCCGGCCAGGGTGGTCTTGCCCAGGCCCGGGGGTCCGGCGAAGAGGAGGTGGTCGGCGGCCTGGCCCCGGCGCCGGGCCGCCTCCAGGATGATGTGCAGGTGCTCCTTGAGCTCGGCCTGCCCGACGAAGTCCTCCAGGCGCCGCGGCCGGAGCCCGGCCTCGGCCGCCTCGTCGCCGGGGACGGGCTCGGGGGCCAGCACCTCGTCGTCGTCCGACGGCCCCAGATCGTCGGGCCCGAGCAGCTCCTCGCGGGCCATCAGCGCCGGGACACCATCTGCCGCAGGGCCACGCTGACCAGGGTGGACACGTCGTCGCCGTCGGGCAGGCCGCGGGTGGCCTCGGCGACCTCCTCGGGCGTGTAGCCGAGGGCGGCCAGGGCGTCGCGCACGTCGGCCCGGACCGACCCGCTCGACGGCGCGCCCCCGGTCGTGGGCCCGGCGGCGGCCACCGCGGCCCCGACGTCACCGGCCGGCAGCTCGAGCCGGCTCTTGAGCTCGACCAGCAGGCGCGCCGCCGTCTTCTTGCCCACCCCGGGCACCAGGCAGAGGGCGGACACGTCGTCGTCGGCCAGGACCCGCCGCAGGGCCAGCGGCTCGTGGATCGAGAGGATGGCCAGCGCCAGGGCGGGGCCCACGCCGTGGGCCGAGATCAGGGCCTCGAAGGTGACCCGCTCGTCGCGGGTGGCGAAGCCGTAGAGGACCTGGGCGTCCTCGCGGACGTGGTGGTGGGTCCACACCCGCACCTCGGCCCCGATGTCGCCCAGCAGGGCGGCGGTGGCCGGGCCGGCCTGGACCCGGTAGCCCACGCCCCCCACCTCGACCAGCAGCTCGCCGTCGGGGGTGCGCTCGAGGAGGGTGCCCCGCAGCGATCCGATCATCCCAGGCATGGTTGCTCCTCGTGCGGGGTCAGGGGCGGCCGGCGCCGAGGGCGGCGCGGGCCAGGGGCGAGTGGGCCAGGTGGCACAGGGCGAGGGCGGCGGCGTCGGCGGCATCGGCCGGCTCGGGGACCCGGTCCAGGCCCAGCAGGGTCTGGACCATCCGCCCGACCTGGTCCTTGTCGGCCCGGCCGTCGCCGGCCACGGCCTGCTTCACCTGGGTGGGCGTGTACTGGACGACCTGGGCGCCGGCGCGGTGGGCGGCGGCCATGGCCAGACCGCTGGCCTGGCCGGTGGCCATGGCCGAGCGCACGTTGACCTGGAAGAACACCTGCTCGACGGCGACCACCGCGGGCCGCGTCTCGTCCAGCAGGGCGACGATCTCGGCCTGGAGCTCGGCCAGCCGGGCCGGCAGGGGCGCCTGCGCGTCGGTGCGGATCACGCCGATGGCTCGCGCCCGGGACCGGCCCCGCGGGACGGCCTCGACGCAGGCGTAGCCGCACCGCGACAGCCCGGGATCGATGCCGAGGACGAACATGGGTTCGGAGCCTAGGCGGTCGCCCGGCGCGCCGAGCGCACCCCGGCCCGGGCGGATCCCGACCGGGCCACGGGCGGCGCACCGATGCCGCGTGACCCGACGGCGCCCGACCGGCCGGCGGCCCCCGGGCCTCCCACCTCCCCGTCCCTCACGAACGGGGGCACGACGACCGATGAGGGACGGGATGGCCCCGCCCGACCAGCCCCTCACCTCCGCCGCGCCCGCCGAGCCCGTGGTGCTCCTCGAGCACATCTCCCGGCGCTTCGCGCGCGTCGAGGCCCTGCGGGACCTGAGCCTGCGCGTCGACCGGGGGACGATCACCGTGCTCCTCGGCCCGAACGGGGCCGGCAAGACGACCGCCATCCGGATGATCACCGGGGCGCTCGGCGTCCACAGCGGCACCGTGCGGGTGTTCGGCCTCGACCCCGACGACAAGGTCCAGGGCCAGGAGGTGCGTCGCCGCTGCGGTGTGGTCTCGGCCAAGCCGGCGCTGTACGACCGGCTCTCGGGCTTCGACAACCTGCGCTACGCGGCCGAGCTCTACGGGCTGGGCTGGACCGACGAGACCAAGGAGCGGGTGGTCGAGGCGGCGACCCGCTTCGGCATCCAGGGCAGCCTCGACGCCCAGGTCGGCGGCTACTCGACGGGCATGAAGACCCGGCTGGCCCTGTCCCGCTCGGTGCTCCACCGCCCCGACCTGCTGCTGTTCGACGAGCCCACCTCCGGCCTCGACCCCGAGTCGAGCCAGGCCGTCCTCAAGCTCATCAAGGACATGGCCGCCGACGGCACCACCGTCGTCATGTGCACCCACCTCCTGCTCGAGGCCGAGGGCCTCGCCGAGCAGGTCGTCGTCATGGAGGCCGGCCAGGACATCGCGGCCGGCCCGCCCGACGACCTGATCCGCCGCTACTGGCCCGACGACACCGTCCGCCTCGGCGTCGAGGACCCCGCCATGCTCGACGACCTCTCCTCGCTCCCCGGCGTCCGCCGGGTGGTCCCGGTCCCCGACGTCCCCGCCGAGGTCGACGTCGACATCGACCACCTCCAGCGGGTCCCCGAGGTGGTGCTCGCCCTCACCACCCGCGGCGCCCGGCTGACCAAGGTGGCCCCGCACGAGCGCTCCCTCGAGGAGCTGTACTTCGCGGTCCGTCGTCCGCACCTGGCGACCGGCGACGCCGACGCCCTCGGTCGCGACGACGCCCCCCACCCCCTCGCGGTGGCCCCGCCGCCCGACGCTGTCGCCCAGGCGCAGCACCCTGCCCAGGAGGCATCGGTCTGATGGACCTCAAGCGCGTCCGCATCGTGGTCCGGACCGAGCTCAAGCAGCTCGCCCAGGCCAAGGACTTCTGGTTCCCGATGGTGATCCTCGGGAGCCTCTTCTTCGTCGTCGTCCCGACCGTCCTGTTCCTGACGATCACCCAGATCGGCGACGTCCAGGTCGTGGACAAGGTGTCCCGCGCCATCGACGTCCTGCCCCAGTCGACCCAGCAGGCGATCCCCGACGCGTCACCCGCCGGGCGGACCTCCTACGCCCTGGCCGTGTTCCTGCTGGCGCCGGTGGCGATCGTCGTGCCCCTCACCATCTCGACCGCGGTCGGCGCCGCCAGCCTCGTCGGCGAGCGCGAGAGGGGCACCGGCGAGTTCCTGGCCCACTCCCCCGCCGCCGCCCGCGAGATCTACCTGGGCAAGGTCATCGCCAGCATCATCCCCGGCTACATCACCACCTTCGTCGGGTTCGGCGCCTACTCGCTGATCGTCAACCTGCTCGTCGGCCCCGAGGTGGGCGGCTGGTTCTTCCCGACCGGCCAGTGGTGGGTCATGGTGCTGTGGGTCCTGCCGCCGTTCCTGGCCATCACGCTGTCGATCGTCCTGCGCCTCTCGGCCCGGGTGAAGTCCACCGCCGCCGCCCAGCAGGCGTCGGGCCTGGTGACGCTGCCGCTGATCGGCATCGCCTACGGCCAGGCCACCGGCTCGCTCTTCGGCGCCGCCTCGCTGGGGCTGTACATGGGCGCCCTCGCCTGGCTCGTCGCCCTGGTCTCGCTCTCCCGCGGCATGCAGAAGGTCCAGCGCTCCCGCCTCCTCGGCGTCGCCGACGGCATCTGAGCCCGACCCAGCACGGACCTGCACCGCATGGGTGCACATCCGAGTCGAGGACGGACGGCGAGGCCCTGGGCCGGGGACGACGCGTCGGTGAGCGCCGGGGCCGGCTGGCCGCTCAGGCCGGCTTCTGCCAGACCGACACGTGCGAGGGGCTGTCGGCGGTGAACGGCGCCCGCGTCCAGTCGGCCCACCGATGGCGCAGCTCGAGCCCGGCCAGGCGCGCCATCAGGTCGAGCTCCGAGGGCCACACGAAGCGGAACGGCGTCCGGACCTCGCGCGCCCCGGAGCCGTCGGCCACGAAGTGGTGGGAGACGGCGTGCTGGGCGACGAGATCGTCGTAGCGATCGATGCCGACGTAGCCGGGGGCGTGGGCGAACACGACCGCATCGTGGCCCGGGACGAGCCGGCGGAGGTCCGGGACACCGACCTCGACCACGAAGCGGCCCCCGGGCTCGAGGTGGGCGGCGGCGGTGGCGAAGCACGCGACCTGCCGGTCCTGGGTCTCGAGGTTCCCGATCGTGTTGTAGACGAGGTACACCAGCCGATGCGTCCGCCCGACGCGCACCGTGGCGATGTCGCCGATGGTGACGGAGACGGCATCGCCCCCCGGCTTGGCCCACAGGCGGGCCACCATGTCGGGCGACAGGTCGACGCCGCTGACCGGCACGCCGCGGGCGGCGAGCGGCAGGGCGACCCGCCCGGTCCCGATGGCCAGCTCGAGGGCGGCGCCGTCGCCGGCCAGGTGAGCGAGGAGGTCCACGGTCGGGCCGAGCACCTCGGGCGAGCCCATCGCTCCGAGCGTGGCGTCGTAGCGAGCCGCGACCTCGCCGGCGAAGTGATCGTCGAGCACGGCCGGACCGTCACACGCGGCGCCGCCGCGCTCCAAGCGAGTTCCGAGCCGAGCGAAGGGCCCGGCCCATCGCGGCGGTGGGCGAAGGGCGGCGACCTACGACGCGGTCATGGCCGCGACGGCGGCGACGATCTCCTCGCTGGGCTGGAAGGAGAGGCCGGCGACGGCACGGTGGATCCACCCGACGGTGCCGTCGGGGGCGATGACGAACACCGACCGCCGGTAGAAGCCGAGCGGGCCGACGATGCCGTAGCGGAGGCCGACGGCCTTGTCCTCGTCGGCCAGCAGCGGGAAGGCGAAGCCCCCGTGGTCGGCGGCGAAGGCCTCGTGGCTCTCGACCGACTGCGGGCTCATCGCCAGCACCTGGGCGCCGACGTCGGCGAAGGTGGCGATCTCGTCGGTGTAGGTGACGAGCTGGCGGGTGCAGACGGGGGTCCCGTCGCCCGGGTAGAAGACGAGCACCACGGGCTGGCCCCGGAGCTCCGAGAGCGACCAGGTCCGGACCTCACCTCCCTCGACGCCCGGGAGGGTGAAGTCGGGGGCCACGTCGCCCACCTTGGGCCCGGCGACCACGGGTCGCGGGGTCACCACGCTCACCCGACCTCCAGCGTCGCGAACACGTCGTCGGAGATGTCGAAGTTGGCGTGGACGGCCTGGACGTCGTCGTTGTCCTCGAGGGCGTCGATGAGGGCGAGCACCGACTTGGCCGCGCCCGGGTCGTCCAGCGGCACGAGGTTGGCCGCCTCCATCACCAGGTCCGACGACTCGACGGCGAAGCCGGCCTCCTCGAGGGCGGTGCGCACGGCGTTGGTGTCGCTGGGCGGGGTCGTGACCCGCCAGGCGGCGCCGTCGTCGGCGATGTCCTCGGCCCCGGCGTCGAGGGCGGCGAGCATCAGCTCGTCCTCGTCGGCGGCCCGGTCGACGATCACGATCCCCTTGCGCTCGAACTGCCAGGCGACGGCGCCGGGCTCGGCCATCGACCCGCCGGCCCGGTTGAAGGTGGTCCGGATCTCGGGGCCGGTCCGGTTCCGGTTGTCGGTCAGGACCTCGATGAGCAGGGCCACCCCGTGGGGGGCGTAGCCCTCGTAGGTGATCTGCTCGTAGATGACGCCCTCGAGCTGGCCGGTGCCCCGCTTGACGGCCCGGTCGATCGTGTCGAGCGGGACCGACGCGTCGCGGGCCTTCTGGTACATCGTCCGCAGCGTCGGGTTGGAGTCGACGTCGCCCCCGCCCTGGCGGGCGGCCACCTCGACCTGGCGGATCAGCTTGGCGAAGAGCTTGCCGCGCTTGGCGTCGGCGGCCCCCTTCTTGTGCTTGATCGTGGCCCACTTGGAATGGCCCGACATCTGGTTACTCCTCGAAGGTGGACAGGAACAGCTGGTGGAGCCGCAGGTCGTCGGTCAGCTCCGGGTGGAACGATGCCACGATCACCGGCCCCTGGCGGGCCAGGACCGGGCGGTCGGCCACGGCGGCCAGCACCTCGACCTCGGGGCCAGCCTCCTCGATCACCGGCGCCCGGATGAAGACGGCATGGAGCGGGACGTCGTCCCCGGCCACCTCCAGGTCGGCCTCGAAGGAGTCGACCTGGCGGCCGAAGGCGTTGCGGCGGACCCGGATGTCCACGGCGCCCAGGCTCCGCTGGTCGGGCCGGCCGTCGAGGACCTCGGTGGCCAGCAGGATCATCCCCGCGCAGGTGCCGAGGGCCGGCATCCCGCCGGCGAGGCGCTCGCCGAGCGGTCCGCGCAGGCCGCTGGTGTCGAGCAACCGGGACATGGTGGTCGACTCGCCCCCGGGCAGGACGAGCCCGTCGACGCCGGCCAGGTCGTCCGGGGTGCGGACCTCGAGCGGCGTGGCGCCGAGCGCGACCAGGGCGTCGAGGTGCGGGCGGACGGCGCCCTGGAGGGCGAGGACGCCGACCTTCCGGCCCCCGCTCACCAACCGCGGTCGGCGAACGTCGTCTCCAGCGACCCGACCTCGAGCCCGGGCATGGCCGGGCCGAGCCCGCGCGACACCTTGGCCAGGATCTCGGCCGAGCGGAAGTGGGTGGTGGCCTCGACGATGGCCTTGGCCCGGCGGGCCGGGTCGTCGGACTTGAAGATGCCCGAGCCCACGAAGGTCGCCTCGGCGCCGAGCTGCATGACGAGGGCGGCGTCGGCCGGGGTGGCGATGCCGCCGGCGCAGAACAGCGGCACGGGGAGGGCGCCGGTGGCGGCGATCTCCTGCACCAGCGGGAGCGGCGCCTGGAGCCGCTTGGCCCACTCGAACTGCTCGGCCGGGTCGGCCTGGGTGAGCTTGCGGATGTCGCCGAGGATCGTGCGCAGGTGGCGGACCGCCTCGACGATGTTGCCGGTGCCGGCCTCGCCCTTGGAGCGGATCATGCAGGCGCCCTCGGAGATGCGCCGCAGGGCCTCGCCCAGGTTGGTGGCACCGCACACGAAGGGGACGGTGAACGACCACTTGTCGATGTGGTGGGTCTCGTCGGCGGGGGTCAGGACCTCGGACTCGTCGACGAAGTCGACGCCCAAGGCCTCGAGGATCTGGGCCTCGACGAAGTGGCCGATGCGGGCCTTGGCCATGACCGGGATGGTCACCGCCGCCTTGATGCCCTCGATCATCTCGGGGTCGCTCATGCGGGCCACGCCGCCGTCGCGCCGGATGTCGGACGGCACCCGCTCGAGGGCCATCACGGCCACGGCGCCGGCGTCCTCGGCCACCTTGGCCTGCTCGGGGTCGACGACGTCCATGATGACGCCGCCCCGCAGCATCTCGGCCAGGCCCCGCTTGACGCGGAACGTCCCCGTCTCGGGCGGGGCGGACGCAGCGCGGGGCGTGTCGGTCATGCCGCCAGTCTACGACCGCTCCCGCGGATCCCCGAAGCCCGAATGGCCCGAGGATCGGTCCACCTCGGCTTCTGCCGACCCGCACGTGCCTCCCCGCGCCCTGGGGTTGGCCGGACGGTCAGGACGGAGGGCGCCGACGGGCCAGGACGGTCTCCCTCGTGGGGACGCGCCAGAGGATCCAGGCCACGCCGACGGCGCCCAGGGTGACGATCGCCAGCCGGACGGCCGGGCGGTCGACGCCGAGGGCGGCGCTGAGCCCGCACGAGACCACGAGCATGGTGATGGCCACGACCTTGGCCCGGCGGGGCATCCCCAGCCCGGCCCGGTAGTCGCGGACGAGGGGCCCGACGCCCGGTCGGTCGAGCACCCACTGCTCGAGCCGGGGGCTCGACCGCGAGAAGGCCCAGGCGGCGAGGACGAAGAACCCGGTGGTGGGGAGCCCGGGGACCACGATCCCGAGGGCGCCGAGGCCCACGGCGCCGCAACCGAACGTCACCCACCCGGCGCGGCCCAGGCGGCTCCGGGAGACGATCGTCTCTCCCGGCGCCGCCATGTCAGAGGGCGAGCCGCCAGGCGAGCCCGGGGCCCGAGCGGCCCGTCGCCGACGAAGGAGGCGACAAGAGCGGGCAGGCAACGCGAAGTGCCCACGATCGGTTGCGGCTCGAGGGCCGTCGACGCCCCTGACCAGATCGCGGCGCGATCACGCGGCGATGAGCTCGGCGAGGTCGAGGGCGATGAGGACCGCGAGCATGGCGATCACGGTGCCCCCGACGGCGGTGTAGTGCCAGCGGTACCGGTGGTCGGCCTGCCAGAAGCGCCGCATGCTCTTGACGTTGAACACCACGGCGAGGAGCCCGATGGGGATGCCGAGCAGCGGTCCCACCCCGGCGGCCAGGCCCAGGACGGGGCCGAGGAACGGGATGAGCAGGTAGGTGATGACGCAGCGGATGGCCGACACGAAGATCGACCGGCTGAAGGCGCTGCGCAGCGCCTCCTCGCCGAGGCGGGGCTGGGCGTCGCGGACCCGCAGGAGCCGGCGCATGAAGACGTCGGCGGGGCGGCGCGCCACGACCGGGCGGGCCGCGCCGGCGGTGCCGGGGGCGGCGGCCGGGGCGGCCGGGTCGGCGGTGACCGTGGGAAGGGTCGTCACCTCGCCATGCTCGCACCGGCTCAGGGCGCCGGCCAATCGGGCCCTCATCGGATGACGGTGGCCGTGCCCGGGCGGACCATCTCGATCCAGGTCCGGCCCGAGGACAGGGTGATCGGCTCGCCCGCGCCGTCGACGAGCACCAGGGGTGCGTCGAGCGACGGGCGCACCCAGCGACCGTCGATCGCCTTCCCGTCGGTGAGGACGGTCGCCGGGCCGCTCCCGACGCTCACCGCCTCGGGCGAGCGGGGGTCGGCCGGGCTGGCGCCGTAGTCGGTGACCATGACCACCACGTTGCGGGGCCCGATGGCGTAGCCGTCGCCGTCCACGTGGAGGCGGCCCCGCTGGTGCCGCACCCAGCGCCCGTGGTCGGGCAGCCAGCTCCAGGTCACCCGGGCGGCGGCGGCGCCGGAGAACGCCAGGTCGACGCCCCGCACGGGCTCGCCCGCCGGCGACCCGGTGCCCCGTGGTCGGAACGGCGCCAGCACGGGCGGGGTGCTGGCCCCGTCGGGGCGGGCCCAGACCTCCCACGGCCGGAGGTACAGGTTGTGGGGGGCGCGCCGGGCACCGACGCGGACGTAGGCCGGTGCCCACTCGCCGCCCCGGTCGACGAGGAAGGGGGAGGCGGCCACGGCACCGAGCACGCCGGGGTTGCCCCCCGAGTAGGCGAAGAGCGGCCGCCCGAGGATCGGCAGCAGGTTGACGTCGGTCGTGCGGGCCGAGCGGACGGGGCCGACCTCGGGGGCGTCGGTCGAGTGGAGGACGGCGACGAACCGGGTGATGCCCCCCTCCACCACCTCCTCGACGACCACGTCGGCGTGGGCCAGGCCGGTCTGGGGCACCGCCGTCTCGCCCGGCACGTCGAGGTTGTCGATCTTCACCGCCAGCGCCGGTCGGCCGAGGGCGGCGGGGTCGAGCACCGGCAGTCCCGTGAGCGGGGCGACGGAGCCGCCGTCGGGCTGGTCCTCGGGGAGGAACCGCAGCTCCTCGGGCGCGGGTGGGGGCGGGATCGTGGGTGGGGCGGTGCTCGGGGCGGCGGCGGAGGTCGTCGTGGGCTCGCCCGGCTCCGGTGCGGCCGTGCTGGTGGTGGTGGTGCCCCGGCCGGGGCCGGTGGCCTCGTCGGAGGCGGTGTCGCCGGCACCGACGACCACGACGGCACCGATGATGAGGGTGGCCAGGCCCAGCCCCCCGACCACCTGGCGGAGCAGCGTGGCGTTGATCCAGGCCCAGGCCGAGGCCAGGGCCGGCCGGGCCCTCACAGCTCCTCGAGCACCTCGATGCGCTGGCCCACCGGTGGAGGCGCCTCGTAGACCCGGCTGAGGGCCTCGCCGTAGGGCCCCTCGGGGCGGGCCCCGTGGATCCACAGGTGGGCCACGGAGGGCTCGGCCGGCGGGGCCGCCGACGGGTCGGCCTCGGCGATCTTCTCCAGCGCCGCGACCAGGCCCGGCGGGTAGCGGGTGATCTCGACCGCGGCCAGGTCCGACCAGGACTCGATCGGCTCGCCCCGGCCGACGATCGCCCGGGTGATCGGGGCGATGACGGTCGCCGGGAAGACCTGGCCCCCGCCGCCGAGCACGGGCCCGGCGAGGACGCCGACGAAGGCGTCGCCCCGGCGGATGCGGGCCAGCTCGTGGGCCAGGACCGCCTCCAGCTCGACCAGCGAGAGCCGGTCGAGGAGGCCCCGGGTGACGACCAGGTCGGCGTCGTCGACCGACCGGGCCACGGCCAGGGCGTTCGCGGTGGCGTCCTCGACCACCCGCAGCCGGGGCGGCTGCAGGCCGATGCCGACGCAGAGCCCCTCGACCAGGTTGTGGAGCCGGGGCTCGTCGGCCTCGGTGACCGGGTGGCTGCCGGTGGCGGCCAGGGCCACGGCGGGGGCCCGCTGCTTGACGTTGATCGAGAGGGTGATGAAGAGGCCGACAGCGGTGACGACGAAGAAGAGGGCGGTCAGCGGGTAGCCGACGACGAGGGAGACCACGACGCCGACCACTGCGTACGCGATCGCCACAGTCGCAGCCGGCACCGCGACCAGCTTCCGGGCGCGGGCCTCGTTCAGCTCGAGGGCGTCGTCCATGCTCAGAAGTCGACCGCCACGGGGCCGCGGGCGTCGCCCTCGGCCTGGAAGTACTCCCGCGGCCCGAAGCCGACCCGGCGGGCGATCAGCACGCCCGGGAAGCTCTGGATCTTGTCGTTGTACTGGTTGACCGAGTCGTTGTAGTACTGCCGGGCGTAGGCGATGCGGTCCTCGGTCTCGCTCAGCTCGGTCTGCAGCGACAAGAAGCTCTGGTTCGCCTTGAGGTCGGGGTAGGCCTCGCTGAGGGCGAAGACGTTGGCCAGGGCGCCGGTGACGGCCTTCTCGGCCTCGGCCTGCTCCCCCGGCGAGCCGGCGGCCACGGCCCGGTTGCGGGCGGCGACGACCGCCTCGAGGGTCGACTGCTCGTGGGTGGCGTAGCCCTTCACCGTCTCGACCAGGTTCGGGATCAGGTCGTGGCGGCGGTTGAGCTGCACCTCGATCTGGGCCCACGCCGACTCGACCCGGTTCTTGACCCGGACGAGGCCGTTGTAGGAGGCGATGCCCCACACCACCAGGCCGACGACGAGCACCACGACGACGACGATGAGCACGGTTGCCACGGCGCGATGCTAGTGGTGCCGGCGCCGACCGCCCTCAGACGACCTTGGCGTAGAGCTCGAGGTACCGGGTGGCCAGGGCGTCCATGGAGAACGTCTCGGCCCGCTGCCGGCCCGAGGCCACCAGGGCGGCGGCCCGGTCGCGGTCGGTCAGCACGGCGGTCACGGCCCGGGCCAGCCCGGCGGTGTCGCCCGGCGCGAACAGGAGGGCGTCGGCGTCGGCCCGGACCACCTTGCGGTAGCCGGGGAGGTCGCTGCACACGATGGGGACGCCCGCGGCCATCGCCTCGAGGAGCACGACACCGAAGGACTCCCCCCGCAGGGACGGGGCGCAGTAGACGGTGGCGGCCCGCAGGCGCGACGCCTTGTCGGCGTCGGAGATGCGGCCCAGCCACTCGATGCGGGGGTCGCCCGAGGTGCGCCGCTGCAGGCGGGCGGTGTCGGGACCGTCGCCGGCGATCCAGAGGCGGATGTCGCGGGGCAGGTCGGCGACGGCGTCGAGCAGAACCTCGAGGCCCTTGCGCTCGTCGTGGCGGCCGAGGAAGAGGATCGTCGGCGTGCCGTCGGTCGGGGTGGGCTCGGCCTCGGCGAACAGCGGGATCTCGATGGCGTTGTAGACCCGCTCGTAGGTGCCCCGCAGGTGGGTGCGGGCCAGGTCCTCGGCGTCGGCGGACACGGCGCAGCGCAGGTCGAGCCGGCCGGCCAGCCACCGCACGACCGGCCCGAGGGTCTTGTAGGCGCCGGAGACGCCGGCGGCGTGGAAGGTCCCGACGAGGGGGGCCGGCTTCACCACGAGCGTGGTGATGCACACGCCGGGGCCGAGCGGCTCGTGGACGTTGATGACGTCGAAGTCCTCGTCGTTGGCCGCCCGGATCAGGCGGAGCTGGGCCGACAGGTCCGGGGCGAGGGGGGCCACGGAGCCGTTGGCCGCGGTCGGCATGCTGTTGCCCAGCGGCGTCACCCACCCGTCGGGCGGGGGGCCGTCGCACGGGGCCAGGACGCGGGTCGGGTGGCCCTGGGCGCGCAGCGCCCGACCCAGACCGAGGACCTGGGCCTGCACCCCTCCCGGGATGGTGAGGCTGTAGGGGCAGACGAGGCCGATCCGCACGGGCGCGCAGCCTAGGAGGCCGACGCCGGATCCCTGGCAGGGCCGACCGGTGCGCGGCGCCACAGCCGGCCCCGAGGCCGGGATGCGACCCCTATGGTCCCCCGACGTGACGACAGACGACCTGGCGGATGCACTGGGCCCGGCGGTCTCCGCCGCGTGGGGCGAGGACGTGGCGATCGAGGGCCTGCGCCGGCTGTCGGGCGGTGCGTCCCGCGAGACGTGGGCGTTCACCGCGGTCGGCTCCGGGTCGGGCCGGCGGGACCTGATCCTGCAGCGCACGCGGCCGGGCGGGGGCACGGGGGCGCCGCCGATGGAGGTCGAGGACGCCCTGCTGGCCGCAGCGTCGGCGGCCGGCGTCCCGGTCCCGGCGACGGTCGTGGCCGCGGCCGACGCCGGACCCGCCCTCGGGCCGGCCCGCATCACCGAGGCCGTCCCGGGCGAGGCCCTCGGCCCCCGCCTGGTGCGGGCCGAGCGCACCGAGGAGGGCCGCCGCGCCCTCGCCGCCCAGATGGGCCGGGCCCTGGCCGCCATCCACGCCATCCCCGTCGACGAGCACCCCGCCCTCGAGCACAAGGACGTCCTCGACGGGGCGCGGGCCGGGCTCGACCTGGTCGGCGAGGCCCGCCCCGCCTTCGAGCTGGCCCTGCGGTGGCTCCACGACCACCGCCCGCCCCCGTCGGCGGCGGGCGACACCGTCGTCCACGGCGACTTCCGGGTCGGCAACCTGCTGGTCGAGGGGGACGAGCTGACCGCCGTGCTCGACTGGGAGCTGGCCCACCGGGGCGACCCCCTCGAGGACCTGGGCTGGCTCTGCGTCCGGGCCTGGCGCTTCGGGGGCGCCCACGAGGTGGGCGGGCTGGCCGACCTCGACGACCTGCTCGACGCCTACACCGCGGCGCGCGGGGTCGCCGTCGACCCCGCCCACGTGCGCTGGTGGACTGCGGCCGGGACCCTGACCTGGGGGCTGATCTGCGCCGTCCAGGCCCGCCGCCACCTCGACGGCCACGTCCGCTCGGTGGAGCTGGCCACCATCGGGCGCCGGGTGTGCGAGAACGAGTACGACCTGCTCGGCCTGATCGGCGTCGACGCCGGGCCCACCGACCCGGGACCGCCCGTCGCCCGCCCCGACCTCCACGGGCGGCCGACGGCGGTCGAGCTGCTCGACGCCGTGCGGGCCCACCTCACCGACGAGATCGCCCCCCTGCTCGAGGGGGCCCCCGCCTTCTCGCTCAAGGTCGTCGACCGGGCCCTCGCCACCGTCCAGCGGGAGGTGGAGGCGGCGCCGGCCGACGACGCCGCCCACGCCCGCCGGCTGGCCGCCCTGGGCGTCGCCGACGAGGCCGAGCTGGCCGCCCGCATCCGGGCCGGGGAGGTCCACCAGGACGACGTCGGCCCCGCCGTCCGCCAGGCCGTCGTCGCCCGCCTCCGGGTCGCCAACCCCCGCTGGCTGTCCGAGGCCGACCGCTCCCCCACCTAGGTGGCGAGCCACGGATGGTGCCAGGCACCTTCCGTGTCGAACACGAACGGTGCCTGGCACCATCCGTGCCGTTGCCGACCGCGGCGGCCAGGCGGCGTCCCGCCGGCCAGGTGTCGCCGGTCCGGATCGGTCAGCTGAGACCGGCGGCGGCGAGGGCCTCGTGGTCCGAGGGCCAGTTGGGCTGGACCAGGTGCCACTGGTCGGGGGCCCGCCGGATCAGCACCTCGAGGGCGTCGGCCAGGTCCTGGGTCACCCGGGCCACGTCCTCGCGCAGCTTCCCCCGCCGGGCGGTGTCGAGCGGGGGGAGGGCGATCCCGAGGTGCCGGTCGTTGTCGAAGTAGCAGCTCACCGGGATCAGCGGGGCGCCGGTGCGGATCGCCAGCGTCGCGGGACCGCCGGGCAGGGTCGTCCGCTCGCCGAAGAAGTCGACCGGGACACCCGTGCCCGACAGGTCCCGGTCGCTGGGCAGGGCCAGGACCCGGTTGGCCTTGAGGGCACGCATGCACGCGGTGGCCGCGTCGGGGCCGAAGGGCACCACCTCGATGCCGAACTCGTTGCGCAGCCCGACGAACCAGGCGGCCAGCTCCGGCGGCTCGATCACCTCGGCCACGGCGGTGACCGGGTGCCCCTTCACGGCGGTGAGCCAGAAGGCGGCCCACTCCCAGGCGCCCAGGTGGGGCAGGGCCAAGATCGCCCCCCTGCCGGCGTCGAGCGCCTCCACGATGTGGTCGAAGCCGATGGTGACGGTGCCGCGGTCGAGGTCCTCGACCGACGTGCCGGGGAGGCGGAAGGACTCGATCCAGTACTGGACGTAGGAGCCGAAGGCCTGGTCGACGAGGTCGGCCATCCGGGCCTCGGGCACGTCGCCGAGGGCCCGACGGAGGTTCCGCTCGATGATCAGCCGCCGCGAGGGGAGGCGGCGCACGCCGATCCGCCCGATGAGGCGGGCGACCGACGGCGTGGTGGGACCGGGCAGGGCCCGGGCCGCGAGGGCGCCGGCCCGGTAGCCGAGGTAGGACGGGTCGGGGCGACGCACCCGCGAGGCGGCGGTCAGGAGTCGGAGTCGCGCCGGCGGGCCGGGAAGCTGCGCTCCCGGACCGCGAACCGCTCGCGGGCGGTGGTGCGGCCCTGGCGCCGGGCGGCCGTGCGCGACATGCGCGCTTGGCGGCGGGCCCGGAGGCGCTCGGTGGTGGCCTTGGTGGGCACCGTGGTGCTGGCCTGGCGCCACACCTTCACGAACCGCTGGCCGGCGGTGACGGCGGTGAGGACCAGCATCACCCAGAGGATGGCGATCATCGCCGGCTGGAAGAGCACGGCGAGCCCGATGGCGATCAGGCGCTCGGCCCGCTCCATGACCCCGCCCTTGGCGTCGTAGCCGAGCGCCTCGGCCTTGGCCCGCTCGTAGCTGATGATCAGCGAGGCGGCCAGCACGGCGAGGGGCAGCACGGCGATGCGGCCGGCGCCCGGCTGCGACGACAGGTACCAGGCCATGCCGCCGAGGATGAACGAGTCGGCGACCCGGTCGCTGACCGAGTCGAAGAAGGCGCCGCGGGGCGACGCGGTGCCGGACGCCTTGGCCACGGCGCCGTCGAGGACGTCGGGCACGGCGCACAGCACGAGCAGGAGGAGCCCGAGGCGGAGGGCGCCGTTGGCGATGGCGACGCCGGTGGCGACGGCCATGACGACCCCGAGGATCGTGAGGTGGTCGGCCTTGATCCCGGTCTTCTTGAGGCTCGTGCCGATGGGGCGCAGCTGGACCTCGGCCTGGCTGCGGAACTGGCCGTCGAACATCGGACTCCTCGAGACGGGTGTGCTTGCAGAAGTTAGCAGGGCGTCCGTCCACGACCAGCATGCCCGATGGGCCCGCCCGTGCCCACCACTCCCCCGCGCCGGCCCATCCCGCTCGCTACCCTCCGGCCCATCCACCACCCCCAGGAGGGCGCATGCCGTCGTTCGGTCCGGACCGCATCCGCAACGTCGCCCTGGTGGGCCACGCCGGGGCGGGCAAGACGACCCTCGCCGAGGCCCTCCTCCACCTGTCCGGGGCCATCTCCCGGCGGGGGTCGGTCGAGGACGGCACCACGGTCAGCGACCACGACCCGGCCGAGAAGGCCCGGAAGCACTCGGTGACGCTGTCGGTGCTGCCGTTCGAGTGGAAGGGCCACCGCATCACCCTCCTGGACACCCCCGGCGACCCCGACTTCGCCTCCGACGTCGAGGCCGCCCTCCGGGTCGCCGACCTGGCCGTGTTCGTCGTCAGCGCCGTCGACGGCGTGCAGGTCGGCACCGAGGCGGCGTGGCGGGCCGCGGCCGCCCACGGCGTCCCCCGGATGGTCTTCGTCAGCAAGCTCGACCGCGAGCGGGCCTCGTTCGACGCCACCCTGGAGGCCCTGCGGGACCGCTTCGGCGCCGGCGTGGCTCCGCTCGAGCTGCCCATCGGGGCCGAGGGCGGGTTCCGGGGCGTGGCCGACCTGCTGAGCGACACCGCGTACAGCTACTCCGAGGGCACGGCGACGACGGGGGAGATCCCCGCCGACATGGAGGAGCAGGAGCACCGGGTCCACGACAACCTGGTCGAGGGCATCGTCGT
This sequence comes from Iamia sp. SCSIO 61187, assembly GCF_019443745.1. Classification (NCBI taxonomy): domain Bacteria; kingdom Bacillati; phylum Actinomycetota; class Acidimicrobiia; order Acidimicrobiales; family Iamiaceae; genus Iamia; species Iamia sp. SCSIO 61187. The sequence continues at coordinate 2,925,627 of NZ_CP050948.1, forward strand.
GGCCGACGACGACCTGCTCGAGCGCTACCTCGAGGGCGACGTCCCGAGCGTCGAGGAGCTCGAGCGCACCCTCGCCGCCGGGGTCGACGACGCCACCGTCTTCCCGGTCGTCTGCGGGTCCGCCACCGCCGAGATCGCCGTCGATCGCCTGGCCGACTTCATCTGCGAGATCGGGCCCTCGCCCCTCGACCGGCCGCCGATCACCGTCACCGCCGGCGACACCACCGTCGACATCGCCCCCGACCCGGAGGGCCCCCCGCTGGCGTTCGTGTTCAAGACCGTCGCCGACCAGTTCGTCGGCCACCTCTCGATGTTCCGCGTGCTGAGCGGGACGATCCGGGGCGACGATCACCTCGTCAACACCCGGTCGGGCGCCGACGAGCGGCTCCACGCCCTCGTCCGGGTGCGTGGCGCCGACCAGGAGCCGGTCACCGAGCTGATCGCCGGCGAGATCGGCGCCGTGGCCAAGCTGTCGGCCACCCTCACCGGCGACACCCTCGCCCCGCGGGGCCGTCCGGTGGCGGCGGCACCGCTCGAGCCGCCCGAGGCCGTGCACGCCGTGGCCATCTCCGCCCGCACCCCGGCCGACGAGGACCGGCTGGCCCCCGCCCTCCACCGGCTGGTCGAGGAGGATCCCGGCATCCGGGTGCGGCGCGACGACGAGACGCACCAGACGCTCCTGTGCGGGGTGGGCGAGGCCCACGTCGGTCTCGCCCTGGAGCGGCTGGAGGCGAAGTTCGGCGTCGGCGTCGACGTGGGGGACGTCGCCGTCGCCTACCGGGAGACGATCACGGGCGAGGCCCAGGCCGAGGGCCGCCACAAGAAGCAGACCGGCGGCCACGGCCAGTTCGCGGTGTGCACCCTGGCCGTCGCCCCCGTCGAGCGGGGGGCGGGCTTCGGCTTCGCCAGCACCGTCGTCGGCGGGGCCATCTCCAAGGGCTACATCTCGGCCGTGCAGAAGGGCGTCGAGGAGACGATGGCCCGGGGCGGGCCCCTGGGCCACCCGGTCGTCGACGTCCACGTCACCGTCACCGACGGCAAGGAGCACGCCGTCGACTCGTCGGAGATGGCGTTCCGGGCCGCCGCCCGCCTGGCCCTCCTCGACGCCCTCGCCGCCGCCGGGCCGAGCCTCCTCGAGCCGACCAGCCGGGTGGAGGTCACCGTCCCCGCCGACGCCCAGGGCGACGTGATGGGCGACCTCACCGCCCGACGGGGCCGGATCGAGGGGGCCGAGGCGGGCGCCGACGGCGAGCAGGTGGTCATCGCCCGGGTCCCCACCTCCGAGATGCGCCGCTACGCCGTCGAGCTGCGGTCGCTCACCGGGGGACGGGGTCGGTTCCGGGTCGAGCCCGCCGGCTACGAGCCGCTCCCCGACCACCTGGTGGAGCAGGCCCGCCGCCAGCAGGCCGACGCCGACGACTAGAGCGGGGCCCTACTCGCCGGTCTTGAAGGGGACGCCGGTCCCGGTGAGCTCGCCGTCGAGCTCGCTCCAGTCCTCGGGGTTGTCCTCGACGAACCAGTCGATGACCTCGCCGTCGACCCCGTCGACCAGGACCAGGGCCCGGCGCTCGGGCGGGTTCTCGGCCGAGTAGCAGAGGATCCGCCACGTGGGCCGGCTGCGCAGCCCGCGCCAGCCCATCTGGGCCGAGGCGTGACCGACCGGGAAGCCGACGGTGCGGGTGGCCACGACCAGGGCGTCCTGCTCGTCGACGTCGAGGTCGAACCCCGACGCCAGGCAGTAGGCGCCGGCGGCGACCAGAGCGGCGGCGGCCCACAGGAGGCCCTCGTTCACGACCGAGGCGTCGTCGCCCCGCCGCCACACCCAGAAGGCGACGCAGGCCGCGGCCATCGCCAGGTAGAGGTAGCCCGGCACCCGCCGGCGGTTGTTGTTGGGGAAGACGTAGGGGCCGACGAATCCGGAGACGTCGAGGTCGTCGGGGAGGGCGTCGGTGACCTCGGCGTCGGACGTCGCCCCCTCCGCATGCTCCTCGGGGGTGGTCTCGTCGTCGGTGGGCACGGGCCGAACCTACCGAGCGGGCCAGGCGGCGGTCACCTTGCGGTGCGTCACCGCCAGCGGCTCGGGGAGGACGCGGGCCTCGGCGACCGAGGTCATGAAGTTGGCGTCGGCCGCCCAGCGGGGCAGGACGTGCACGTGCAGGTGGTCGGGGACGCCCGCGCCGGCGGCCGTCCCGAGGTTGAGGCCGACGTTGACGCCGTCGGGCTCGTAGGCGGCGCGCACGGCGGCGACGGCGTCGTGGACGGTCGCCCACAGCTCGGTGGTCTCCGCCGCCGAGAGGTCGGCCAGGTCGGCGACGGCCCGGTTGGGCAGCACCAGGAGGTGGCCGGACCCGTAGGGGAAGGCGTTCAGGACGACCGAGACGGTGGGGCCCCGCCGCACGACGTGGGCCTCCTCGTCGGGGACGTCGGCGGCGAGGATCCGCTCGAACAGGCTCAGCCCGGCGGCGTCGCGGCGCAGCTCGGCGTCGTCGGTCGAGATCCGGGCGATGTACTCACCCCGCCACCCGGCCCACAGCCGGGCCAGGCCGGGCGGTGGGCCGCCACCGGCCTCGGCCGCGGAGGGGCTCACGTCCGGCCGGGTCCGGTCGCTCACCGTCCGCCGGTCTGGGCCAGGACCTCGACCCGCAGGCGCTGCTCGAAGTCGTCGACGGACACGCCCCGCTCGACCTCGCCGCCCCGGGGGTTGACCCCCACGGTCCCGGCGGCCACGTCGTCGTCGCCCACGACGAGGATGTAGGGCAGCTTCTCGCCCTTGCCCTTGCGGATGCGGTTGCCCAGCTTCTCGGAGGCGTCGGCCACGTCGGCCCGGAAGCCCTCGGCCCGCAGGCGGTCGGCGACGCGGTCGGCGTAGGCCATGTGGTCGTCGCGCACGGGCAGCACCCGGACCTGCACGGGGGCGAGCCAGGTGGGGAAGGCGCCGGCGTAGTGCTCGAGCAGGACGCCGAAGAACCGCTCGATCGATCCGAACAGGGCCCGGTGGATCATCACCGGCGTGTGGCGGGCGCCGTCGGAGCCGACGTACTCCAGACCGAACAGGCCCGGCGTCTGGAAGTCGACCTGGATCGTCGACATCTGCCAGCTGCGGCCGATGGCGTCGCGCACCTGGACGGAGATCTTGGGGCCGTAGAAGGCGGCACCGCCCGGGTCGGGGACCAGCTCGAGGCCGGAGGCCTCGGCCGCGGCCCGGAGCATCTCGGTGGCCTCCTCCCAGTCCTCGTCGGCGCCGACGAACTTGTCGCTGTCGCCCTTGGTCGAGAGCTCCAGGGCGAAGTCGTCGAGCCCGTAGTCCCGCAGCAGGCCGAGCACGAAGTCGAGGAGGCTCTTGAGCTCGTCGGCCATCTGCTCCTTGGTGCAGTAGATGTGGCTGTCGTCCTGGGTCATGCCCCGCACCCGCGTCAGCCCGTGGATCACGCCGGACTTCTCGTACCGGTAGACGCTGCCGAACTCGAAGAGCCGCAGCGGGAGGTCGCGGTAGCTCTTCAGCCCCGATCGGAAGATCAGGGAGTGGAACGGGCAGTTCATGGGCTTGGCGTAGTAGTCGACGCCCTCGGCCCCGCCCTCGTCGGCGAAGTGCATGGGCGGGAACATGCCGTCGGCGTACCACTGGAGGTGGCCGGAGATCTTGAACAGGTCGGCCTTGGCGATGTGCGGCGAGTAGACGAACTCGTAGCCCGCGGCCTCGTGGCGGCGCCGCGAGTAGTCCTCCATGATCCGCCGGATGATCCCGCCCTTGGGGTGGAAGACAGCGAGGCCGGACCCGATCTCGTCGGGGAAGCTGAACAGGTCGAGCTCGACGCCGAGCTTGCGGTGGTCGCGCAGGGCGGCCTGCTCGAGGCGCTCGAGGTGGGCGGCCAGGTCGGCCTTCGACGCCCACGCCGTCCCGTAGATGCGCTGGAGCTGGGGCTTCGAGTCGTCGCCCCGCCAGTAGGCGCCGGCGATCCGCGTGAGCTGGAAGTGGCCGAGGTGGGTCTTGGTGTCGGGGACGTGCGGGCCCCGGCACAGGTCGATGAACCCCGGGTAGCCCCGGAACGGCGGCCGCTCCTTGGGCTGGTGGGGCGGGTTCTCGTAGGTGCGGGCGATGCCGGTCTCCGTGACCGACGTGGGGTCCTCGGCCTCGCCGTCGATGATCTCCAGCTTGAACGGGTGGTCGGCGAAGACCTCCCGGGCCCGGTCGTTGTCGATGTCGACGCGGACGAAGGGCTGGGACTCGGCCATGATCTCGCGCATCCGGGCCTCGATGCGGGGGAGGTCCTCGGGCGCGAAGGTGGCCGGCTTGCCGTCGGCCCCGGCCGGCAGCTGGAAGTCGTAGTAGAAGCCGTCCTCGATCGGCGGGCCGATGGCGAAGGTGGCCCCCGGGAACAGGTCGAGCACGGCCTGGGCCAGGACGTGCGTCGTGGAGTGGCGGATCGTGGAGAGGCCCCGCGGGCTGTCGGCCGTGACGATCTCGACCGTGTCGCCGTCCTCGACCGGCCACACCAGGTCGCGCTCGACCCCGTTGACGACGCCGATGACCGCCGCCTTGGCCAGCCGTCGCCCGATCGACTCGGCCACGCCGCCGACGGTGGTCCCCGCGGCCACCTGGCGCGAGGAACCGTCGGGCAGCGAGATCGTGATGTCGGACATGACGGCGACAGTACAGACCACCCCCCGATCCCATCGAAGGAGAAGCCCCCGGTCGGGCCCGTGCCCGCCCGCCTACCCTCGGGCGGCGTGAGCGAGCGGAGCGAGCGACCAGACGGCACGAGCGAGCGAGCAGACGGCACGAGCGATCCGGGGGACGACGCGTGGGCCGGTGACCGGGTCGCCCGGTGGCTGCGCCAGGCCGAGGGGCTCGAGGTCCAGCTGGCGCCGGTGTCGGAGGTGCTCTTCGCCACCGCCGCCCTGGCGCCGGGCGAGCGGGTGCTCGACGTCGGGTGCGGCACCGGCCCGACGACCCGCGAGGCGGCGGCCCGGGTGGGTCCGGACGGGTCGGTGATCGGTCTCGACGTCTCCGCCGCCATGCTCGAGGCGGCCGCCGCCGCCCCGGTGCCCGAGGGGGCGGCGCCCGTCGAGTGGGTCACGGCCGACGCCGTCACCTGGGCGCCGCCGGAGGCCGCCGTCGACGCCGTCATCTCCCGGTTCGGTGTCATGTTCTTCAGCGACCCGCCCACCGCCTTCGCCAACCTCGCCGCCGCCACCCGTCCCGGCGGCCGCCTCGCCGTCGCCGTCTGGGCCCGGCGCGACGAGTCGGGCCTGTTCGCGGTGCCGCTCCACGCCGCCCTCGGCGTCCTCCGGGCCCACGACGTCCCCGTCCCGGCCGGGCTGCCCGAGGACGGAGGGCCCTTCTCGCTAGGAGACGGGGCAGCGTCGGTGGCCCTCCTCGAGGGCGCCGGGTGGGCCGACGCCGCCGCCGTCTCCCACCGCCTCGACCTGCCCTTCGGCGGCGGCCTGCCACCCCGGGCCGCGGCCGAGGCGGCTGTCGACTTCGGACCGACCCGCGTCGCCCTCGAGGGGCTGGCCGACGACGTCGTGGCGGCGGCGGTCGACGCCATCGCCGAGGCCCTCGCCGGCCACGTCGACGGGTCCGGCCACGTCGTCCTCGGCGGTCACGTGATCGTCCTCACCGCCACCAAGCCCGACCCGTCGCGGGGCTGAGGCCAGGCCCCGGCGGCGCGAGACGAGGTGGATGACCACCGACACCACGCCGCCCAGGGCCAGGCCGCCGCCCATGGCGACGAGGGGGTCCTCGGACACCTGCCCGCCGACGGACCCGAGGGCCACACCGTTGGCCGCCCACAGCACGGCGCCCAGGGCCGCGGCCCGGGCGAAGCGGCGGCGGCGCAGGCCGAGGTAGCCGGCCGAGAAGGTGGTCGCCGTCCGCCCCCCGGGCACGAAGCGGGCGGTGATGATCACCTGCTCGCCGCGGGTCTCCAGGTGGTGGCCGGCCCAGGCGAGCAGCCGGCCGGGCCGACCCCGCACGTCACCCGGGTCCCGCCACCGCCGGCGGGCGAGCCGGCCGAGCGCGAAGGACGTCACGTCGCCGACGAGGGCCCCGGCCGCGGCGGCGGCGCCGATCGCCCACGGGTCGAGGTCGCCGCTGGTGGCCAGGGCCGCCGCGGCGATGACGACCGACTCGCTGGGCAGGACGGGGAAGACGGCGTCGAGGGCCGAGAGGGCGAAGACGACGACGTACGCCCACGCCGCCAGGCTGGCGAGACCGGCGACGTCGAGCATCCCTCGACCGTACGGACGGCCGGTGTTCCCGTGAACGGTGGGACCCCCCCAACCGGGGGTGGGGCCAGCCCCCCAGGGCGGCGGGGTGGTCGCGACGAGCGGTGCCGTCAGCTCGAGCGGCGGCGGGCCCCGGCCAGGGCGGCGGCTGCGCTCCGGGGCCGCTCCCCCGCACCCGTCTCGGGGTCGTCGACGGCGATCTCGTCGGGCTCGCCGGACCCGTGGCCGTGCCCGTTCGGCCCCGCCGGGTCGGAGACGTCCAGGTTCTGCCCGCCCACCTGGGCGACCTCGGCCGGCATGGTCTCGGCCTTCTTGGTGGCGTACTGGTTGACGTACTCCTGGCCCGACATGTCGCGGATGGAGAACATCACCTCGTCGATGATCTGCCGGAGCACGAGGCGGTCGCCGGCCCGGTCCTCGAAGCGGTCCATGGCGATCGGCGCCCCGAAGCGGATGACGACGGGCCGGAACGGGGTCGGGTACCTGGCCTCGGGCGGCATGACGTCGCGCGCCCCGCGGATGCCCACCGGGATGATCGGGGCCCCCGTGCGCAGGGCCAGGCGGGCCGGACCGGTGTGGCCCTTGTAGAGGCGGCCGTCGCGGCTGCGGGTGCCCTCGGGGTAGATGCCGAACAGCTCGCCCCGCTCCAGCACCCGCTGGGCGGCGGACAGGGCCCGCTCCGACGCGCTGCCCCCACCCCGGTCGATGGGGATCATCCCCATGGCCGGGAACAGGTGCTTGGTCTTCCAGCTGTCCATGTACTCGGCCTTGCCCACGTAGGTGATGCGCCGGGGCAGGACGGACGGGACGAAGAACGAGTCGAGGACCGAGGTGTGGTTGGGGCAGATGATCGCCGGTCCCTCGCGGGGGACGTTCTCGGCCCCCTCGACGTGGAACCGCCAGGTGAACGAGAAGAGGGGCTTGATGATGGCCTTGGCCACCGGGTACAGCTGACCCGCCTCGCGCTCGCTCATCCCACGCATGCTGCCACAGTGCTGCCCCTCTGGGGCACCCGTCACACGGAGGCGCAGGACAGGTGCGCCGCCCGCTACGGGAGGTGGCTGGCGGTCGGGCCCAGGACGTCCACTCCGAGCAGGGACGCAGCCGCCGAGACGCCCTCGCCCCGCCGGGCCGCGGCGTCGATGGCCGCCACCGCCGTGGGCGTGTCGAGGTCGTCGTCGAGCGCGGCCCGGACCTCGGAGAGGGCGGCGTCGCCCTCCCCCGCGTCGACCCAGCGTGCGAGCCGGGCCTCGCCCTCGGGCATCGCCGTGTCGTCCCACTCCCACTCGTGCCGGTAGTGGTGGGAGACGACGGCGAGGCGGATGGCCCGGGCGTCGTGGTGCTTGCGCAGCTCGCTGACGAAGGCCAGGTTGCCGAGCGACTTCGACATCTTCTCGCCGTCCATCCGCACCATGGCCTGGTGCATCCAGTGGCGGACGAAGGGCTCCCCGGTGGCCGCCTCGGACTGGGCCGCCTCGCACTCGTGGTGGGGGAAGATGAGGTCGGCGCCGCCGCCGTGCAGGTCGATGGTGGTGCCCAGCTCGCGGAGGGCCAGCGCCGAGCACTCGATGTGCCACCCCGGCCGACCCGGGCCCCACAGCGAGTCCCACGCCGGCTCGTCGTCGGCCGAGGGCTGCCACAGGATGAAGTCGAGGGGGTCGCGCTTGTTGGGGTCGTCGGGGTTGCCGCCCCGCTCGGCCGCCAGCCGGAGCATCTCGTCGCGGTCGAACCCGGACAGCGACCCGAACCGGGGCGAGCTGGACACGTCGAAGTAGACGGCGCCCCCGGCGGCGTAGGCGTGGCCCTGGTCGATGACCATCCCGATGAAGCCGCGGATGTCGGGGATGGCCGACGTCGCCCGGGGCTCGGACCACACGGGCAGCTGACCCAGGGCCTCCATGTCGTCGTCGAACTTGGCCACCTCGGCGGCGGCCAGGTCGAGGTAGTGGACGCCGATCTCGCGGGCCTTCTGGAGGATGGAGTCGTCGACGTCGGTGATGTTGCGGACGCAGCGGGTCTCGTGGCCCCGGTCCCGCAGCCGGCGCTGGAGGACGTCGTAGGTGATGTAGACGGCGGCGTGGCCGATGTGGGTCGCGTCGTACGGCGTGATGCCGCACGTGTACATGGTGACGACCTCGCACGGCGTGAAGGGCACGACCTCGCCCTTGGCCGTGTCGTACAGGCGCATGGGCCCGCCCGCGCCCCCGGTTCGCTCGCTCGCGCCCCCGGTTCGCTCGCTCCGCTCGCTCACTGGCCCGCGACCTTCTGGCGCTCGGCCGCGGCCCGGATCGCCTCGGGGGACCGGGGCGTGGTGAGGCCGTCCTCGAGCCCGGTGAAGCGGAGGGCGACCCGGGTCTTGTAGCGGACGTTCACCTGGAGCAGGACGGCGGCGAAGGCCTCGATGGGCGCGGCGTTGGACAGCTCGCCCGAGTCGAGGGCCCGCAGGTCGGGGATGCTCGAGACGATGCCGAGGGTGGTCTCGGTGGCCGAGGGGTGGTCGGAGCACACCAGGACGTCGGACTCGATCGGGTGGGCGATGTCGCCCAGCTCCTTGGCCGGGACGTGGTGGAAGGCGGCGGCCACGTGCGAGCGGGGCACGGCGGCCTGGACGCTGGCCGCCACCGAGCCCCGCGGCGGCACCAGGGGCTGGAACTCGTGGCCGACCTTGGCCAGGGCGTTGGCCATGGAGATGACCACCTTGCCGGCGAGGGCCTCCTGGGCCGAGGCCGCGGTGGTCGCGGCCGCGTCCCACGGGGTGGCGATGACGACGACGTCGGCCTCCGCGGCGCCGGCGTTGTCGGCCGCCTCGATGGCCAGCTCGTGCCCGGGCCACTTGGCGTGCAGGCCGTCGACGACCTCCATGGCCCGGTACTTCGAGCGGGATCCGATGACGACGTCGTAGCCGACCGAGGCCAGCCGGACGGCGAGGCCCCGACCGGCCGGGCCGGTGGCCCCGAGCACTCCGATGCGCATGGCCGGCACCCTATTGGGCCGGAGAGGATCGTCCCCTCACGCGTCGGCGTCGGAGCCCTTCCCGCCGAGCGGCGATGACGGTGACCGGGACGGGTTCCCGGCGTCGCCGCGCCGGTGGCAGGCTCCGGCCATGCCCGTCGACGACCCGCGCACCCCGTCGGCGCACCGGCCTTCCGGCTGATGGCGGACCACCCGGCCCTCGAGCTGGCCGACGTGGCCGTGGTGCGCTCCGGCCGCGCCCTCCTCGACGGGGTGGGCTGGACCGTCCGGCCCGGCGAGCGGTGGGTCCTCCTCGGCCCCAACGGCAGCGGCAAGACGACGCTCCTGCGCGTCGCCGGGCTGTGGCTGCGCCCCACCCGGGGCACCGTGGTCGTCGACGGCGAGCGGTCGGGGCGCACCGACGTCCGCACCCTCCGGGCCCGGATCGGGTTCACCAGCGCCGCCCTCTCCGACTCCCTGCGCGCTGACGTCGACGCCCTGGACGTGGTGATGACCGGCCGCCGGGCCGCCCTCGAGGCCTGGTGGCACCCGTGGAGCGACGAGGACCGGGACGCGGCGCGCCACGAGATGGCCCGGGTCGGCGCCGCCCACCTCGCCGGGCGGGCCTTCGGCACCCTGTCCTCGGGCGAGCGCCAGCGGGTCCTGCTGGCCCGGGCCCTCGCCGGCACCCCGGCGCTCCTGCTCCTCGACGAGCCCGCCGCCGGTCTCGACCTGGGCGCCCGCGAGGACCTCGTCGACCGGCTGGGCGCCCTCGCCGGCGATGCCACGGCGCCGGCCACCGTCCTCGTCACCCACCACCCGGAGGAGATCCCGGCCGGCTACACCCACGGCCTGCTGCTGCGCGACGGACGGGTGGTCGCCGCCGGCCCGATCGGCGAGGTGGTCGACGACGCCCCGCTCTCGCAGGCCTTCGCCCTCGACCTGGCCGTCACGTGGAGCAGCGGGCGGGTGAGCGCCCGCCGTCGCTGAGCGCCCGGCCGCGACGTGCCAGGCACCTCGCGTCCCATCGCCCCGCTCACCTCGGTGCACCGCCACGGCGTGGGCGGGCACGCGCCACCCGGTACGTTCGGGGCGATGAGTGACGAGGTGCCCCAGGGCGTCGACCCCCAGCAGATCACGGCGTGGCTGTCCGAGCGGGCGGACGTCCACCCGCCGCTGCGGTTCGAGCGCATCGCGGGGGGCCAGTCGAACCTGACCTACCGGGTGTTCGACACCACCGGCCTGCGCTGGGTCCTGCGCCGCCCGCCCCTCGGGCAGGTGCTGGCCACGGCCCACGACATGGGCCGCGAGAGCCGCATCATCGAGGCCCTCGCCCCGACCGACGTCCCCGTCGCCCCGCTCGTCGGCGCCAGCCTCGACGACTCCGTCAACGGGGCGCCCTTCTACGTCATGGAGTTCGTCGAGGGGCACGTGGTGCGGGGCGAGGCCGAGGCCGCCGTCCTCAGCCCGCAGGCCCGGGCCCACGCCGGTGAGCAGCTCATCGACGTCATGGCCCGCATCCACGCCGTCGACCCCGACGCCGTGGGGCTGGGCGACCTCGGCCGCCGCGAGGGCTACATCCCCCGCCAGCTCAAGCGCTGGTACGGCCAGTGGGAGAAGTCCAAGTCGCGGGAGATCCCCCACGTCGACCAGGTGCACGACGCCCTGCTCGCCTCCGTCCCCGAGCAGGGCCCGGCCACCATCGTCCACGGCGACTACCGCCTCGACAACTGCCTCCTCACCGACGACGGCGACGTCGCCGCCGTGCTCGACTGGGAGATCTGCACCCTCGGCGACCCCCTCGCCGACCTGGGTCTGCTCGTCGTCTACTGGGGCGAGGACGAGTCCGGCTTCACCGCCCTGCCCGGCGGCGCGACCCGGGCGGAGGGCTTCCCGCCGGCCTCGGCCCTGGTCGCCCGCTACGCCGAGGCCTCGGGCCGCGACGTCAGCCAGGTCGACTTCTACGTCGCCTTCGGGTACTGGAAGCTCGCCTGCATCCTCGAGGGCGTCTACAGCCGCTACCGCGGCGGCGCCATGGGCGCTTCGGACGACGGGGCGTGGGAGCTGTTCGCCAAGCAGGTCGAGATGCTCGCCGACGCCGCCGCCGCCACGGTCGACCGCATGAGCGGGAGCGGGAGCGGCTGAGGTGGCCGCGACCTACGAGAAGCGGGCGCACCGACCGCTCGAGCGGCCGGTCCTCGTCGTCGCCCTGGAGGGCTGGATCGACGCCGGGATGGCCGCCAGCGGGGCGGCGTCGACCCTGCTGTCCGAGCTCGACACCGAGACGGTCGCCTCCTTCGACGCCGACGAGCTCCTCGACCACCGGGCCCGGCGCCCGGTCCTCCACCTGGTCGCCGGCGTGTCCGAGGGGCTGAGCTGGCCCAGCATCGAGCTGCTGGCCGCCCAGGACCTCGACGGCCGCGACCTGCTGATCCTCGCCGGCCCCGAACCCGACCACTCGTGGCGGGCGTTCAGCCACGCCGTGGTGGGCCTGGCCACCGAGCTCGGGTCCGAGATCGTCGTGGGCCTGGGCGCCTACCCGGCCACGGTCCCCCACACCCGCCCCATCCGCCTGTCGATCACGGCCGGCACCGAGGAGCTGGCCAGCGGCTGGCCGTTCCTGCGGGGCAGCCTCGACGTGCCCGCCGGCGCCCAGGCCGTCGTCGAGCGCTTCGCCGCCGACCGCGGCCTGGACTCGCTGACCCTGTGGGCCCAGATCCCCCACTACGCCAGCGGCGGTCCCTACCCGGCCGGGAGCATGGCCCTGCTCGAGAGCCTGGAGCTCGTCAGCGGCCTGCGCCTGCCGCGGGGCGTGCTGGTGGAGGAGGCGGCCGAGACCGACGAGCGCCTCGACGCCGCCATCGCCCGCAACGAGGAGCACCTCACCATGCTGCGGGCGCTCGAGGCCGACGCCGACGACACCCCGTCCGAGGGCGAGATCCCGTCGGGTGACGAGCTGGCCGCCGAGCTCGAGCGCTTCCTGCGCGACCAGGGCGGGGCGTGATCCCGGAGGCGCCGGCGCGCACGGATCACCTCCGAGGTGATCCGTGACGGCCGTCGGGGGCTGCACCGTCGCCACCCGCAGCTACCTGGCCGACGCCCGCCTCGCCGCCCGCTCGTTCGTCGACCACCACCCGGGCGCCCGCTTCACGATCCTCGTCGTCGACGGCGACCACATGCCCCCGGCGGGCTGGACCCACCGCGACGTCGAGCTGGTCACGCCCTCGCAGCTCGGCTTCCCCACCGACGAGCTGCTGGCCATGGCCGCGATCTACAGCCCGTTCGAGATGGCCTGCGCCCTCAAGCCCCTCGCCCTGCGGCGCACGCTCGAGCAGGCCGACGTGGCCGTGTACGTCGACGGCGACGTCGAGGTCCTCGACCCCATGGACGAGCTCGTCGCCGCCGGGGCCGCCCACGACGTCGTCCTGGTGCCCCACGTGCTCGACCCCGTCCCCCGCGACGGGCGGCTGCCCGACGAGCCGGGCCTGCTGGGGTCGGGGATGTTCAACGGCGGGCTGCTGGCGGTCCGCCGGTCGAGCACGCCGTTCCTCGACTGGTGGCAGGAGCGGCTCCGGCGCGACGGACTCGGCCGTCCCGACATGATGATGCTGGCCGACCAGCGCTGGCTCGACTTCGTCCCCGTGCTGTTCGACCACCACGTGCTGCGGGACCCGACCTACGACGTCGCCTACTGGAACCTGCACGAGCGGCCCACGGCATGGGTCGACGGCCGGCTCTGCGTCGTCGACCGGCCGGTGCGGTGCTTCCACTACTCGGGCCTCACCGACGCCCGCCCCTGGCTGCTCAGCGGGTTCGCCGCCGGCAGCCCCCGCGTCACGCTCGCCGATGCCCCCGCCGTGGCCCGCCAGTGCCGGGGCTGGCTGGAGCGCCGCCGGGGCGTCGACGCCGAGGCCGACCGGGCCCTCGGGTACCACTGGTCCCGCACGGCGCGCGGCGTCGAGGTCGACCGCCGGGCGCGGATCATCTTCCGCACCGCCCTCCTCGCCGCCGAGGCCGACGCCACCGGCCGCACCCCCCCGCCGCCCAGCCCCTTCGCCCCCGACGGCGGGGAGGCGTGGGAGGCCTGGCTGCGCACGCCGCCGTCGGCCGACGACGTGGGCCCGTACCTGGCCGTCGTGCTCGAGGAGGCGCCCGCCCTCCGCCTCCGCTTCCCCGCCGTGCCCGGCGACGACGCCGCCGGCCTGCTCGCCTGGGCGGCCAGCGACGAGGGCGACGCCGCCCACATCCCCGAAGCCCTCCGCCCCCTGCCCGAGGAGGTCCCCGTGACCGGTGCCGCCGCGACCCACACCGTGCGCACCCCGCCCCGTCCCGACGCCGCCGCCCAGCGGCCCGTCGAGGCCGTCACCCGGGCCCAGGCCGCCGTGGGCGCCCCGACCGGCGGTCCCGGGGGCGTCGTCGGCAAGGTGGTCGACCGCCTGCTCGACGGGCGCGACCGCCACCACGACGAGGTCACCACCGCCCTCGCCGACGCCGTCGCCGAGCTGGCGGCGCGCCTGGCCGACCTCTCCGACCGCGTCGACCGCACCAACGACCGGGTCCACGACGGCGCCGTCCGCGCCGACCGGGCCGAGGAGACCGACGCCGAGCTGCGGGCCGAGGCCGAGCGCCTGGCCCGGCGGGCCGACGCCACCGCCGCCGACCTCGACTCCGTCCGGGCCGACCTGGCCGGGGCCCACGAGCAGGACCGCATCACCGCCGCCATCGTCGCCGACGCCGAGGCCCGCCTCGTCGAGGACGTGGCCGACCTGCGGCGGCGCATCGACAAGCTGACCGAAGACGACGACGAAGGAGAACAGCGATGAAGGTCGACGGAGGCGTCGGCGGTGACCTCACGGGCATCGCCGACGGCGTGAGGCTGGCCGAGGCGGCGGGCTACGACGGGGTGTTCGCGTCGGAGACCAACCAGGACCCGTTCCTGACCCTGCTGCTCGCCGCCGAGCACAGCGAGAGCATCGAGATCGGCACGAACATCGCGGTGGCGTTCGCCCGCAACCCGATGACCCTCGCCCAGAGCGCCCACGACCTGCAGCGGTTCTCCGACGGCCGGTTCATCCTCGGGCTCGGGAGCCAGATCAAGCCCCACATCACCAAGCGGTTCTCGATGGAGTGGAGCCACCCGGCGGCGCGCATGCGGGAGATGATCCAGGCCCTGCGGGCCATCTGGGCCACGTGGAACGACGGCGCCGAGCTGGCCTTCGAGGGCGAGTTCTACCGGCACACCCTGATGACGCCGTTCTTCACCCCGCCGCCGTCGCCCCACGGCCCGCCGCCGGTCTACCTGGCCGCCGTCGGCCCCCTGATGACCAAGGTCGCCGGCGAGGTGGCCGACGGCCTCCTCGCCCACGGCTTCACCACCCCCGAGTACCTCCGCGACGTCACCATGCCCGCCCTCGAGGAGGGGCTGGCGGCCGGCGGGCGCTCCCTGGCGGACATCAGCATCGCCCTGCCCGCCTTCGTCGTCACCGGCGACTCCGACGAGGCCACCGAGAAGGCGTCGGCCGCGGTGCGGGGCCAGATCGCGTTCTACGGTTCGACGCCGGCGTACAAGGGCGTCCTCGAGCACCACGGGTGGGACGACCTGCAGCCGCAGCTCAACCAGCTCTCGAAGCAGCGGAGGTGGGCCGAGATGGGCGAGCTCATCACCGACGACGTCCTCGAGGCCTTCGCCGTCGTGGCCGAGCCCGACGACGTCGCCCAGGGCCTCCTCGACCGCTTCACCGGCACCGTCGACCGGATGAGCTTCTACGCCCCGTACAAGGCGCCCGATGACCTGTGGGCCCAGGTGCGGTCCACCCTCCAGGCCGCCGGCTAGCGGCACCCCGCGACCGCCGCGCGGTGCCCGGCACCGGGTGGCGGTCCCGTCCCCGCCAGGAGAGCTCGTGCCCAAGCAGGACCACGGAGGACCCGTCCCGATCGAGGCCGGCGGGCGGACCGTCGAGATCACCAGCCCCGAGAAGGTCATGTTCCCCGGCGAGCCAGAAGCCCCGGGGAGAGCGGCCGGCCGCCCCTTCACCAAGCTCGACCTGGCCCGGTACTACGCCGCCGTCGAGGAGCCGCTCATGCGCACCGTGCGCGACCGGCCCACCCTGCTCCAGCGGTTCCCCAACGGCGTCACCGGCAAGAGCTTCTTCCAGAAGCGCATCCCCGACTCGGCGCCCGACTGGCTGGAGACCACCACCGTCTCGACGATCAACGGCACCGAGTCGCGGGCGATCGTGATGGCCGACCTGGCCCACGTCCTGTGGGTGGTGAACCAGGGCGTGCTCGGGTTCCACCCCTGGCCCTACCGGGCGTCGGCGCCCGACGACGTCGACGAGCTCCGCCTCGACCTCGACCCCTCCCCCGGCACCACCTTCGACATGGTGCGGGAGGCGGCCCACCATGTCCGTGACTTCCTCACCGAGGTCGGGATCACGGCCTTCCCCAAGACGACCGGCAACCGGGGCCTCCACCTCTACGTCCGGGTCGAGCCGGGGTGGGACTCCTTCGGCACCCGCCAGGCCGCCATCGCCGTGGCCCGGACGATGCAGGAGCGCCACCCCGACCTGATCACCGGCGAGTGGTGGAAGCAGGACCGGGGTGAGCGGATCTTCGTCGACTTCAACCAGAACGCCCCGCACAAGACGGTCTTCGGGGCCTGGTGCGTGCGCTCCCGCGTCGGCGCCCAGTGCTCGACCCCGTTCCGGTGGGACGAGCTCGACGCCATCCACCCCGACGAGCTGACGCTGGCCACCGTCCCGGCCCGGGTCGCCGCCGACGGCGATCCGTGGGCCGCCATCGACGACGCCCCCCAGTCGATCGAGCCCCTCGTCGCCCGCTACCGGGCCGACCTCGAGCGCGGCATCCCCGACGCCCCGTGGCCGCCCGTCTACCCGAAGATGCCCGACGAGGCCCGCCGCGTGCACCCCAGCCGAGCCCGCGCCGACGGCTGAGCACGGAAGGTGCCAGGCACCATCCCTGGCCGCTTGCCGATGCGGCAAGCCGGGTTGCGGGCCGGGGCGGGCCGGGCGCACGCTGCGGCCATGAGCCACGACCACGACGCCCCCGACCTCGACCTCGACGAGCTGTTCAGCCCGACCTTCTGGGACGAGCGCTACGGGGGCGTCGAGCGGACGTGGAGCGGGCGCCCCAACCAGCGGCTGGTCGAGGTGGTGGAGGGCATGACGCCGGGCCGGGCCCTCGACCTGGGCGCCGGCGAGGGCGGCGACGCCGCCTGGCTGGCCCAGCAGGGGTGGCGGGTCACGGCCCTGGACGCCTCGCAGGTGGCCCTCGACCGGGCCGCCCGGTTCGTCGCCGACGACCGGGTCACCTGGCGCCAGGCGGACCTCCGGACCTGGACCCCGGAGCCCGGCCTCGAGGTCGACCTGGCCACCATGTGCTTCCTGCACCTCCCCCACCCGCACCACGGGCGGCTCATCGCCCAGCTCGCCGCCGTGGTCCGGCCCGGCGGGACGATGGTCCACCTCAGCCACCACCGCGACGACATCGCCGTCGGCCGCTGGGACATGCCCGACGTGATGCGCCCGGCCGCCGAGATCGCCGCCGACCTCGACGCCGCGGTCTGGGAGGTCGTCCGGGCCGACGACCCCACCCGCATGGAACCTCGCCACGGCCACCACGGCCACGGCGCCGGCGACGACCACGAGCCCCACGGCGAGCTCGTCCAGGTGCGAGACACCGTCGTCGTCGCCCGCCGGCGCTGACGCCCGCCCTCTCGCCCGACGCGCCGGAGCCCCACGACGCTGTGGGGCTCCGGAGAGCGGATCGCCGGGCACACGGCCTCCGCAGTCCCCCGGCTGGTGCGCCGGGGAAGGGTGTCTCCCGCTCGATCGGCAGGCGATCGCCGGGCGTGAGGGCTCAGGCCGTGGTGTCAGACCCCCACGAGCTCGGCGGCGAGGTAGCGGTCCCGGCACAGCGACCGCTGGAGCTTCCCGGAGCTGGTCTTGGGCAGCGTCCCGGCGGCGACGAGGACGACCTCGCGGCACGCCAGGCCCACCGAGGTCCGGACCCGCTCGGCGACGTCGTCGCGGACGCTCAGCCCGTGATCGCCCTTCACCTCGGCGACCACCACGACCTCCTCGCCCCGCCGACCCTGGACCCCGATGGCCACGACGTTCCCGGGCCGCACGCCCTCGACGTCGCTCACGGCCCGCTCGACGTCCTGGGGGTAGACGTTGCGGCCGGCGACGATGATGAGGTCCTTGATGCGGCCGCAGAGGACCAGCTCGCCGTCGACCAGGTAGGCCAGGTCGCCGGTGCGGAGCCACTCGTCGTGGAAGGTGTCGCGGGTGACCTCGGGCCGCTTGTAGTAGCCGCTGGTGACCGACGTGCCCCGGATCTCCAGCTCGCCGACCTCGCGGTCGCGGAGGGTCGCGCCGGACTCGGGGTCCACGACGCGCATCTCCAGGCCCGGCACGGCCCGCCCCAGCAGGGCGAGGCGGCGGGCCCCGTCGGCGTCGGGGTCGCCGACGGGGGCGGCGTAGCGCTCGGTCTCCAGCACCCGGCCGTCGACGACGTCGGTGCGCAGGCCCTGGCCGGGGCGGGGGAAGGCCCCGGCGATGCACACCTCGGCCATGCCGAAGGCGGGGAAGATGGCCCCCGGCCGCAGCCCGTGGCGGGCGCCGGCCTCGACGAGCGCCTCGACCTGGGCGGCGTCGACGGGCTCGGCCCCGTTGAGGGCCACCCGCATCGGTGAGAGGTCGAGCCCGTCGAGCCGGCGCATGGCCTTGGTGGCGAGCACCCAGGCGAAGTTCGGGCCGGCGGTGGCCGTGGCTCCGTAGTCGGACATCCACTGCACCCATCGCGAGGGCGAGGCCATGAAGTCCTGCGGGCCGGCCAGGGCCAGGTCGCCGCCCGAGGCCATGCAGAGGGTGAGGATCCCGACCAGGCCCATGTCGTGGTAGAGCGGCAGCCACGACACGAGGACGTCGCTGTCGGGGTCGTAGTCGGTCGCCTCCATGATGGCGTCGAGGTTGGCGGTGACGGCCCGGTGCGGGAGCATGACGCCCTTGGGCTCGGCGGTGGAGCCGCTGGTGAACTGGAGGATCGCCAGCCGGCTGGGGTCGATCCGGGGGGCGACGTAGGCAGCCGGGGCGGCCGACAGCTCGGGCAGCGGCACGAAGGGCGGGTCGCCGTCGCGGGGCTCGACGAACCCGGCGAGCTGCTCGTCGATCAGGACCATGGCGGCGTCGGCCTGGCGGAGCCGGGCCCGGGTCTGGTCGACGAACTCCTCGATCGACCCCATCCGCATCGGAAGCGGCATGACCATGACGGTGGCGCCGGCCAGCCACGTCGCCTGGATGGCCGTGACCAGGGGACGGCTCGTCGGGCCGAGGAGGGCGACGTGGTCGCCGGGGCCGATCCCCCGGGCCTGGAGGGCGGCGGCCATGCCCCGGGCGTCGTCGTGCAGGTCCGCCCACGGCACGCGCTGGGCGTCGTCGCCGTGGAGGAAGGTGATGGCGCCGCGGCCGCGCGCCGCCGCCGCTTCGATCCGGAGGGGGAGGGTCAGCACGCGGGTCCGACTCCCCGGACCGGCAGGGGGTTACCCCGGCGTCCCCCGGGCGGGTGTCGGGGCGCCACGAGCCCGTCAGCGAGCGCCCGCACCGGGGCGGAGGAGGGGTGTCGGCCGGGCCGGCACCGCTACCTTCACAGCATGGCCGAGCCCGTCACCACCGATGCCGACACCCCCGTCCACCGCTACTCGGCCGCCCTCGCCAACGAGATCGAGACCCGCTGGCAGGACCGGTGGGAGGCCGACGGCACCTTCCACACACCCAACCCCGTCGGGCCCCTGAGCGACGGCTTCGCGACCATGGCCGGCAAGCCCGCCCGCTACATCGCCGACATGTTCCCGTACCCCTCGGGCGCCGGGCTCCACGTCGGTCACCCGCTCGGTTACATCGGCACCGACGTCTACGCCCGCTACCTGCGGATGACCGGGCACAACGTCGTCCACACCATGGGCTACGACGCCTTCGGCCTGCCCGCCGAGCAGTACGCCCTGCAGACGAACACCCACCCCCGGGTCACCACCGAGGCCAACATCGCCACCATGCGGGCCCAGCTCCGCCGGCTGGGGCTGGCCCACGACGACCGTCGGTCGGTGTCGACCACCGACACCGACTTCTACCGCTGGACGCAGTGGATCTTCCTCCAGATCTTCGGCGCCTGGTACGACCGCGACGCCGACCGGGCCCGCCCGATCGACGAACTGGTCGCCGAGCTCGACGCCGGCGTCCGCCGGCCCGACTCGGGCACCGACGACACCGGCAAGGCCTGGTCCGAGCTCGACGCATCCGAGCGCCGTCGGATCGTCAACCGCCACCGCCTGGCCTACCTGGCCGACGTCCCCGTCAACTGGTGCCCGGGGTTGGGCACGGTCCTGGCCAACGAGGAGGTCACCGCCGACGGTCGCTCGGAGCGGGGCAACTTCCCCGTCTACCGCCGCAACCTCAAGCAGTGGATGTTCCGCATCACGGCGTACGCCGACCGGCTGATCGACGACCTCGACCAGCTGGACTGGACCGACGCCATCAAGAACCAGCAGCGGAACTGGATCGGCCGCTCGACCGGCGCCCGGGTCGTCTTCCCCACCGGCGCCGGCGCCCTGGAGGTCTTCACCACCCGGCCCGACACCCTGTTCGGCGCCACCTACATGGTCGTCGCCCCCGAGCACCCGCTGGTCGGCGCCCTCACCACCGACGAGTGGCCCGCCGGCACCGCCGAGGCCTGGACCGGCGGCGAGGCCACGCCCAAGGCCGCGGTCACCGCCTACCAGGAGGCCGCCAGCCGGCGCTCCGAGATCGACCGCCAGGCCGCCGACAAGGCCAAGACCGGCGTGTTCACCGGCTCGTTCGCCACCAACCCGGTCAACGACGAGCAGATCCCGGTGTTCGTCGCCGACTACGTCCTGATGGGCTACGGCACCGGGGCGATCATGGCCGTGCCCGGCCAGGATCAGCGCGACTGGGACTTCGCCGAGACCTACGACCTCCCCATCATCCGCACCGTCCAGCCCAGCGACGGCTTCGACGGGAAGGCCTTCACCGGCGAGGGCCCGGCCATCAACAGCGGGTTCCTGGACGGGCTGGAGGTCGGGCCGGCCAAGGAGGCGATCATCGCCTGGCTGGTCGAGCACGGCCACGGCACGGCCACCGTCCAGTACAAGCTGCGGGACTGGCTCTTCAGCCGCCAGCGCTACTGGGGCGAGCCGTTCCCCATCGTCTTCGGCGCCGACGGCGAGGCCCGGGCCCTGCCCGAGGACCAGCTGCCGCTGGAGCTGCCGCCGATGGAGGACTTCACGCCGAAGACGTCCGACGACGAGGACTCCGACCCCGAACCGCCGCTGGGTCGGGTCGAGGGCTGGACCACCGTCGAGCTCGACCTGGGCGACGGCGAGGGCGTCCAGACGTACCGGCGCGAGCTGAACACGATGCCCAACTGGGCCGGGTCGTGCTGGTACGAGCTGCGGTACCTCGACCCCACCAACAGCGAGCGCTTCGTCGACCCCGAGAACGAGCGCTACTGGATGGGCCCCGGGGACCGGAAGCCGCACGGTGGCGTCGACCTCTACGTCGGCGGCGCCGAGCACGCCGTGCTGCACCTCCTCTACGCCCGGTTCTGGCACAAGGTCCTGTTCGACCTGGGCCACGTCAGCTCCAAGGAGCCCTTCCACCGCCTGTTCAACCAGGGGATGATCCAGGCCCCCGTCTTCCGCGACGACCGGGGCTTCCCGGTGCCCGCCGCCGACGTGGTGCACGCCGACGGCACCTACACCTACGAGGGCGCCCGGGTCACCCGGGAGATCGGGAAGATCGGCAAGTCGCTGAAGAACGTCGTCACCCCCGACGAGATCTTCGAGCAGTACGGCACCGACACCCTGCGGCTCTACGAGATGTTCACCGGCCCGCTCGACCAGAGCCGCCCGTGGGACTCGACCGCCATCGTAGGCATGTTCCGGCTGCTGCAGCGCATCTGGCGGGTCGTGGTCGACGAGGAGACCGGCGCCGTCCGCGTCGACGACGGCGCGACGCCGTCGGACGAGACCCAGCGGGTCCTCCACCAGACCATCGCCGCGGTCCGCGACGGGATGGAGGGCCTG
Source organism: Iamia sp. SCSIO 61187 (assembly GCF_019443745.1). Taxonomy (NCBI): domain Bacteria; kingdom Bacillati; phylum Actinomycetota; class Acidimicrobiia; order Acidimicrobiales; family Iamiaceae; genus Iamia; species Iamia sp. SCSIO 61187. Next base: position 2,946,928 of record NZ_CP050948.1, read on the forward strand.
CGGTCCAACACCTCGATCGCCCGCATCACCGAGCTGACCAACCACCTGACGGGCACGTACCCCGACGGGGGGGTGCCCCGCCCGGTGGCCGAGGACCTGGTGCTGCTGCTGGCCCCCCTGGCCCCCCACGCCGCCGAGGAGCTGTGGTCCCGTCTGGGCCACGACGACACCGTCACCTACGCCTCCTACCCCGAGGCCGACCCGGCCTGGCTGGTGGCCGACACCGTCGAGCTCCCCGTCCAGGTCAACGGCAAGGTGCGGGGCCGGGTGACCGTCGCCGCCGACGCCGACCGCGACGCCCTCGAGGCCGCCGCCCGCGCCGCCGTCGCCGCCCAGCTGGAGGGCGGGACCGTCCGCAAGGTCATCGTCGTCCCCGGGAAGATGGTCAGCTTCGTCGTCTGAGGTCGCGCCGCCAGCCACCGAACCTGCGACACCCCGCAACCTGCGACAGGTGGGCCAGCACGACCCTGTCCTCGCCCACCCCGATGCGGTCGTCGCCGCCGTCCGGACCGCGCTCGTCGCCGCCCTCCGCGCCGCGGCGTGACGGCGACGACGATCAGGCGACGACGATCAGGCCTTGGGGGTCAGCACGAAGAGCGGGATCTCACGGTCCGTCTTGGTCTGGTACTCGTCGTAGGCGGGCCAGACCTCGGTGGCCCGCGCCCACCACTCGGCCTTCTCGTCGCCCGTCGCCTCGTGGGCGACGTAGTCGGCGACCGTCGGCCCGTCCTGGAGGGTGACCACCTCGGGGTGGGTGACCAGGTTGTGGTACCAGACCGGGTGCTGCGGGGCCCCGCCCATCGAGGCGACCGCGGCGTAGCGGCCCTCGTGCTCGACCCGGATGAGGGGCGTCTTGCGCTGGTTGCCCGTCTTGGCGCCGAGGGTCGAGAGGATGATGCAGGGCACGCCCTGCATCTCGCCCCCCTCGGCCCCGCCGCTGGACTCGTACTGCTCGACCTGGGTGGCGATGGGCTCCCAGGGGCTCGGCTCGTAGGGCGCGTCGATCGGCATGGCGGGGACGCTACCTCCAGGGCCGGCCCGGCCGTGCCGCTCCGGACCTAGCGTGCGCCCATGGCGTTCCGCGGCTGGCCGACCGAGGCGATCGACCTCTACACCGGGCTCGAGACCGACAACACCAAGGCGTTCTGGGACGCCCACCGACCGGTCTACGACGAGGCCGTGAAGGCCCCGTTCGCCGCCCTCTCGGAGGCGGTCGAGGAGGAGTTCGGCCCCCTCCACCTGTTCCGGCCGCACCGCGACGTCCGCTTCTCCAAGGACAAGAGCCCCTACAAGACAGCGGCCGGGGCGGTGGCCGAGGGCGAGGGCGGCACCCGGTTCTACGTCGAGATCAGCAGCGCCGGGCTGCTGGTGGCGGCGGGGTACTACCACCTGCTCCCCGACCAGCTCGACCGGTGGCGCCAGGCCGTGGCCGACGACGGGAGCGGGCCGGCGATCGCCACCGCGGTGGCGGAGGTGCGGCGCCGGGGGCTGGACGTCGCCGCTCGCGAGAGCCTGAAGCGGGCGCCCCGCGGCCACCCCGCGGACCACCCGCGCATCGAGCTGCTGCGCATGAAGGGCTGCCACGCCGGCCGGTCGTTCCCGCCCCGCCGGTGGCTGTCCACGGCCGGAGCCCTCGAGCGCATCGTCGACACCTGGCGCCGGGCCGAGCCCCTCACCCGGCTGCTCGACCTCCACGTCGGGCCCAGCCACCTCCCGCCCGACGAGGCCCGCTAGCGCGACAGCCGGCCCAGGCCGGGGACGAACCGCCCGGTGGCCGCGGCCCAGCGGCGGTAGGCGGCGCCGTGCACGCCGACCAGGTGCGGCTCCTCGACCAGGCGGACCTGGACGTGGATCGTGACGGCGGCGAGGGCGGCGCCGGCGAGCGTCGGCAGGGTGGGCACGAGCAGCGCCACCGCCCCGGCGAAGGCCAGCATCCCGGTGAAGATCGGGTTGCGCACGACGGTGAAGAGGCCGTCGGTCACCAGGTCGGTCCGCTCCCCCGCCTCGACGCCGATCCGCCACGACGCCCCCATCTGCACCTGGGCCACGACCGTGAGCACCCCGGCCACCACGGCCAGGGCGGCCCCGGCGCCCGCCACGGCGTCGGACCCGGCCAGCGCGGCCACGCCGAGCGGCACGGCGGCGTCACCGGCGGCGAGGGCCCAGGCCGGGCCGACGGCCAGGAGGACGAACCCCAGGCCGAGGCCGGGGCCGACGATGCGGTCGAGGCCGGTGCGGGAGAACCGCCACCCCGTGTCCCCGTGCCGGCGGACCTGCACGACGGTCCGCCAGCCGAACCCGAGGACGGTGAAGACGACGAGCGAGACGAGGGCCAGGGCCGGTCGGGTCATGGACCTAGGATGCGAGGGATCCTTCACGTTCGTCGACTCGCTTTCGGACATGACGCCCGCCGCCCTCGCCCCCCACCTCCGGCCCCGCAAGCAGCCCCGCCAGAGGCGCGCCCACGAGACCCGTGCTCGCATCCTCGACGCCGCCCGGGCCGTGTTCGAGGAGCACGGCTACGCCCACGGCACCACCAACCGCATCGCCGAGGCCGCCCGGCTCTCGGTCGGGTCGCTCTACCAGTACTTCCCGAACAAGGACGCCATCCTGGTCGAGCTGGTCGACGCCCACATCGAGGCGGGCGCTGCCGCCGTCACCGCCGCCCTCGCCGCCCCGGACGAGTGGGACCGGACCCCGCTGCCCGACCTGATCGGACCGGTGGTCGCCGCCCTCGTCGCCCTCCACGCCGACGGACGCGAGCTGCACCGCGTGCTGTTCGAGGAGGCGCCCCGCCCGCCCGAGCAGCTGGCCCGGCTGCGCGCCCTCGAGCGCGACCTCACCGACGTCGTGGCGACCCTCCTCGCCCGCCACCCCGAGGTGCGGGCGCCCGACCCCCGGCTGGCCGCCCGGCTGTCCATCGACGTCATCGAGTCGCTGGTGCACCGGGTGGCCACCGACGCCACGTCCGGCATCGACGACGACGCCCTCGCCGCCGAGATCACCCGGCTGGTCGTCGCCTACCTGCGCGCCACCTGAGGCGGCGTCACCCCGGGGCGGGGACGAAGGAGATGGCGTCGACCTCCCAGAAGGCCCGGAGGGCGACGATGCGGCCGTCGGCCCCGACGCGGTAGGTGTAGACCCCCTCGACCACCGCCTGGCTGCCGTCGCCCAGCGTCGTGGTGATCGTCCCGACGTTGGCCACCTCCGAGCCGCAGGCGTACGACTCGCGGATGGCGAAGCGGACCCGGTTCGGGCCGATCACGGTGTCGTAGAACGCGGCGATGGCGTCGGGGCCGTGGTGGCCGTGGCCCTCCGGGTCGAACATCGACGGCCCGATGGGGTCCTCGACGACGGCGTCGGGCGCGAACAGGGCGAGCCACCCGTCGCGGTCGCCGGCCTCGATGGCGGCCATCGACCGCTGCGACGCGGCGCGGGCGGGGTGGGTGTCGGTCCGGGGGTCGGTCACGGGGGCTCCGATCAGCGCAGGGGCTCGATGACCTCGACGGCGAAGCGGTCGACCGCCTCGTCCTGGGCCACCGGGTCAGTGGGATCGCCGCCGAAGAAGTACCAGGGCACCGTGATCACCTCGGTGACGCCGCAGGCGGCGACCTCGGCCATGGCCTCGGGCGTCGCCGCCACGATCGGGGTCAGCTTCACCGAGAAGGCGGGATCGTCGGGGGCGAGCCGGGCGTCGTCGCCGGCGGCGTCCCGGGCTGCGGTCAGGCGGGCGGTGATGGCCTGGATCTCGTCGAGACCGCACTGGGCCCCGATCCACCCGTCCCCGAGGCGGGCGGCCCGGCGGAGCCCGGCGTCGGAGTGGCCGCCGACCTGGATGGGCACCGGCTGCGGTGGCGCCGGGTCGACCCGGAGGCGGCCGAAGTCGTAGAAGCGCCCGTGGTGCTCGACCCAGCCCCCGCCGAGCACCGTGCGGATGACCTCGATCTGCTCGTCGAGCCGCTTGCCCCTCGTGGACATGTCCTGCTCGAGCCAGGCGAACTCCTCGGGGATCCAGCTCAGGCCCACCCCCAGCTCGATCCGCCCCGGGAACAGCGCCGCCGCCGACCCCACGGTCTTGGCCCACAGCAGCGGGTGGCGGAGCGAGAGCTTGTTCACGTTGGTGCCGAAGGTGATCCGCTCGGTCGCCGTGGCCATGGCCGGGATGGCCACCCACGGGTCGACCCAGGGGGCGTCGGCGGGCCAGAACCGCTCCCCGTCCGCGGTGTAGGGGTAGTCGGCCGAGACCTCCTCGGGGTAGAAGACCGACTCGGGCATGGAGATCCCGTCCCACCCGGCGGCCTCGGCCCGGACGGCCAACGGGACCAGCCGATCGGCCGACAGCATGGGCAGGGCGAGGGTGAAGCGCACGTCCCCAGTCTGCCCCATCCCTAGAACACGTTCTCGTTTCCGTGGCCCGGAGGGCCGGTGCTAGGTTGAACCCTCCCTCGGGGCTATAGCTCAGTTGGTAGAGCGCTTCCATGGCATGGAAGAGGTCAGGGGTTCGATTCCCCTTAGCTCCACTGGTTCCGTGGCCTCCCACCTCCTCGGTTGGGTGCCGGTCTGGGTGCTTATCCACCAGATCCGCCCCCGGAGGGCCGCCATGACCGACCCGGACGATCCCCTCAAGTTCGAGCCCGCCGACGACGAGATCGTCGTCGTCCCGGCGCAGACGGTGTCAACCGAATACATCCGCCGCGTCGCCTCCTTCGTCGAGGAAGTGGCTCGACTTCGCATCGAGATCAGCGGGCTCGCCGACCGCATGGCTGCAGAGATCCTCACTCGTCGCTTCGAAGCGACGTGGCTCGGCAGCTCCGAGGCTGCGGCAGAGGCGTTCGACGTTGCGACCGGTTGGGACCGCCTCGCAACCGATGCAACGGCAGCGGCTTCGTTGCTCCTCGCTGCAACGGGCGACCTCGACACCGACCTGCCAAACGAGGACGCGCCGACGTGGTTCCTCCGCCTCAAGCTGCGCCACGTGCTTAACGAGCGGCGGCGCTACTCGCCGGACGAGGACCGCTGGACCGACTCGGTTCCCGACTGCCAGGAAGAGCTCGAGCGTCGAGGCGTTGACACCAGCTAGCTCGAGTGCTCGACGCAACGCCCGGCGTACCGCGATCGAACGCGAGGGCAGTGGTGCGCTCAGTCCCGAGCTGGTTGCGCTCGGGAGAAGTCGTCGAGACCGCGCGCAGCGGTCCATCCATACCGCAGCAATCGCCAGCGCGGCACCTCGATCCGCTTTGCTGGCTGTGCCCTGGGCTCCGCCCGACTACTTCTCGATCGACTGAGCTCGATCGGGCGAACGGTGCCGACGGAATCCGAACGTGCGACCCGAGCGCGAGAGCCGTGCCAACATCGTTCACGTCGACCCTCGGAGCGCACCATGAAGATGCCACCCCGACGACAACCCGATCACCAAGTCATGCGCGGCGCCGCCACCGATGCAGCAGCATCGCTTCGAGCGGTGCTCGGGCTTGGCTGCCTGACATGAGGCGGGCGGGCACGCCCATCGAGATCAGTCCCGACGGAACCCGGCGCCTGCAACGGGTGCCGTTCACCGAGCGGACATTCGCCGAGAACTGGCTCCAAGAGCTGATACAAGAGCACCCGACGCTGCTGCCGGTCGATGAGATCCGAGCCTCGATCGGTCCCTTGACTTCGTTGGGCCGGGAAGTCCCGACCACCGCTGGCCAGATCGACAACCTGCTCGTGGATCCGAACGGCACGTTGGTCATCATCGAGACCAAGCTCTGGCGCAACCCTCAAGCCCGTCGAGATGTCGTCGGCCAAGTCATCGACTACGCCGCTGCGCTCTGTCAGCTCTCGTTCGACGAGCTCGACCACGCAGTGCGCCTTGTCAACGGCGACTGCGGCATCGCCGACCTGCTCGGAGGCGATGACCTCGAGCGTCAGCAGTTGATCGACGGAATCAGCCGCGGGCTGCGAAGCGGCGACCTGGTACTTCTCGTTGTGGGCGACGGCATCCGAGAGGAGATCGAGAGCATCGCCGACCTGCTCGGAGCTGCCCCCCACCTGGGGTTCACCTTCGGCCTCATCGAGCTCGCGGTCTACGACTCCTCTGCGTCGAGCACTCTCGTCATCCCCACCGTCGTCGCCCACAGCGTCGAGATCACGCGAACGACGGTGCGGGTCGAGGTCCTCCCGGATGGGCGTCTCGATGTGAAGGTCGCTGCGCTCAACGACGAGGACGCCGCTGCGCCGTCACGCCGTCAGAAGCTTGACGCTGAGACGTTCGCCCACCACTTGAGCGGGAACGTCGATCCGGCGACGCTCAGCGATGTTCTCGCTTGGCGAGACCAGGTCGCAGCCGACCCGCGCCTCCGAGTGGACTATGCGAGCAAGAGCATGATCTTTCGGGTCCGGCCGGTCGGCATCGCACGGGAGTTCACGGGCCTGCTGATCGAGGAGACCGGGAACGTCTCGGTCGGCTGGCTGCACCAACAGGTCACGGGAGTCGGAGCGCAAGGCGACATCGCCACCAAGTACGCCGCGGAGACAGCCATGCTGGTCGGCGCAGCACCGCCGACTCGCTACCCCGACACCTGGGGTGATGGAACCGGTGATAGCGGATGGGTCGACCTCGCCGCCGCCCTCGCCCGCCGCGCTGAGCTCACCGAGCGCATGTTGCAGGTGGCCGACGAGCTCGAACGGTCACTACACAACTAGGGGTTCTGTTGCGTTGGTTGTGGCCAGCGCGTCGACCTCTGCTGGATTGAACCGCCGACCGGTATGCGCGGCACCGGCCGTTGGGGGTCTCGGCTCGTGCCGTCCGGTAGGTCGACGGGCGGGCTGGCTCGTAAGTCGGCTGCCGCCTTCGGGTTGGCTCTTCCAGGGTTTGCCTCCGCCCGACGCCTGGTACGTCGACCGGCTCATCGGGCCCGATACCGTCACGACCCCTCCCCGAGTCGACGATCGACGCCTTCGAGGACCACGGCACCGTCCCCGCACCATCGACGACGACGCCGACGCGGCCTTGAACGGAGGGAGATCGGGACCTCTGTTCCCACCACCTCCGTGGAGATTGCCCACTCGGCGAGCGGTTCACGCCAGTCGGATCTCGAACGGCCTTTTCGTCCCTGCCATTCCCCTTGACGCTGGAGACATTCTCCAGCATGTCTCCAGTGTGTCCATAGAACGGGGAGCAGGCAATGGAGAACTTCGTGAACATCCCAGTGCCGGAGCGGTACGCAATCCGCGTCATGCAGGCGATCGTCGCATGGGATGCACAGGACGCTGCGGAGCCGAACGGGTCGGTCGAGATCCGAGCCAACGGCAGCGACGCCCAGCACCTGACGATCGCGTCGGACGGATGGGCGGACGCTGATCTGCTGAGGCTGATCCGCGACACCCAGCACAAGACGATGGCGATTCTCCGGTCGATGATGGACTTGCTGAGCGAGCAGCCAGGCCGCGGGTTCACGATGGAGGAGATCGTCCCCGTCACCGGCCACCCGCGCGCGAGCGTGGCGAACGCGATGACCAAGCTCCAGCCCCACTTCGACAAGTGGTACGACGGCCGGGGGCTGCCCTTCGTCCGCACCCCGGACCCAGCGGCGCCATGTACGGTACAGCGTCACCCCCGCTCGAGCTGAGCAGTGGAAGGCGCTGCGAGGGAACCCGTGAGCGCGTCCAAGCCCCTCCCGGCCAGCACGCTGCGGTGCAGCCGCTGCCGACATGAGTTCGGCCCACCCGAGCTTAACGCCGAGTCGTTCCACGCGGTCGCGTTCGCGCTCATCAGCCACCTCCGCGGAGTACACGGTGACGAAGGCGGGGCCGTCAGACTGGAGCGACACCTGGTTCAAGCGCGACCTGCCTGAGCTCACTCCCCGCCTATGTGGGTAGGTGGTTGGTGGGTCGGTCGGCACTCAACAGAACCTCCCTCCCCTGGCCACATGGGTCAACCGTCCGCCGCCCACCGCCCACCGCCGCTCTAGGCCGTCTGCCCCATGCACTCTTCCGACGACGAGTCGAGGGCACACACGTCAGAGGGGCCGTCCCTCGCTGACTGCGAGTCGGAGCTCGCGCTGAGAGACACCGAGCGCCTTGGCGATCGTTCGCTCGATGTTCCGTGAGAGCTCTCGCGCGCCGCCATCGAGGCCGACCTGGAGGCCGTCGGATCGTTCGTATCGTTCGTGGTCGCCCTTGCCCCGACCTGGAAGCTCAGCGAAGCCGTTGTCCTTCAGCCATTTCCTCGCTTGACGCACCGAGACCGTGTACGGGCGGGCTGACAGGCGAAAAGAAGCGGTCGAGCCTGGCGGAATGACCAGGTAGATGTCCGAGGTGATCGGGAAGACTGATCGGAGCATGTTCGGTCCCGCCTGCCAGTGTGCAGGGTTCGACGTCGGAGCGACTCTTGCTTCAAGCACCTGGGTCTGGAGGCGGGCGGCTCCGTCAGCGAGCTTCCCGGGGGTCAGGTAGTGGCGCGCCATGCGATAGCCCGGGGGATCAACGTGCATGAACCGCCACTTCATCCACCGTCGAAGGGCTCTGCGGATGGCGCTGGGAAGGAGGCGATGGTACGGCTGGTCGCCCAGCCGCTGGTAGGCGTCAGCGTTGGCCAGTGCTTCTTCGATGTTGTCATCGGTGCCGACCGTTGCCCGGTAGACCGCTCGGTCGTAACGCAGGTAGTGGTCGGGAGCGGCGCGGTCTGCGAGGGCCAGACGAATGCCGAAGCCTTCGAGCTTGTGGTGGAAGTGCTCGTGCAAGAACAGCACGAAGAACGCTGCGAGCCTCAGGTCCAGGACGGTCTTGTGGGTGCGCGGCGAGTCCCATGCGAACCATGAGATCTCGATCATGAGCTTCTCGAGGCAGTCCTCCCGGATGTAGATGCCCCACCTCGGGCCGTAGTAGTGCATCGGCGCGTACCAGGCACACGAGTCCCATGGTGGGGGGATCGCCTCGGACTGCCGTCGGTCCAGTTCTGCGTTTGATCGGGCGATGCCCAGTCCCCCCAGAACATCCGCAGTGAGCCCACCGTCCGAAGCCATCTGGAGGTCGTCTGCGACGAAGTCGCCCGACGTCAGATAGGCCCAGTCGACCTCTGCGATCTGTTCGTCAGGGCCCACCCGTCCGATCCGTACGTCGTCATCAACGGACTCAGGGGGACGAAGGAGGTCGTACTCCTCCAAGAAGTCGAGAATGCCGTCAACCTCGCGCACGGCTGCCTCCGAACTGAGTCTTGCGATCCCATTCCTTCGTTGTGGGCGTCATCTCAGACCTACCGGCTCGTCGACACCCGCAGCCTCGGTCTGGATCTCCTTCAGCGTCCGTCCGTCCTCGGCCTTCCACTCGACTCGGCCGTTGGAGGTCCTACCTTGCAGGACCATCGCTGCGTTCGATGGCGACGAGAAGACGTAGTCCTCGGTCAACCGCAGATGCTTGCCCTCGACGGCGAACACCCCCTTCTCGATCATCGCCTGCCGGATCTGAGTGCCGTAGGCGTGGATCGACGGCACGGCGACCGTTCTGCCGAGCGCGCCGGCGTACACCACGAACCCCTCGGAGGTCTCGGTGCCCTGTGCGATCGTGTCCTTGCCCCTCAGGAAGAGGCGCACCGAGCTCGACGGCAGCTCCTCGGCCTTCTGGAACGACAGGAGACCCAGGACGGGGTAGATGAGCAGCATCTCCCGGAGGAACGCTTCGGCCTCGGCGGTGTCCGGCTCGGAGAGCGGGGGGAGCGATCCGACGTTGCCGTTCTCGAGCTCGGATCGGTTCGCGGCCTTGGCCAGGGCGATGAGCCTTGCCTCCAGGTAGCGGATGTGGGCCTTGTTGAGGTTGTCGTCCTTGCTGGTGAAGACGATGACCCGGTTCCAGAAGTCCTTCGTCTTGTTGTGGCTGTCCAGGCGACCGGGCAGGTCGTCGGTCTCGCCGATGTAGATGCGCAGCGCGGGGACTCCCGACTCCGTCGGGCCGGACAGGAGGTACACGCCCGGTCCGTCGAGGTCAGATCTCGAGCGAAGGTCGCGGTACCGGGTGCGGGGTGCCATGAGGGCCTTGCCGGTCCAGTTGCTCTTCTCGACGACCCAGACGCCGTCGGCGATCCCGCCCGCAAGGAAGATCCGGATCGATGCACCTAGAGGGGCATCAGCGTCCGTCACCGGATTCCACCACCCGAGGTGAACTCGACCGTGCCTGCGTTGAGGTCGACATTGCGGGTTCGGTACCCGGCGTCCCAGCCAGGCGCGTGCATGAATGTGAGCCTCGACGGTCTCGTTGGCCCACCAGGCTGGGTGCCGGCGCGCTGATGCCGGCAGGTCGTCACCGAGTAGTCGTTCGATGTCGGTGAAGCGCATCTGAAGGACGGGCTCGTTGCAGGCGAGGAGGTGGTCGTGGAGCGGGTCGTACTTGCCCATCAGGTCGGCGCCTCCTCGGCGTCGATCGCGATGCCGATGCCCTGGAGGGACTCGGCTAGCTCGGTGAACTCGGTCAGGGCGGCTTGGAGGTCTTCGACGATCTCGGCGGCGATGACGCCTGGCGCGGGGAGGTTGTCTGTGTCTTCGAGGCTCTCGTCGCGCAGCCAGAAGATGTCGAGGCTGGCCTTGTCCCTCTCGACCAGGTCGTCGTAGGTGAAGCGGCGGAACCGCTCGCTCTCCTCCCGCTCCCCACGACGGTCAGGCCGGTAGCTGTCGACGAAGTCGTAGAGGTCGGCGCGGCGCAGCGGGTTGGTCTTTAACGTGAAGTGCTGGTTCGTCCGCAGGTCGTAGATCCACAGGTCCTTCGTCCACGGCGTGTCCGACCCGGGCTTGCGGTCGAAGAACAGCACGTTGGCCTTCACACCCTGGGCGTAGAAGATCCCCGTAGGGAGCCGCAGCAGCGTGTGGACGTCGCACTCGTGCAGCAGCCGCCGCCGGATCGTCTCGCCGGCCCCGCCCTCGAACAGCACGTTGTCGGGCACGACCACCGCCGCGGTGCCGCCGACCTTGAGCAAGGTCTTGACGTGCTGGACGAAGTTGAGCTGCTTGTTCGACGTCGATGCCCAGAAGTCGTCGCGCACCACGGTCAGACTCTGGCGCTCGGCCTTGCCCTCGGCGTTGACGATCTGGACCGATGACTTCTTCCCGAACGGCGGGTTCGTCAGGACCATGTCGAACCGGTCCCCCGGGTCGGCCTGAACCGCCCCGGGTTCCGTGACTGCTCAGGTCATTGGGTGATCGGCTCGGGAGCCGGGGTGATCTGACGGTAGTGGGCGGCTTCGAACTCGGCGGGGGTGACGTAGGTGTTGTCGGTGGTGATCTCGCCGTGGAGGCGGCGGTGGTTGAACCAGTCGATGTAGCCGAGGGTGGCGAACTCGACGTCGTCGAGGCTGCGCCATGGGCCCTGGGGGTAGATCAGCTCCCATTTGAAGAGGCTGTTGAAGCTCTCGGCCATGGCGTTGTCGTAGCTGTCGCCCTTGGACCCGACGGAGGCGACGATGTCGTTCTCAGCAAGCCGTTCGGAATAGCGCACCGCGAGGTATTGCACGCCCCTGTCGCTGTGGTGGGTCAGGCCGTCGAGCGAGCGGCCGTCGCGGGTGCGGTTCCACACGGCCATCTCGAGCGCGTCGAGAGCGAGGTCGGTGCGCAACGATTTGGAGATCTGCCAGCCGACGACCATGCGGGAGTACACGTCAATGATGAACGCGGCGTAGACCCAGCCGTCGAAGGTGCGCACGTAGGTGATGTCAGCCACCCAGAGCCGGTTCGGTCCGGGGGCCTTGAACCGGCGGGCGACGAGGTCGTCGGGGCGGTGCTGGCGCTCATCGGATCGGGTCGTGACCTTGAACGCGCGGCCTCGACGAGCCCCGGAGAGTCCCAGATCGCGCATCAGCCGCTCCACGGTGCAGCGAGCGACACGGGTGCCTTCCCGGTTGAGCTGCGCCCAGATCTTGTCGGCTCCATACACCGACAGGTTCTCGGCGTGCACCCGGACGATCTGCTCTTTCAGCTCGCCGTCGCGGATCGCTCTGGCAGACGGCGGCCGCTTCTTCGCCACCCAGTAGGTGTTCGGGGCGATCTTGCAGCCGTGCTCGGTGAGCACCCTGCAGATCGGCTCGACCCCGAACCGCTGGCGATGCGCGTCGATGAACTCGATCAGCGCTTTGACTGGCGGTCGAGCTCCGCCCCGAAGAAAGCCGACGCCGCCTTCAAGATCGGCGGGTTCAAGCGGTGGCCGCAACGACCTGTGCGTAAGCCTCTGATGGTGTCAGGTAGCCGAGGGTCTTGCGCGGACGGCCGTTGAGGCTCCGCTGGATCTCGACGAGTTCGGAAGCGGAGACCTTCGAGAGGTCGGTGCCCTTGGGCAAGTACTGACGAAGGAGACCGTTGGTGTTCTCGTTCGAGCCGCGCTGCCAGGGCGAGTGCGGATCGCAGAAGTAGATCGGGATGCCTGTCGCCGTCGTGAAGCTGGCGTGGGTCGACATCTCGGCTCCTTGATCCCAGGTGATCGACCGGACGAGCTCGTCGGGCAGCGTGGCGATGGCCTTGCGCATCGCCTTCTCGACGGTCACTGCCGACCGGTCGCCGTCGAGGTGCAGGAGGAGCACGAGGCGGGTGGTGCGCTCGACGAGGGTGCCGACAGCGCTGCGGCTGGCTTCGCCGAGGATGAGGTCGCCTTCCCAGTGACCCGGCACGGCGCGGTCGTCGGCTTCGGCGGGTCGCTCGGAGATGTTGACCATCCCGGGAATGCGCCCTCGCCCGTCGACGGTGCCGCGCTTCTTGCGACTGGCCCGGCCCGAGCGGAGGCATCGGGCCAGTTCACGCCGGAGTTCTCCTCGGCCCTGGACGAACAGCGACTGGTAGATCGTCTCGTGACTCACCCGCATCTCCGGGTCGTCCGGGAAGTCCAACGGTAAGCGTCGAGCGATCTCGTCGGGCGACCACAGCTCCTCGAGCCGCTTGGTCACCTCATCGAGCAGCCGGCCGGCTCCGAGCTTGCAGGGCTTCGGTCGTCGGGCGGCGTGGCGGGCGCGCTGGTGGGCGGCCCAGGCCGAGTAGCCCTGGCGGCCGCCGTTGGCGGCAACCTCGCGGGTCACCACCGACGGGACCCGACCGATCGCCCGGGCGATCGCGCTGAGCGAGTCGCCGGCGCGGATGCCGACGAAGATCTCCTCGCGATCAGCGATGCTCAAACAGCCCGGGCGCGGTTCCCACGTGTCGGGGACCCCGGTTGTGAACCGGCCGTCGCGGACCATGAGCCCGACCATCGGCGCGGTGCAGCCGATCTCCCTGGCGATGTCGACGAGCCGCCACCCACGGCCTCGGAGTCGGAACGCAAGCTGCTTCTGCTCGTGGGTGAGGATTCCGGCCATGGCGCTGCTCCTGTGATCGAGGTGCTCGGATCGTCACAGGACCGGTGCGCCCACCGGTGGATTCCGCCATCTCGTTCGCTCGGCGCAGCTCTTTCACCTCACGCTCGAGGTCTTTCATCCGGGCTCGCTCGTCGGTGGTCAGACCAGGCCGGCCACCGCGGTCGACGTCGGCCTGCTTGACCCAGTTCCGCAGCGTCTCGCGGTTCAGGTCGAGCTTGTCGGCGACCGAGCAGACCGCCTTCCATTGCGACGGATACTCGTGTTGGTGCTCGAACACCATCCGCACCGCGCGCTCGCGCAGCTCGGCAGGGTGCCTCTGGCCCCTCGGAAGTGCAGGCATAGCTCCATCCTCTCAAGAGAAGGAGCAGTCACCAGACCCGGGGCGGTTCAGCCCGCAGCGCGTCGTCGACGTGGACCGGGCTGTCGGACTCGGGCGACTCGATCCCGTGCAGCAGCAAGTTCATCGCACACAGCCGGGCCGTGTTGTCGACGATCTCCCACCCGGTGAACAGCCCCGAGCGCAGATGGCGCTTCTGGTCCGGGTCCAGGTTCGGGTGGTGGCGCACGATGTGATCGAACGCCGACAGGAAGAACCCACCGGTGCCGCACGCCGGGTCGCATATGCGCATGTCCGGGCCCGGCGCCATCACCTCGACCATCGCCGAGATCAACGCCCGAGGCGTGAAGTACTGGCCCGCCCCCGACTTGGTGTCCGCCGCGTTGCGCTCCAAGAGCCCCTCGTAGGCGTCGCCCTTCACGTCGGCGTCGAGGGTCATCCACGACTCGCCTCCGATCAGGTCCTTGATCAGTCGCTCCAGCTTGGCCGGATCCTGGATGCGGTTCTGCGCCTTGCGGAACACGACTCCGAGCAGGTCCTCGGTACCGCCGAGGTGGTTCAAGATGGCGATGTAGTGCGCCTCCAACGCCTCACCCTTGAGATCGAGCAACGACGGCCAGTCGTAGCCCTCCGGCACGATCCGCTCGAGACCGAGCTGTTGCTGCTCCTCGGCCATCTTCAGGAACAGCAGGTACGTGAGCTGCTCCAGGTAGTCGCCGTACGACAACCCGTCATCCCGCAGGATGTTGCAGTAGTTCCAAAGCTTGTCGACGATCACCTTGGTGTCGCTCACGATGCCTTCGCCCTCCGGGTTCGCTTCGTCGGGATGGTCGCTGCCCGCTCCGCCCGGATCCGTTCAAGCAGTGCGGAAGCCGGCTCATCGTCCGGATCCTGTGGCACGAGCTGACCGGAGAACGCAGCTCCGAGCACGGACCGCCGCAAGGTCGTAGACCGAACCCGAGAGCGATGTACCTCCGCTCTCACACGCTCACATTCCGACATCGCCGCGTCGAGCCGCTCAACCATCGCAGACTGCTCATTGAGCGACAGAAGCGGCAGCTCGATGAGCCGAAGCATCTCCTGGTTCACCTTGTAGATCCCGGCCGTAGTCCGGGCCTGCCCCTCGATCTGGCGACGAACAGGAGTCGAATCCCACACAAGGCTGAGGAACCGCACGTCGTAGTCCGACGGCTGGACGCGAACTCGAATGAGCGTGTCGGGATAGGCGACCGGATCCGGCGTTACAGCGACTAGCCCACCGCGACCAACCAGCGACAGCGAGCCGTTTCCTCTAGATACGAGGAAGTCGCCCTCTTGCACGAGGAACGGTCGGGCTTCCTCACCGGTCCATGCACCACCCTTGCGCTCCGCGAGATCGATCCGACGATTCCTGAGCGCCGTCAAACGCAGAACCGGAAATCCGTCAGGATCAGTTCTGACCGACCGGCCATTGGCGAGAGGCTGTTCGAGCAGGTCGGCTAGCGCGACCGTCTCCGCCCGGTCCCAGGTGGAGTCGATGAGGCGCTGCACGAGCGTGCCGGTCCGCCGGTGGGCTGAGTTGACGCCATCCTCGGCGGCGTCGAGGCGGGAGAGGTGTTCCTCGATGGCGGCGACGATCCGCTCCTGCTCGGAGAGCGGCGGCAACGGCACAGGAGTCGAGTCGAACCGTCCCTTGGTGATGTGGACCATCCCGGACCCGTGCGTCTGCCGCTGGAGGTCCGCCAAAGCGTTGTCGAGCAGCCAACGATGGAACCCAGGACGGATGCGGCTCTCGACCTTGAAGATGTGCTGATTGAGCACAGCCTCGGGGCCGCGCCACACGTAGACCCCCAGTGTCGCCGCCCAGGAGACGAGGAGATCACCGTCGTGGACGGTGTGGCGCTCATCGGCTTGGCCTTCGTAGTAGTTGAAGGCGGCACCGGAGCCCGTGAGGTTCTGGATACGGATGATGGGGCGACCGCTATCGCTCCACTCCGACTTCTTGAACCCCCGCCCGTTGAGATACCTGCCGATCTCACCAAGGGTCGTCCACTCCCACCCGGGTGGCAGCTCGCTCATGCTGCGATGGCCTCGGTGAGTTCAACCAGAAGGCCGTCGAGGTCTTGCCCGAAGAGCTCGCGTGCCTTGCCGAGACCGCCGCGCTGGCTGAAGGGCGGGTCGAGCAGCTCTCGCGCCTCGATCGACAGCGAGGCGGCGAGGTGATCGCGGATCAGGGTGAGCCATTCGAGCTGTTCGTCGGTGAAGGTGCGCCCGGCGTTCTGCTGCTGGACGAGCCACGCGTCGAACCGCTCGGCGACCTGCTCGGGGAAGGGGGCGAGCTCGTCGGTGTCGCCGATGGTGTAGCGCACGAGGCTGACGATGTTGGTCAGCACGGTGCCGGCAGAGCCGCGGACCTTGGAGGCGTCGAGGGTCTCGTATGCCTCCCACAGACGTTCGGGGGTCCAGCGGTGCGGGGGCCTCCCGATGGCCTCGGCCAGCTCCTTGACGTCTCGGTAGGTGAGGCGCTTGGCGTAGGGGCGGCTGTAGAGCACCTGGAGGGCGGTGATCTCGTCCTTGTGCTCGTTTAGGAACTCCCGGAAAGACTCGACGGTCTGCTCGGCCCGGGCCCGGGCGTCGACGGCGAACTCGGCCCGGGTGACGCGGTCCTCGCTGATCTCGTCGATGACCTGGTCGAAGCTGCGCTGCACGTTGACCAGGGCGTCGCGCAACTCGGCGTTGGCGGCCAGGGGCTTCACCGCCTCGCCAAAGAGCACCTTGCGGGCCTGGTCGAGCTCGACGTCGGTCGGGTCGGTGCTGCCGGTGGCGGCTCGGGCGGCAGCGATCTGATGGTCGGGGTCGATGGCCTCGACGAGGCCGTGCTCGATCGCCTTCAGCGATTGGCCGGCGAGCGTCTCGAGCGCCTCGCGGTCGGCAGGGGCGATGCGGTTGTCGATGCGGGCCAGGCGGGATGCGAGTGTGGAGACGAGATCCTCGCTGATGTGCCCGAGGGCGACCTGGTGAAGGACCTTCTCCAGCGACACGCCCCGCTTGCGCTCCAGGGGCGTGGTCTCGATGAGCTTGGTCTCGGTGACGCCGACGGCGTCGACGAGCACGAAGCGGTCCTTGTGGGCCGCGTCGGGGGTGACCACCTGGAGGTCGCTGGCGGGGATGGTGCGCACCCCGCGGCCCTTCATCTGCTCGAAGAAGTTCCGCGATCGCACCATGCGCATGAACACCACCATCTCGATGGGCTTCACGTCGGTGCCCGTGGCGATCATGTCCACGGTCACGGCGATGCGCGGGTAATAGCTGGTGCGGAATGCCTGGAGCAGGTCCTCGGGCTTCTGCCCGTCGGATGCCTTGTAGGTGATCTTGGCGATCACGTCGTTGCCCTTGCCCAGCTCCTCCCGGGCGGCACGGACGATGTCCTCGGCGTGGCTGTCGTCCTTGGCGAAGATCAGCGTTTTGGGGACGTGGCGCAGCCGGCCGTGCTCGTCGAGCTCGCGGTCGGGGAACATCGCCGGCAGGTTGTCTCGGATGGCCCGGATCACTGTGCGGATCTGGTCCTTGGCCACGACCTTGTTGTCGAGGGCCTTCTCGTCGTAGGTCAGGTCCTCGTCGACCTGCTCGAGGCGCTCGTCCCTGGTCTCCCGGTCCCGGAACGTCGTCCAGTAGCCGGCCTCGATGGTCGAGCCGCCCTCGCTGATGGCGGTGGAGAGGCGGAACACGTCGAAGTCGACGTTCACCCCGTCCGCCACCGCCTGGGGGAACCCGTACTCCATCACCAGGTTCTGGTTGAAGAACCCGAAGGTCTGCTTGCCCGGCGTGGCGGTGAGCCCGATCAGGAACGCGTCGAAGTACTCCAGCACCTGGCGCCACACCCCGTAGATCGACCGGTGGCACTCGTCGACGATGATGACGTCGAACGCCTCGATCGGCAGCGCCGGCTGGTAGTCGACCTCCACCGGCCGGTCCGGCTCCACGGCCTCCCCGGTCTGCTCGTCGAGCTCCCCGTCGAGGTCCGCGTCGCCTCGCAGCATCGAATAGACGCGCTGGATCGTCCCGATGCACACGCTCGCCACCGGGTCCACCCTGTTGTGGGTCAGGTGCTGGACGTTGTAGAGCTCGGTGAACTTCCGCCCCGACCCGGGCACCTCGAAGCCCTGGAACTCCTTGAGGGTCTGCTTGCCCAGGTTGCCTCGGTCGACCAGGAACAGGATGCGCTGCGCCTGGCCGTGGCGGATCAGCCGTTCGCAGATGTTCGCCGCCGCGAACGTCTTGCCCGACCCCGTCGCCATCTGGATCAGCGCCCGCGAGTGGTTGTCCTTCAGCGACTGCTCCAGGTTCGTGATCGCCTCGAACTGGGCGTCACGAAGCCGAGCGGGATCGTGCTCGAGCACCGGCATCGCCGGGATCCGGGCCCGCAACGTGCCGCCCCCGTGGGCCACGTGATCCTCGACCTGCCTTGCGAACGTCTCGGGCCGATGGAACCAGAACACCCGCCGCGCCGTCGGCTCCGGGTCCATGTGGCAGGTGAACCACGTCTCGGCCCCCGTCGACTCGTACGCGAACGGCAGGCACCGCACCATCGAACCGTCGTCACGCTCACGATCGACCAGGTAGGCCGGCAGCTCGTCAGGGACGTTCGTCTGGTACTTGACCGTCTGCCATTCCACCCCTGACAGGGTCGTGCCCTGCTTCTTGGCCTCGATCACCCCCACCGCCTGCCGGTCCACGAACAGCACGTAGTCCGCCGGCCCGGCGGTGGTGACCAGCTCCCGCACCGCCACCCCCTGCGCTGCGTAGAGGTTCACCGCTCGGTAGTCCTGCACCACCCAGCCTGCCGCCTCCAGCATCTCGTCGATGCGGACCCGAGCGCGCTGCTCGGGCAGAAGCCGCATGCCTTGCCCCTCCGTCATGCGCTGCACGCTAGAAGACCCAGCGGCCGCAGTTCGGCCCACCCTTACACCCGGAGCCGAGGTGCGCCGCCGGCTCTGCCCAACCGGCCACGACCCGACGTCGCCCTCATGGGCGACCCTGAATCGGCGGGTGGTCGCCTTCGCCCCTTGTGTGCGCCCGGAGGCGGCGGCCCACCGCTCGACCTCCGGCCAGGACCAGACGTTGCCCATGGAGAGCCGGGCCATCGGCTGGGGAGACTCCGGGTGCCCGCGGCGCCAGTCGATGATGACCCCACGCCGGCGCCTGCGAGGCTCCACCAGCGATCAGCGACCCTCCACGATCCGAGGGGAAGCCCTGACAGCGACGCAGAGGCCGACGTCGCCGGCACGGCAGCGTATGGAGTGCTGGTGCCGATGGTGCCGTCAACCTCGGGAGCGCAGCACCGTCACCAGGTGGTGAACAACGTCCTTCTCGGGCTGCGACAGCGCCGGGTCGACGTCGATGGCCTCATTCAGGTCCATCGCGCTTCTTGCTGCAGTTATCGGAAGGAACCCGAGCATCCGCGACAGCCCGCCGGGCGGGAACTCCAGGATCTCCTCGAGCCGCCAGATGGTGTCGATCCTCGGCTGCGTCTTTCCCGCCAGCCAGCTCGATACGCCCGCCTGGCTGGCGCCCACAAGATTGGCGAGCTCGACCTGCGTGACGCCGCGGCCCCGCATCGCGGCTCGCAGCTCGTCTCCGAACCGTCCGAGGGCCTCGTGCCGGGGTGCGCTGTGCTGCGGCCGGTCAGCGCGTCCACAGCGCTCCGATACACCCTCGGGCTCGCCCGGGGTAGCACCGGGCGGCCGCTTGCTACCGTCATTCATGTCAGTACCTCTGCGTAGGTAGTGGCCGGGTCCCGGGACGTTGGCTCGTCGCCGGGACCATCAGGATGTTGTCGGTCGCCAACCGTAACCACAAGGTTGGCGGTCGTCAACTAGCCTCGGTTGCATGCCCAGGCTTGTCGATCCCGAGGAGCTCATCGGCGCAAGCGAGGTGGCCGAGATTCTCGGGCTCTCGAGCCGGTCTGCGGTCAGCGTGTACCGCAGCCGCTACGCAGACTTCCCGGCCCCTGCGGTAGACCGCAGCCCGTGCGTCCTCTGGGTTCGATCTGACATCGCCAACTGGATCCATGGTCGACGTTCACCATCGGGGTAGTCGGTAGGAGTCCTCCATAGCGACTCGCCGACGGCGCGCGCGAACGAGGACCATCGGGTGGTGGGACCGGAGGCCCCTTCCAGTAGGTACTACGTGTGCTAGCGGGACCCGACCTACTCAGACGCGTCGAGCAGCGCAAGGCCGGCGAGAACCTCTACGGGTGGATCATCGCCGGCGACGAGCGCCTGGGCTTGAGCGCGCAGCTGATCCTTTGCACCCACGGTGAGCTTGCCCATGGACGCAGCGACCAGGAGCTCGGCGACCAGAAGCACAGTCCCCTCCCCGCCGCGGTGGATCAGGTCGGCCACCTCGTTCTTTGCGCTGACCGTGGTGCCGCCCCACCACAGCTCTCCTGGCCGCAGCCATCGGAAGATGCAGGCGATGATGATCGGGTCATAGTACGAGCGGACGATGGCTCCGACCTCGAACTGCCTCCAGAGAGGAGCGCCCCTCGCCTTCTCACCGTGGAGACGGGCCTCGTGCACGGCTGCGCCGATGGATGCGTAGGCCGCACGAGCCCTCAAATTCTCGCCGTAGTACGAGTGCGGGCTGAGGCGAGCAGTCGGCGCATCAACGTCGTCAATCCCCCAGAGCACGGGGTCCGCCATGCCTGGATCCGAACAGATGGCGCGGCGGCCTTCAAGGTAAGTCTGCACGTCGGGCGGCAGGGACTCATCGGTGACCCGGCTCAGGGCATCGAGCTCGTCCTGGAGGGGTGAACGGCGGTCCTCGGGGAGCACGCTGTCCCACAATGCAAGCAGGCGGGTTGCGAAGCTGTTGAACAAAGTCTCGGCTCGTCTCAACGACGCTGGCCGCAGGTGCACGACAACAGCGTCGATCGCGGCACCAACTCCGACTGTGCGACCCAGGTCCTGGATCGCAACGAGAGTCCGTTGGAGCGAGAGTCCGCTCACTGCTCCGAGCCGGAAGAAAAGGAGCCGCGGGGCGCCGACCACGGCATCCGGGTCCGAGAACCGCTCCTCGGACGCCCCGTCGAAGACGACGACAGGGCCGTTCAGCCGCCGTCCGAGGGCCGTGTGGAGGAAGGGCTCGAAGTTCGCTCGGGAGATGTCCGTGACGTCGACGACGACAGCGTCATACGGTCCGAACTCATCGGCGCCTCCGGGAGCACTCATGGTCGCCGCTTCCCGACGCTGCATCTGCTTGACGCATGCATCGGCGAACAGAGCCCACATGCCGTCCGAGAGCAACTCGTCGTGGCTCACCTTCACGGTCATGCGTTTGGTTGGGCCCATGCGCGGGTGACCCGAGCCGACGCCTGGGACGCCCTCGAGCTCGATGGCACCGGCAGCGTCTGCGAGTTCCCAGAATCGTCGGTTGTCAGCGGCGTACCGGACGCTCGGCATGACGAGGTCGGGCGCAGGTAGCACCATGCTCCCGAATGACCGGGGGTCGATCTGCACGAACCGCGCCTTGTCCGGACCACGACACATTCCGCAGGTCTCGGGTTGCTCTTCGATGTCCGCTCTTGCCGCGTGCCACGTCGTGACCTTCACCCCTTCGACGGCGATCGACTCTGGGACGGTCTCGGCCTGCTTGGCGATGACGACGTGCAGGGTTCGATCGCCTTCGACCATGGACGCCAAGCCACGCTGCATCCGGTCACGTGCGGTGCCAGTTGCATGCACCGACAGCAGACCTATGACGGGCTCAGAGGCGGGCGACACATCACGGAAGGCTTTGGTGGTATCCAGCTGGTTGAATGGGTACGCCTCTAGAACAGCGACTCGCCCGGTTCTCAACCCCGACGAGCGCATCAGGGCGTGCAGTGCGACGATTATCGGAGTCAGGCTCGCCGAGTCGGCCACGACGCCCAAACCGTCCGCAGCGTCGGGCAACATCCAGGAGGCGAGGGCGATGGCGTCCCGAGGCGACCGCACTGCGTCGGCCATGCGGATGAAGGTGTCCGAGTGTGTGCCGCTCGGCAATCGATAGTGGTACCCCTGGGGTCGCCAGACGGCCTTGCCCCAGGCGAGCAGAGCCGCCACTTCAACTGCGCGGCAACGGATCTCAATGTCTTCGGGCAGGTCAGCCGGATCTTGCAGTGATCCGTCGTCGGCTGCGATATGCCAACTCAGGGTCTGACCTGGAGCGAACCGAATCACGCAGAGTGGCGCAGTGCTGCCCAGGCGGGTCAGGCTCACCCGAACCGAGCGCAGGAAGGCTGCGAGGTGGTCCGCGGTGCAGACCTCCGGAAGCCAGCGCACCACGACCACCTCGACGGCGCCGAGCATCTCGGAAGGCGCTCCCCTGACGAGGTCGCCGAGTCGCTCCGCTTCGGTGTCGGACCCGCCATCGAGGTCGGGGTCGAGGAAGAGGAGGTTGGCTCCACCCGTCGCACCGACGAACCACGTTCGAGACGTGGTGTCACTCAGTCGCCCGTAGCTATCCCTGGTTTGCACAGGCGAAGAGCTCCGGCTGGTTGTCCTGCTTCTCGTCGGCCGACTCGATGGTGAGCGTGGCGTGCACGACCGTCCCTCGACACTCGAGCGTCGGGAGGCGCTCGGTCGAGACCTTGCCTTCGCTCCACCGGGCTCGGATGGTGCCGCCCATCTCGTCGTCGGCGATGGTCAACACGTCGACGGAGCCACCGAACCGCTGAGCCAGCTCGATGATGCGGCCGTAGCCGAATCCCTCGGCATGCCCGTAGGTCGGCAGCGTCTGCTCCAGAAGTCGCCTCACGAGAGCCTCGGAGGTCGCGCCGGTGAGCTCGGACCGCAGTTGGCGCAACTTGGGCCGCAGCGTCCGGCTGATCCCGTGCCCGGTGTCTGCAACGACGAGGTGTACGCGGTTCACACCTCCTCGTGTCGAATACAGCTCGACGTACGCCTTACGTCCCGTCTTGGGAAGGTCAGGAAGGCGAGCGATCGGCGCAAACGGATGGGTGGACAGGTTGTAGAGCAGTTCGCGGATGACCGTTCCGGCCGCCTCACTGAAGTTCCGCACCCATGCACCGGTGGCTCGAGGAGCGGCGTACCGGGTGACCCTCTCGACCCATGGCACGGCGACGTTGTCGCTGACCTCGATCGCCAGGCGCTCCCGCGGGACTGACTGATGGGGGTTGTTCAGCATCAGGAAGTCCGCTTGGATCGGTCCGACGCCGGTCGGCGAGCCGGGGCCAGTCGCGCTGAGTGCCTGCCGGAACTCGGCTCGATTGGGATTCCAGTTCGGCTTCCAGTCCTCCAGCAGATCCTGTCGGCTGACGTCGCCGACGAAGAGCCTGGTGGGTCCGTCTCGCTGCGCCATGGCGAACAGCAAGCCTCCACGAGCGATGCCTGCGTTGAGACCGTCGTGGTCGGGTAACCACACCGTGAGCGGACCCCTCCCGCCCGAGGTGAGCAGCACGCTCGAGACGACCGATGCGACGCGGGCGTCTACCCGACGATGATCGTCGTTGACCTCGGTGCTCAGGGGTCTGAGGTCGAGATGGATCTCGCGGCCTCGCTCGCGAAACCCACGGCTGAACTCATCGAGTTGGTCGTAGCGCCGGAGGCCGTCGAGCGTGATCGTGATCGGATCGATGCGGCACGGTAGATCAAGCGCCGGCCGGGCCGCACAAGGGCCACGCCGAGGTGACCAAACAGATCCCACGCTCTCCACTCCCCTCCACCTGCTCACCCACGGACGATCTTGCCAGGTCCCGACGGCGCCCTGGACGGACGCCAACATGGAGTGCGCCGACCAGCACCTGGAGCAAGTCTTGACCACATCCCTGCGCGAGACCATTGATTCGACCCTCGCTGAGCTCGAGGCCCGGGTCGTCGGGCTCGAAGGTCCGCTCAGCGAGGCCCACCAGGTCTACGCAGCGGCAGCCCTCGTTCGAGGCGTCAGCCTCACCCGAGCAGCGACCTTGGCCCTGGACGCTGGAGAGACCGTCGCCGTTGGCGTGTTGGCCCGGCCGATCTGGGAGACCTGGCTCGCTGGGATGTATCTGTTGCTAGGTGGCCACGAGGCGTGGATACGTATGCACTGGGCTCAGATCGAGAGCGACGGGAAGGTCGTGCGCGCCAACGATGTCGACGTCGGCGAAGTCCTGACCGTCGACGGCGCGGCCTTGCTGGAACTGGAGCGAAGGCGGCTGGTCGCTGCCGGCGAACGCGACGAGGCCGACGACTCGGAGGTCATCATCGCTCGGCTGTGGGTCGAGCGGATGGCAGACCTGGTCGGGCCGATGCTTGCGGAAGTTGACGGCACCGACGGCGCAGTCCCGAGGGGCTACGACGTCGTGTTCCGTTCGCACTCGGCATGGGACATCCACGTCGGCACCAAGGCTCTCGAGTACTTCATCCGAACCGACCTCAAGGCCGGCACAGCGACCCTTCGGCCGATGGAGCCGTGGCTCGAGCCTCTGAGCTCGGTCGGGATCGCCGCAATGCACCTCGCCTACCTCGGTCAGCATGTGTTCGACCGGTTCGACATCCCGTCGGTCGAGATCTCGACAAAGCTTGCGCTGCTGGTATCGCTGCTGGACCCTGTGATGGAGTAGACGCCTGCCAACATCCCGCCGTGAGCCTTGCCGATCGCGACCTGGTCGATGACCTGGCCGCCGCGGTCTGCGATCCTCTCGACGCCGTCAGCCGGCGCCCTCCGACACCGCGTCGTCCGCCTTCTGGGGCCTGGCGCCAGCGTCGTCGGCCTTGGGGACAGCGATGGCCCGGCTCAGGTCCAATTCGATCTCGTCCAATGCAACAGATCCCGGTCAGGTCACCCGGCTGGCGTACTCGGCGCTGGACTGGAAGCCGGTGATGACGCGGACGGTGCCCCGGGCGTTGGCCTGGTCGACCCAGTAGCGGAAGCCAGCCAGGTCCGGTACGCGGTCGAGCATGCCGAGGTAGACGAGGGTCACGGTGACCTCTGACGCCTGCGCGGCGACCGCTGACGCCAGCTCGGAGCGGGAGACCAGCCAGGATCCCCGGCTCTGCCCGCGGGCCAGAGCCGCTTCGCCGTCGCGTTGCTCGGCCGCCGTCGGGGCTCGACCCCACAGGTTCCGGTACGTGTCGGCGACGAACGCGCCGTCGGTCTTGGCCTGAACGGCGGGATCGGCGACCACTTGGTCAGCGATGGCCGACAGGGGCGTTCCGGCCCGTCGGGATGCCACCTGTTGCCGGAAGGTGGTGGTGTTCGCCGGCGGTCGGCCGAAGGTGCCGAGGTGCAGTCGAACGACCGGCCCGAGGACCGCCGCGAACTCGGCCGAACCGATGAGCTGGCGGATCAGCTCGGCGCCGGCGAGGCCAGTGTTCATGCGGTGGGTCCAGTACCAGGCACCTGCGGCCTCGGGCTCCCGGCGCAGGATGTCGCGGTACTGCTGGAGCACGAACCGACGGGCGCACCGCAGGGGCCGCCACGGCGCCGCACCTCGGAAGACCTCGCCTCGCCGGTCGGCGGTGCGCTTGAACATCGGCCAGTCGGCCCGGCAAAGAGGCTGACCGGTTGTGAACAGCATGAGACGGGTGACGTCGCCGGCCCGCGGCGGACCGGCGCTGCGCAGGCTCACCCCTTGGACGGCGATGACCGTGCGCCCACCGACGTCGGCAATGGTAGGGGTCGCAGCCGGTTGGAGAACGGGCCCGGGGAGGCCGACGCTGGCCTTGACGGCGCCCGTCTTGCCGTCGAACGCCATGAGCTCTTGATGGAGCGCAGCGACGACCTCTTGCACGCCGTCGTCGTCGAGGTCAGCAACGACCACCCCACCGTGAGCGCCGACGCCAGCTCCGCATCCCCCGCTGTTGGCGCATGCGTTGTACCGGGTCGTCCCGTCGCGGCGACGCACCGAGACCCGTCCGCCCTCGGACCCGAACGCGACCTCGACCTGTCCGTCGCCCTCGATGTCAGCGAGAGCTGGGCCGTTCGAGACCTGCCCATTCGTCGTCACCGGCCAGCCCGGGAGGTTGCGTCGGGTCGCTGCCGAGAAGGCATACACCCTCTGGGTCTGCGCTGTGGTCGGAAAGTTGTTGCCGGTGCCGACGACGATGTCCACCTTGCCATCGCCATTGACGTCGCCCAGGGCGGGGGTCGACCACACCGTCTGGCCGGGCACCGAGTACGGGTAGCCGCTGTAGGTCCGCCAAGAGCCGCTGGCCCGGGTGAACGCCCACACGAGCCCACCGCCAGGGACGCCGAGCGGGTTCCCGGCCCAGATGTCGCCGCCGACCACCACCTCGGGACGCCTGTCGCCGTCGATGTCACCGACGGCCGGGCTGGACCACACTGTGTCCTCGACGTACATCCGGAAGATCTGGGACCCAGTCGCCGTCCATGCGTAGATGGTGTGGTCGTAGCTGCTCGCCACGATGTCCGGCTGGCCATCGCCAGTGATGTCAGCCACCGCAGGCGTTCCAAAGAACCCGTCGGGCCGGCAGTCCTGTCCCGCCGGGCAGTGCAGCGGGGCCCCCTGCCGGACGGTCAGGTGGACCGACCCGGTCGGCCCGTCGAGGACGACGACGCGACCGTCCATAGTCCCGACTACGACATCAGGTGCGCCGCTCCCACGAAGCTGGCGCACGACCGGCGAGGACTGGATCGCGGTCCGTCCCAGGTCCCGCTTCCACAGCACGCTCATGTCGGTCGACCGGTAGGCAGTGACGAAACCGTCGAGCGAGGCGCTGATGACCTCGGGCGTCGCATCGCCGGTCACATCTGCGATCGCCGGCGACGAGAAGTGCTCCCACACAGGTCCTGAACCCGGGTAGACGCCTCGCAGGACGGTATCGACGGTGCGCTCGTGACGCAGACCGAGGGCCTGAGCTGCCACCTGGGCGGTCGTCGGTCCGGCCCCCTCGAGCGGCCCGGTCGCACTCGCCGGTGCCAGGTGCATTGCGCAGACAACGGCCAGGAGCCCGACGAGGGCCGCCGCCCGGGTCGCTCGAGGTTTCGTGGTCGTCATCGGAACAGAGATCGGAGCGACGGGTAGAGGACGCCAGCAGCGGTGGCCCAGTCGTAGACGCTGCCGCCGGTGCCGGCGGTCTCCACGAACACTCGGCGTAGGCCCTCGATGTCAGCCGGGGCCGTCGGTGAACCGATGACTTGGACCACGGCGGCGAGCAGGTCGAGGTTCCGACGCACCCGGTGCGTGTTGTCCAGGGCCGGGCCGATGACGACCACCCGATATGCCGCGCTCCGCCGACGCATGGCCCCTCCCCCTGCTCGGAGGT
The DNA here is from genome assembly GCF_019443745.1 of Iamia sp. SCSIO 61187. Taxonomy (NCBI): domain Bacteria; kingdom Bacillati; phylum Actinomycetota; class Acidimicrobiia; order Acidimicrobiales; family Iamiaceae; genus Iamia; species Iamia sp. SCSIO 61187. Next base: position 2,973,815 of record NZ_CP050948.1, read on the forward strand.
TGCGACCCTACGGGGCGGGCTACCGAGGGTCAACAGCCGAGACCGAACACCGCCGACACCGTTGCTCGAGGTCCTGGGGGACTGCCGCGCGTGGAGGTGACATCTGATCTGTGGTGCCGGAAGGTGCCGCTGGAAGGATGTTCACCATGCCCAGGCCCTATCCGAAGGAGTTCCGCGAGGACGTGATCCGGGTGGCCCGCAGCCGTGAGGACGGTGTCCGGATCAAGGATATCGCTGCGGACTTCGGGATCTCGGAGTCGTGCTTGCAGAACTGGTTGACCCAGGCCGACCGCGACGACGGGGTCCGCCCTGGCCCGTCGAGCGAGGACCATGCCGAGAACCGCGAGCTGCGCCGCCGGCTCCGACTCCTCGAGCAGGAGAACGAGGTGCTGCGCCGGGCGGCGGCGTATCTGTCCCAGGCGAACCTGCCGGGAAAATGAGGTTCCCGCTCGTCCGTGACCTTGCTGTTGACGGGGTTCCCGTCACGGTGACGTGCCGGGTCCTCAAGCTGTGCCGCCAGCAGTACTACCGCTGGCTCGACCAGCCCGTCGGCGACGCTGAGCTCGACGAGGCGTGGCTGACCAACGCCATCTTCGACGCCCATGTCGATGACCCCGAGTTCGGCTACCGGTTTCTCGCCGATGAGGTCCGAGCCGCCGGCTTCGAGGTCTCGGACCGGGTCGTGTGGCGGATCTGCCGGGACAACCGCTGGTGGTCCCGGTTCGGCAAGCCCAAGCGTTCCAAGGGCTCCAAGCCCGGCACGCCGGCTCACGACGACCTGGTCCGGCGGTGCTTCACCGCCGCTCGCCCGAACGAGCTGTGGGTCACCGACATCACCGAGCACCCCACCGGCGAGGGGAAGCTCTACCTGTGCGCCATCAAGGACCTGTGGTCCAACCGGATCGTCGGCTGGGCCATCGACTCCCGCATGAAGGCCCGCCTCGTCGTCGCCGCCATCGAGATGGCCGTCGCCCGCCGCGACGGCGACGTGGCCGGATGCATCGTCCATTCGGACAGGGGGTCGCAGTTCCGCGCTCGGAAGGTGCACCGGGCCCTGGCCCGTCACGGCCTGGTCGGCTCCATGGGCCAAGTCGGCGCCGCCGGCGACAACGCCGCCATGGAGTCCTTCTTCGCCCTGCTCCAGAACAACGTCCTCGACCGCCAGCGCTGGGCGACCCGCGACGAGCTGCGCATCGCCATCATCACCTGGATCGAACGCACCTACCACCAGCGACGACGCCAACCCGCTCTCGGCCGATTGACCCCCCTCGAGTACGAGACCACCATGACCCCACAGACGGCCACCGCCGCCTGACCCCACCTGTCACCTCAGCGCGCGGCAGTCCCTGGCGTTCGCCGATCGGGGCTAGACGCATCGCCAGTTCCGGTCGATGACCAGCTGGCGACGTTGCAGCCGGGTCTTCGTTGTCGCCGACCCCCGTGCCTCTGAACCACCTCGTCCATGGCGCCGACTCGACGATGGGCTCGGCACGGGACCAGAAGCACTGTTGTGTTGTCGGCCGGGGCGGCCATGGGTGCCGAGTTCGTAGTGGCCGCGTCGGTTGTCGTGTAGGTTTGCGCCGGGATCTTGGGGGGTGTTGATGCGCCGGTTGTGCGTTGTTGTGGCCGTTGCGGTGTTGGTGGCGGGTGTTGGTGTGGTTGGAGTGGGTGGGCCGGGTGTGGGTGCGCAGGAGGCGTCGGGGTCGTCGTTGGTGGAGGTGGCGTCGATCCCTCGGGGGCCGGGCCGGTTTGTCGATGCGGCGTACCGGGATCTGTTGGGTCGCTCCTCGGAGCCGGCGGGCCGGGAGTTCTGGGTGGGCCGGTTGGCGTCGGGGGTGACGCGCACGTGGGTCACCTTCCAGATGGCGCACGGCTCAGAGTGGACGCGGCGGGTGGTGCGGCAGAAGTTCGTCGAGGTGGTCGGCCGCGAGCCGTCCTCGGCGGAGCTGGCGGCGTGGTTGGACCCGTTGCGGCAGCGTCGGACGCGGGTGGCGGACCTGGTGGCGTTCCTGTATGGGTCCTCGACGTTCTATGCCCAGGTAGGTGGGAGTGGGGGGGCGTGGGTGGACGCGGCGTTCCAGCGGCTGCTGTTCCGAGCGCCCACCGCCACGGAACGCACGGCGGCGTTGGGTCGCATCGCCGGGGGGAATCGGCGCGCTGAGGCGTTGCGGATGGTGTTGTCGGTGGAAGCCAACGGGTACCGGGTCGATGACCTTTACCGGTTGTTGTTGGGCCGGGCGGCAGAGCCGGGCGGCAGGGAGTTCTGGGCGGGCAGGTTGGTCAACGGTGACGACCTGCGGTTGGCGGCGCAGCTGGCCGGCAGCAACGAGTACGAGGCCACGTCGCAGACGCGGATCGTCGAGGGGACCATCGAAAAGCCCGCCACCACCGCCATTGCGGCCCCCGGCCAGGTGAGGGACCTGGTCGACGGGGACCCGGCCGATCCGCCGGTGGTCGGCGACACCGCCATTGCAGTCCTCGACGCTGCGGCGGTGGCTCCGGGGGCGACACATGTGTCGATCCCCGTCTCTCCGGAGAGCCCGGACGGGTTCATGGGGGCGGTGACGTCTCGGGTGGTGTCGGGGGCGTCGGTGACGGTGGGGTTGCGGCGCACCCCGTTGGAGGAGGTGTTCCCGTCAGCGGACTTCTCTGGGACGATCGACCTGCCCCAGCCCGTCGATGGCGGCACCGTCGCGGCGAGCAGCACCGGTGATAGCCCGCGTCCCATGCGGTCGGCGTGCAGTGGGTCGGGGAACTCGTTCAAGTTCAACGCCAAAGCCGGTGTCCGTGTCGAAGTGGTGGGCAAGTGGAGCCCCGCCGGTGAGAAGAAGCTGCGCTTCGTGGCCACGGGCAGCATCGGCGGCAGCGTCGACATCTTGTTGGGGGCCAGTTTCTCCTGCGAGCTGCCGGCCCGGGGATGGACGATCCCTTTCGCCATCGGTCCCGTCCCGTTCACCGCTGATGTCAAGCCGTTGTTGCGCATCGACGGTGAGATCGGCGCCCGCATCACCGGATCCATCTCCTACGGGTGCACCGTCGGCGCCGAGTGGCGCAACGGCCAGGTCCAGAATCTGACCGGGTGCGGGCCTGTCAGATGGTCTGTGTAGGAGCTCCTCTTCCATGAGGTAGTGAACGTGTCCATGACCGATGACGAGGTCGAGCGGTCGGCTGAGCGGGCTGCTGTGCAGCAGCTCGTCGATGCCGGACTGCTCGACGATCTGATGTCCCGGGTTGATGCCGGGGAGGTGCAGCTGACCGGCGAGGGCGGCTTCTTGCCCGAGATGATCAAGGCCGTCCTCGAACGGGGTCTGGCCGCTGAGCTGACCGGCCATCTCGGCTACGAGCGGGGCGACCCGGCCGGACGGGGGTCGGGGAACTCGCGCAACGGCTCCACGCCGAAGACGGTGGCGACCGAGGTCGGCGATGTCGATCTGGCCACGCCCCGGGACCGGCTCGGGACCTTCGAACCCCGGCTGGTCCCGAAGGGCGCCCGGCGGACCGGGGGCCTCGACGAGATGATCATCTCGCTCTACGCCGGCGGCATGACCATCCGCGACATCGGCGCTCACCTGGCCCGGACGCTGGGCACCGAGCTGAGCCACGAGACGATCTCGAAGATCACCGACGCCGTGCTCGAGGAGGTCAAGGCCTGGCAGAGCAGGCCGCTCGAGGAGCTCTACCCGGTGATCTACCTCGACGCTCTGGTGGTCAAGGTCCGAGACGGCCATCAGGTCCGCAACAAGGCCGCCCACATCGCCGTCGGCGTCGATCTCGACGGCATCAAGCACGTGCTGGGGATCTGGGTCCAGGCCAACGAAGGGGCCAAGTTCTGGGCGGCGGTCTGCGCCGAGCTGGCCAACAGGGGCGTCCGAGACGTCCTCATCGTCTGCTGCGACGGGCTCACCGGGTTCCCCGAGGCCATCGAGGCGACCTGGCCCCAGGCCACCGTGCAGACCTGCGTCGTGCACCTCATCCGGGCCTCGATGCGCTTCGTGTCCTACAAGGACCGCCGAGCCGTCGCCGCTGCGCTCAAGCTCGTCTACACCGCCCCCAACGCCGAGGTCGCCGAGGCCGCCTTGCTCGAGTTCGCCGAGTCAGACCTCGGTCAGCGCTACCCGGCCACGGTCTCGACCTGGACCGCCGCGTGGGAGCGGTTCATCCCGTTCCTCGAGTTCCCGCCGGCGCTGCGCAAGGTGATCTACACGACCAACACGATCGAGTCGCTGAACTACCAGCTCCGCAAGATCATCAAGAACCGCGGTCACTTCCCCAACGACGACGCCGTCGTGAAGCTCCTCTGGCTCGCCATCCGAGACATCGAAGACAAGCGGGCCCGCCAACGCGCCGCCGAAGCCGGCAAGGCCCGCAACAAGCGCACCGCCCCCGGCCACCTGGTCGAAGGCGCCGCCACCCACGGATGGCGACCCGCCCTCGGCGCCCTCACCATCGCCTACCCCGACCGCCTCGCCGGCCGGATCTGACCCCCCAACCACGAGCTGCTTACACAGAAGTCTTGACAGGCCCCCGGGTGCCGCCGCGAGACCGCCACCTCGACCTTCACTCCCGCCTTGGCCCAAGGCAAGCTCACCGCCACCTTGGGCGTCGAGATGTCGGTCAAGGTCGCCGGCGTCCTCGGCTTCGCCCTGGACGCCGGGGCCGTCGTCACCGGCACCGTCGCGCCCCTGGCCACCCCCTGGTGGACCGTCACCGGGGCCGCCACCGCCGGGTTCAGCCTCGTCGCCGACGTCTGGCTGCTCTCGGTCCGCATCGAGCTGGCCCGCTACAGATGCTGCAACTTCACCATCGCCACCGCCCAATCAGGACCCCCGCCCGCGCCGCTGCTGGCCATCAACACCTCCACCCTTCCCCCCGGGACCGTCGGCTCCCCCTACACCGCGACGGCCACCGCCACCGGCGGCATCACCCCCTACCGCTGGACCGTCACCGGCCTCCCCGCCCCACTCACCATCAACTCCGCCACCGGAGCCATCACCGGCACCCCCACCACCCCGACCACTGCGACGGTCACTATCCGCGTCACCGACGCCGCCGGCACCACCACCACCCGCACCGCCACCCTCACCATCACCACCACCCCCCCACCCGGCACTGACTTTGCGACCACCCGGGTCTCGGTCGCCTCCAACGGCACCCAAGCCAATAATGGCTCCTACGGGCCGGTGATCAGCGACGACGGCCGCTACATCACCTACTCCTCCCTAGCGTCGAACCTCGTCACCGGCGACACCAACGGTTCCTACGACATCTTTGTGTTCGACCGGACCACATCAGCGACCACCCGGGTCTCGGTTGCCTCCAACGGCACCCAAGCCAACAGCGATTCCTACGAGCCGGTGATCAGCGACGACGGCCGCTACATCACCTACTGGTCCCTAGCGTCGAACCTCGTCACCGGCGACACCAACGGTGTCTACGACATCTTCGTGTTCGACCGGACCACATCAGCGACCACCCGGGTCTCGGTTGCCTCCAACGGCACCCAAGCCAACGGCGAGTCCACGCATCCGACGGTCAGCAGCGACGGCCGCTACATCACCTACACCTCCTCTGCGTCGAACCTTGTCACCGGCGACACCAACGGCTTCTACGACGCCTTTGTGTTCGACCGGACCACATCAGCGACCACCCGGGTCTCGGTTGCCTCCAACGGCACCCAAGCCAACAGCGACTCCCTCCCGCCGGCGATCAGCGGCGACGGCCGCCACATCACCTACACCTCCTCTGCGTCGAACCTTGTCACCGGCGACACCAACGGTGTCTACGACATCTTCGTGTTCGACCGGACCACATCAGCGACCACCCGGGTCTCGGTTGCCTCCAACGGCACCCAAGCCAACGACGAGTCCTCCGTCCAGGCGATCAGCAGAGATGGCCGCTACATCACCTACAACTCCTTTGCGTCGAACCTTGTCACCGGCGACACCAACAACACCTCCGACATCTTCGTGTTCGACCGGACAACATCAGCGACCACCCGGGTCTCGGTCGCCTCCGACGGCACCCAAGCCAACAGCGATTCCCAGCGCCCAGCGATCAGCAGAGACGGCCGCTACATCACCTACACCTCCTCTGCGTCGAACCTCATCCCCGGCGACACCAACAACATCTACGACACCTTTGTGTTCGACCGGACCACATCAGCGACCACCCGGGTCTCGGTCGCCTCCGACGGCACCCAAGCCAACAGCAACTCCTCCCGCCCGGCGATCAGCGGCGACGGCCGCTACATCACCTACGGCTCGGCGGCGTCGAACCTTGTCACCGGCGATACCAACGGCCAGCCCGACATCTTTGTGTTCGAGAGTTCGGGCTGACTAGCCCATACGAGCTGCTGAACCGCCCTGAGGGTTCGTCGGAGGCTCCTGACCTTGAAAAACGTGGATGGAGTCATGCCACACGAGCGTACGGTCGGGCGTGTTGCCGACGCGTCGGGAGTCGCCGGAGGAGAAAGCTCAAGCCGTGCGGTCGGTGCTTCAGATGCGACCGAGCTGGGGATGGCGCACGCCTGCATTCAGTGGGTCGCGACGCGCGACAGTTCGGGGCGAGGTCGAGTGATCGCACAAGGTAGAGCTTTCCCTCGCCGGTGGGGTGCTCGGTGATGTCGGTGACCCACAGCCCGTTCGCCGGTGATAGGGCATCAGCGAGCCCGGTCGTTGATCACCTACGGGCCCACGACCCCCCGGGGGGTTTCCCGTAACGGCCTTGCACCCGGTCGCAGCCCTCGCCCAGGCGGCGCATCCACGGATCCGAACGCGAAGGTTCCGAGTCCGCGATGGGTCAGGCGGGACCGGGATCTGGGCCTTACGTCAGAAGGACAGGCGGCATGGCCGAGTCAGCCGACAGACTCTCGTCGACCAATCGGGAGCCGGTCGGCTGCCTCGATGCTTGTTGCATGACAACAGGGTCCGTGTCGATGTGCGACGACTCGTTCGAGGGCTGCCGACAGAACCATGCGAACCCTTGCCCTGCAACCCGCAGGGGCTGGCGGTGACTGCCCGTTCCCAATGAGACGGCGCGATCTTCCCACCGCAGCCGCCTCGGACCCGCCCGGCGGGCCGGGCTCTTTGACGTTCAGGATCGCACCTACGACGGCGCCCCGTCAGGTGCGCCATCGTCCCGAGCGTGGGAGTGGACGGTCGACGACTACAGGGAGCAGATCAGCCCACTCCCCCACGTGCGCCCGCCCCACATGCGCCTGGGCACCAACCTCGCACCGGCCCAGATCGCGCCGCCCGGGCGTCTGAACTGACGCTCACCGCCGGCCTGCGAAGGGATTAAGTCACCATCGCGCAGATGGCAACCCGCCCTCGACGGGAACAAGCAACCGTAGGCTGCGATACAGACTCAGGGCGTTTGCGGACCGCTCGCTGGAGCCGAATCATCAGATGGCACCGGGCTCTGCTGCGGCGGTCGCCGAGTCCCCTCTGCACCGGCGTCGGCAGTTTCCACGGCTTCGGTCTCTCCGGACCCCGTGACCGACATCTCGCCCGGCAATGGGAAGTGGCGCTCAAGGGCAAGACGGGTTGCGGTCTCCACCTCGGGGGGCAACTCGTCACCGGTAACGACTGCCGAAGCGAGAAGGCGCCGCTGTTCGGTCAACCAGTCCTCGGCCGCGAGAACCACGAGAACGCGCTCCTCGTACTCGGCGATGCTCATACGAGCCCGGTCCGAAGAAGGCGGCGTCCTCTTCTCGGCGGAGGCACTCGGTTGGGAGACGGCAAGCTCAATCACCTGCTCGGCATCAGCAGACGCACTAGCGGCCTTGCGGCGGCGCCAGCGGCGTCGATGACCCCACGCTTCGCGCAGCTTCGTACCCACCCACGGGAACACAACGGCGACGAGATACTGGCCGATCGCCTCTCCGAGCTCCTCGACCTGGCGGCGCTGTTCTGGTGTCAGCTCGTCGCGGCCCTCGTCGTAACCGTATGGCCCCGGGTCATAGCTGCGGGCGCGCTGGGAGTCATCGAAACCTGCTGCTCGCGATTCGGGGGGGCCAAGGAGCTTGTTGGATCCGTCCTCGCGCAGGAGGTCGCGCTCGACGCCAGGCGTCTCCGACGACTTCGACAGGTGCGTACCTCGCGGCACTCGGACAAACCGCAGCTCCCACTCGTCGTCCATGCGTCCATCCTCTCACGCCCTCAGGCTCCGAGATCAGTGCCAGGTACCGGCGCGTGCAGGTGAGCTCCAGACGGCCGCTGGGGGCCACTCCGTAGCTTGGTCAGTGGCCCGGGGTGGCGTCAGATGGCCGGTTGCGGCGCCCTACTGGTCCAGTTGTGGTCCCGAATGACTCGCTCAGGCGGTTGGGATGCCACCAGTCGTGCCGTGGGGGCTCTGGTCAGTCCACTGCATGCCGTTCCAGTACCGCATGGTCGCCGGCGACGCCGGGTCGGGGTAGTAGCCAGGCGCTGCGATTGGCGGTGCGGCAACCACTGGGCCGTGCCCGGCCGAACCCATCAGCGAGGACGCCCTCTCCGACCAGTAGCGATGCGGAAGGCTGGCGAGCCGCCAGGCAACTATGAACACGAACATCGTGCCGTAGAGCGGAACGAAGATGAACAGGCTATCGCGCTTGCGATAGGCGATCTTCGGCAAGACCAGCATCAGTCCGCCCAGAAGGAGGCCGATGGTCACGAGTTGGCCGACTCCGGCGGCGGTCGCTACGGCAGCGTCGTAGCCTTCATGATCCACGACGAAGTGGTAGTCGGCGTTGCACGGCGTCAAGACGCAGGTGACGTAGTCGTCGGGATCCGGCGCCAGCGCACCAGCAATGCCCGCCGTCAAGCCGAAGGTCACGACGCCCGACACCGCCAGGATCGCAAGGAACTTCGCCACCCTCATCCCGGACCATCGGTCACTGCTCCGGACATGTGAGGGAGGCAGTCTTGTTTGAACTCTGCCAGCCGAGACATGGGTGGTGGTCTGGTTGGCGTGGTGGTGGTTGGCTGGTTGGTTCGAGCCCGACGGGCCTGGCGGAAGGCTCAACACCCCCGCCGGACGATCACAGCAAGTGGGCCACCGTCACCGTGAGGGCGTGCCACTAGGGCGCCGCCCGTGGCGCTTCCGCCCTCTCCCAGCGAGGGGACCCAGACTGTCGGGCTTGACATTCATGGCAATTCTCCCTCGAGCTCAGGTGGCGGACTTCAGTGGTTCGCAGTGCTTGAAGGTTCTTTGACTGCCCGGCCCCAGTAGGAAACGGTCCATCACCCGATCGCCCGCACACCGGGCGAGGCGTCCAGGATCGTGCCTTTTCCTGTGTCTGACCCTTGGCACGTACTGGGATCGCTGGCAGGAACGGGCCAGTCAGTGCCGTTGTCGGGGTTCGTGCCACGGGTGCCACACAGGAGTTGGCCCGAACCCATTGGCACGGAAGGCGGTTCTGTCTCCAGGCTCGACGGACCTGCGGGTCCGCACCGGAGCACCCCCTGACCTGCGGCGTCACGTCCCGGCAGATCAGCTGATCTTGGTCGTCCGGTTGCCTGGTGGGGCGCCTGTGGGGCTGGTTTGCGGCCTCCAACAACGCTCGCTACGGACTCATCGGAGCCCGACGCTTGCAGTCGGCGCTAGTGCGTGCCGGGGCCGGCTCAACCTTTGTCGGCGCTTCGGATCTGCGGGGGGTGTAGGCGGTTGATCTGAGGGTCCGCGGGCGCGGCACAGGGGCTCAACCAGGATCGGGGTTGCGAAGCCAACCGAGCCTGGAGAGCCCCTGTGGAGACTGACGCTACGCGCATGTGCGCCCTTGTGGTGGGCTTGCCCGCCATCCGCGTGCTGGGCGTCGAGGACGACCCGGGCGAGCCGTTGCGGGTCCACGTCGAGACCACCGCGACCGTGGTCGGCTGCACGGCGTGTGGCACTCGGGCGTGGCTCAAGGACCAGCGGCCGGTGGCCCTGGTGGACCTGGCTGCGTTCGGCCGCCCCGCGGTGCTGGTGTGGCACAAGCGCCGGTGGCGTTGCCCGGAACCGGCCTGCGGGACCGCCACGTTCACCGAGACCCAGCCGGCCATCGCCGCGCCCCGAGCGGGGGTGACGGACCGGGCCGGTCGGTGGATGACCCGCCAAGTCGGCCAGGGCCAGCCGGTCTCTGCGGTCGCCGGGGAGCTGGGCTGTGACTGGCACACCGTCATGGACGCAGTCGTCGCCTACGGCACCCCGCTCATCGAGGACCCCGACCGCATCGAGCAGGTGAGCGCGCTCGGCCTGGACGAGACGCTCTTCGTCCGCACCGGCACGTGGCGGCGCCGGTCCTGGGTGACCTCCATCGTCGATGTCACCCAGCCTGCGCAGCTCCTCGATGTCGTCGAGGGCCGCACCGCCAAGGCCCCGTCGGCGTGGCTCGAGGCCCGACCTGCCGCCTGGCGGGTGGACATCGCGTGGGCGGCGTTGGACCTGTCGGGTCCGTACCGCAAGACGTTCAACGACACGCTCCCCGACGCCGTGCAGGTCGCGGACCCGTTCCACGTCATCAAGCTGGCCAACACCCGCCTCGACGACGTCCGCCGCCGGGTCCAACAAGAGACCCTCGGCCACCGCGGCCACCGAGACGACCCGCTCTACCGATCGAGGCGCCTGCTCACCAAGGCTCACGAGCGTCTCGACGACCAAGGCGAGGCGAAGCTGCTCAGCTTCCTCGACGCCGGCGACCCCCACGGCGAGGTCCGGATGGCCTGGCACGCCAAGGAGACCCTCCGGGGTCTGTTCGACCAGCCCGCCGAGGCCGCGGCGGGCTACCTGGCCGAGCTCATCGAGAGCCTCCTCGACCGCTCCATGCCCAGAGAGCTCCAGCAGCTCGGCCGGACGCTGCGGCGCTGGTCCGACGAGATCGTCGCCTGGCACCAAGCGCAGGTGACCAACGGGCCCACCGAGGCCATGAACAGCCTCATCAAGCGGATCAAGCGCGTCGGGTTCGGGTTCCGCCGGTTCCGGAACTACCGCCTACGCGTCCTGCTCTACGCCGGCCGCCCCAACTGGGACCAGCTCGCCACGATCACCCCCGCTCCACCCCCGTGAAATCCGAAGCGCCCCTTTGTCTGAGGCGAATTCTCGATGTCCCTCCATGGAGGGAGCAACTTTGCTACTTCCTCTTGGGTGTCACGGAGGACCTCGACTGCTGCCTTCGACCGGTCGTTACCCGCCACGCCAAGCTTACGCTCGAACTGCCACATCCCGTGGCTGACCTCGTGGGCGAGGAGTTGCAACGACCACGCCATTGGATCGGGTGCTGTCTGCTGCCAGGACAAGTTGGCCTGCACCCAAGAAATGACAGACACGCGACCACGCAGGCGACGATCCGGCTCCTCGCCACGGCTTCGCCGGGCTGAAGCTCTAGGTTTCAGCCCATGCATCGGGTAACGCTGGTGGTTCCGAAGCTCGATGGGCTGCGAAAGGCCTTCCGGGCGACCGCTGGTCGGGTGCTCGCGCCGAAGTCCGCGCCTCGGTCAATGCTGCATCGAGTTGGAGTTGCGGACGTGCGCATCGGCCGGCGGGACAAGCAAGGACGTCCGGTCGTGACGATGCGGACCTTCGAGCAGTCGGCGAGGTGGTGCAGAGAGTGTTGCAGGCCAGTCACGACTTCGCTCTGGCCTCTCTCACTGTCGGTCCCGGTTTCGTCGACCAGTGCGAGCATCAGTCGGGCTCCGGGTACGAGCCGACCTGCGACGTGGGCGACGACCTTGTGCGGAAGCGCCGCGAGCGCCTTCGGGTCTGGGTCAAGCATCGGCGTCGGACGCAGACGGGCGCTGTCGAAGACGAACACGTGGGGTGCGCCATCGTCGGCGACCTGCCCGAGCCCGAGGTCATTAGCAGCGTGGCCATGCGGTACTGGGTGTTCTCGTATGCCGCGCAGCAGCGCGCTAAGACGCTCGGGGACGTGCGAGACGAGAAGCTGTTGGGCGGTGCGCTGGAAGCGGGCGCGGCCCGCCTTCGTCGCTTCTACGAGGGCTTGAGCGATCGGCTGCGGCAGCCGAGCGACCCGGACGGAGAGCCCGAGGACGCGCTCGATCCCGAAGCCCTGGACATCGTGGATCGGCTGCACGACCACCTGGCACGTCGCCTCGGATGGCTTGTAGCCGGGCCGGGCGAACGGCTCCTCGATCCCTACGAGGACATGGCCCACGTCGCCGCGTTCTATGAATCTGACGAGCCAGAGGACCGAGGTGATCCCGAAGCCGATCGGTGACCCTGAGGACACGGGTTCGGTTTCGCACTCGGCACGTAGTTCGGCGTCCGCACGCGGTAAGCCTTCGCGACGAGTGTGGACCTGTGTGAGATGGCGACACAGGTCCCCGGGTGGGACACGTGCGGGCTCTGTGGCAGTCCCATGCACTCACGCGGTCGCCGGGACAAGCCCCGCTATGTCTGCCCGCCGCCACGGGGTTGCGGGAAGGTCAGCATCGACCGACCCGCCCTCGACGACTGGGCAGCTGACGCCGAGCTGATCACGGCGCTGGACGGCCACAGCGAAGCCCTCGACGAGCTGAACCGCAGCTACTTCGACACCGCCGAGCTCACCTACTTCGAATGGACCTGCACCCGGGACGCCCTTCTCCTCGCGACCGAGCAGATCACATCCGATGCGCCGGAATTGCTCCCATCGGGGTTTCCGCCTGGGCGATGAGCATGAGGCGCGGCGAGTCAGAGACCGCTAACGCGTACGGGTGTGAACCTCGGAGTGTGACTGCCATCTCCAAGCTGGCCGCTGAAATTGAACCCCCAGCACCAGACGGAGGCGTCAGTGAGGCGTGCGCACGTGTGAGACCCGTGCGCGTCGGTGCTGGTCGCGCTGGCAAGGCCGGTGACGGTCGTCGGTGTTCGCCGAAAATCGGTGGTGCCGTCGCCGAGCTCCGCCGACGAGTTGGCCCCCCAGCACGCGATATTGCTACCGGCAACTAAGGCGCACGTGTGGCCGTAGCCCCCGGTGATGCTGGTGGCAGCCGGGAGACCGGCGACGGCCACTGGCGTCAATCGGCGCTCGAGGGTGCCGTCGCCGAGCTGCGCCGCGGAGTTGTCCCCCCAGCAGGCGGCAGCGCCACCGCCGATAAGAGCACAACTGTGAGAGTCTCCGGCGGCGATGTCGGTAGCGCCCGTGAGCGCGGCGACGGGCACCGGACTCAACCGAGGCTCGGTCGTGCCGTCGCCGAGTTGGCCGAACGAGTTGTCGCCCCAGCACTTCGCGGTGCCGTCGAGAAGGACGGCACATGTATGGCTCAGCTCGGCCGTGATGTCGGTGGCTCCGACCAGACCAGGGACCGCCCAAGCAACCCAACGGCCGCGAGTGGTCCCATCCCCAAGTTGTCCCGCCCAATTGTCCCCCCAGCAGGCGACGGAACTGTCGGAGCGGATCGCGCAGTCGTGATACTGGCCGGCGACAATGCTTGTGGCGTCGGTGAGACCGGGGACCGTTTCCGGCGCTAGGCGCTTCGTGGGGGAGCCGTCTCCGAACAGGCGTTGGTAGTCGGCGCCCCAGCACTTGCCAGTGCCGTCGATGAGCACGGCACAGGTATGGTTTCCACCGGCGGCGATGTGCGTGACACCGGCGAGACCAGCGACGGGGACCGGAGTGGTCGAGTTGGTGGTGGTCCCGTTGCCCAGTTGGCCAAACTCATTGTCTCCCCAACACTTGACGGTGCCCCCCGCAAGAAGCGCACACGAATGGTTGTGGCCGGCGGCGACTCCTAGGCCCGCGACCGTGATTGACAGCGTTCGTGTCGTTGACCGGCCGGCGCTGTCGACAACTCGGACGCTAAAGGCAGAACTGCCGATCGCACCGGAAGTTCCACTGATCACGCCGGCACTTGACAACGACATCCCCGTCGGCAGCGACCCCGAAGCGATCGACCAGTTCCGAGCGCCCTGACCGCCCTGGGCTGTGAGGGTCGTCGCCGGGTATGCGGATCCTGGCGTCGCAGTCGGCAACGAGGCCGTGGTCACCCACGGCGGGGCGATCACCCGCACCCGGGCCGCGAACCCGCTAGAGCCGAGCAGGAAGGTGGCCACCTCTTCGCGAGGCCGCTGTTCCCAAGTCGTGGTCTCGGACTCGGTGGGGACCCTCCGTAGTAGCCCGGTAAACAGATCGACCGCAGCGACCAAACCCTCGGTCTTGCCCTTGTACTCCCTCGACTCCGAGAAGCCGACCATCGCCTTCCCGCGGGTCCGCCGGCCGGAGTCCAGTTCGGAGATCCAGAACGAGCGCCCCGACGGCTCCCCGGGACGGCCCAGGATGTTCTGGTAGATCAGATCGACGAACTGCGCGTTCGAGAGCGTCCCGTAGCGCAGCCGGAATTCGTTCGAACGGGCAAAGTACTCGCTGATCCAGAACAGCGACCGCCGGTTGCGAATCTGAGTGGCCCAGTAGTTCAGGCCCGAGAGGTCCGGCAGGCGCAGGAAGTACGCCTGGTATAGCCGGATCGCCGGCGGCTGGGCCTGCCAGTAAGCGAACTGCTCGGCCGCATCAACTGCCGCAACCGGGCTCAGCCGCCCGTCAGTCAACCGAGCCACCCAATCAGCCCGCTCCGCCCCCGACGGCGCCCGGCCGGCGAAGTCGGCGTAGAGCCGATCAACGAGACCGCCCATCGACGCGAACGGCAGCGTGACGGGCGCCGACGGGGCCGAAGCACGCCCGACGCCGTCTGCGTTACGCGCCGCCACGCGCACCCGGTAGATCACCGTCCCTGCCTCCAGCCCGGTGACCTCGGCCTGCGCGACTCCGGCCGCCACGTCGAAGGTCTCCTGCGGAAGCGCATTCCCCGAGGGGTCTGACCGCTCGACAATCAACCGGTAACCGGTCGCACCGGCACCCCCAGCGCATTGCGGCACCGTGACGACCAGCCGATCCCGGGCCGACCCCACCACCGCCGGAGCGGACGGCACACAGGTCGGCGCCGCCTGCGCCACAATCGCACTGGAGTCGATCGCCATCGCCGCCCCCGACGGCATCAGGAATGATGCTGCGATCGCAGCGACCAACGCAGCCGCAAGAGGTCGAGCAACTCGACACGTGCCCGGACCCTTTGCCGCGACCCGAAGCGCGCCTATCAAGGCAGTCACCGCCGTGACCACCGACGCGACGCCGATGGCAAGTGCACCCCTCTGGCCCCTCATCCCCATCCCCAAGTCTTTTCTTCCCGCCCGGCGAAACCTACCACCAATTCTGACCGGGGCCTCGCCTGGCATCTCCGAACGTGCGGCCTGACGGGGGGACCAACACCCGCAGCACCCTTGCTTTGGTGCGAGCCGACCCTGGTGAAGCTGCGTGCGGCCGGAGGCGATCGGCGCCGAGATCTCCGGCGAGGTTTCGGGTCCCTGTTCGACGTCGTCAGCCCGCGCCGTCCGACGCCCCGTCGTCCGCCTTCTCGGGCCTGACGCCAGCGTCGTCGGTCTTGGGGACAGCGATGGCGCGGCTTAGATCCAGCTCGATCTCGTCATCGCCCTCGACCGTGTAAACGCCCTCGCACTCCTTCGGCGCGACGACGCTGATGGCGTAGTCGTCACCGGCGCCGGGCCGGTCTCCGAAGTACGCCACCTCGAGCTCTTGGTCGACACATTCCTCGTCGAGCTCTTCCGCCGTGACCATGCCGTCACCCACCTCGATGGATCCGAAGCGAACGGTGGAGGCCAGCAAGTTGTCGGGAGCTCCCTTGATCCCGGCCAGGTACAAGAGTGTCCCGACGAGGGTCGCGACCGAGCCGAGCAACAGGGTCGAACGCGCGGCCCGGAAGGTGCCTCGCATCTGGGCCACCCCGGACTCGTCGAGCACAACCGACCGGTGCAGCATGTGGCGGCCGAGCGGGATGTCTTTCTCCTCGAGCGCCCTGAGCGCGTCGCGCAGCGCGTTCCGAGCGTCGTCCTCGTCTTGCCGAGCGGCAATCGCTCCTCGCGACGCCGCCTCGATGGCGGTGTCGATCGCCTTGGCCGCCTCATCAGACAGTGAGGTGGCGGCCGAACGGGTAGTGACTAGCGCGCTGATCTGGTTCTCCGCCGTTGATCGCCTCGACGTCGCATCGTCGAGCGTGCGGCGAGCGTCCACCACGCAGCCGACGAACTCGTTGCGGCCTTTCTCGAGTGCGGCAATCTCCTTGATGAGTTCGCTGACGGACTCCACCTCGGGGCCGAGGTGTGCACTCGCCTCCGTCCCGGTGAGCATCTTCTTCAAATGGCGCATAGCGCGCCCGCGCCCAATCCGACTCCGGAACCAGCCCAGGGGCCCGTTTAGCCGGTCAAAGTCCGCCTCAAGTTCGCCGAGGCTGGCGTCTTCGGGTTCGAACACCAGAGTGGCCGCGCGGAGCATGAATGTCAGGCCCGTCCCGGCGACGGCGAGGCCAACCCAGCGCCGATCGGCTAAGGGGTCGCCTTTGGTGAACGCCACCGAGCCGAAGAGGGCCAGACCGATCGCGCCCACCGCGCCGATGAGCCACCGCATGGCGTTGCGATACCGTTCGACGGCCCCCATTGCCGACATCGCGGACGACGAGACGTCGGCGGCGCCGATCGCGCCGTAGACCTCGTCGACCGGCGCGGTCACCTTCGGCTCCTCGACCGGCGTCGGCTCGGGCGCCAGCACCTCAAGGATCTTCTTCAGACCCTCGGCAGCTGCTTTGGTGGCGTCGTCCGCTTCTGTAGCGTCGGCCATCACGCCCTCCCACTGCCTGGTCCGCGACCACCGGATCGCAGAGCCGGCAACCTACGTCATGTCTGCCTCGTCTGCTGGTGGGTGCCGGTCGGCTGGCTCGTGTCGTCAAAGCTTGTTCGCATGACCAAAAGATCCGTGCCGATGTGCAGCGACTCGTTCGAACCCGACGGGCCTGGCGGAAGGCTCAACACCCGGCTGGGACCCTAGCCCGTCAGGGTTGTGGCACGCCGTCCACGATGCCGGTGACGGCGCCGCCAACAACGCTTCCGGCCTCTTCTCGCCGGACGATCACAACAAGTGGGCTTGGCACCCGTGGCAGTACTCCTTTGAGTTGAGCGCGGCGGACCAACAGTGCCCGCGGTGCTTTGAGATCCTGGCTGCCCGACCAAGTAGGGAAGCGTCCATCATCCGACCGCCCGCGCACCGGGAAGGGCGTCCAGGATCGTGCCTGCTCCTGTGTCGGACCCTTGGCACGTACTGGGATCCTTGGCAGGAAGGGTGAGGTCAGGGCCGGTGTCGGGGTTCGTGCCATGGGTGCCACACGGGAGTTGGCCCGATCCCGTTGGCACGGAAGGCAGGGTCCAGGTCGAGGGGCGACCCGGCTTGTGCTCGTGCCGGGTGACTTCGATTCCGACCTCCCTCCGAGCACGCTGCAAGGTCCGCCCGGAGATGTCGGCCTCTTCAGCCAGCCGCTTGATCTCCTTCGAGGGAAGGGATCCGCCTCCGTCCTCAAGCACCTCTCGCAGCCACTCGGCAGCCTCAGTGCGGGCGGTCCGCTCCTCGAGGTCGGGCACCGAGAGGATCGCGTTTGGGTCGAGGCCGAGCTCTTCGCCGAGGGCAACTACCCCAGCGGTGTCGATCGGCCCGTCGGGGCTCTGGACCATTGCGGACTCGATCCGGTACCGGAACGCCGGAACGGCAGAGGCGTCGGTCATGTTCGCTTTGCGGAGCACACACACCCGGTCGCGTGGTTCGTCGGGGTGCTCGCCGACGGCCAGCACCGACCGGACCGAGGTGGTGAACCCGACGGAGCCGACGACCTTCGTCAGCACGTCGCGTGACTCGCCCTTGTTGAGGTGGGCGACGGCCACGATGGAGCATCGGTGCCGTTGCGCAAGGAGGGCGAGGGCGCCGAGGGCGGCTTGGACTTCGGCCTTCTTGTGGCTGTCGACCCCGCCGCCGAGGTGGGCGTCGACGGGGTCGATGATGGTCAATGCCGGGTCAAGTTTGCTCAGAGCGACATCCAGATCGGCAACGTCTCGGGCCACCGAGAATGCATCAAGCCTGACATCGACGAAGTGAACGCGACTGAGGTCGGCATCGGCAGCGAGCAGACGCGGCACCAGCACGGTCTCTCGGTCGTCCTCGGTACCGATGTAGACGACATCCCCGGGCCGACCCATGCGCGAACCAGGGAGCTCGCCCTGGGTGACCCGGGCGGCCAGGTGGGTGGCCAGCACCGTCTTGCCGAGCCCCTCACGGCCAGCGAACAGAGTCACGGCTGACTCAGGGATGCGACCAGTCCACAAGAACGTCGGGCGGCGGATGGTCACCGACGACGCAGGCACCAGGGTCAAGCGGCACGGCTCTTCCTCGACGGTCACCGCTGACGGGGACAAGATCCAGTTGGTCTCTGGGGGAGGATCCTCACCGAGCCGCAGCAGGATCTGCTTCGCCAATGCGTCCGGCGTGCCATCGGGAAATTGGTCGACTGTCGTGAACCCGTGCTCGAGGGCCAAGCCGTGGAGGTAGCCGTAGTCGCTCACTGCGTCACCAATCGGTCGATCGCCGTTGAGGTGGCGAGCACGAGCGACCTCGTTGACCAGAGGGTTCCGCCGTTAGACGCACCCCGCTCGTAGTTGGGCAGCTCTGAGACGGTCCTGCTCTTCGTGTCCAGCCGACCGCCACAGCGCCAGACGAAGGCGCTGACGATCGTGACGTCGACCGGCTTCATCAGCGTCGAGCAGCGAGGGCAGCACAGCCACTCGTGGTCCCAGGGGGCGAGGAGGCGTAGGAGCTCGGTGAGGGTGAGGTCTCGCACCGCCCGTTCGACGTCGCAGGGGTCGGGCATGATGGGGGGTGCGTGGTCGGGGCGCCGGTCGAGGAGGCCGGCACTTCGCCGCATCATGCGGCCTCGCTGCGGGACTCGAGCCACGCAAGGCAACGGTCGGGATCGAACCGCCTCGCTCGGCCGATAGTCAGCGACGGCATTCCCTGAGCGAGCAGCTTTCGCACCATGCGCTCGCTGATGCCAAGGAACAAGGCCAGCTCGTCGGTCCTCAGCCAATGGCCGGTGGTAGGCATCGAATGTCACTCCTCTTGGTCTTCGGCACCCCCATGCGAGGTGCTCGTGCCGGATGGTGCGTCGGAGTGCTGCCCTATGCCTACGATCTGAACGTGACAGTGAACGTGACGGGCCAGCTCCAGGGTTGGGCGAATCCGGACGGCTCGATCGGACAGGAGATCGCCTACGAAGGTTGGTTGCGAGTCGGAGCTGCCGAGGTGGCCGACGATGAGCTCAAGTGGTCGCTGTTGTCGTCCCAGGACAAGCTCACCTTCGAGCTCATGGGCGATGACCCATCGGTGTGCCGACGACCAGCGGCAAGTGCAACTCGAAGCCTTCTAACCACCTTCGTTGGCCTTCGGACACCCAAGGACTTCGAAGATTTCGCACTGGCATACGGCGTGCTTGCGCCCAGCGACTCCTCCGGCACGCACGACGCCGCGGGGAGCGAACCACTCGCCCTGTGGAGGGGATTGCAGGCAGACGTCGAGACCATCCTTCAATGGCTCGTCGACAACCCACCGCCTCGCTCCGACTGCAAGGGCCCCCGAGCGTTCGTTCTTGCGGAGACACACGACAGCCCGCTTCCCACGACCAAGGTCGAACGACTGCCGAGCGGCGATGTGATGGTCTCGGCAGGAGGCCCTGTCGTCAGGCACGTCGGGATCCGTCCTCGAAGGAAGATCGGTGCAGACCGCATCCTCTTGTGGTCAGGCGGGACCCGCCCGGGGGGCGCTCAAGAGATCGTCGGCTCGTACATCGAAGCCATGCTCAACAAGCGGCCGCCCGTACTCCTCTACGAGCCCGGCGAGGGCCTCGTAAACCACCTGCCTGGGCTGATCAGTGCACTGGCCCTTCAACTCGCGCTTGTCGTGGAGGGCGCGACCGACGGGCCCGTGCTGAGCCCAGCCATCGCCCGCTGCTCCGGTTGTGGGCATCGGTACCAAGCAAGCCGGCGTCCTCGCTCCGACCGGCGCAACTACTGCCCCTCGTGCCGAACCGACGGAACCGCCGATCGGGACCGCCAGCGTCGGTACCGGGCCGCTGCTCGCTAGGAGGAGTCGGCGCCCCGAATCACTGAGGGACGGTGCCGGTAGACGGCGTCGACCATGCGGGTCGAGGTGTGGCCGAGGACGTCGGCGACGCCGTGAGGCGGGATCCCAAAGTCGGCCATTCGTGTGGCGGCGGTGTGGCGCAGCTCGTTCGGCGAGAGGGGAGCGATGCCGGCGGCCCTGGCCACCTTCTGCAGCTCCGACCGAACCGTAGAGGGCCAGACCGGGGCACCGTTCGGGGCGGAGACGAGCAGGCCCTCCCCCACCGCGTCGGCCGCCGGGCGGAGCTCGTCGACAAGGATCGGCGGCATGGCCAGGGTCCGTCGGGCGCGGGTCGTCTTGAGCTCGTTCACGAGCATCGGTCTTCCCCGCTCAAGCCTGACCGCGCGGATCACCGCGACCGTCGGCGGGTCGCTCTCGAGGTCGAGGGCGTCAACGCACACGGCGGCAGCCTCCCCGGGTCGCAGGCCGAGACGCAGGCTCAGGAGCCAGATCGGCCGGTAGGGGTGCTCGGCCATGGCGGCGACCAGCTTCTCGGCCTCGTGTTGAACCAGCGCCCGGCGGTCCCTCTGGCCAATGGCGATCGTGGGCAGCTCGGCCACGGCGGCAGCGTTGTGGGCAACCAGGCGGCGCCGCTCGGCCCACCTAAGGGCTTGGCGCAGCGTCGACCGCACCTTCACCAGTGACGCACGGGCGAGCGGCTTCTCACGACGCTCGGCGAGGCGCCAGAGGGCCTTCTCGATGTCCCGGGCGTCGAGGTCGGCCACCCTGACCTTGCCCAGCTCGTCGACTAGGAGTGAGCAGGCCCAGCGGTGCGCCTCCTTTGTACCGGGCGCCCGATCCTTCGTATCAAGGTGGAGCGACTGCCAGTCAGCGAGCAGGGCGGCGACGGTCAGGCGCCGGTCCAGGTGGCGCTCGTTCGGGTCGCCGTGGACCATTTTCCCGAGCTTCGCAGTGGCGTCGGCCTTCGTCTTGGCCGAGACCTTCCGGCGTCGCCCCTCGAGGAAGACCTGACCGACCCAGCGATCCCGGCTGGTGTCGTAGTAGACGGTGCCCTCGCCCTTGGTCCGTCGCTTGCCCATGCGGCGACGGTAGCCGGTTGGGTGCCTATCTGGGTGCGTACGGGGTGCCAACCGGTGAGACTCGGTGCCCTTGTGTGCCAAGGCATCCAGGCGTAGGGTGCCCCTCACCAGCCCGGTTTCCCACCATGGCATGGAAGAGGTCAGGGGTTCGATTCCCCTTAGCTCCACTCGTCGCCGCCGGGCCGCACCTCGTGGGTGTCCGTTCGACTCCGGATCGGACCCGGGCGCCTCACCGCGGGACCAGGCGGCGCCCCCCGCAGGCGGGGGCGGGGGGCGCCGTGGTGCCAGACGTGACCAACAGGGAGAGTGGTTGCGTCACCCGGTCATGTCTGTCGCAGGGGCTGATGGTACGGGCGCAGGTCCTCGGGATCGCCCGTCGTCCGGAGGAGTGCGTCTCACCCCAAGTCGGTGGTAGGAGGAGGCGACCGCCGACCGAGGAGGGGCGACGACATGGGGTTCTCTCTGCGATGCGGCGACGTGGTCCCGGGGTGCCCTGCGGAGGTGCAGGGCGAGACCGAGGAGCAGGTCCTGAGCCGGGCGGCCGAGCACGCACGGGTGGACCACGACATGGCATCGATGAGCGACGAGACGGTGGCCGCCGTCCGAGGCGCCATCCGCTCCTCCTGAGCCCGCCATCGGTCGCACCGTCGGGCCCCGGGAGCGCGCCCCGTCCCGCCCGGCTGACCCACGACCCCCGGGGCGCGGACCGGATCGTCAGCCGAGCGGGAGGTCTGCGGTCGGACCGCGGCGACGCCGTCTCCGGTGCGGCTCGGCGTCGTGCGCACATCCCTACGGCTCGCGCGTGACGCAACTTGTCGCCGGTCCGGGCATGAGATGCACCCCATCCCCGCGCTGCGGCCCTGACGGGCCGCGGGCTGACGACCGGGCTGGGGCGTCACGGCCCGAGCGGAGGGACGGGCGCCGCCGGCGCACCGATCCCCCGTCGAGGGGATCCGGTCGCGGACGGCGAGGCCTCGCCCGGCCGGGGTCGAACTCATCGATGCCGTCGATGTGCCGATCCGAGGGGTCGGAGGACACCGTGACGAAACGACTGAAGCTGCTCTACCCAGACGAGCGCCCGACCACGGCCCCGGATGTCGTGTGGATGCCCGATGCTGCGAACCTCGACCTCGTCGTCGAGCGGTTCCCTGATGCAGCCGGGTACTTCGACCTGGACAACGGCGACCTCGAGGTTCGCCCGGGCGCCATCGACTCCGACGCCGTCAGGACCCAGATCTTCGGCCGTCTCCCCTAGGAGCCGACCTCACCCCGAGGTCGGAGTCTCGGGAGCGGGGCACCCGGTGCGCCCGGGCCGCTGCCGGCGCCGACCCGACCCCGGGAGGCCTCGGCTCCGGCGCACCGACGGTCCGGCGGAGCGAAGGAGAACCCCTCGAGGAGCGGCTTCGCCCGGTGCCGGTCGAAGGCGGCCATCGCCATGCCGGCTGTGCTCAGCGGCGGCGACTCCCAGCCGCAGGCGCACCGACCGCAGAACCGTCGCCCGTCGGGCCGCCCGTAGCCCGCCCAACCGTGCCTCGTCACGACCGGCGTCGTCCTGCTGGCGTCCATCTGACCTCCTCGACCAGAGACGTCCACCACGCCGACGGTGGGCATCGGCCGTGACCCCTGGCTCGTCGAGCGAGTATGCGCCCGCACCCTGCGGTCCACCAGAGCCCGACCGGGGGGCAGGATCGCCCGCCCGATCGGGTGGTCCTGGGCACCCAAGGGGCGCAAGGGGCCAGGGCACCCTGTCGGCCTGTCGACGGGGCCCGACGGACGGTCGCGGGGGTCGGACCCTCGCCGGCGCCGCGGCCGGGCCTGCCCTCACACGGGTGATGGGGGCTCGTCCGGGCTGCGGAGCCGCCAGGCGATCCGCTGTCGGAGGATGACCGGAGGACGGCGCCCGCAGCGCCGTGAGGGAGGAGACGCACGGTGACGCTCACCGGGTCGGGCGGCAGGTGGGCGAGGCGCCTGGCTGTCGTCGGCCTCGTCATCGGCGTCCTCGCACCGGCACCCGGCACGGCCGAGGCGGTCGCCGCCGATCCCGGCGACGTGGGTTGGGAGGGCCCGTCGTACCAAGGGGCAGCAGGGTCGCCGAGTGGTTCGAAGCCGCAGAGCAAGGTCTGGTTCAACGATGGCCTGTGGTGGGCCACGCTCTTCGACGAGGGCACCGGCGACTTCCACATCTTCCGCCTCGACGTCGCGGCGCGCTCCTGGGTCGACACCGGGACCCTCGTCGACACCAGGCCGAACAGCCGCTCCGACGCCCTGTGGACCGGCGAGCACCTCTACGTCGCGAACCACGTCTTCGCCGAGAGCGGCGGATCCACCGGGAGCGCCGCACAGCTGAGGCGCTTCAGCTACGACCGGGGCGCACGGCGCTACACCCTCGACGCCGGGTTCCCGGTGGTGATCAACGACGTGCGCAGCGAGACGCTGGTGATCGACCGGGAGCCCACGGGGCGGCTGTGGGCGACCTGGGTCCAGGATCGGACCGTCTACGTGAACCACACCACGACCGACGACCGCACCTGGGCGACGCCGTTCCCGCTCCCGGTCGCGGCCGGTGAGGTCACCTCGGACGACATCTCCGCGGTGGTGGCCTTCGCGAACGACCGCATCGGGGTCATGTGGAGCAACCAGGGTCACGACTCGATGTACTTCGCGCAGCACCTCAACACGGCCGCGCCGGGGACGTGGATGGCCCAGGAGGTCGCCTACACCGGCACCGACCTGGCGGACGACCACATCAACCTGGCGTCGGTGCAGGACCTGGGCGGACGAGTGCTCGCTGCTGTGAAGACCTCTCGCTCTGGCTCCGACGTGCTGACCCACCTGCTCGACCGGGACTGGTCGACCGGTCGGTGGACGAGCCACACCTTCGGCCGGGCCTCGGACAACCACACGCGACCCATCGCCGTCGTCGACGCCGAGCACCAGAACGTCCACATGTTCGCCACGAGCGGGCAGAGCGGGGGGTCCATCTACGAGAAGACCGCGCCCCTGGCGAGCCTCGAGTTCCCGACCGGCAAGGGCACGCCCGTCCTCACCGACGCGAGCAGCCCGGACCTGAACAACGCCACCTCGACGAAGCAGAACGTGAGCTCCGCCACCGGTCTCGTCGTCCTGGCCACCAACGACAGCACCCGTCGCTACTGGACGCACTACGACCCCCTGGGAGGCCCGTCCCCGCCACCCGGGCCGGAGGCGCCCGTCGCCTCGTTCGCCCTCGCACCCACCTCCGGGCCGGCTCCGCTCGACGTCGCCTTCACCGACACCTCCACCGGGGCTCCGACGTCGTGGAGCTGGTCGTTCGGTGACGGTGCCACCTCGACCACCCAGCACCCCACGCACCGCTACACCGCCCCCGGGACCTACGACGTCGCCCTCACGGTCACGAACGCCGTCGGCCCGTCGACGACGACGCTCGTGCGCGCTGTGACCGTCGCCGTCGCGCCCGACCCCGCCTCTGCGTTCGTCACCGCGGCCTACACCGACCTCCTCGGTCGTGTCCCGACCTCGGAGGAGCACGATCGCCACGTCGCATCCATCCGTGCCGGCGGATCCCGGTCTGCGCTCGCTCGCGAGCTGGTCGTCACCGACGATCGCCTGGCGAAGATCGTCGGCGACCTCTACCGGGACACGCTCGGAAGGGACCCCGATGACGCCGGGCAGGCCTTCTGGGTCGAGCGCCTGCGCGCCGGCGAGCAGACGGTCGCCGAGGTGACGGCCACCTTCTACGCATCTGCCGAGCACTTCACCGGCCTCGGGGGCGGGACCATCCCGACGTGGGTCGACCACCTCTACCAGCACGTGCTGGGCCGAGCACCCGACCCGGGAGGCCGGGACTTCTGGGTCGATCGGGCGTCGCGGCTCGGCCGCCGCTCCGTCGCCCTGTCGCTCCACGAGAGCCTCGAGTCCCGTCGCGGCCGGGTGACCGACCTCTACCTCGAGCTCCTCGGGCGCGACCCGGACACCGAAGGGCTCGCCTACTGGGCCGACCACCTGCGGCGCCGCGGGGACCTGGCCCTGGCCACCCACCTCGTGGCGTCCTCCGAGTACCTCACCCGGGCCCAGACCCGGTTCGCCTGATCCGAGGACGACCGCTCCGGGGCGCCGAGCCCGCGGTACGATGGTGGCACACGTCACAAGGAGGGTTGGGATGCGCCAGCCTCGTCGCCGCACCGTCCTCGCCGGAGCCCTGGGCATCGTGGTGATGCTCCTCGTCAGCGCCTGCGACGTCCTCCCACCGGCGCCGCCGGGGGGCGAGACGGCGAGCTGCGACGACATCGGCTGGGGGTCGGGCGCCAAGACGGCCGCCCGGATGTCCACCGCACCGATCACCGGCGTGCGGGCGGGCCGCCACCACTGCTACGACCGCCTGGTGATCGACCTCGGCGCCACGCCGGCCGCCGGCTGGTACGTCGCCTACGGCACCGTCAGCGAGCCGGGGTCGGGCCAGGTCGTGCCCGTGCGCGGGACCGACATGGGCGTCGTCGTCCGGGCCCCGGCCCACGACGCGGACTACAACCCGACCTACGCCCCGGCGAACCCGTCCGAGGCGGTCGACGTCACCGGCTTCTCCACCTTCCGCCAGGTGGCCTTCCTCGAGAGCTTCGAGGGCCAGACGACCTTCGCCCTCGGGGTCCGGGCCCGGCTCCCCTTCCGGGTCTTCGCCACCGAGCACACCGGTCGGGCCCAGCTCGTCGTCGACGTCGCCCACCGCTGGCCCTGAGCGGCCGGAGGGCTGCGCGGGCCGCCCGGCGGCCGATCAGGCGGGAGCGGGGGCCCAGGCCACCCGGGGGACGTCGGCCCAGAGCCGCTCGAGGTCGTAGAACGACCGGGCCTCGTCGAGGAAGACGTGGGCGACCCAGTCGCCGTAGTCCATCAGCACCCACCGCAGGTCGTCGCGACCCTCGATGCGGATCGGCCGCACGCCGTGCTCCTGGGCGACCCTCTCCTCGATCTCGTCGACGACGGCGCGGACGAGACGGGGGTTGGTGGCGCTGGTGATCACGAACAGCTCGGTGATCCCCAGGACCTCCCCGACCCGGAGGACCACGGTGCTCGTCCCGCCCTTGGCGTCGGCGGCGCGCGCCGCGGCGAGCGCCGGGCCGTCGGTGTCGCTCGGCTCAGCCACCGCCGTCCTCCTGCTCCTGGTACCGCGACAGCACGTCGCTCCCGATGGTGATCACCATGTCCTCGGCCTCCGCCTCGGCCCGTCGGGCCGACATCTCGTCGATCTCCGCAGTCTCGCCCAACAGCTCCTGCAGGGCCTCAGCCTCCTCCCGCCAGTCGTCGCCGGCGTACTCGATGAGCGTGTCCTCCTGGCCGAAGGCGTCGGCGTTGCCGAGGGTGCTGAGCGACCCACCGGCGAGGATGAGGTCCCGCATGAGCGGCATCGGCAGGGTCTCCCCCACGGCACCGTTGAGCAGCTTGATGCCGAACCGCCGGCCCGCTCGCGGCGAGACCGGGAAGGGGACGGCGTCGATGACCTGCTCCTCCATGTTGGGACCGGGGACGTAGAACGGCGCCTGCATGAAGGTCACCGGGATCCCGGCCTCGACGTCGAGCGTCTCGACCACGGGCTCACCGTCGGCCAGCTCCCGGAGGAACGAGCCCATGCCGGTGACGGCGCCGCCGATGGGCTCGCTGACCGTCGCCTCGCCGATCGCCTCCAGCCACGCCGCCCACACGTCGCGGAGGCGCTCGAGGTGGGCGATCTCGGGCTCGCCCTCGCGCGTGGCCCGCATGTAGGGCCCGACCTGGTCGGCGGCCAGGCTCACGGGGCCCTCGAAGGTGGTGCCGTCATCGGCGACCACGGGGTCGTTCACCGTCAGCTCGAGCGGCGCGACGGGGGCCACGAGCGTGGCCAGGCTCTCGTCGGTGACGTCGATGATCGGCGGCGGCACCGAGACGCCGATGACGTCCTCGAAGCCCCGCCGGAACGAGTCGTCGTCGCCGGTCTGCTCCCAGGCCTCGATGACGGTGTTGAAGACGGTCCGCTGGGGCTCGTGGATCTGGAGGGTGAGCGGCATGAGCAGGACCGTGCCGCCCCCGTCGGCGGCACCGAGCGAGAGGACCGTGGCCGACACCGGGGCGCCCTCGGCGTCGCGGTGGACGACCAGGCCGGTCGGCGTCGGGTTCACCAGCGCCCGGTAGCCCGGCTCCGACGCGTCGATCCCGCCCTCGACCACCACGCCGCCGCGGCTGTCGAGCAGACGGTCCTTGCCGACCCAGCCCAGGGCCGGGACGGCGGCGACCAGCAGGGCCAGGGCCAGGCCGAAGGCGACCGCCCGCAGCGTGACCCGCGGGGCCCTGACGCCGCCCTCGCCGACGGGGGCGTCGTCGGCCTCGCCGTCGTCGCCGGCAGGCGGCGGGGGCGGTGCGGCGGTCGGCGTCGAGGCGGCGGCCGGCGGAGGTGGAGGTGGAGGTGGAGGACCCTCGATGGGGGCCGTCGGGGCCGCCGGGGCCGGCGCCGCGGCGTCGACGCGAGGAGCCTTCTCCAGCGTCGGGGCGGCAGGCGCCGGTGGTGAGGCCTTCGCCCGCACCGGGGCGGCGGGGGCCGGGACCGGTGGAGTGGGGGCCGGCGGCGGGGAGGCTGGCTGGGGGGCGGGTCGCGACGGCGGCTCCGTGCCCTCCGAACGGCTCCACGACCGGCCGGGCTGCTTGCGCAGCGGCCCGGTCGACGGGCCGGGGGGCGGGGCGGTGATCGGCGCCGGCTGCGCCTGGGCCCGCAGGGCGGCGCGAGCCTCGGCCAGGACCTCGTCGTCGCCGTCGTGGGCGGTCGGCCGGGGCGGGCGCACCGGGGAGGGGCTCGTCCGGCCGGGGCGCGACGCGGCGGCGTCGTCCGCCGAGGGGACCGACGGGATCGACGGGATCGGCTGGGTGGCGTCGGGGTCGGCGGCCGGTGGCTCCGGCGGGGTGGCGGCGGGACGACGGCCGACGTCCCCGGGCCCGTCGGGGGCGGGGGCGGGGACGGGCGGAGGCGCCTCCGGCTCGTCCACCACATCGGCCAGGAGGGCGGCGAGCCGGGACGCGGCGTCGGAGCGGGCGCTCCCGCCACCGTCGGATGGCCGGTCGCTCATCGCCACCACGATAGAGGGCAGCCCTTCCGCTGAGCAGACACCCTGGTCAGACCGGCTCAGGATCGCGGTAGAGCCCGTGCCGGGCGACCAGGGCGGCGACGCCGGGGGCGACGAGCGGGACGAGCGGGAGCCCGGCGGCGGCCCGGTGGCGGAGCTCGGTGCTCGACACGTCGATCCGCCGCATGGGGACCACGTGGGCGCGGGCGCCGCCGCCGAGGTCGGGGGCGGGGCGGTCGGCGGGCATGACGCCGGCCCGGTCCACGAGGGCGAGCTCGACCGCGGCCACCAGCTCCTCGTGGCGCTCCCACGTCGGGAGCCCGGCGGCCGCGTCCCGCCCCATGATGAGGACGAGGTCGCGCTCGGGGTCGTCGGCCCGGAGCTGGTCCACCGTGTCGATCGTGTACGAGGGACCGGCCCGTCGGACCTCGACGTCGCTGACCCCGAGGCCGGGGACGCCGTCCACCGCGGCCTCGGTCAGGGCCAGCCGCACCCCCGCGGGGGTGACCCGGCGGTCGCGCTTCTGCCACGGGTCGCCCGCCGGGACCAGCCACACCTCGTCGAGGTCCAGCGCCTCGCCCACGCTCATGGCTGCGACCACGTGGCCGATGTGAGGTGGGTCGAAGGTGCCCCCTAGCAGCCCGACGCGCCGACGCCTCACCTCGGTGACCCAAGTCACCAGCGTGACCGGAAGGTCAGGGGTAGGGGCACGGTTGAACGCTAGCCACCCCTCCTACCCGGCCGGATCCCCTGGTCAGGCGGAATACCGGAGGGGGGTCAGAAGTTGAAGGTGACGCAATGAGCGACTCAGTTGGACAGTACCTGAACGAGATCGGCCTGGTCCCCCTGCTCACCGCCGACGAGGAGCGGGAGCTGGCCCAGGTGATCGAGAAGGGCGTGGCGGCTCGGACCCGCCTCGCCGAGGAAGGCGACCTCGACCCCGCCGAGGCCCGCGAGCTGCGCCGGGCCGACCGGGCCGCGGCCAAGGCCAAGGACCGGTTCATCCGGGCCAACCTGCGCCTCGTGGTCAGCGTGGCCC
Source organism: Iamia sp. SCSIO 61187 (assembly GCF_019443745.1). NCBI lineage: Bacteria > Bacillati > Actinomycetota > Acidimicrobiia > Acidimicrobiales > Iamiaceae > Iamia > Iamia sp. SCSIO 61187. The sequence continues at coordinate 3,002,996 of NZ_CP050948.1, forward strand.
GCCGCTACCCCCTGCCCCCCGGCATGGAGCTCCTGGACCTGGTCCAGGAGGGCAACATCGGGCTCGAGCACGCGGTCGACAAGTTCGACTGGCGCAAGGGCTTCAAGTTCTCCACCTACGCCACCTTCTGGATCCGCCAGGCCATCGGCCGGGCCCTCGACCAGAAGGCGAGCCTCATCCGGCTCCCGGGTGATCGCTCGGCCAGCCTGCGGGCGGCGCTGCGGCAGGTGTCCGGCGACGGCGACGAGCTCGACGACGAGCACGCCACCCTGCACCGGCTCACCACGCCGACCTCGCTCGACCGCACGGTGGGCGACGACGACGGCAACGAGCTGATCGACCTCCTGGCCGACGACAACGCCGGCCCCGAGCACATCGTGATGGCCCGGGCCGAGGAGGACTACGCCACCGGCCTGCTCGAGGTCCTCGAGCCCCGGGCCCGCTACGCCGTCGAGCAGCGGTTCGGCATCAACGACGGGCGCAAGCGCTCCTACCGCGAGGTCGGCGACGAGCTGGGCGTGACCGCCGAGGCCGCTCGCCGGCTGGTGAAGCGGGCGGTCCACACCGTCCGCTCCGAGGCCGAGGCCCGGATCTCGGCCGCCTGACCCTCCGGACGGCGCGTTCTGCGTCGTCTACCCGCAGAAGACCGGCGACGGCTGCGCGATGTGCGCAGCCGTCATCGCGTCAGCCCAGGACCGGTGCGCGCATTCGCGCTTTGCGTCCGGGGCCGAGACCAGCGAGGCTTGCCCCATGCTCACCGCCGAGCGCGACACACCGCACGACGCATCCCCCGCCGCCTGGAAGGCCCTCCCGGCGGCGCAGCAGCCGGACTGGCCCGATCCCGGTGCCCTCGACCGCGTGACCAAGGAGCTGGCCACCCTGCCGCCCCTGGTCGTGGCGAGCGAGAGCCGCGACCTCCTGGCCGCCCTGGGCCGGGTGGCCGACGGCGAGGCCTTCCTGCTCCAGGCCGGCGACTGCGCCGAGTCGTTCGACTCGTTCTCGGCCGAGTCGGTCAAGCGCCGGCTGCAGGTGATCCTGCAGATGGCGGTCGTGCTCACCTACTCCTCCGGGGTGCCCACGGTGAAGATCGGCCGCATCGCCGGCCAGTTCGCCAAGCCCCGCTCCTCGGGCACCGAGACCGTCGACGGCGTGACCCTCCCGTCGTTCCGGGGCCACATCGTCAACGGCGACGCCTTCACCGAGGAGGCCCGGGTCCCGGACCCGGGGCGCCTGCTCCAGGCGTACCACCAGTCGTCGTCGACCCTGAACCTGCTGCGCTCGCTGACCCGGGGCGGCTTCTCCGACCTGGCCGAGGTGCACGCCTGGAACCAGGACTTCGTCACGGCGACCCCGCAGGGCCAGCAGTACAAGGCGCTGGCCGACGAGATCGGACGGGCCCTGCGGTTCATGACCGCCTGCGGCGTCGACACCGGGTCGCTGCCGACCCTGCACCAGACCGACTTCTTCACCAGCCACGAGGCCCTGCTCCTCCCCTACGAGGAGGCCCTCACCCGGCGGGACCCGATGAGCGGCGACCTCTACGCCACGTCGGCCCACATGATCTGGATCGGCGAGCGGACCCGGCAGCTCGACGGCGCCCACGTCGCCTACTTCGCCAGCGTGGCCAACCCCATCGGGTGCAAGGTCGGCCCCACGGCGACCCCCGAGGAGGTCCTCGCCCTGTGCGAGGCGCTCAACCCCGACCGCGTCCCCGGCCGGCTCACCCTCATCAGCCGCATGGGTGCGGCGAAGATCGAGGAGGGCCTCAAGCCGCTGCTGGCGGCGGTCCGCGACGCCGGCCACCCCGTCGTCTGGGCCTGCGACCCCATGCACGGCAACACCTTCACCTCCGACAGCGGCCACAAGACCCGTCGCGTCGACGACATCCTCGACGAGATCGCCGGGTTCTTCCGGGCCCACGCCGCCGAGGGCACCTGGGCCGGCGGCGTGCACGTCGAGCTCACCAGCGACGACGTGACCGAGTGCCTGGGCGGGTCCCACGAGATCCTCGACTCCGACCTCGACACCCGCTACGAGACGGTGTGCGACCCCCGCCTCAACGGGCGCCAGTCGCTCGACCTGGCCTTCCGCGTCGCCGAGGCCCTGCGCGCCCGCTCCTGACGCACGGAAGGTGCCTGGCACCATCCGTGGCATGCATCCCCACCGGATCGGTGGGAGAAGCCGCTGGTCAGGGGTGACATCTCTGACCGGGCGGGAATGTTGACCTAGGTGATCAGGTTTGTCACTCTTTGCGTGGCACCCCTCCGTGGAGGGGTGTGGTCCCACACCTGCGAGAGGCCCACCCGATGCTCACCACCGAGATCGATCCCGAGCTCGACCCCGACCAGCTGGCCGACATCGAGAAGTTCGAGACGATGCTCGCCCGGCACCTCGAGGGGGCGATCGACGAGGACGCCTTCCGGGTCTTCCGCCTGAACAACGGGATCTACGGCCAGCGCCAGGGCGGCCACAACCAGATGGTGAGGGTCAAGATCCCCTACGGGTCGATCATGCCCGAGCAGCTCGAGATGTTCGCCGAGCTGGCCGACACCCACTCCCGGGGCTGGGGCCACATCACGACCCGCCAGAACGTCCAGTTCCACTACGTCCAGCTGACCGACGTCCCCAACGTGCTCCGCAAGCTGGCCTCGGTGGGGATGACCACCCGGGAGGCCTGCGGCGACACCGTCCGCACCGTGCAGGGCTGCCACCTGGCCGGCGCCTGCCCCTTCGAGCACCTCGACATCAGCCCCTGGGCCGAGGCCGCCACCGAGCACTTCATCCGGAACCCGCTCAGCCAGCGCCTCCCCCGCAAGTTCAAGATCAACTTCTCGGGCTGCGCCACCGACTGCGGCCAGGCCATGTTCAACGACGCCGGCGTCATCGCCGTGAGCCGGCGCCGCGACGACGGGACGATCGAGGCCGGCTTCCGGGTCTTCGTGGCCGGCGGGCTGGGCGCCAACCCCCACCCCGCCCTGGCCCTCGAGGAGTTCACGCCCCGCGAGGAGCTGATGGCCACCCTCGAGGCGATCCTCCGGGTGTTCAACAACCACGGCAACCGGGACAACAAGATCCGGGCCCGCATGAAGTGGCTCGTCGACACCATGGGCTGGGAGGAGCTCCAGGCCCGGGTGCTCAAGGAGCGCAACCTCCTCGTCGCCTCCGCCACCTGGCCCGGCGGCATCCCCGAGCACGTCCAGAAGGTCGGCGACGCCCCCGCCGGCCGGTCGGCCACCGTCGAGCCCACGCCGATGGGCCAGGGCACCGCCGTGGCCATCCGATCGGGGGCCTACGAGGCCTGGGAGAGCGCCAACGTCGTCCGGGGCGAGGCCAAGGGCACCGTCTCGGCCTACGCCTGGAGCCGGCTGGGCGACGTCACCTCCGACCAGTTCCGGGCCCTCGCCGCCATCCAGCGCGAGCTCCACGCCGACGTGCGGCTCACCAACCGCCAGAACCTCGTGTTCCGGGGCCTCACCGAGGGCCAGCTGCCGCTGCTGTACGAGCGGTTGACGGCCATCGGCATGGCCGAGCCCGGCGCCGAGCTGGTGCGCGACGTGGTCGCCTGCCCCGGCGCCGACACCTGCAACCTGGCCGTGACCCAGAGCCGGGGCCTGGCCTCGGCCATCGGCGAGCAGCTCGAGGAGGAGGGGCTGGCCACCGTCGGCGGTGTCCGCATCAACATCTCCGGCTGCACCAACTCCTGCGGCCAGCACCACACCGCCGACATCGGCTTCTACGGCGCCGAGCGTCGGGCCCACGGCCAGGCCGCCCCCGGCTACCAGATGCTCCTCGGCGGCTACGTCGGCCAGGAGCAGGCCCACTTCGGGAACCGGGCCCTGCGGCTGCCGGCCAAGGCCGCCCCCGCCGCAGCCGCCGCCGTCGTCCGCCGCTTCGACGAGGAGCGCACCGTCGGCGAGAGCTTCCGCTCCTGGCTCGACCGCTCCGGCGGGGCCAAGGGCGTGGCCGAGGGGCTCAAGGACCTGGGCGTGTTCCCGACCCCCGAGGACGCCCCCGACTACTACGTCGACTACGGCGAGACCGGGCCCTACGAGGCCGAGGTCGGCGAAGGAGAGTGCGCCGCGTCATGAGCCCGTTCCCCCCCTCCGCACCCCGCCCCGCGAGGATCCCATGAGTGCCATCACCGGACCGGGGATCGGGCCGCTGGCCATCCCCGACTTCAGCGACGAGGAGCTGGCCGAGCTCAACCGCGAGTTCGAGCACCTCCCCGCCTCGAAGATCATCCAGTGGGCGGTCGACACCTTCGCCCCCCACCTGTGCATGACGGCCTCGTTCACCGACGCCGTGCTGATCGACCTCGCCGTCCAGGTCGACCCGGGCATCGAGGTGGTGTTCATCGACACCGGCTACCACTTCCCCGAGACGCTCCAGACCGTCGAGGACGTGCGCCGCCACTACGGCCTCAACCTGCGGATGATGACCGTCGCCCGCCAGGAGGAGGAGCTGTGGGCGGCCGACCCGGCCAACTGCTGCTCGGCGGTGAAGGTCGGCCAGCTCGACCGGGCCCTCGCCGGCAAGGCGGCCTGGATGAGCGGGCTGCGCCGGGCCGACGCCGGCACCCGGGAGACGGCACCGATCGTCGTGCGCGACCTGCGGGGCCTGGTGAAGGTGAACCCCATCGCCACCTGGTCCGACCTCGACGTGCAGGGCTACATCGCCGACCACGAGGTCCCGGTGAACCCGCTGACCCAGCAGGGCTACCCCTCGATCGGCTGCATGCCGTGCACCTCGAAGGTGGCCGACGGCGAGGACGCCCGCGCCGGCCGCTGGCGGGGCTCCGACAAGACCGAGTGCGGCCTGCACCTCAGCTAGAGGTCGATGCCGCCGCCCGCCGGCGGCGGGCCTCCCGGCGGGCGGTCACCGTGGGCCAGACCGCGATCAGCCCGGCGGGGACGCCGACGGACCCGGCGAGCAGGGCCTTCTCGGTCCAGACCGGCACCGGGTCCTCCACCGCCTCGGCCGTCGACGGCCGGTCCGGGTCGTAGCGGATGCGGAGCCTGTCGGAGGTCGGGCGGGCCTCGGTGGCCACCGAGGCCCTGGCCTCGGCGCCGTCGGGCAGGTCGAAGCGGACCAGCGTGTCGTGGTAGCCGATGAGGGTGCGGTTGGTCTCGACCTCGACGACCTCGGCCACGACCTCGACGCCTTCGTCGCGGAGCCGCTCCTCCCGGACCCGGTCCCCGATCCCCGACCCCGCGGCCCAGAGGCCGATCACCCCCAGGAGGGCGACCGGGATCCAGCGCTGCCAGGGTTCCGTCCGCTCCCACCGGGCCACGGGTCGCTCCTGTGTCAGGCGACGTCGGCGAGCAGGTGCGCCGGGGTCGTCGAGGTGTTGGGTTCTGTTCGCGCCAGGCGACACACCTGGCCGGGAGCGGTGTCAGAACGGCGATGGCCGCGTCGACCGTCGTTCTGGTCGCGCCAGGCGACATCGGTGTCCGACAGCTGTGTCAGAACGGTGCTGGCGGTCACGTCCCGCGCGACCGGAGGCCGGGACGAAGCATGCTGCCCACCGACGACACCGACGGTCGGAGCCACGCCCTCGGACGACGACCAACGTGACATCGACGGCGACGGTAGCGGGCGGCGACCCCCCTCTAGCGCCGGACGTTGAGGGTGACGCCGTCGCCCACCGTCACCATGACGGTGCCGACCCGGTCGTCGGCGACGGCATGGTCGTTGTAGGTGCGGATGGCGGTGCGGTTGGCGTCGGCCTCGTCGGGCTCGACGACGTCGCCGCCCCACAGGGTGTTGTCGACGGCGAGCAGCCCGCCGGGCCGGAGCCGGGGCACGAGGAGCTCGTGGTAGGTCACGTAGCCGGGCTTGTCGGCGTCGACGAAGGCCAGGTCGATGGGCTCGCCGTCGAAGAGGTCGCCGGCGAGGGTCTCGGCCGCCGGGGCGATGCGGAGGTCGATGCGATCGGCGACGCCGGCGTCGTCCCAGGCCTGCCGGGCGATCGCCGTCCACTCCTCGCTCACGTCGCAGCAGACGAGACGCCCACCGGCGGCCAGCCCGCGGGCGATCGCCAGCGCCGACATGCCCGTGAAGGTCCCCACCTCGACCGCCCGCCGGGTCCCGGTCAGCCGGGCCAGGGCGGTCATCAGGGCGGCCTGGTCGGCGCCGATCTGCATCCCGGCCACGTCGCCCAGCTCCGCCGTCCGGGCCACCAGGTCGGCCGCGACCGCGTCGAGCGGGTCGGAGTGGGCCTCGACGTAGGCGGCCAGGGCATCGGAGGTCAGGAACGAGCGGCTCATGGCCCCGACGCTATGCCCCGGGTCCCGCGGGTGATCCGTCGCCGCCCCCGTCGGGGGCACCGCTCCAGGTCCGCCCGTCGCGGCCGATAGCGTCTGGGTCCGGACGCCTGGAGGACGCGGCATGCTCGATCTGACCGAGGACACCCTCGCTCCCGACGTCGTCGTCCGCCGCGCCCCGTCCACCGACATCGACGTCCGCCCCGGCCCGTCCGGAGCGCCGCCGGTGGTGGGTGTCTCCGAGGGGGCCGTGTGGGCCCGGGCCGAGACCGACAGCACCGGGATCGACGTCGGCCACGGATCGCTCAACGTCGTGATCCGGTCGGGGACGGTCCTGATCGACGCCCAGGCCGGCGCCGGGCTGCTGATCATCCTGCGCGGCGAGGCCGAGGTCTCCGCCGGCGGCGAGCTCGACCGGGTGGCGCAGGCGGGCGACGCCCTGACCTTCGACGCCACCGGCCGCATCAGCGACCCGGACCCCGTCGACGCCGGGGAGCTGGCCCGCGACCCGTTCGTCAGCCTCAACCTCGTGCTCGACGCCCTCGGCGGCGTGCCCGTGCTGTTCCCCGCCGCCGACGCGCCGGCACCGTCGTCGAGCGGGCGGCTGGGCGCGCCGGCGCCCGTCGACGACATGGTGCCGGACCGGCGCCGGAGCAAGGGGCTCTTCACTCGCGCCAAGCGCTAGTGGGCCTCGACGGTCCGGGGGACCGTCAGAAGCGATGGGCGTACTCGTAGCCCCTGATGATGGTGCTGACGAGCGACTGCGACGACCGGGTGCGCCAGAAGCCGATGTCGCCCTCCGCCGGCGTCCGGCGCAGCAGGCCGAAGAAGGTGATGATCACCGAGGTGTCGGCCGCCGTCGCCGCCTCGAGCTCGGCCGACTCCGAGAACCCCACCATCACCCCACCCCGGGTCCGGCGCCCGCTCTCGAGCTCACCGACCCAGAAGTCGAGGTCCGACGGCGACGGGTCCCGGTGGAGGACGTTCTCGTAGACCCGGTCGACGAAGGCGGTGTCGTCGAGGTCCCCGTACTCGGCCTGGAACTCCTGACCCGCCACCATGATGGTCGCCACCCGCGTGAGCGAGACGCCGCCGTTGACCCGGCCCCACCAGTACCGCATCCCGCCCGTGTCCGGTCGGCGTCGCAGCACCGCCTGGTACAGCCGGACGATGCCGCCGGTCCGGCCCTGGTACGCCCGCTGGGCGAGGACCTCGTGGGCGAACACGTCGGGCCGCTGGCCGTCGTGGAGCTGGGCCACGCCGATGAACAGCTCCCGGTCGGTCGGGAGCCGGTCGTAGGCGTCGACGTACATGCGGCGCACGAAGGCCACGGCGTCGGGCTGGGCGCCGTAGCGGACCTGCTCGTGGATCCACGTCGAGTAGGCGGCCACCCGGGTGTAGATGCCGGGGTACCCGCTCCGGGCGCAGCCCAGGCCGGTGCTGACGATGCCGACCTGGATCCACGAGCCGCCGCGATCCTCGACCAGGGGTCCGCCGCTGTCGCCCTGGCACGAGTCCCGTCCCAGGCGCGCCGCGCAGACCATCGTCGACTGCTGGTAGAAGCCGGGGTAGGCGTCCTGGCACGCCGAGGGCGACGACACGTCGACGGTCACCTGGCGCAGCCGGGCCGGGATCGTGGAGGAGCCCTCCTGGGTCACGCCCCAGCCGGTCGCCACCACGTCGGTGCCCGCCGGTGGGCTCACCCCCTGGGCGGTGAGGGGCTGGACCGGGATCGAGGCCGGCGCCGGCTCGTCGAGGCGGATGAGGGCGAGGTCGTTGCGGTCGTCGACCCCGTCCCACGCCGGGTGGAAGCGGAACTCCCTGCTGTCGATGCGGACCCCGCCGGCGGTGAGGTCCTGCGTGCCGACGAGGACCTGGATCGTCGCCGGGGTCTCGACCAGGTCGGCCTGCCCGGGACGCACGTCGTAGAGGCAGTGGGCGGCGGTGAGCACCCAGCTGCGCTGGACGAGCGTCCCGCCGCAGCGCAACCCCCGGTGGCTGCTGGGGTCGTTCGCCCGCACGAGGGCGACCTGCGAGGGCCAGGCGCCGGGAGCGGCCTCGGTGCCGCCGACGATCTGGGTCTGGGGATCGTCCACTTCGGGCTCGCTCGTCTCGCCCCCGGGAGCCGGGGCGAAGGGGCCGGGCTCCTCGGCCGCCACCGGGGCGGGAGCCGCGCCCACCAGCACCCCCAGGGCCACCGCCCCCACCAGCAGGCGCCGGAGCGCGGTCGCACGTCGTGCCTGGTCCATCGAGCGTCTCCCTCGGCCGGGCGGGACGGTAGCAGCGCGCCACGGGGCGGCGGCGGGGGCCCGACGCGCCGCGGTCAGAACCGGTCGGCGTAGGTCCAGCTGGCGAGGAGGAAGCGGGCGCGGTCGACGGTGGGGCGGCCGGTCCAGGTGCGGAGCTCGCCGTCGTCGGGGACCCGGCGGAGCAGGGCGTGGACGTCGGCGACGACGACGGTGCTCGCGGCGGCCAGGGCCTTGAACTCGGCGGACTCGGAGAACCCGACCATCACGTGGCCGCGGGTGCGACGCCCGCTGTCGAGCTCGCCGACCCAGAAGGCCGTGTCCTCCGGGGTGGGGTCGCGCCGGAGCACGTTCTCGTACACCCGGTCGACGAAGGCGGTGCTGTCGAGCTCGCCGTAGAGCCGGCGGAACTCGGCGGCGGCGACCATGCGGTCGGCGATGCGGATGAGCCCGGCGCCGCGGTTGCGCTCGCCCATCCAGAAGGTGAGGCCTCCGCTGTCGGGGCCGCGGAGGAAGATGGCCTCGTACAGGCGGATCACGCCCCCGGAGCGGGCCCGGTAGGTGGCGCTGTCGAGCAGCCCGGCGACGTAGGCGGCGGTGGACAGGCCGCCCTGGAGGTCGGCGACGCCGGAGAAGAGCTCCACGGCGGTCGGGGGGCGGCCGAACAGGTCGCGGTGCTGGCGGTCGACGAAGGCGTTGGCGTCGGGGTGGGGCCCGTAGCGCACCTGCGACCCGATCCAGCCGGAGAAGGTCGAGACCCGGGCGAAGACGCTGGGGTGCTCGCCGCAGACGGCGCCGTAGCTGACCACCCCGACCTGGACCCCCGCGACGAAGACGGGACCACCGCTGTCGCCCTGGCAGGTGCCGCGCTGTCGGGCCCAGGCGCAGATGGAGGCGGTGGCGCTGAAGAAGCTCGCCCCGAAGACGCCCTCGCAGGTGCTCGGGTGCTGGGCGAGGAGCTCGACCTCCCGCAGGTCGGGCGGGTAGGTGCCGCTGCTGTGGGCGAGGTCACCCCACCCGACGGCCGTCTCGACGGTGTCGGGGAGGGGTGCGTCCGCCCCGGGCCGGGCCAGCGCCTGGTTGGGGACCTGGGGCGGGACGGGGCGGTCGAGCCGCAGGAGGGCGATGTCGTTCCGGATCAGGGACCGGTTCCAGAGCGGGTGCACCCTGATCTCCGCGACCCGGATCCGGGTCCCGCCGACCCGGAGGTCCTGGGTGCCCACGACGACGTCGACCTCCGCCGCCCGGGGGAGCCACCCGGTGTAGGGGTCGTTGACGCAGTGCGCGGCGGTGAGGACCCAGGACCGGTCGACGACCGTGCCCCCGCAGAACTGGCCCAGCACGGCGTCGGACCCGCGGTACACGAGGGCGGCCTGCGACGGGTGGGCACCGGGCGGGGCGATCGTCCCGCCCACGATCTGGGTCGAGGGCGGCACGTCGGACGGGGCGGCGTCGGACCGGTCCGTCCGGTCGGCCCGGCGCGGGCCCCAGTCCTCGGGGTCGGCGGTGGTGGCCGCGCCTGCCGTCCCGCTCGGGACCGCCACCAGTCCGGCCAGGACCACCACGAGGGCCACGGCGCCTCGGCGCCAGCGCGACGTGCTGTTGGTCTGCATCCCTGTGTCCTCCACGACGAGGCCGCCCGCAGGGGCCGCCGCCACGCCACGGGTCGGTTCGCAGGGTCGATCCCCGTCACCGCGCCGTCTCGGAGAGTAGTGGGGCCGGGGTGCGCGACCCCGCCTCTCAGGCCAGGTGATCGATGAAGCGCTCCAGCTGGCGCAGGTTCCGGCACTCGAACACGCCGTCGCAGAAGGTCGCGTACTCCCCGACGATCGAGTCCCCGGTGTCCCAGTAGTTCCGGGGCTCGGGGTTGAGCCAGTACACGTGGCGGGCCCGGTGCTGCATCTCCTTGACCACCCAGGACTGGGAGGCGTGGTAGTTGTTGCGGGCGTCGCCGAGGAGGATGACGGTGGTCTTGGGGCCGATCTCGCGCCCCCACCGCTGCCAGAACACCTCGAAGGCGTGGCCGTAGTCGGAGTGGCCGTCGACCCAGACCACGTCGGCCTCGGTGTTGACCCGGTGGATGGCCTGGTTGATGTCCTCGTTGCCCTCGAAGTACGAGGTGACCTCGTCGATGCCGTCGATGAAGGTGAAGGCCCGGACCTTCGAGAACTGGTTGCTGATGGCGTACACGAGCATCAGCGTGAACCGGGCGAAGGCGGCCACCGAGCCGGAGATGTCGGCGACGACGAAGATCTCGGGCTTGTGCGGCTTGGGGTGGCGGAACTGCGGCTCGGCCGGGACGCCGCCGTAGCTGAGGGACTTGCGGACGGTGCGGCGGAAGTCGAGGGTGCCCTTGCGGCCGTGGCGGCGCTTGCGGGCCAGGCGGACGGCCAGGCGTCGGGTGAGGGGCCCCAGCGCCTTGCGCAGGTTCGCCATCTCGTCCCGGCTGGCGTGCATGAAGTCGACGTCTTCCGGCAGCGGCTTGCGCAGGGTGCGGGCCATGGCCTCGACGCCCCGGTCGGCCACCAACCGGCGGCGGATCTCGGCCTCGACCTCGCGCTTGAGCTGGTCGATCCGGTGCTGGAACTCGTCCTTCTCCAGCCGCTCCTCGAGGTTGGTGAGGTCCTGCCCGTGCTCCTGCGCCTGCTGGCGGGTGGAGTCCATGAGCTTGTCGAGGATGTTGTCGAGGTCGAGGTTCCGCAGGGTGCGGTACAGGTAGTACGTGCCGCCCACCGGTCGCCCCGGCTCCATGCCGGCGTAGCGCTTCACCGCCTGGCGGGCGAGAGCCCGGAGCATGGCGTCGTTGCCGTTGAGGAGGGCCTGGTACAGCATCTGGGCCAGCTCCTCGGGCGTGAGGGCCTCGCCCCCTCCCCCGGCCCCCTTGCCCTCGCCGTCGCCCTGGCCCGGGAGCTGGCCCTCGGCGTCGGGGTCGACCTCACCCTGCTCGAGGGCGGCGTCGTCGTCGATGGCGTGGGCCGCGCCGCGGAGCGAGAAGTACACCTCGAACACCGTCTCGAAGGCGCGCCAGTGGGCCGCCGACTTCACCAACGTGGCGCCGAGGGCGTACTTGAAGGCGCTGCGGTCCTCGAGGGGGATGTGCTTCACGGCCTCGAGGGCGTCGAGGTTCTCGGTCAGGCTGACGGGCAGGCCCGCCTCCCGCAGCTCGACGATGAACCCCGAGAGCAGCTGGAGCAGGGCCTGGCCCGAGGCCTGTTCGAGGCCGGGACCGGCGGCCGGCGAGGCGCCAGACGAGTGGCCAGACGACGCGGCCGACGAGGCGCCAGACGAGTGGCCAGACGACGCGGCCGACGAGGCGCCAGCCGAGGGGCCAGACGGCGCGGGCGAGGCCATGGGGGGTGTCCTACTTCGGTCCGGGGGCGAACGCCTTGACCGCGGACTGGTCCGAGGCCAGCTCGCGCACCGCCTTGGCGATGTCGGTCTGGTACTTGAGCAAGATGTTGGCGGTGCTCGTCGCCGTCTCCGAGTCGACCTCGGTGACGCCGAGCAGCATCAGGGTGCGGGCCCAGTCGATCGTCTCCGACACCGACGGCGCCTTCTTCAGCTCCAGCTGGCGGATCGAGCGCACGATCCGGGCCACCTGGTCGGCCAGGGCCTCGGTGATGTCGGGGACCTTGGCCAGCACGATCTCCTTCTCCCGGTCCATGTCGGGGTAGTCGACGTGGAGGTAGAGGCAGCGGCGCTTGAGGGCCTCGGACAGCTCGCGGGTGGCGTTCGAGGTCAGGAACACCATCGGGATCTGCTTGGCCGTGATCGTGCCCAGCTCGGGGATGGACACCTGGTACTCCGAGAGGATCTCGAGCAGCAGGGCCTCGGTCTCGACCTCGACCCGGTCGACCTCGTCGATCAGGAGCACCACGGGCTCCTCGGACCGGATGGCCTCCAGCAACGGCCGCTGGAGCAGGAACTCGTCGGAGAAGATGTCCTCCTCGACCTCGTCCCAGGTGGAGTCGTCGGTGCGCTCGGCCTGGATGCGGAGCAGCTGCTTCTTGTAGTTCCACTCGTACAGCGCCTTGGCCTCGTCGAGGCCCTCGTAGCACTGGAGGCGGATCAGCCGGGCGCCGGTCATCTCGGCCACGGACTTGGCCAGCTGGGTCTTGCCGGTGCCGGCGGGACCCTCGACCAGGACGGGCTTGCCGAGCCGGTCGGCCAGGTAGACGATGCCGGCGATCCCCTCGTCCGCCAGGTAGGTGGCGTCGCGGAGGCCGTCACGGACCGCGGCGACGGACTCGAACCGGGGCTCAGAGGCGATGTCGGTCATCGGCGCAGCGTACTGGCGGCCTTGACCAGACGGTCAACCCGGTTCGCCGGGGGTGGGGCCGGAGGGTCGCCGGGGTCGGCGTGGCGCCCGACGAAGCTCGGTTTCGTCGCGGTCGGTGGCAGGATCCGGGCTGGCAGGAACCGTGCGAATCGCTAGGTTCCAGACATGCGGCACGACGAGACCGTCCGGGCGGTCGCCGACCCGGCGCGGCGGGACCACCACCGCGTCGTCACCGTGGCCGGGCCCCGGGTGTCGATGTTCGAGATGGCCGTCGCCTGCGAGGTCTTCGGCATCTTCCGCCCCGAGATCGAGGGGTGGCCCTACGTCCACGAGGTGGTGTCGGACCACGACCGGCTCGAGGGGGCCAACGGCCTGACGCTGGCAACCGACGGCGGGCTCGACCGCGCCGTCACGGCCGACACCGTGGTCGTGGCGCCCATCCCGGTGGCGAACGTGTCCCGTCAGGGCGAGGTGCAGGTCGACCGGGCGATCTCCGAGGCCGTGCGGGCCGCCCACGAGTCCGGCGCCCGCATCGTGTCGCTCTGCTCGGGCGCGTTCATCCTGGCCGAGGCCGGGCTGCTCGACGGGCGGCGGGCCACCACCCACTGGATGTACGCCGAGCAGCTGGCCGACCGCTACCCGGCCATCACCGTGGACCCCATGGTGCTGTGGGTCGAGGACCACCCGATCTACACCTCGGCGGGGACCGCGGCAGCCATCGACCTGTGCCTCCACCTGGTGCGCGAGGACCTGGGCGCCGAGGCCGCCAACCGGGTCGCCCGGCGCATGGTCGTGCCGCCGCACCGCGACGGCGGCCAGGCCCAGTTCGTCGACACCCCCGTGCCCGACTGCCCGACCGACGACCCGCTCGGCCCGGTGCTGACGTGGATGGCCGAGCACGTCGACCAGCCGATGACGGTCGAGCAGCTGGCCCGCCGGGCCGCCCTCAGCCCCCGGACCTTCGCCCGCCGCTTCGTGGCCACTACGGGGACCACCCCGCTGCAGTGGCTGCTGACCCAGCGCGTCGCCCGGGCCCGGATGCTGCTCGAGACGACCGACCTGCCCATCGAGCGCATCGCCCAGCTCTGCGGGTTCGGCACCGCCGCCGGGCTGCGGACCCACTTCGCCCGCGTCGTGGGCACCTCCCCCACCCAGTACCGGGGCCGCTTCGCCACCGAGATGGCCGGCTGACAGGAATCACGCGGGCATCGTCGTTCCTGCCACTCGTCGGCAGGGCCCGGGGGGCGGACGATGGGGTCATGTTCACCGCCCACTGCACCGCCGAGGGCCGCGAGGTCCTGCTCACCACCCGGCGCATCACGTCGATCGAGATGCGCGACGGGGCCACCGAGATCCACTTCACGTGCTGGTGCGGGCACGAGGGCGTGGTCGTCGACCGCGCCGTCGAGCGCCCCGCCGCCTCACCGGCCGAGCCCGCCCAGCCGGCCCGCCCTGCGGCCTGACCGGTCTCCCGGTGCGGCGCCCGCCCGTCCCTGCGCGGCGTCGCACCGGGCCACCCACCTCGGCCTCGCGATCGGGCACGGATGGTGCCCGGAGCCGGAGCGGATGGGCGGGACCGCGTGCCGGTGGCTGACCGTCACCGCTTGTGACCTCGCGCCGCGGGCCATCCGGTCGTGTGCCGCTGCGAGCCGCTCGTACCGATGCTGGGGACGGCGGTGGAGTGCGAGGTGGTGGAGAGGCGACGGCTCTGCGGGCCGGGACCGACGGGGTGTCGCTGGCGGGTCTGTGGTGCCGTTCCGGGCCGGGCGCTGTGCGGCCTCCTGCGGCCCGACCCGCCGTTTCGGGCACTGGTGACCACAACCGAACCGAGCGGCTCACAATCGCTCACAGGAGCCGGGAAACCGTGAGATTTCCTAGGTTTCCAGGGTTCGATTCCCGTCTGTCAGGTATCACTGGTGTCATGTTCGAGGCGCTCGCCACCACCATCATCGACCTGGACATCCCGGTCGACGGCGACGCCCTCGAGACGGCCCTGTTCTGGCGGGACCGGTTCGAGGCCAAGCTCATCGAGGCCGTCTGCGCCTTCGATGACACCAACGAGTGGGACACCGCCGAGGGCTGCGCCTCGATGACCGCCTGGCTGCGGGTCCGAGGCCGGATGACCAACAGCGACGCCCAACGGATGGCCAGCACCGCCCGCCGCCTCCGCCACCTCCCGGTGCTGCGCGCCGCCTGGGTGGCGGGTGAGGTGTCGGGTGGTCACGTCGCCGCGGTGGTGGCCAACCTCAACGACCGCACCGCCCCGCTGTTCCAAGCCGGCGAGGACGACCTCGTCCCCATGCTCGCCGGCCTGGATGTGGCCGAGGCGGTGGTGGCCATGAAGTCCTGGGCCGCCCACGCCAAGGAGACCCTTGACGACCAACCCTCCGGTGAGCCCGACCCCGACCGCTCCGCCCACCTCTCACCCACCCTGTCCGGGGGGCGGTTGGACGCGAACCTCGAACCCGAGGCCTTCCACGCCGCCCAAGCCGCCCTCCGGTTGGTCATGGGCAACAAGACAGACGGCGACGAGCGGACACCCGCCCAACGCCGCCACGACGCCCTGGCCGAGATCTTCAACCACTTCCTCGACCACCAACACGACCACAAGGGCGGACGGCACCGCCCGCACGTGAACATCACGATCCCGGTGGAGTCGTTGCTCGAGGGCAAGGGGCAGGGGTGCTTCGACGACGGCACACCCATCACCGCCGACGTCGCCCGACGGCTGGCGTGTGATGCGAACATCCACCGGGTCATCACCAAGGCTGACGGCACCGTCCTCGACTACGGACGCTCCACCCGGACCATCCCGGCGCCGCTGTTCCAGGCGCTGTGCATCCGCGACAAGGGGTGCCGGTTCCCGGGCTGTGACCGACCTGCCCATCGCACCGACGGCCACCACGTCGCCGAGTGGATCGCCCACCGCGGACCCACCAACCTCCGGAACCTGGTGCTGTTGTGCCGGTACCACCACGGCGTCGTCCACCGACCCGGCTGGACCATCGAGCTCCAACCCGACGCCACCGTCATCGTCACCAGCCCCGACGGACGGAGACGACGATCCCAGCCCGTCGACGGACGGGCCCTCGCCGCCTGAACCACCACCCCACCAGGTGAGCGCGCCCCCGAGCGGGCTCACCACCGCGCACGGATGGTGCCAGGCACCATCCGTGCTCTCCGATCGATCAGCCCCGGGTCTGGCCCTCGCCCCGGACGACGTACTTGGCCGTCGTCAGCTCCCGCAGGCCCATCGGGCCCCGGGCGTGGAGCTTCTGGGTCGAGATGCCGATCTCGGCGCCGAAGCCGAACTCCTCGCCGTCGACGAACCGGGTCGACGCGTTGACCACCACTGCGGCGGCGTCGACCTCGGCGGTGAAGCGGTCGGCGGCGACGAGGTCGGTGGTGACGATGGCCTCGGAGTGGCCGCTGCCGTAGGTCGTCACGTGGTCGATGGCGGCGTCGATCGACGGCACGACCCGGACCGCCAGCTTGAGGTCGAGGAACTCCTGGGCCCAGTCGTCCTCGGTGGCCTCCCCCATCGCCGGCACCAGCGCCCGGGCCCCCTCGTCACCCACCAGCTCCACGCCGTCGAGGTCGGTGGCGAGGGCGGGCAGGAGGTCGGCGGCGACGGCCTCGTGGACCAGGACGGTCTCGGTGGCGTTGCACACCGATGGCCGCTGGGTCTTGCCGTTGACGATGATCGCCCGGGCCATGTCGAGATCGGCGCTGGCGTCGACGTAGACGTGGCAGTTGCCGTCACCGTCGATGACGTAGGGGACGGTCGCGTTCTCGAGGATCGAGCGGATCAGCGACGGCCCACCCCGGGGGATCAGGACGTCGATGCTGCCGCGCTGCTGCATGAAGCGGACCGCCGCCTCCCGGGACGTGTCGGGCACCAGCACGAGGGCGTCGGCCGGGAGGTCCACCTTCTCGTAGGCCTCGCGCAGCACCCCGGCCACGGCCGTGTTCGACCGGATGGCCCCCGAGGAACCCCGCAGGAAGGCCACGTTGGCGGACTTGAGGCACAGCCCGGCGGCGTCGCTGGTGACGTTGGGGCGGTTCTCGTAGATGATCGCCACGACCCCGAGCGGCACCCGGACCCGAGAGATGCGCAGCCCGTTGGGGCGCACCCACCCGTCGAGGACCTCGCCCACCGGGTCGGGCAGCGCCGCGACCTGGCGGAGCCCGCCGGCCATGGCCTCGACCCGCCGCGCGTCGAGGCGCAGCCGGTCGATGACCGTGGCCGACGTGCCCGCCTCGGTGGCGGCGGCGACGTCGGCGGCGTTGGCCTCCAGCACCTCGTCGGTGCGGGCCACGAGCAGGTCGGCGGCGGCGAGCAGGCCGGCGTCGCGCTGAGCGGTCGACGACCGGGCGACGACGCGGGACGCGGCCTTGGCCCGATGCCCGAGCTCGACGATGGGGTCGGTGGTGCTCACCCGGGCGATCGTACCGGAGGCACGCGACGCGGCCCGGTGGGCCCGGCGGCAGCCCCTCCACCCGGCCTGCGTCGGATCGAGCCCGTCGCCGAGCTGCCTGGGCGGGAAGGGCCTGTCCAGGGCCAGGTCGCACGCGGGGTGCGCCGTGTCGACCTGGCTTCGGGCAAGATCGCACCGTGCTCCGGGCCCGCATCGCCACCCGGGCGGACGTGCCCGCCCTCGCCACCGCCCTCGCCGGTGCGTTCCGCTCCGACCCGCTGTGGCACTGGATGGTCGGCGACCTCGACCGCTGGGACGTCCGGGCCGCGGGCGCCTTCGCGGCCGAGGCGGCGGTGAAGGTCCGGTACGGGCACACCTACACGACCGACGACCGGGCCGGCGCCGCCCTGTGGGCCCCGCCGGGCACCTGGAAGGGCACCCTCGGCGACGCCCGGCGCGTCGCCCTCCCGATGCTCCGCCTCACCGGCGGGGTCGGCGCGCGCCGGGGCCTCGGCGTGCTGCGGGCCTGCGAACGGGCCCACCCCCCGAGCCCCGACCACTGGTACCTCGCCGTGCTCGGCACCCACCCCGACCACCAGGGTCGGGGCGTGGGCTCCGCCCTCCTGCGCCCCGTCCTCGAGCGCTGCGACCTCGACGGCACGGGCGCCTACCTCGAGTCGTCCAAGCCCGAGAACGTGGCCTTCTACGAACGGCACGGCTTCCGGGCCACCGACACCATCACCCCGGGCGGGTCACCGCCGCTGACGCTGATGTGGCGCGACCCCCGACCGGTCGAGGCCCCGTGATCGCCGACCCCGGCCTGGAGGCGGCCGTCAGCGCCTTCGAACGGTCGCTCACCCCGATCGTCCAGACCCTCGCCGGCACCGTGTCGGGCGTCGACGCCGCCGCCCTGCCCGACGACGTGACGCGCGAGGCCTTCTCCATCGCCGCCGCCGTGGTCGACTGCGACGGCATCCGCACCGACGCCGAGCTGTGGTCGCTGCTCGTGATCTTCGGGCCCCGTCTCGGCGGCGACCTGCTGCGGGCCACGCCCGACGACCTCCGGCGGTCGGGGCTGGTGGTCGGCCAGGCGAAGTGGCTCGACACCCCCTCGACGATGCTCGACCTGCTGGCCCGCTACGACGCCCGCCACGGGACCACCCACGCCCGGACCTACCACGACCGGGCCGTGGGCATCGCCTTCGCCGTGGCCGCCATCGACCCGTACACGACCGAGGACGAGCTCCGGGCCATCGAGCGCTTCCGCGCCTCGATGGCCGCCGCCGGTGCCGCCGCCGGGGCGAGCGCAGGCGGGCCGGGGGTCCCGGAGCCGGCCACCGTCTCCGGTACCGCCGCGGGGGACGCCGACGTCGCCGCCCTCCCCCCGCCCCGCCCGCTCGAGGAGCTGATGGACGAGCTCGACGCCCTCGTCGGGCTCGAGGGCGTGAAGGCCGAGGTGCGCCTCGTCGCCGACCTCATCCGCGTCCAGAACCTCCGGGCCGAGCGCGACCTCCCGGTCGTCGAGCAGAGCCGGCACCTCGTGTTCGCCGGCAACCCGGGCACGGGCAAGACCACCGTCGCCCGGCTCCTGGCCCAGATCTACCGCACCCTCGGCGTCGTCGAGCGGGGCCACCTCGTCGAGACCGACCGCAGCGGCCTGGTCGCCGGCTTCGTCGGCCAGACCGCCACCAAGGTCGTCGAGGTCTTCGACCGCGCCGACGAGGGCGTCGTGCTGATCGACGAGGCCTACGCCCTGGTGCGGGGGGGCGGCAACGACTTCGGCCGGGAGGCGATCGACACCATCGTGAAGCTGGTCGAGGACCGGCGGGACCGCGTCGTGGTCATCGTGGCCGGCTACCCCGACGAGATGGCCGACTTCGTCGACGCCAACCCGGGGCTGCGCTCCCGGTTCCCCAAGACGATCCGCTTCGAGGACTACTCCACCGACGACCTCCTGGCCATCTTCGCCTCCATGGGCGAGAGGAGCGGCTACGCCTGCGACGAGGAGGCGACGGAGAAGCTGCGGGCGTGGTTCGACGCCCAGCCCCGCGACAAGGGCTTCGGCAACGGCCGGGTGGCGCGCAACCTGTTCGAGGCCAGCGTCGCCCGCCACGCCAGCCGCGTCGTCGCCCTCGACGACCCCACCGACGAGGACCTCACCACCCTGGTCGCCGACGACATCCCCGACCTCGACGAGGCCGCCGACTCCTCGATCCGCCGCTCCTGACCCGTCCTCGGCACGGACCTGCACCGCATGCGTGCTCTTCCGTGCTCGGTTGGCGGGTTGAGCCGGGCGGCGGAGGGGCGACCACTACCGTGCGGCCATGCCACCCCGGCTGGCCCGCCTCCTCGCCGTGCTCGTGGCCGTCGCCCTGGTCGCCGGGGCGTTCGTCCTGCGGGGTGCCTTGGCCGACGAGGACGAGCCCACGACGAACGGACCGGGCACCACGACCGGCGCCGGCGGAGGCGATGACGGCGACGGTGGGCCCTACCGCCTCCTCTGCGACGCCGACCTCGGGGAGGAGGCCTGCACCGCCGTGGCCGAGGCGACCGGCGCCGAGGTCCGGACGGTCACCGCCGGTGAGGTCCTGGCCGACGGGGGCGCCGCTGCCGAGGACGCCGATCTGTGGCTGACGCTCGATCCCCTGCCGGGCGTGCTCGCCACGGTGCGAGCCGAGGCCGACCTCGGCGCCATCACCGGAGAGGAGCCGGCGCCCGTCGCCTCCTCCCCCCTCGCCGTCCTCACCTTCGACGGCTCGCCGTTCGACTGCCTTGAGCCGATCGCCTGGGCGTGCCTGGTCGAACCGGTGCGGCCCGAGGTGGCCGTGCCCGGCCTGGACAGCTCGCTCGGGATCGTCGTGGCCGCGGCCGGGTCCGCCGGCCTCGTGGGGAGCACCGACCTGAACATCACCACCTTCCGGGACACCGAGGAGGCGGACCTGGTCGACGACCTCATCAGCGAGAGCCCGAGCGCGGCTGGCGACACGGCGGCCGACCAGGCCAACGCCATGCTCCGTCCTGGCTCGGCGTCGGCCGTGGTGACCGTCGAGGGGCTGGCCGAGCGCCAGGCCAGCACCGTCCAGGGCGGCAACCGCGGCCTGAGCACGGCCTCGCTCTTCCCCCCGGTCACGGTCGGGGTCGTCCTGGCCGGGCTCGGGCCCGAGGGGGACGCCGCCGTGCGAGCCTCGTCGGAGGCCGTCAGCGGCCAAACTGTCCTGCTGGCGCTCGTCGAGGGCGGGTGGACGGGCGCGGCCAGCGCCTCGACCGGGCTGCCGGCGGCCGATCTGGTGTACGCACTACGGGAGAGGATGGGCTGATGAGGACACGTCTGCGGGTGGTCGGCGGGCTGGCGATCGCCGCGCTGCTGGTGGGCGCGACCGCGTGCTCCGACGACGAGGGGCCGAGCGCGTCGGTCCGCGAGGACGGCGCCACCGTCGACCTGGGCGACCCGGGCGACTGCGTCGTCGTCGACCTGGCCGTGTCCTCGGAGAAGGCGACGCTGATGACCGAGCTGGCCCGGGAGTTCAACGGCTCCGACGCAGCCGAGCTCGAGGGCGGCCGGTGCGCCTTCGCCCGTCCCCAGACCAAGGCGTCGGGTCTGGCCGCCGACCTGCTCTCGACCGAGTGGGACGAGGACGCCGAGGGCCCCCGCCCCGTGGTGTGGTCGCCGGCGGCGTCGTCGTGGGGGGCCATCGTCAACCAGCGCCGCGCGGCCGAGGGCCTGCCGGAGATCGTGGGCGAGGCCGACCCGTTCATGCAGACGCCCCTCGTCATCGCCATGCCCGAGCCCATGGCCGACGCCCTGGGCTACCCCGAGGAGCCGGTGGGGTGGGCCGACATCATCCGGCTGTCCCAGGACCCGCAGGGCTGGGCCGCTCTCGGGCACCCCGAGTGGGGGCCGTTCCGGCTGGGCAAGACCAACCCCAACTTCTCCACCTCCGGCCTGTCGGCCCTCATCGCCCAGGCCTACGCCTCGGCCGGCAAGACCGAGGGCCTCTCGGGCGAGGACCTCGCCGCCCCCGCCGTGGAGGAGAGCGCCCGGGCCGTCGAGTCCGCCGTGGTGCACTACGGCGACACCACCCTCACCTTCCTCAACAACTGGTACCGCACCGACGAGCGGGGCACGTCGCTGACCTACGTGTCCGCCGCCGCCGTCGAGGAGAAGTCGGTGATCGACTACAACCGGGGCAACCCCGACGGGAACCTCGACCCCGGCGAGCGGCCCCAGCCCCCGCGGATCCCCCTCGTCGCCGTCTACCCCGAGGAGGGGACGATCTACTCGGACAACCCGTTCATCGTCCTCGACGCCGAATGGGTGAGCGAGGAGGAGCGCCTCGCCGCAGGCGTGTTCGAGGACTTCGTGAAGGCGCCCGAGAACCAGGAGAAGGTGCTCGAGTTCGGGTTCCGGCCGGGCAACCCGGACGTGGCCCTGGCCGACCCCATCTCCGCCGACCTCGGC
Source organism: Iamia sp. SCSIO 61187 (assembly GCF_019443745.1). NCBI lineage: Bacteria > Bacillati > Actinomycetota > Acidimicrobiia > Acidimicrobiales > Iamiaceae > Iamia > Iamia sp. SCSIO 61187. The sequence goes on from NZ_CP050948.1 coordinate 3,024,661, forward strand.
GTCGACCCCGGCCAGCCCGCCACCCTGCTGGAGACGCCCGCGCCCGAGGTGATGGTCGAGCTGCTCGACCGCTGGGCCGAGCAGCGCAAGAGCGCCCGGGTGACGATCGTCCTCGACGTGTCGGGGTCGATGGGCGATCCGGCCACGCCGGACGGGCCCGAGAGCAAGCTCGACCTGGCCAAGCAGGCCGCCATCACCGCCCTCGACCAGTTCAAGGATGACGACGAGGTCGGGCTCCGCATCTTCACGACGGGCCTCGGCGGCGACGGGACCGCGTCGTACGTCGACCTGGCCCCACCCGAGCCCATCGCCCAGAACCGGGAGCGGCTGCGGCGCGAGATCGACGCCCAGCTCCCCCGCGAGGGCACGCCCCTCTACGAGACGGTCCAGGACACCTTCGACGAGGCCGTCGAGGACTACGACCCGCTCCGCATCAACGCCGTGGTCGTCCTGAGCGACGGCGTCAACGAGGACCTCGACTCGAGCGACGACGAGGAGCAGCTCGACGAGCTCATCGCCAGCCTGCGGGAGAGCTCCTCCAGCGAGCTGGCCAAGCCGATCCGCATCTTCCCCATCGTCTACGGCGAGTCGGCCGACGAGGACGTGCTGCGGCGCATCGCCGAGGCCAGCAACTCGACCGTCTACGACGCCAGCGACCCGGCCACCATCGACCGCGTCTTCGCGGCGGTGGTGAGCAACTTCTGACGTGGCCCGCCGCCGCTTCCGCGACCGGTTCTGGTCACCACCGGTCGCCCGCGCCGTCACCGCGCCCAGCTCGATCCTCCTGGCGGGTGGCGCCGCCGCGGTCGGCATCGTCGCCACCGCACCGCTGGTGCTCCCGGTCAGCATCGTCGCCGGCGTGGTCGCCGGTGCCGTCGCCTACGGCGCCCGCGTGCTCGCCGCCGTGCCCCGGGATCGCTCCGGCACCGCCGGCATCGACCCCTTCGCCGTGCAGGAGCCCTGGCGGCGCTTCGTCGCCGACGCCCTGGCCGCCCGGCGCCGCTTCGACGAGGCCATCCGGGCCATGGACCCCGGCCCGCTCCGCGACCGGCTGGCCGAGGTCGGCGACCGCCTCGACGACGGCGTGCAGGAGACCTGGCAGGCCGCCCGCCGGGGTCACACCCTGATGGCGGCGCGGGCCCGCGTCGACGTGCCCGCCCTCGAGGCCGAGCTGGCCGAGGCCGAGCGGGTCGAGGCGGCCAACCCGGACCCGCGGGCCGCCCAGGTGGCCGAGGCGGTCCGGGCCCAGCTGGCCAGCGCCCAGCGGATGCAGGCCGTGGCGGACGACGCCGTGACGACGCTGCGCCTCCTCGACGCGCGCCTCGACGAGGCGGTGACGCGGGCGATCGAGCTGTCGACCGGGATGGGCCCGGCCGCCCACGCCTCGGCCGTCGGCGGCGACGTCGAGGGCATCGTCTCGGAGATGGAGGCCCTCCGCGTCGCCCTCGACGAGGCGGGCACCGCCGGGGGTCCGGCCGCGGCCGGCGGTGCCGCCGCCCCGTCGGCGTGAGGCCATGAGCGGCGACCGGCGGCCCCACTGGTCCGAGGTCCTCGACGACGTCGCCGACCTCGGGGCGCGGGTCGAGGCGGCCCGGCAGGAGTCGATGACGGCCGCCGCCGAGGGGTCGACCACCGGGCTCATCGGCGGGGCGCCGGTGTTCACCATCGGCGAGCCGCCGCCCCGACCGGCCCGCACCCCGGTGGTGCCGCCGCAGCCGGCACCCGACCGGCTCGACCCGCCGACGGTCCGCATCGCCGCACCCAGCGCGCCCCCGCCGGCGCACCCGTCGCCCCGCATCGGACCGCCCCCGCCGCGGAGCCCGCGGGCGGGGACCGCCGCACCTCCGGCGTCGGGCCCTCCCGTCCCCTCGGCGCCGCCGGCGCCCGCCGCCGGCGCGGCCACGCCGCCGCCGACCGCCTCGCGCCCGTCGGGCGGTCGCCGCCTGCTGAAGGACAACCTCGTCGTGGCGGCGGGCACGGCCCTGTCGCGCGTCACCGGCGTGGCCCGGCTGCTCGCCGTGTACGGCCTGGCGGTGAGCCTGCGCGACGTCTACCTCCAGGCCAACAACACGCCGAACATCGTCTACGAGCTGATCCTGGGCGGGATCCTCACCGCAACCCTCGTGCCGCTGTTCACCCAGCACCTGGAGGAGGACGACGAGGCGGCCACCAGCGCCGTGGTCTCGACGACGATCGTCGCCCTGATCGGCCTCACGCTGGTGGCGTTCGTGGTGGCGCCGGCCCTGCTCTGGCTCTACGCCCGCAACCTCGACGCCGACGTCGACCGGGCCGAGTACCTCCGAGTCGGCATCACCCTCAGCGTGCTGTTCGTCCCCCAGGTCTTCTTCTACGGGATGATGGCCCTCGGGTCCGCCCTGCTCAACGCCCGCCGCCGGTTCTTCGCCGCCGCCTGGGCGCCGGTGCTGAACAACGTGATCGTCGTGGCGGTCCTGGTGGTCGCGGCGCGGATGGGCGACGGCAGCCCGACGATCGGCCGGGCCGACGACGACATGGGCCTGATGCTCCTCCTCGGGCTGGGCACGACGAGCGGCATCGCCGCCATGGCCCTGTCGCTCCTCCCGGCCCTGAGGCGGGCGGGGGTGCGCATCCGCTTCCGACCGTCGCTCCGCCACCCCGCCGTGCGCGCCGCCGGAGGGCTGTCGGGGTGGACCCTCGGCTACGTCGTCGCCAACCAGGTGGCCGCCCAGACCGTCGTCGTGCTGGCCAACGCCGACACCGGCACGTTCACCACGTACCAGGTGGGCTTCATCTTCTTCCAGCTCCCCCACGGCCTCCTCGCCGTGTCGCTCATGACGACGTTCCAGCCCGACCTGGCCCGGGCCTTCGTGCAGAAGGCCTGGTCCACGTTCCACGCCCGCCTCCTCCAGGGCCTCCGCCTGCTGGTTGCGGTCATGGTGCCGGCCGCCGTCGGCTACCTCACCCTCTCGCTGCTGGTGGCGACCCTCGGACCCGACACCGCCGCCTTCGGGCCCGACGGCCGCTTCGCCGAGGCGGTGCCGGTGGCCCGGGCCCTGGCGGGGTTCGCCCCCGGCCTCCTCGGCTTCTCGGTGTACCTGTTCGTCCTGCGGGCCTTCTACGCGACCCAGGACACCCGGCGGCCGTTCTGGATCAACGCCGTCGAGAACGTGGTCAACGTGGTGGCCGCCGTCGTGCTGATCATCCCGCTCCCGCTCCTGACCGGGCTCACGGTGGGCTACTCGATCGCCTACGTCAGCGCCGCCGCCCTGGCCATCGTCGTGCTCCTCCGACGGCTGCCGCCCGGCTTCGACATCCGCGGCTTCGTGGCCACCCTGGTGCGCTGCCTGCTGGCGGCGGCCGTGATGGCGGCCGTCGTCGCCGGCGTCGTCGTCGGCCTGACCGAGGTCGACGACGGGCTCCTCGCCCCGTCGCTGCTGGTGGGCGTGGGCGTGGGCGCGGTCGCCTACGCCCTCGCCGCCCTGGCCCTCGGGGTCGTGCGGGACGCCGGGTTGGCCCGCCGGCTCCCGGGACCCCTGGCCCGGCTCGGCCGCTGACGGTCCCCGCCGTCCCGCTCCGGCCCGGGGCCTGGGCGTCGGTACACTCGCCCCATGCTCAAGCTGATGCGTCGGTTCTGGAAGTACATGACCGCCGGGGCGAACCAGAAGTTCAACGAGAAGGCCGACCCCAAGATCCAGCTGCAGCAGGCCATCGACGAGGCCCAGCGCAACCACCGGGTCCTCACCGAGCAGGCCGCCAACGTGATCGCCCAGCAGAAGCTCGCCGAGAGCCGGCTCAACCGGGCCATGGAGCAGCTCGAGAAGCTGAACGCCAACGCCCGCCAGGCGATCATCATGGCCGAGGAGGCCAGCAAGGCCGGCGACACGGCGAAGGCCGAGCAGTACACCAGCGCGGCCGAGACCATCGCCAACCAGCTCATCACCACCGAGGCTGAGGTCGAGGAGCTCAAGGCCATGGCCCTCGCCGGCGCCCAGGCCTCGGACCAGGCCAAGGCGGCGGTGTCGCAGAACGGCATGCTCCTCCAGCGCAAGCTCTCCGAGCAGCAGAAGCTCATGAGCCAGCTCGAGCAGGCCAAGATGCAGGAGCAGATGAACTCGGCGATGGCCTCGCTGTCGGCCACCGTCGGCGAGGACGTGCCGACGTTCAACGAGATCCGGGACAAGATCGAGGCCCGCCACGCCCAGGCCAAGGGCATGTCCGAGCTGCAGGGCCAGTCGGTCGAGGGCCGCATGCTCGAGGTCGAGCAGGCCACCCAGAACACCCAGGCCCAGGCCCGGCTCTCGCAGCTCAAGGCCGAGCTCGGCCTCGGTCCGGCGGCCACCGCCACCCCCGACCTGGCCAAGCCGGCGCCCCGCGCCGAGCCCCAGCCCGGCACCTGAGCCCCGTCTTCCCGCCCGTCCCGGCCCCACCGCCCACGCCGGCCAACGGGCCGGTCGAGGTGCTGCTCGGGCACCGCGTCGTCGACCCGTTCCGCGCCCTGGAGGACGGCGACGACCCGATCGTCCGGGCCTGGGACGACGCCCAGTCGGCCCGGACCCGGACGGTGCTGTCGGCCCTGCCCGGGCGGGACGCCCTCCGCGAGCGGCTCCGCCAGCTGCTCGACGTCCCCGTCGTGCTCGGCGCCGCCCTGGCCGGCGACGTCGTGGTCACCCTCGAGCGGGCCGACGGGCGCGACCAGGCCACGCTCGTGGCCTCGGCCCGTGACGGCTCGGACCGGCGCGAGATCGTCGACCCCCGCGCCGTCGAGGACGACGACACCGCGGCCATCGATTGGTTCCAGCCCTCCCCCGACGGGGCCCTCGTCGCCGTGGGGACCTCGACCGGCGGCGACGAGCTGTCGACGCTGCGGGTCGTCGCCACCGCCGACGGGGCGTGGCTCCCCGACGCCATCACCCGCACCCGCGCCGCCTCGGTGGCGTGGCGGGCCGACGGGTCGGGGTTCGTCTACACCCGGTACCCGGACCCGGCGACCGTCCCCGAGGGCGAGGCCGGCTACCACCGCACCGTCTTCGAGCACGACCTCGGCGCCGACCCGGCCGACGACCCGGTGGTGTGGGGCGACCTGCCCGACCCGACGGCGTGGGCCGAGGTGCGGCTGTCGCCCGACGACCGCTGGCTGCTGGTCCACGCCTCGCTCGGGTGGGACCGCACCGACGTCCACCTGTGCGACCGCACGACCGGGGCGTGGCGGACGGTCGTCGCCGGCGTCGACGCCCTGACCGACCTGCGGGTGGCCGGCGACCTGCTGGTCGGGACCACGACCCTCGACGCCCCGACCGGCCGGGTCATCGCCGCACCCCTCGACCGGCCCGAGCCCGACGCGTGGGTCGACCTCCTGCCCGCGTCCGACGCCGTGGTCGAGGGGCTGGCCGTCACGTCGGCGTCGCTGCTGGTGGCCCGCTCCCGGTCCGCCGTCGCCGAGCTCGCGCGCCTCCCCCGCCCCGACACCGTCCCCGCCGGCCCCCCGCCGGTCGAGACCGTCGCCCTCCCCACCGAGGGCTCGCTGGTGGCCCTCTCCGGGAGCCGGGACCGGGACGAGGCCGTGGTCGGGTTCACGTCCTTCGCCGTCCCGCCCACGCTGCTGCGGTGGACGGGTGCCGGGGGCCTCGCCCCGTGGGGCACGGCCCAGGAGGCCATCGACCCCGCCACCTTCGCCGTCGACCGCCTCCGCTACCCCTCGACCGACGGCGCCGAGGTCACCCTCTTCTGCCTCCGCCGGGCCGACGTCCCGCCCACGGCCGCGACCCCCACGATCCTCAGCGGCTACGGGGGCTTCGGCATCACCATGAGCCCCGCCTACTCCGCCGACGCCGTGGCCCACGCCGAGAGCGGCGGGGTGTGGGCGGTCGCCGCCATCCGGGGAGGCGCCGAGGAGGGCGAGGCCTGGCACCGGGCCGGGCAGCGGGCCCGCAAGCCGCAGGTCTTCGCCGACTTCGAGGCCGCAGCCGACTGGTTGGTGGCCGAGGGCCGCACCTCTCGCGAGCACCTGGCGATCCGGGGCGGCAGCAACGGCGGGCTCCTGGTCACCGCGGCCCTGACCCGCCGGCCCGACCTGTGCGCCGCCGTCCACTCGGCCGTCCCGCTCTGCGACATGGTGCGGTACCCCCGGTTCCGGATCGCCCGGCTGTGGGTGCCGGAGTACGGCGACCCCGACGAGCCCGCCGACCTGGCCTGGCTCCTGTCGTACTCGCCGTACCACAACGTCACCGACGGCACCCGGTACCCGGCGGTGCTGATCACCACCGGCGCCGAGGACTCCCGCGTCGACCCGCTCCACGCCCGCAAGATGGCGGCCCGTCTCCAGCAGGCGTCACCCGACGGGGCCCCCGTCCTGCTCCGCGTCGAGCGGGGGGCGGGCCACGGGCAGGGCAAGCCGTCGTCGCGCCGGGCCGAAGAGGGCGCCGACGTGCTCGGCTTCCTCCACGCCGTGATCGGCTGATCCCGATCCGGCCGTGTCGATCCCCTGCACCGCGACGGTGGGTGGGACCGACCAGACGATGGCCCGGCGCCGGCTACCGGAGGGGCCAGGCCTCGGGCTCGAAGGCCAGGCCGGCGGCGGCCACGGCCAGGCACACCAGGAGCAGCACGCCACTGGCGAAGGTCGGGCGTCCCCGCGGCACGAGGGCCCGGGCGACGGCGTCGAGGGCGACGTGGCTGCGGAACCCGGGCCCGCCCCGGGCGATGGAGACGACCAGCAAGGTGGCGGCCACGACGCCCGTGGTGCGCAGGATCCACGGCCCCGCCGGGGCGAGGGCCTCGAAGGCGTCGGCCCCGAACCACAGGCACAGGCCGATGGCCAGCACGCAGAGGGCGCCGAGGGTGCGGACGACCCCGAGGGCGACGTTGCGGAGCCACCACACCGGCCACCAGGCGGGGCTCCGGCCGGGCTGGACCTGTCGGTCCCCCACCGTGGCCAGCACCGGGGCCATCCCGATGCCCAGCACGGCGATCAGGGTCGCCGGTTGGGCGCTCGCCAGCGCCACCGCCGCCACCCCCAGGGGCAGGGTGATCCAGCGCCGACCGACCGGCGCCGTGCCGTCGACGAGGTCGAGCCGGGCCCCGGCGGCGGGTGGGGCGGCGGGGCGCGACCGCCGACGGCGGGCCCGCTCGGCCCCCTCGTCGACGACGGGGGCGGGCACGACCCACGAGCCGGCGTGCCCGGCGTCGTCGGGTCCCGCGCCGGCGCCGGCGAGGGCCGAGCGCGGGGAGGGGACCACCGGGGCGAAGACGACGGCGGCGGGGGGCACCACCTCGGTGGCCAGGTCGGGCGCGAGCCCGTCGTCGCCCTCGGCTCCCGCCTCCTCGGGCGACCCGACCGCATCCACCGCCGGACCGTACCCCTCCCCCGCCCGCCCCGCCGGTGCCCGGGCGCCCAACCGGTCGAGGAGGTCGGCCACCGACGCCGGCCGGTCGGCCGGGTCGAGCGCCAGGGCGTCGCCGATGGCGTCGCTGGTGCGGTGGGACACGGTGGGGTTGATCCGCCACAGCGGGACGAGACCGTCGCCGCCGACGCGCTCGGCCGCGACCGGCGGGACCGTGCCCGTCAGCAGCCGGTAGAGCGTGGCCGCCAGGGCGTAGACGTCGGCCCGGGCCGAGAACCGTCCGTTCCCGGCGTGCTGCTCGGGCGGGGCGTACCCGGGGGTGACGATGCGGGTCATCATCGTCGTGCGGTCCTCGACGAAGGCCCGGGCCAGCCCGAAGTCGATGAGCACGATCCGCCCGTCGGGCGTGCGGACGAGGTTGGCGGGGCTGACGTCCCGGTGCAGCACACCGGCGCCGTGGACCGCGGCCAGGGCCTCGGCGGCCTGGGCGGCCACGTCGAGGGCCTCGGGCTCGGTGAACGGTCCCCGCCGCTCCCGCAGCTCGGCCGCCAGCGTCCGTCCCTCGATGCGCTCGAGCACCAGGTAGGCGGTGGCGTTCTCCTCCAGCACGGCGAAGATGCGGACGATGCCGGGGTGGCCGAAGCGGGCCAGCGTCGTCGCCTCGCGCAGGAAGCGGTCGCGCGCCCGCGCGAAGCTCGGGCCGGCGCCGTCGGGCACCACGACCCGTCTGCCCTCGCGGGCGGCGCCCTCGGGGACGAGCTCCTTGACCGCCACCGGTCGCTGGAGCCGCAGGTCCGTGGCGGCGTAGGTGATGCCGAAGCCGCCCCGCCCCAGGACCCCGCCCAGCCGGTAGCGCCCGCCGCCGAGCTCGGCGCCCGGGGGCAGCGGCGCGGGCTCGCCCGCCGGTGTCACGGGAGGGTCCGGTTCCGGGGCCCGGTGCCGGCCACGCACGGTGTCGTCACCGATGACGGGGGCCACCGTCGGAGGCTACGGCCCGGGCGGGGCCGACGACAGGGCGGCCGACGGGGGTGGGCATCCCCGTCCTCGGCGCCGTGCGCCGGGGCCTCACCCGGCGCCGGCGTCCCCGTCGTCGTCGTCCTCGGCCTCGGTCGCGTCGAGGATCTCGTCCAGCTCCATGGGCGCCATGGCCAGGTCGAGGGCGGCCCAGATGGTGCGGGCGAAGGGGTAGAAGAGCACCGGCACGGCGATGGCGACGACCGTGCCGACGACGAGGAACGGCACGGCCGAGGCGCCCGGGTTGCTGCCCAGCCAGACGGCGACGCCCATGATCATGACGAACAGCACGGCGAGCACGACGCCGAAGTTCACGAGGTAGACGCCGGTGAAGTAGCCCTCCTCGCGCACGAAGCGCACCCCGCAGCGGGGGCAGCGCTCCTTGATCGACCACCAGGTCCGGAACAGGTTGCCGCCGCCGCACCGGGGGCACCGCCGGATCAGGCCCCGCCGGAGCATCAGGGCCCAGTCGGCGTCGGGCCGGCTGGCGTCGGAGGGCGAGATGTGCACGGGCATGGGCGGTCGCTCCCCATTCCACCGCGCCGGGCACCGCCCCGACGAGTCCGGCCTGCCCGATGACGCTCCGTCGCCCTGAGCGCGCCGTCGCCCACCCTTGGTGAGATTCTGCTGGACACGCTCCGTGACCATGTGTGATAGTTCCTCACAGAAAGTGGTCGGAGCCCAAGACCGGCCACGCAGGAGACACGATGAAGACGATCCCCAAGATCCTCGCCACCGCCCTGGCCGGTGCCCTCGCCCTGGGCCTGACCGGCGTCGGCGCCCCGCCGGCGGGGGCGGCCCCGGCCGGTGTGGCCCACCCGGTGGTGGTGAGCAGCGACCCGGTCGACACCACGCCCCACGTGCTCGACGGCCAGACCGAGGCCGTCCTCGACCTCGGCTCCCGGGTCCTCGTCGGCGGGTCGTTCAGCAAGGTCAAGCGCTGGAGCCGGCCCGAGGTGCTCACCCGGACGCACCTGTTCGCCTACAGCAAGGCCACCGGGGTCGTCGACCCCGCCTTCGCCCCGCAGCTGAGCGGCAAGGTGACCGCCCTGCTCCCCGCCCCCGACGGCATGGTCTACGTCGCCGGCCAGTTCAAGAACGTCGGCGGGGTCGCCGGCGCCTCCTACCTCGTCAAGATGGACCCCGCGACCGGGGCGATCGTCACCACCTTCGCCCCCACCGTCAACGGCATGGTCTACGACATCCACCTGGCCAACGGCCGGCTGTACGTGGGGGGCACCTTCACCCGGGTCCGCAACCTGGTCCGCACCAACTTCGCCGTCCTCGACCCCACCACCGGCAAGGCCAACGCGACCGACGTCGCCTTCACCGCCGCCGCCAAGGGCGCCACCCGGGTCATGCGGTTCGACGCGACCCCCGACGGCCGCAAGCTGGTCGTGATCGGCAACTTCACCAAGGCCGGTGCCGTCGTCCGCCAGAACGCCGCCGTGCTCGACCTCACCGCCACCGGCGGGGCCACGGTCAACGGGTGGACCACGGACCTCTACCGGTACGGCCTGTGCTCCTCGAGCTACGACACCTACGTCTACGACGTCGACGTCTCCCCCGACGGCAGCTACTTCGTGATCGTGACCACCGGCGCCGCCGGCGGCCCCACCCGGCTGTGCGACTCGGCCGCCCGCTGGGAGACCGGCGTCGAGGGACCGGCCACCACCACCTGGCGCAACTACACCGGCGGCGACAGCCTCACGTCGGTCGCCGTCACCGGTGCCGCCGTCTACGTGGCCGGGCACCAGCGCTGGGCCAACAACACCGACGGAAGGGACTTCGCCGGTCCCGGAGCCCTCCCCCGCCAGGGCATCGCCGCCCTCGACCCGGCCACGGGGCGGGCCCTGACCTGGAACCCGGGTCGGGATCGGGGGCTGCGGGCCTTCCGGGTCGTGCCGACCCCCGAGGGCATCTACGTCCTCAGCGACTCGGCCAAGTTCGCCGGCGAGTACCACCCCCGCCTCACCTTCCTCCCCGTCGCCGGCGGCACCGCCCCCGTCGTCGCCTGATCCGCACGCCCGTCCCCCGCTCGGGAGGGGACGGTCGGCCGGGCCGAGGCCCGTCCCCCACTTGGGAGGGGGCGGGCCTTCGTGCTGCCGGCACCCGCCGCACGGGCCCTCCCCGACGGTCGCTCCCGGGATGCACCACACTCGCGACCATGACCACGCCCGACCTCCTCGCCATCGGCGCCGGGGCCATCCGCCTGGCCTCCGGGGCCTCGTTCCTCATCGCCCCCGAGGCGGCCAACCGGCTCTGGGCCGACGAGCGGACCGACGACCCCACCGCCGCGCTGCTGCTGCGCTCGATGGGCTACCGGGACGCCCTGGTGGGCGGGATGCTCCTCCGCGCCGGCTGGACCGGCTCGGGCACGGTGCCGGGCTGGTTCCTGGCCAGCGCCGGCGCCGACCTGGCGGACCTGGTCGGGGGGCTGGCCAACCACGAGAGGCTCTCGGAGCGGTCGCGGACGGTGGGGGTCTACGGCGCCGCCGCCGGCGTGGCCATCGGCGTGCTGGGAGCCTGGCGCGCCCGTCGCCGCTGACACCGGACCCGGAGCGCTACCCGACCGCGGTGCCCAGCGCCTCGCCGATGGCGTAGGTGACGGCCAGGGCCGCCGCTCCCCCGCCCACCAGGCGCACCACCGCCCGGCCCACCGCCGCGCCCCCCAGCCGGGCGCTCAGGACGCCGGTGCCGGCGAGGGCCAGGAGCACGGCGATGACGGCGACGGGGATGCGCACCGAGGCCGGCGGCACGAGGATCGCGACGAGCGGCAGGGCGGCGCCCACGGTGAACGAGAGCGCCGAGGAGCCCGCCGCCGCCCACGGATCCGCCAGCTGGTCCTGGTCGAGGCCCAGCTCGAGCTCCAGGTGCGTGGCCAGGGCGTCGTGGGCCGTCAGCTCGTCGGCCGCCCGGGCCGAGGTCGCCTCGCTCAGCCCGCGCGCCTCGAGCATGCCGATCAGCTCACGCCGCTCGAGCTCCGGCAGCCGGGCCAGCTCGTCGGCCTCCTGGCGCACCAGGGCCTCCTCGGTGTCGCGCTGGCTGCTGACGGACACGTACTCGCCGAGCGCCATCGACACGGCCCCGGCCACCAGCCCGGCGCTGCCGGCGGTGGCGATGGCGCTGGCGCTCGTGGTCGCGGCGGCGACGCCCACCACCAGGCCGGCGGTCGACACGATCCCGTCGTTGGCGCCCATCACGCCGGCCCGCAGCCAGCCCAGCCGGGCCGCCACCGAACCCCGGTGGGGCTCGCGCCGGTGCCGGGCGCTCCGGGGGACCCGGGCCCACGGTGCGTCGCTCATGGGCCGAGCGTACGGGCCCGGCTCACCGGGGACCGGACCAGTCTGACCGGATCAACCGGCGGGGGGTGGGGCGGGGACCGCCACCTGGCCGTAGCCCATGCGGGCGGCGGGCCACCAGTCGACGCTCTGGTGCTCGACGCGGGTGCCGGGCTTGCGAGCCTGGACGATGCGGCCGCCGCCGACGTACATGGCCACGTGGGTGACGCGACCGCCGCTGCCCCAGAACACCAGGTCACCCAGCTGGAGCTGCGACCGGGAGATGCGCCGGGTCGCTCGGTACTGCTCGGCCGCCGTGCGGGGGATCCGCACGCCGGCCTGGCCCCAGGCCCACGACGTCAGGCCGGAGCAGTCGAACCCGGCTGGCGATGCGCCGCCGTAGACGTAGGGCACACCGATCTGGGCCTCGGCCCGGGCCACGGCGACGGTCCGCGGGGACTGCGGGGTGCACGCCGCCGCGGCGAGCAGGACGGCGACCAGCGCCGGCAGGAGGAGCCGGGTGGAGCGAGAGGTGAGCACGTGGTGGTCCGGTCGTCGGGAAGGGGGCCGCGACGGGGAGCCACGGGGTCGTCGCCAACGACCGGGGAGGAGGCGTGCAGGGGTGCGCGGCCCCGCCCGGCGCCGTCACCTCCCGACACCATCGGCCACGATCGCCGGTTGGCGAGCACCGGGGTCCCGGGTGTGCCCGATGACCCCCTCCGCTCACCCGCCGGGGCCACCTCCACCGGGGGGCCCGCCGGGCGGGGTGGTGGTCGTGGTCGTCGTCGACCCGGTCGGTGCCGTCGTGGTGGGACCCGCCTCGGTGGTCGTCGTCGGCGCCGTGGTGGTGGTCGTGGTCGTCGTGGTGGTCGTGGTGGTCTCCGGGCCCTCGATCTCGAAGGTCGCCTCGGCCACGGTCTCGGGTCCGGCGCCCCGGTCGCACTGGGCCGTGACGGCGGCGGTGCCGGCACCGAGGCCGTCGGGCACCACGAGCGTCGTCGACCGGTCCGACGCCGTGCTGCCCTCCTCGACCGGTGACGCCACCCCACCGGGCTCGAAGGTGGCTGACCACCCCACCAGGCACTGGTCGAACCCCGAGCCCTCGACGGTGATCTCGGTGCCGACGGGCCCGCGGGTGGGGCTCACCGTCAAGGTGGCCTCCTCCTCGTCGGGGGGCTCGAGCAGCTCGGCCGGAGGCTCGGCGAAGTCGGTCGGCTCGACGTCGGCGAGGGCGCGATCCATGAACGCCTTCCAGATGTCGGCCGGCAGCGAGCCACCGGTCACGGCCTCGCCCCGCACGTCGTCCATGGGCCGCTGCGCCCCCTCGGGGTACCCCATCCAGACCACGGCGGTGTAGGTCGGCGTGTAGCCCGCGAACCAGGCGTCGCCGTTGTCCTGGGTGGTCCCGGTCTTGCCCGCCGCCGGCCGGTCGAGGCGGGCCCCGGTCCCGGTCCCCCCGTCGATGACCCCCCGCAGGGCGTGGGTGACCGCTCGGGCCGGGCCCTCCTGGAGGACGCGCGCCACGTCGGGGGCGCCGGCCTCGAAGACCGTCGAGCCCTCGCCGTCCTCGACCCGCTCGATCAGGTACGGGGCGATCCGCTCGCCCTCCCGAGCCAGCGTGGAGTAGGCCTCGGCCAGGGCGACGACCGACACCTCGCCGGTGCCGAGGACGAGGGCCGGGTCCGGCTGCTGGTCCGGGAGGCCCAGGGCGTCGGCGACCTCGGCCGCTCGCTCGGGCCCGACCTCGAGGACGAGCTGGGCGTAGACGGTGTTGATCGACTCGGTGGTCGCGTCGTAGAGGTCGGTCACCCCGAACTCGGTGCCCCCGTAGTTGCTGACCTCCCAGGGCTCACCACCGGCGTCCAGGACCAGCGACCCGGGCGCCGGGTAGGTCGAGCCAAGCGTCGCCGTGCCGTCCTCCAGGGCCGCAGCGAGGACGACGGGCTTGAACGTCGATCCCGGCTGGCGCCCGGAGCCGCCGCCCTCGACGCCCCGCGCCAGGTCGACCTGGAGGGCGGCGAAGTCCCGGCCGCCCACGTGGGCGCGGATCTGGCCCCCCTCGTCGATGGCGACCAGCGCCGCCTGGGGGTCCTCCGGCGCGGTCAGGACCGCGGCGATGGCCTCCTCCGCGGCGCGCTGGTCCTCGATGTCGATGGTGGTGTGGATCGTCAGCCCGGCGCCGTAGACCGCCTCGGGCCCGAACATCTCCACCGCCTGGGCCCGGATCCACTCGACGACGTGGGGACCGACGCCGGCGGTCAGGGTGGCCACCGAGTCCTGGGGGATGGCGCCGAGGTCGGCCGCCCGGGCCGCGTCGGCCTCGTCGCGGGTGATGTCGCCCACCTCGACCAGGTCCTCGATGACCGAGTCCCGGCGGGCGGTCGCCGTCTCGGGGTCGGTGGTCGGGTCGGCCGACTCGGGCGCCCGCAGCAGGCCGACCAGCAGGGCCGCCTGGGGCAGGTCGAGCTCGGCTGCGCTCACGTCGAAGTAGACGTTGGCTGCGGCCTCGATGCCGTACGCCCCCCGCCCGAAGTAGACCGTGTTCAGGTAGCGCTCGAGGATCTCGTCCTTGTCCTCCCGGCGGTCGAGCTTGATGGCCAGCACGGCCTCGCGGACCTTCCTGGTGTAGGTCCGCTCCGAGGTCAGGTAGCTGTTCTTGACCAGCTGCTGGGTCAGCGTCGACGCGCCCTGCGTGTCGCCGCCCCCGACGTTGTTGGTGACGGCGCGGGCGATCCCGAGGGGGTCGATCCCGTTGTGGGACCGGAAGTCGCGGTCCTCGGCGGCGATGAGGGCGTCGACGACGACCGGTGACACCTCGTCCAGCTCGACCTCGATGCGGTACCCGTCGCGCTGGAGGACGGCGAGCTCCTCGCCGTTGGCGTCGAGGATGACCGACGACCGGATCTGGGGGGGCTCGGCCGGGAGCTCGACGGTGGCGTACAGCCAGGCCAGGGCCAGGATCCCCAGCACGCCGACCACGCCCCCGGCGGCGAGCGGCCACCGCCCCCAGCGCCAGGTCCGGGTCCGGCGGAACCGGTCCCAGCGGCTCCCCGGGGCGGCGTCGGCCGGCCGGTCGGGGGCCGCCGGCGTCTCGGCGGGGGTGTCGGATGAGGTCACAGCCGGGCTCCTGCCCGCAGGGTGCAGGGCGGACCGGCCCTGCCCACCCGCCCGGTCGGTCAACCACGCAGAGCGGCCGAGCGCCGCAGGACCCCGGGCCGGGCGCGCCCCGGCCCCCGGCGGGGCCGCTCAGGCCCGGGCGCCCGCCGTGGCCGTCGCCGAGGCGGGGGCGGGGGCGGGCGCCGGGACGGCCCGCTCGCGGGTGATGCGCCGGCCGGAGACGATGTCGGTCGGGAGGAAGAGGATCCGCGACGCCCCCGCCGGGGCCCAGCGGGGGATGGCGCTCGACATGATCGGCCCGGCCCACTCGCTGGCGGGGCTCTCCTGGGCGATGCCGGTGACGACCACGCTCCACCCGGTGTGGTCGACGGCGTCGAAGTCGTCGACCTCGAAGGCGATGACCGCCCCGCGGGTGGCGGCGTCGAGCTTCGACCCGACGCCGGTGCGGAACACGACGTGGCCGTCGATCAGCCGGAAGTTGATCGGCAGGATGGTCGGCAGGGCGCCCACCGAGATGGCGACGCGCCCGAGGGTGCACTGCCCCAGGAGCTCGAGGCACTCGGGCCGCTCGAGGATGTCCAGGCCGTTGCGATCCGCCTTCATGGGTCCATCCTCTCGACCGCCCCGGCCCGCCAGTAGGGCCGAAGGTCCCGGGCAGCGCCGATCAGAGGCGGCGGAGGGCCGGGACGAGGCGGGCCCCCTGGGGGGTCGGCTCCGACGGCCAGATCACCGTTCCGGCCCGGCCGTCGACCAGGGCGGCGGCATCCTCGAGGGCACCGATGCCGGCGACCTGACCCGTCCGCTCGACGAACCGGCAGGCAGCGTCGACCTTGGGGCCCATCGAGCCGGCGGCGAAGTCGTGGGCCCGCAGGGCCCCGGCGGTCACGTGGTGGAGGGCCTGGGCGTCGGGCGTGCCGTGGTCGAGCTCGACGGCGGGGACGTCGGTGAGCAGGATCAGCCGATCGGCGCCCAGGCGCTCGGCCATCACGCCGGCGGTGAGGTCCTTGTCGACGACGGCCTCCACGCCGTGGCGCCGCCCCTCGGCGTCGCGGACGACCGGGACCCCGCCGCCTCCGGCGCAGATGACGATGGTGGACGCCCGCATCAGGTGCTCGACCACCGGGAGCTCGACGATGCTGCGGGGCTCCGGCGAGGCCACCACCCGCCTCCACCACGGCCCGTCCGGGGCGACGGCCCAGCCCTCCTCGGTCGCGACCCGGCGGGCGGTGGCCTCGTCCATCACCGGCCCGATGGGCTTCGTCGGATGGGCGAACCCGGGGTCGTCGGCGTCGACCACCGTCTGGGTCACGAGGGCGACCACGTGACGCCCGGGCAGGGCGTTGCCGAGGTGCTGCTGGAGCCAGTAGCCGATCAGCCCCTGGGTCTCGGCCCCGAGGGCGTCGAAGGGGTAGGGCCGGGCCAGGTCGGCGTCGTGGCTCGTCTCCCGGGCCAGCAGCCCGACCTGGGGGCCGTTGCCGTGGGTGATCACCACCTCGTGGTGGCGCGCCATCGGGGCCAGGGCGGCGACGGCGCGGAGGATGTTGCCCTCCTGGACCGCGGCGTCGGGCGGCTGGCCCCGCTCGAGCAGGGCGTTGCCGCCCAGGGCGAACACGATGCGCATCTCAGGCCCCCGACCTGGCCACGAGCAGGCCCTCGACGCTCCGGCCGCGCCGGTCGGTGCTCATCCGGCCGCCTCTCGCTCGATGGGGCAGGTCATGCAGCGGGGACCGCCCCGACCCCGCCCCAGCTCGCTGCCGTCGATGGTGATGACCTCGATGCCCGCCCGTCGCAACATGGTGTTGGTGGTGACGTTGCGGTCGTAGCCGACGACGACGCCGGGCTCGACGGCCAGGAAGTTCGACCCGTCGTCCCACTGCTCGCGCTCGGCGGCCCGCACGTCCTCCTCGGTCCGCAGGACCCGGACCTTGTCGATGCCGAGGGCGCCGGCGACGGAGGCCCACAGGTCCTCGTTCGGGGTGACGACCACGCCGGCGGGCTCGGTGGCGGGGCGGAGCGTCCACGAGCGCAGGTCGGTGTCGAGGTAGGGGTAGGCGACGAACGTGTCGACGTCGATCATGGTGGCGACGGTGTCGAGGTGCATGAAGGCGTGCGACCGCGGCAGCTCGACGGCGATGACCTGGGTGGCAGCGTCGGCCGCGAACAGGGCCCGGGCCAGGGCTTCGACGGCCATGGGGGTGGTGCGCTCCCCCATCCCGACCAGGACGGCACCGTGGCCGAGCACGTGGACGTCGCCGCCCTCGATGCTCGCCGGCTGGTGGTCGAGGCCGTCGCCGCCGAACCAGATCGGGAAGTCGCGCCCGGCGAAGAGCGGGTGGTGGCGGTAGATGGCCCGCATGTGGATGGTCTCCCGCCGGCGGGCCGGCTTGGCCATGGGGTTGATGGAGACGCCGTCGTAGACCCAGCACGAGTTGTCGCGGGGGAAGAGGTGGTTCGGCAGCGGGGTCAGGACGAAGTCGTCGGCCCGCAGGGTGCTCCAGCGGAGGCTGCTCGCGTCCTGCAGGTCGACCTCGGACTTCAGGACCCCGCCGACGAGGTGGCGGGCCAGGAGCTCCGGGTCGAGGTCCTCGGCCTGCTGGCGGAGCGGGTCGACGAGGCTGGCGCCCACGGCGTCGGCGGTGCAGACCTGGTCGAGGATCTCGGCCCGACCGGCCGGGACGGCGAGGGTCTCGGCCAGGAGCCGGTCGAGGTGGTGGACGACGATGCCCCGGTCGCGGAGGACGCCGACGAAGGCGTCGTGCTGCTCCCGGGCCCGCTTGGCCCAGAGGATGTCGTCGAACAGAAGCTCCTCGACGTTGGAGGGGGTCAGCCGGGCCAGCTCGAGGCCGGGCCGGTGGACGATCAGCTGGCGCAGCCGCCCGACCTCGGAGTGGACCCCGAACCGCATCTCACGGCTCCTCTCTGGGCGCCGGGCGCCCGGCCGGGAGGTCGCGCAGGCGCACCGACAGGCACGTCACGCAGCCCTCCAGCTTCTGGTACTCGCTGATGTCGACCGGGACGGGGTGGTAGCCCAGGTCGGTGAACAGCTCGGCGCTGCGGGGGGCGTCGGCGGCCATGAGCAGCCGCCCCTCCCCGAGCAGCACCACGTGGGCCCCGGACTCCTCGGGGACGCCCAGGAACCGGGGGAACAGCAGCGGGTCGTCGACGAGGGGCAGGTAGCCGATGACGGTGCCGTCCGGGAGGGCGGTCACCGCCGACTTCAGGTGCAGGACCTTGGTGAGCGGGACGGCGACGACCGTGGCGCCGAGCGGCTCCAGGATCCAGCGGAGCTGGCGCACGCCCTCGTGGTTCGTGCGCCCGCCCCGCCCGACGAAGACGGTGTCGCCCACCTTGAGGACGTCACCGCCGTCGAGCAGACCGGGGGCGACGATGCGGTTCATCGACGCCCCCATCCCCTCGAGCACCTCGGCCACCGCCGCCGTCTCGGGTCGCCGGGAGGAGGCCCCGGGTCGGGTGACGACGGCGACGTTGCGGAACATCACCACCGCGTCCTCGACGAAGACGGAGTCGGGGCACTCGGGGGCGGGGGGGACCTCGACGAGGTCCCACCCGAACGCCTCCATGGCGGCCCGGTAGCCGTGCCACTGGCGGACGGCGAGGTCGACGTCGACCTCCACCCGGTCGATGTGGGTGACCAGCCCCTCGGCCAGGCGGGGGACCGGCGGACGGACCAGGGCGCGCATGGTGCTCATGGTGTCCTCCTCAGCGCTCGCTGGTGATGTCGACGAGCTCGGCCGCCGGCATCTCGGATGCCTCGACCGGTGGCGAGGCCAGCCCCAGCCGCTCGCGCCGGGCCTTCAGGAAGCCGTAGAGCGGGATCCCGAGGAGCAGGAGCAGCATCGCCTGGTACACCGACTGGTAGCCGGAGGCGAAGGTGACCCACAGCGAGAACAGCATCCCGACGACCGAGACGGTGAGGTCCCGGGCGAGGGCCCACCCCTGGACCGCCCGCCGGCCGGACACCAGGTAGGCGAGCTGGGCGCAGGCGCTCAGGAAGTACGGGATGGCCACGGTGACGACCGACAGGTAGACGAGGTAGGTGAACACCTTGAGGCCGGTCTCGCTGCTGTAGCTCCAGGCCATCAGCAGCGAGCCGACGACGGTGGAGGCGACGATCCCGAACCAGGGCACGCCCGTCCTCGACTCCTTGGCGAAGGCGGGGAGGAACAGCCCGTCCCGGGCGGCGGCGTAGGGCATCTCGGCGGTGACCATCGTCCACCCGTTGAGGGCGCCGAGGCCGCTGATGATGGCGACGAGGGCCACGGCCTTGCCGGCCCAGCCGACGTCGAACATCTGCTGGAAGGCGGCGACGAAGGGGGCGCCGTCGTCGACCAGCTGGTCGTGGGGCACGAGCCCCATCACCGCGGCGGTCACCGCGATGTAGAGGAGCCCGCTGGCCGCGGTGCCGATGACCGATGCCCGCCCGACGTTGCGGCGGGGGTCACGGACCCGGCCGGCGGCGATGGAGGCCACCTCGACCCCGATGAAGGAGAAGAGGGCGACCCCGGCGGCCAGGTTGACGGCGTCGTAGAGGTTGCCGCCGCTGGCGTTGAACGGTCCGAAGCTGGCGGTGTCGACGAAGAACCACCCGACGGTGCCGACCAGCAGGAGGGGCAGGAACTTCAGCACCACGGTGAGCTTCTGGAACCAGGCCATCTGGCGCACGCCGGCGAGGTTCACGATGGCGGGGATCCACAGGCCGGTGAGGGCGATCCCGAAGCTCGTCCAGGCCGAGGGGGCGTCGATGCCGAAGAAGGACTCGACGTAGAGGACCCACGACGAGACGATGGCGGCGTTCCCGGCCCAGCAGGTGATCCAGTAGCACCAGGCGGTCAGGTACCCGGCGAAGTCACCGAACTCATGGCGGGTGTAGGCGTAGAGCCCGCCGTCGGTGCTCGGCACCCGCTGGGTGAGCTGCCCGAAGAGCACCCCGAGCAGGAGGGCGCCGACGGCGATGATGCCGAGGGTGATGATCGAGCTCGTCCCGGCCCCGGCCATCACCGCGGGCATGGTGAACACGCCCGTGCCGATGATGCTGCCGACGACGAGCGCCGTCGACGACGTGAGCCCGAGCGCGCCCTTCCCGGGGGAGCCGCTCCGGGCGGTTCGGTGGATGAGCCGGTCCAGTGTCGCCGTCATGGCGCACCTCCGTGTGTCATCGAGGTGGGGTCGCCCACCTCTCTCACCCGAAGGTGCGCGCCGAGCGCCTCTCCCCCGTAGAGCCGAAGGTCCCGATCGTCGGGCGCAAACGGCCCTGGCGGCTCAGCGGTCGGTGCGGTGGCGCTCGGCCATGCGGGCGGCGTACACCGCCGCCTCGGTGCGGCGGCTCATGCCCAGCTTGGCCAGCAGGTTGGACACGTAGTTCTTGACCGTCTTCTCGGCCAGGATCATCTGCTCGGCGATCTGGCGGTTGGTGAGGCCGTCGGCCAGCAGGGCCAGGATCCGCCGCTCCTGGTCGGTCAGCCCGGCCAGCCGCTCGTCCTCCTCGGGCCCCCGCCGCAGGCGCTCCAGCACCCGCGTCGTGATCGCCGGGTCGAGGAGGGTCTCGCCCGCCGCGATCCGCCGGATCGACGAGATGAGCTCGCCCCCGCGCACCTCCTTGAGCACGTACCCCGCCGCCCCGGCCAGGATCGACTCGAAGAGGGCCTCGTCGTCGGAGAACGACGTCAGCATGAGGCACGCCAGGTCCGGGCGGGCCGAGCGCACCTCGCGGCACACCTCGACCCCCGACCCGTCGGGCAGGCGCACGTCGAGCACGGCCACGTCGGGGTTGGTCGGGGGGATGCGGGCGAGGGCCTCGGCCGCCGTCCCCGCCTCCCCCACGACCTCGAGGTCGTCCTCGGACTCCAGCAGCTCGCGCACCCCCCGGCGCACCACCTCGTGGTCGTCGAGCAGGAAGATCCGGATCGTCACGGCCCCATCATCGCAGGACTCGGCCCCCTTCCCGTGCCCGCCGGCGGTTGCCCCTACGATCGCCCCGTGACCCGCCCGACGTTCGGACTCCACGCCGGGCCCGCCGCCCTGCGCCGCCTCCTCGACGCCGTCTTGAGCGTGGGCTCCGAGCTCGACCTGCCCTCGGTGCTCCAGCGCATCATCGAGGCCGCCACCGAGCTGGTCGACGCCCGCTACGGAGCGCTCGGCGTGCTCGACGACGAGGGCCTGCGGCTGTCGCAGTTCATCACCGTCGGGGTCGACGACGAGACCCGGGCCGCCATCGGCCCGTTGCCCAAGGGCCACGGGATCCTGGGGCTGCTGATCACCGACCCCCGCCCGATCCGCCTCCCGAACCTCAGCGAGCACCCGGACAGCTACGGGTTCCCGCCGAACCACCCCCCGATGACGTCGTTCCTCGGCGTGCCCATCCACATCCGGGGCGAGGTGTTCGGCAACCTCTACCTCTGCGACCGCCAGGGTGACGAGGTCTTCTCCGACGTCGACGAGGAGATGGCCGTGGCCCTGGCCGCCGCCGCCGGCATCGCCATCGACCAGGCCCGCCTCCACGCCCGCGTCGGCGAGATCTCGATGATGGCGGACCGGGACCGCATCGCCCGCGACCTCCACGACCGGGTCATCCAGCGCCTCTTCGCCATCGGCCTCAGCCTGGAGGGCATCAGCCGCTCGGACCTGCCGCCCGCCATCACCGAGCGCCTCCACCGGGCCGTCGACGACCTCGACGAGACGGTGCGCCAGGTGCGCTCGTCGATCTTCGAGCTCGAGGAGCGCCGCCTCCCCGGCCGCAGCCTCCGCCAGGAGATCCTGGCCGTGTGCGCCGACGCCGGGCGGGGGCTGGGCTACGAGCCCGTCGTCCGCTTCGCCGGCCCCGTCGACAGCGGTGTCGAGCCCGGCATCGCCGACCACCTCCTCGCCGTCATCCGCGAGGCCCTCTCCAACGTGGCCCGCCACGCCCAGGCCCACGAGGTGGAGGTCGGGGTCACCGTGCGCGACGGCCGGCTCGACCTCAGCGTCGTCGACGACGGACGCGGCATCGACCCGGCGGCCCCGCGGGGCGACGGCCTGCGCAACATGGAGGGACGGGCCACGCAGCTGGGCGGGGGCTGCACGATCGAGCCCGGGCGGCCCACCGGGACCCGGATCCACTGGACGGTCCCCACCTCCTGACGCGGTGACGTTCGGCCCTGCCGGGGCGGACGGCAGGGGCGCACGCTCGGGGCGTGACGTCGTCGACCACCCCCGCCGCGCAGGTGGCGGGGGACGCGCCTGGGGGCGCGCCCGGCCTCACCCGGGCCGAGGCCGCGGCCCGTCTCCGACGGGACGGGGCCAACGTGCTGCCGACCGCGGCGACGATCCCGGCCTGGCGCCGCCTCGTGGGGCAGCTCGTCCACTTCTTCGCCCTTCTGCTCTGGGCCGCGGCCGGTCTCGCCGTGGTGGCCGGCATGCCCCAGCTGGGCGTGGCGATCGTCGTGGTGATCGTGGTGAACGGCGTGTTCGCGTTCGTCCAGGAGGTGCGCGCCGGGCGCGCCGCCGAGGCGCTCCGCGACCTCCTGCCGGCCTCGGTGACCGTCCGCCGGGACGGGGAGCTCACCCGGGTCGAGGCGTCCGAGCTGGTGGTGGGCGACGCCGTGGTCCTCGCCGCCGGCGACCGGATCCCGGCCGACCTCGTCGTGCGCCACGCCCCCTCCGCCACCGTCGACGAGTCGATGCTGACCGGCGAGAGCGATCCGGTCCCCGTCGAGCCGGGGGCCGCCGCCCGGGCCGGCACCTACCTTGTCACCGGTGAGGCCGAGGGGGAGGTCGTCGCCGTCGGGGGGTCGACCCGCCTCGCGTCCCTCGCCCGGCTCACCGCCGACGTCGAGCGGCCCGCCAGCCCCCTGTCCCGCGAGCTCGACCGGGTGGTGCGCACCGTGGCCGTGCTCGCCGTGGGGGTGGGCACCACGTTCCTGGCCACCTCGGCCCTGTTCGGCACCCCCCTCCGCGACGCCTTCCTCCTCTCGATCGGGGTGACGGTGGCGCTCGTCCCCGAGGGCCTCCTGCCCACGGTGACCCTGTCGCTCGCCATCGGTGCCCAGCGCATGGCCCGGCGCGACGCCCTGGTGCGCCACCTCGAGGCGGTCGAGACCCTGGGCGCGACGACCTTCATCTGCACCGACAAGACGGGCACCCTCACCCGCAACGAGATGGGGGTGGTCGCCGTCTGGACCCCGGCGGGGGCGGTGGACGTGAGGGGCGAGGGGTACGGACCGGTGGCCGCCGTCTCCGGGGTCCCGGCGGCGCGGGCGCTCGCGGCCCGGGCCGCCCTCGCCGGCCGGCTGGCCTCGGAGGGCCGGGCCGAGGAGCGCGACGGCACGTGGCGCCCGGTCGGCGACCCCATGGAGGCGGCCATCGACGCCCTGGCCCGACGCCTCGCCGACGACGCCGCCGACTCCCCGCTGGTCGCCGCCGAGGTGGTGACCGAGCACCCCTTCGACGCCGACCGCCGCCGGGAGTCGTGCCTCGCCGGCGGCTGGCTCCTGGTGAAGGGCGCGCCCGACTGCGTCCTCCCGGCGTGCACCGAGGTCGCCGGCGTCGACCGCGTCGTGGACGACCTGGCGGCGCGGGGTCTGCGCGTGCTGGCCGTGGCCGGGCGGCCGGCCCGGCCCGGCGACGAGGACGAGGACGCCACCGCCCACGACCTCGACCGCATCGAGGCCGACCTCGAGCTGTTCGGGCTGCTCGCCCTCCAGGACCCGCCGCGCGAGGAGGTCGAGGCGTCGCTGGCGATCTGCCGCCAGGCCGGGATCAAGGTGGCCATGCTGACCGGCGACCACCCCACCACCGCCCGGGCCATCGCCGCCCAGGTCGGCCTGCTCGGTCCCGAGGGGCTCGTGCTCCAGGGGCACGATCTGCCCGAGGACGCCGACGCCCTGGGCGAGGTCCTCGACCACGACGGGGTGGTCATCAGCCGGGTCACCCCGGAGGACAAGCTCCGCATCACCACCGCGCTGCAACGCCGGGGTCACGTCGTGGCCATGACCGGGGACGGGGTCAACGACGCCCCCGCCCTGCGGAAGGCGGACATCGGCGTGGCCATGGGCCGGTCGGGCACCGACGTCGCCCGGGGCGCCGCCGACCTGGTGCTGCTGGACGACGACTTCGCCACCATCGTCGCCGCCGTCGAGCAGGGCCGGGCCACCTTCGCCAACATCCGTCGGTTCCTCACCTACCACCTGACCGACAACGTGGCCGAGCTGACGCCGTTCGTGATCTGGGCCCTCAGCGGGGGTTCCTTCCCCCTCGCCCTGGGCGTGCTGCAGATCCTCTGCCTCGACATCGGGACCGACCTCCTCCCCTCCCTGGCC
Source organism: Iamia sp. SCSIO 61187 (assembly GCF_019443745.1). Lineage (NCBI taxonomy): Bacteria > Bacillati > Actinomycetota > Acidimicrobiia > Acidimicrobiales > Iamiaceae > Iamia > Iamia sp. SCSIO 61187. The sequence continues at coordinate 3,048,706 of NZ_CP050948.1, forward strand.
CTGGGGGCGGAGCCGGCCAACCCGAAGGTGATGCACCGCCCGCCCGAGCGCCGTCACCTCGTCGACGGCGCCCTCCTCCGGCGGGTGTTCGGCGTCCTGGGCGTCACCGAGGCGACCGTCGAGATGGCCGCCTTCTCGGTCGCCCTCGCCGTCGCCAGCCGCTGGCCCGCCGGCCCCGCCCCCGAGGGGCAGGCGCTCCTGGCCGCCTCCGGCGCGGCCTTCGCCGCCGTGATCCTCGGTCAGATGGCGACGGCCTTCGCCTGTCGCAGCGCCAGCCTGCCGGTCCACCGGATGGGCGGGACGACGAACCGGCCCCTCCTCGTCGCCGTGGCCGCGTCGCTCCTCGCCCTGGCCGGGTTCCTCCTCATCCCACCGATCGCCGCCGTGCTCGACCACGCCGCCCCTCCCGCGGCCGGGCTGGCGGTGGCCCTCCTCGCCGTGCCCGCCGTGCTCGCCGCCGACACCGTCCACAAGGCGCGACGGGCCCGACGGCGGGAGCGTCGGGTGGCCGACTGATCGGGGTGGGGCCGGTCACCCGCCGCCGGGGACCGTGGCCAGCACCAGCTGGAACGTCGTGGGGTCCTGGTCGACCAGGCGCAGCCGGCCGGCCTCGGCGTCGGCCAGGCTGCGGGCCAGGTGGAGGCCGATGCCCGTCCGCCCCGCCGACGACGACCGCCGGGCGAAGAGGCGATCGTCGGCCAGCGGGCAGCGCCCCTCGTCGGCCACCACGACGCGGGCCGACCCGCCTGCGGCCTCGGCCGCGAGGGTCACCGCCCCCAAGCCGTGGTGCAGGGCGTTGTCGAGCAGGACGTCCAGGATCGTGTCGAGGGCCGCCACCCGGGCCGAGACCGTGGCCTGGCTGGCGGCCTCGACGTGGAGGGGGCGGTCCTGGGCGCGCAGGAACGGTCGCCACCGCTCCGCGGCCGCCGCGACCACCTCGTCGAGGGCGATGGGCGCACCGACCTCCTCGTCTCGGGCCAGGTCCGTGAGGGCGTCCACCGTGCCCTCCATGCGCTCCACCGCGCCGAGCGCCTCGGTCAGCACCGCGGTGGGGTCCGGGCGCGGGTGGGCCAGCTCGGTCTCGAGGGCGACCCGCAGACCCGCCAGCGGTGTGCGCAGCTGGTGCGAGGTGTCCGCCGTGAGCCTCCGCTCCCGGGCGACCATGGCCCCGATCCGGGTGGCGCTGGTGTTGAGGGCCGAGGCCACCTCGTCGATCTCGGCGATGCCCGTCGTGGGTGCCGTGGCCGTGAAGTCGCCCCCGCCCAGACGGGTCGCCGACCGGCCTACGTCGCGCAGCGGGCGGGTCAGGCGGCGGGCCAGGAGCCACGCCGCCACGGAACCGGCGAGGAGCACGAGCAGGGCGGCGGACGCCAGGCGGAGGATGGCCGCCCGGGTGCGGACGTCGGCCTCCGACGCCGGTTCGGCGGCCCGGACGGCCCCGCCGCCGGCGAGGGGGACGGCGGCGACGCGGAGGTCGCCGACGCGGGCGGTCGCCGAGCGCCCCCGCAGCGCCGACCGGACGGGATCGTCGGCGCCGGGTGGTCCGACGCCGAGGACGAGGCGCCCATCGGCGTCGTAGAGGCCGAAGAGGTGGTCCTCGTCCGCTCCCGCGGGGACCGGACGGTCGGTCTCGTCGTCCTCGCCGCCGTCCTCGTCGGTCTCGTCGTCGCCGTCCTGGTCGACCCCGCCGTCGGGCCCGACGCCCCGGACGCTCTCGTAGCGCTCGCCCAGCAGGGCGGCGGCGTCGGCCGCCTCCCGCTGGAGCTCGGCCTCGTGGGCCGCCCGCTCGGCGTCGTCGAGGGCGAAGGCGGCGGGGATGAAGAAGGCGACGATGGCCGCCGTCGCCAGCAGCAGGGTGCCGACCAGCAGGCGGGTGCGCACTCAGGCGACCTCGAGCCGGTACCCGACGCCGCGGATCGCCGTGATGCGGCTGGGGGTGCCCGGCTCCTCGCCCAGCTTGCGCCGGAGGGCGTTCACGTGGACGTCGAGCGTCTTGGTTGACCCCCACCAGTTCTCGTCCCACACGTCGCTCATGATGTCCTCCCGACGGACCACGTCCCCGGCGTCGGAGGCCAGCCGGGCCAGGAGGTCGAACTCGCGGGGCCGGAGGGCCACCTCCCTCGCCCCCACCATCACCCGGCGGGCCCCCCGGTCGATGGCCAGGTCGCCGACGCGCACGACGCCACCGCGCCGACCGCCGGGGCGGATGGCCGACGCCTGGCGCAGGTGGGCCTCGATGCGGGCCTGGAGCTCGGCCAGGCGGAAGGGCTTGGTGACGTAGTCGACCGCCCCCGACGCCAGCCGGGCGACCACGTCGCCCTCCTCGGCCCGGGCCGTCAGGGCGACGACCGGCAGGCCCGGCTGGTCCCGTGCGAGGGTGGTGATCAGGTCGAGCCCGTCCCCGTCGGGCAGGCCGAGGTCGCACAGGACGAGGTCGGCGTCGGCGACCGGGGCCTCGGCGGCGGCGAGGGTGGCCGCCACGGTCACGTCGTGCCCGGCCGCGCCGAGGGCCCGAGCGAGGCTCGTGGCGATCAGGTCGTCGTCCTCGACGATCACGATCCGGGCCATGCGGTCGAGGGTACGGGGCCCCGGCTCGGCGGGGGCGGTGGTGCGGGGCACGTCGTCCTCCGATCGTGGTTCGACCCCACCCTGGGGTCCGCCGCCCCAGGCCCCGGTGCACGCCCGGTGCGCGGACGGTGAACGTCGGTCGGATCGCACCTCTAACCGTGCGCTCACCCTGGTCTCGCCGGGCGCTGGACGGGGCGAGCGCAGCCTGGGGCCCACACCCAGCAGTCGGAGGACACCGTGCACCGCACCCGGACCATCACCGTCGGATCGATCACCGCCATCGTCCTCGCCGCCGCCGTGGCCCTCGCCGCCACGACCGGGCTCGTCGGCGGGGCCGGGACCTCGACCGGGACCTCCGAGCCCTGGCCGGCCGCGTCGACCGTCGCCCCACCGGCGTTCGAGGGGTCCACGCCGGCCCCCGCGGGCGCCGTGACCACCCCCACCCGCGACGACGGCGACGGGGCCCGGGCCGACGACGACGACCGCGACGCCGTGGGCGACCACGACGACGACCACGGCGAGGGCGAGGACGAGGACGAGGACGACGATGGCTGAGCCGATGCCCGCTGCCGCCACGGGCGAGGAGATGGCCCGACGCCTCGCCGCCGTGCAGGCCCGCCGAGCCTCGGCCCCCGCGGCGCCGCGAGCGGGGCGCCGGTCGCCGTTCCGTCGGCGCCGCCACGTCGCCGCCGGGGCGCGCCGGGCGGCCACGGCGGTGGGCACGACCGCCCTGTGCTCCATCGTCACCGCCCTCGCCCTGGCCCGGCCCCCCGCGCCCGCCGCCCCCGCGGTCCCGGCGCCCGCGGGGGTGGACCAGCCCGCCCTCGGCGCCTCGGCGCCGGATCCCGCCATCGCCGTGCCCCGCGGGTCCGGCCGCCCCGAGATCGCCACCACCCCGCCGACCACGAGCAGCGACGGGGGGACCAATGGGAGCCGTTGAGCACGCGGGTCGGGCGATGGCCAGCGAGGTGAGGATCGTCGCCGTCGACGCACCCTCCGGGAGCACCACCCGGGCGATGGCGCGCATCGACGAGCTCGAGCGCCGATGGAGCCGCTTCCGCCCGACCAGCGACATCAGCCGGATCAACCGGGCCGCCGGCGCCGAGGTCCCGGTCAGCAGCGACACCATCGTGCTGGTCGCCGCCATGGTCGAGGGCTGGCGGTCCTCGGCCGGCCGGTTCGACCCCACGACGCTCCCGGACCTCGTCGGTGCCGGCTACGGGCGGAGCGTCGTCGACGGGTGCCCGGCCGTCCCCCTGCCGGCGGCGGCCCGGCGGGGGGCGGACCTCCGGGAGATCGTGCTCGATCCCCTCGCCTCCACCGTGCGGGTCCCGGCCGGCACCGTCCTCGACCCGGGCGGCATCGGCAAGGGCCTCGCCGCCGACCTGGTGGCGACCGACCTCGTGGACGCCGGCGCGGGCGGTGTGCTGGTGAGCATCGGCGGCGACCTCGTCGTCGCCGGCACACCACCGCGCCGGGACCGGTGGGCCATCGACGTCGAGGACCCGCTGGCCCCGGCCACGGCGATCGTGACGCTCCACGTCGACCGGGGCGGGATCGCCACGTCGAGCACCGAGAGCCGCCGGTGGCGGGTCCACGGTGCCCCGCGCCACCACCTCATCGACCCCACCACCGGGCACCCCGCCCGGACCGACCTCGCCTCCGCCACGGTGGTGGCGGAGACGGCCTGGCAGGCGGAGGTCGCCGCCACCGCCGCGCTGCTGCTCGGCCGGGGCGACGGGCTCGCCCACCTGGCGGGCGAGGGGCTCGCCGGCGTGCTCGTGGGCCGGGACGGCACCGCCCTGACGTCACCCGCCACCCCATCGTGGGCGCCCGGAGCCGTACCGTGAACCCGCAGACGTGGTGGTACCTCACCCGGGCGTCGGGGATCGTCGCCTGGCTCATGCTCACCGCATCGGTGCTGTGGGGCGTGGTCCTGTCCACCCGGGCCTTCCCGCACCGTCGGCGCCCGGCGTGGCTGCTGGACCTCCACCGCTGGCTCGGTGCCCTGACGGTCGCCCTCGTCGTCCTCCACGTCGCCGCCCTCGTCGGCGACTCCTACGTCCACTTCGGGGTGGCCGACGTCCTGGTCCCCATGGCGTCGTCGTGGCGGCCGGCGGCCGTGGCCCTCGGCATCGTCTCGGCCTGGCTGCTCGCCGCCGTCCAGGTGACGTCGCTCGTGATGGGCCGCCTCCCCCGACGGGTGTGGCACGCCATCCACCTGACGAGCTACGCCACGTTCTGGCTCACCGCCCTGCACGGAGCCCTGGCCGGGTCCGACCGGTCGAACCTGCTCTACCAGGTCACCGGCGCGGTCGCGATCGTGGCCGTCGCCGTCGCCTCCACCTACCGGGCCCTGAACCGGGGCGAGCGGCGACCGACGCGACCGCGTCAGCCGACGGCTGCCCCCAGCGCCTCGCCCACCGCGTAGGTGACCGCGAGGGCGGCCGCTCCCCCTCCGACCAGGCGGAGCACGGCACGCCGGACGGGGGCCCCACCGAGGCGGGCGCTGAGCGCACCGGTCCCGGCGAGGGCGACGAGGACGGCGCCGACCGCGATCGGGATCCGGGTGGCGGCCGGTGGGAGCAGGATCGCCACCAGCGGGAGCAGGGCGCCCACGACGAAGGACACGGCGGACGACCCTGCTGCCGCCCACGGGTCGGCCAGCCGGGCGCGGTCGAGGCCGAGCTCGAGCTCGAGGTGCGTGGAGAGGGCATCGTGGGCCGTGAGCTCGTCCGCCGCCTGCACCGACGTCTCCGGGCTGAGGCCCCGCGCCTCGAGCATGCCGACCAGCTCGGCCCGCTCCAGCTCGGGCAGCCGGCGCAGCTCGTCGGCCTCCTGGCGCACCATGGCCCGCTCGGCGTCGCGCTGGCTGCTGACCGACACGTACTCCCCCAGCGCCATCGACACGGCACCGGCGATGAGACCCGCCCCTCCTGCGGTGGCGATCGCGCTCGTCTGCGTCGTGGCCGCGGCCACCCCGACCACCAGCCCGGCGGTCGAGACGATCCCGTCGTTCGCCCCCATCACCGCGGCGCGCAGCCACACCAGGCGGGCCGAGACCGACCTGGCGTGCGGTTCGCGACGGTGCCGGGCCCGACGGGCACCGCCCTCGTCACCCACGGGTCGCTCCGGCCCGGGCCGGGTCCGGCCAGCCCAGCGCGCCCAGCGACTCCCCCACCGACACCGGGAGGGCGCGGTCGGTGTCGAGCTCGATCGCCTCGGGCCACGGGACGAAGCGGGCCGCCAGGGCGGCGGCCACGGCGGGGGTCGCCTCCGACGAGCTGGCGCCGACGGCTCCCCGGGCCTCGATGCGGCGGGCGGCGAGGGCGGCCGGAGCGACGCAGCGCAGCTCGACCAGCTCGGCCGCCGCCCGGCGGGCCAGGTCCCGGGCCGCCGACCGGGCCCCGGCGTCGCTCCAGGTCGCATCGAGCACGACGTGGTGGCCCAGGCCGAGGAGCTGCTCCGCCTCCCGGGCCGCCTGCTCGTAGACGGCGAGGACGTTGGCCGGGTCGTAGCGGTCGGGACCGGTGCCGGCGTCGATGCGCTGACGGACCTCGTCGGTGCGGAGCACGACGGCGTCGATCTCGTCGGCGATGGCATCGGCGATCGTCGACTTCCCCGTGCCCGGCAGGCCGCCCACGAGCACCAGCCGGACCTGCCCCCGCTCGAGGTGGCGGCGGGCGATGGCCAGCAGCGCCTCGGGCGTGGCGTGCCCGCCGGCCAGGACATGGGCCCCCTTGAAGGCGGCGACCTTGGCCCGGATGTGGGCCCGGTACGCCACGTGGTGCTCGGCCAGCGACGCCGGCCACGTCCCGGCCGACATCTCCCGGTAGAGGTGGAGGAACCGCCGGGCCAGGTCGGGCCGGCCGAGCCGCTCCAGGTCCATGGCCAGGAAGGCCACGTCGGCCACCACGTCGGCGATGCGGAGCCGGGGCGAGAACTCGAGGCAGTCGAGGATCCGGGGCCCGTCGGGCAGGAGGTAGATGTCGTCGGCCATGAGGTCGCCGTGCCCGTCGCGGACCCACCCGTCGGCGATGCGCCGGGCGAGGAGCGCGCCGCGCCCGGCGAGGTACTGCTCCGCCAGCTCCTCGACGCGTCGGCTGTCGTCGGTGTCCACCCCCGCAGCGCGCAGCTGGGCGAACGACTCCCGCCACATCGACCGCAGGGCGTCGAGCGAGGCCACGTCGCGGTCGCCGGGTGCCACCTCGCCCCGGGCGTGGAGGGTGGCCACGGCCCGGGCGATGGCCCGCAGGGCGTCGTCGACGTCCTCGCCCTCCACGACGCAGCGGGTGAGGCAGCGGTCTTCGGGCATGCGGCGCATGACGACCATGTGGTCGCAGAGGTCGCCGTCGGTCCCGACCACGTCGGCCACACCGAGGTAGACGTCCGGTGCGAGGCGCCGGTTGAGACGGACCTCCTCCCGGCATGCGGCCAGGCGGGCCTCGCGGGAGCGGTGGTCGAGGAACCCGAGGTCGACGGCCTTCTTCACCTTGTGCACCCGGTCCCCCATGAACAGCAGGACCGCGGTGTGGGTCTCGACGAGGCGGAGGTCCAGGTCGGACCCGATGCCGCCCGTCACCGCCCGTCGCCCCCTCCCACGTCCATCTCGACGCGGACGACGCCCTCCTCGAAGCGGCGCCGCTGCGGGAGGCCGGTGCTGCGGAACAGGCGCAGCATGCGGGTGTTGTGGGGCAAGACGTCGGCCACGAAGGCCGTGATCCCCTCCTCGCCGGCCCGGGCCACGAGGGCGTCGAAGAGCGCCCGACCGAGCCCCTGGCCCTGGACCGCGTCGGCGACGAGGAACGCGACCTCGGCCGCCTGGGTCCCGGCGGTGCGGTCGTAGCGACCGACGGCGACCAGTTCGTCGTCGATGGTGGCGACGATCGCCTCGCGGTCGTGGTGGTCCACCGAGACGAAGTGGTCGACCTCCTCGGGGCTCAGCTGGGTGTGGATCATGAAGAACCGGAGGTAGGTCGTCTCGGGGCTCAGCGTCTCGTGGAACCGCAGGAGGCGCAGGCCGTCGGTCGACCGCATGCGCGACAGCACGGCCGTCCGCCCGTCGGGGAGGGTGACGCGACCGACGGGGGGCTCACCCGAGGGCACGACCACGGTGGGGGGCTTCACGATCGGCACGGCTCCTCCTTCGGCACCTGCCCCAGCGTGGCGGGACGGGCTCGACGGGGACAGGGCCGAAGGTCCCCTGCCCGGCGCCGCTCGTCCCGGACCCACCGTGCGCCACGGCCCCGGCGCCACCGACCGACGGAAGGATGGGGCGCCAGGACCGTGGGGACCTGGGAGAGGGTCAGCCCGCCTGGTGGGCGAGGGTCCCTCGGGCGCGCCGGGCGGCGCGGTGGAACCGGTGGACGCTCCCGACCGGGCGGAGGAACATCAGCGGGCAGGCACCGGCGACGACGGCGACGCCGTGGGTCCGGCAGAGGTCCACGGCCTCGTCGGAGACGGCGCCCTCGCCGCCGATGCCCTTGAACAGCCAGATCGACCCGACGCCGGCGGCGATGCACTGGCGCACCACGTCCACCGCGGCCGGGGCGGGGACGACGATCACGGCGCCGTCGACCTCACCGGCGACGTCACCGATCGTCCGGTGGCACTCGTGGCCGGCGACGACGGCAGCGGTCGGGTGCACGGGGACGACGTCGTGGCCGTGGAGCCAGAGCTCGTGGGCGATGACCCCGCCCATGTTGCCCCTGTCGTCCGATGCCCCGACGACGGCGATGCGGTGACCCTCGAGGAACGCCTCGGCGTCCTCCGGGTGGACCGTCGGGCGCCGGTCGTGGTGCGGGTGGGCCACCCGCACGGGGACGACGGGGGCGGCGGCGGCATGGCGGGCCTCGGCCCGGGCGGCGATGCCCCGCAGCATCTTGCGTTCCATGACGAAGACGCCCGGGTCGGCGACGACCCACCACAGGAGGGTCGCCGGGGTGACGTCGGCGTGGGCCCGGAAGCGGCTGACGAGGCGGCTGCCGTCGCCGTCGGGCGCGACGCGCAGGCACCACGAGGTCGAGCCGTCGTCGGTGAGGGCCACGAGGGTGTGCGGGGCGTCGAGGCGGTGCACGACGAACCCGGCGTCGGGGGTCATGAGGATGCGATCCCCCACCGCCAGGTCCTGCCAGTCGGGGACGATCGAGTCGGCGCTGGGCCGGCCGTCGTTGTCGATCCAGTCGTAGCTGTACCAGCCCGCCCTCCCCCACCCGAGCTGGACCAGCCAGGGCCAGACGTCCTCGGGCGGGGCGGCGATGGCGACGGCGCGGGTGGTGGACGAGCCGTCGGGCACCAGGTCGTCACCGGGGAGCGGGCCGTGGACCTCGTCGTCGGTGGCGCCCCAGCGCCGGTGCCAGGGGCGCAGGGCCAGCCCGTAGTGGGCGAGCACCACGGCCGCGAGCGCCGCCCCCACGCCGAGGCCGGGGAGGACCCCGAGCACGACGATCAGCCCTGCCAGGACGGCCAGCGCACCGACGGTGATGCCGGCCAGGACGATCCCGATGGTGCGAGCGGTGTGCATGGTGACCTCCTGCCCCCTCCGGTTCCGAACGTACGACCGCGGAGCCCGGCCCGGCAGGGCCTTAGGTCCCGGCCGGGACGGCGGAGGACCTCGCCGGTGGCCTCTCGCCAGGGTCCAACGGCCCTGGCGTCGACGGCGGATGTCGCGCATCCTCGCGGCATCGATCCGAGGAGGACGCCATGAACGAGACCAGGGCCCGCCAGCTGCTCGTCACCGAGGCTCGGCGCCTCTCCGCCATCCACGCGGCCGTCGACGGCGACCTCGCCGCCGGCCAGTCCGACGCCGACACCCGTCCGGCGTCGGACGCATGGGGCCCCGACGGCGCCGCCCTCCTGCTCGAGCACGAGGTGGAGGAGTCGCTCCGCGTCGTCGTCGACGACGAGCGGGCCGAGGTCGCCCTGGCCCTGACGCGGGTCGACCTGGGCACCTACGGATCCTGCGTCGCCTGCGGGGTCGCCATCCCCGACGAGCGGCTCGAGCTCGTCCCCGCGACCCGGTTCTGCGTCGCCTGCGAGGCCGCCGACGAGCGCCGCGCCGAGCGGGGTCCGACCCCGGTCCTCGACCCCGCCCTGCGCGTCGCCGTCCAGGAGCTGGACGCCTGGGACGACGACGGGGACGACGACGACGTCGTGGTCCCCGGCGCCGAGGAGGACGCCGTCCACACCCGCACCCGGAGCGCACGATGATCACCAGCATCGTCGTCCCGGTGAGCGACGCGGCCTCGAGCGAGCGATCCATCCCCGTGGCCGGGGCGCTGGCCCGGATGACCGGCGCCACCCTCGAGCTCGTCGGTGTCGATCCGGTCGGGTTGGCACCGGAGAGGACCCAGCGACGCCTCGACGAGGTCGCCGCCACGGTCCCCCCGGGCGTCGCCGTGAGCACCACCGTCGAGGACACCGTCGAGTCCGTCGCCGCCACCCTCGCCCACCTCGACCGCGACCCCGGCGCGGTGATGTGCCTCGCCACCCGGGGACGCGGCGCCCTGCTGTCGCTCGCCCTGGGCAGCGTGACGGTCGACGTCGTCCGGGAGAGCGCCATGCCGGCGCTCGTCCTGGGGCCGGCGTGCACCGCGTCCACGCCGGCCGACCTGTCCTCGCCAGCCGTCCTCGCCCTCGACGGCACCGAGATCGACGACGACGTGATGGCCGCTGCGGTCCTCTGGAGCCGGGCCACCGGTGCCCCCCTGGTCGTGACGACGACGATCACCCGGCCCAGCGAGCCCGACGCCTGGACCGACGCCGACCGCATCGTGGCCTGGGCCGAGGAGCGCGCCGCCCAGCTCGGCCTCACCATCACCTCGAGCCTGTCCGCCGCCGCCGACGCCGAGGAGGGCATCCTGCGGGCGGTCGAGGGCCCGGTCGGCTGCTACATCGTCGGGTCGCACCGACGCAGCCGGCTGGGCCGGACCCTGCTCGGGAGCACGGTGACCGGCCTCGCCCAGCAGGCCCTGTGCCCGCTGCTCGTCGCCCCTGCCGGCGCCCAGGCGCTGGTGACGAGCCCCGACACCACCACCGCCACCGACGGCTGAGAGAGGAGAGCGCCGTGGGCACCACCGACGACGAGGGCGGTCTCGTCCACCACATGGACCGGGCGGAGTGCCTCGCCCTCCTGGAGGCCGACGACGTGGGGCGCCTCGCCATCAACCAGGGGAACGTCCCCGCCATCTTCCCGGTGAACTACGTCCTCGACGGGATCGACATCGTGTTCCGGACCGCACCCGGGTCGAAGGTCGCCCACGGACCCGGGACCATCGCCGCCTTCGAGATCGACGACCTCGACCGCGAGGCCCGGACCGCCTGGAGCGTGGTGGCCGTCGGGCGGCTCGAGGTCGTGACCGAGGACCAGCCCGACCTGCTCGTCCACCTCCGCCAGCTCCCCATCTCGCCGTGGGCGGGCGGCACCAAGGACATCCTGATGCGCCTGGTCCCCGGGACCATCACGGGCCGTCTCATCGGCGCCGAACGGGGGCGGTGACCGGTGGAGCGCATCGTGGTGGGCGTCGACGAGACGCCGGCGGCGGCCGCCGCCGCCCGCTTCGCCGTCGAGGAGGGACGGGCCCGCGGGTGGCCGGTCACCGCCGTGCTGTGCTGGGCCTACCCGGGCCGGCACGGGGAGGGCCCCGGCGAGCCGTCCCCCGATGGCGGTGACCGTCCCCGCAGCCCGGCCCTCGACCGCCTGCTGCGCGACGCCCTCGGCAGCCGGGTCGACGAGGTGGCCCGCACCGTCGACGAGGTCGACTTCGCCGTGTCGGGTCTCCTCCACCACGTCGATGCCGGTGACCTCCTCGTCCTCGGTCCCAGCCGGGCGGGCCTGACCCACGGCCTGGTCTCGGGCTCGGTGACCCAGCGCTGCCTCCGCCGGACCCCGTGCCCCGTCGCCGTCGTCCACGACGGAGCGGTGCCGCCGCCGCAGCGGGTCGTCGTCGGCGTCGACGGGTCCGCACCCTCGGAGGGAGCCCTGCGCTGGGCCCTGGCCGAGGGCCGGGCCCGGGGCCTGCCCGTGCACCTGGTCCACGCCTGGGAGGTGCCGATCCTCGCCGCACCGGTCCTGCTCGACCCGCGCGACCCGGTGCACCGCGACGCGGCCCGCGCCGAGCTCGATCGCATCGTGGGCGCCCTGCCCCCGTCAGCCGGCGACGTCCACGTCGAGCCGGTGCTGGTCGAGGGTCCCCCGGCGGACGTGCTGCTCGAGCGCTCCGAGCAGGGCGACCTGGTGGTGGTGGGCACCCGGGGCATCGGCGGCGTCGCCGCCCTGCTCCTGGGGTCGACCGCGCTGCGCCTGTCCCAGCTCGCCCCCGGCCCGGTGGTCCTCGTCCCCGACCCCTGACCGACGGGCTCGCCGCGTCAGCGCACCGCGACCACCGGCACCGGGGAGTGGGCCACGACCTGGTGGCTCACCGAGCCCAGGGCGCGGTGGAGGAGGCTCCCTCGACCCCGGCACCCGACCACGACCAGGCTGGAGGTGGCGGCTTCGTCGAGGATCGCCTGGGACCCACCCCGGCACAGGGCCCGGCCCTCGCGCCGGACGGTCGGGGCGACGGCCTGCATGGCGTCCAGCTCCGCGGCGACGAGGCGCTCGGAGGCCGAGGCGAGGACGTTGGCGGGCTGCATCGTGGTCGGCACCGGGCCGACCATGGCCGCCGGGGCCTCCCACCCGTGGACGGCGACGACGTCGACCTGGCGCCGGGCGGCCTCGCGCAGGGCCCAGTCCAACGCCCGGCGGGACGGGGTCGACCCGTCGATGCCGACGACGATGGGGCCGCCCAGGTCCACCGGCGACGCCTCGGTGCCGTCGCGCACCACCATCACCGGCATGGTGCAGTGGTCGAGGACGTAGCGGCTGACCGACCCCAGGTGGAAGCCCAGGTCGCCGAGGGCGCGGGCGCCCACGACCACGAGGGCGGCCCCGTCGGCGGCCTCCACGATCTTGGGACCGGGAGCGCCCCACAGAGCCCGGGTCGTCACCTGGCGGGGCCCGGCGAGGGCGGGCGCGGCCCACGCCGCCACGTGGGCATCGGCCCAGGTGTGCGACGTGTGGTGGGCCACGGAGGGGATCGCCTCCAGCGTCCAGGCCCACACGATCTCGAGCGACGCCCCCATGAGCTCGGCCTCGGCCCGGGCGACCTCGAGGGCGTGGGCCGCGGTCGCCGACCCGTCCACGGCGACGACGACGCGCGGTGCGTCGGGCTCGGACCGGGGCGTCGTCCCGATCTCCTCCAACGGGGTGGCGGCGGGGTCGTGTGGTGCGCGCACGGGGGCTCCTCGTTCGGACCCGGTCGATCGCGGCCGGGGCAGCTGTCTGGCCCCAGGGTGCGCCTCACCCCCGGCGACGCCCAGGGTCCAAGGTCCCTCCACCTTCGGGCCGGGGGTGGACCTTCGGCCCTACCCGGGTGGTGCCGGGCCCGGGACGATGGGAGGTGGACCCGAGGAGGCCCCCATGCACGCCAACGCCGGTGATCGGATCGTCATCAAGGGCCACAGGGTCGGGGAGCACGACCGCGACTGCGAGGTCCTCGAGGTCCGCGGCCCCGAGGGGGAGCCGCCCTACCTCGTCCGCTGGGAGGACTCCGGCCACGAGTGCCTGTTCTTCCCCGGCCCCGACGCCCACGTCCAGCATCTCAGCAACGGAGGAGCACGATCATGAGGATCCGAGACGTCTCCCGCCGCTCCGGGGTCGCGGTGGCCCCCGACCGCCCCATCAGCGAGGTCGCGTCCGTCATGGAGGTCGCCGGCGTCGGGTCGGTGGCCGTCGTCGACGGCGACGACCTGGTCGGCATCGTGACCGACCGCGACCTGGTCCGCCGGGGCCTGGCCAAGGGCATGCACGCCGACGCCCGCGTCGACGGGGTGATGAGCTCGCCGGTCCTGACCGTGGCCGCCGACGCCGACGCCCACGACGTCTTCCGCCTCTTCCGCGAGAACGCCGTCCGCCGGCTGGCGATCGTCGAGGACGGCCGGTTCATCGGGGTGGTCACCGTCGACGACCTGCTCGTCGACCTGGCGGCCGACCTGGCCGACCTGGTGCGGCCCGTCACCGCCGAGGTGCTGTTCCCCCACCGCGACGCCCAGGTCCCGGCCACGGCCTGACGCGCCCGTCGAGCGTCCCGGCCCGGGACCCGGGCCGAGACGCTCGACGCTCGCGCCCCCGGAGGATCAGGTGAAGATGACCTGGGCGTCGGCGGCCAGGTCGTAGAACTCGCCGACGGTGATGATGCCCTTCACCTGGGGGATGAGGTCGTCCTCGGTCAGCCCGAACAGGTCCGTCGAGGCCTTGCAGGCGTAGAGCCCGGCCCCGGTGTCGGCGATCATCTCGACCATCTCGGGGATGGGCGGGATGTCCAGGGCGTCCATCTTCTTGGCCAGCACGTGGGTCATCACCGACGAGACGCCGGGGAGACCACCGACGAGGGTGGCGAGGTGGAGGCCCGGGTTGCCGACGGTCGCCACCTTGAGGTGCTCGTGGCGCTCCCGGTGGATGACGTCGAGCCCGAAGAACGTGAAGAACAGGTCGGCCTCGATGCCCTCGGCGCGCGCCCCGTTGGCGAGGATCAGCCCGGGGTAGGCCGCCTCGAGGCTGCCCTTGGAGATGATGACGGAAACCTTCTCGATGGCCATGGTGGGTCCTCTCAGATGCAGCCGCGCGGCTTGGGGATGCCGGCGACCTTGGCGGCGGTCTTGGCCGGGCCCTTGGGGAACAGCTGGTAGAGCTGCTTGATCGGGAGGCCCGACACCTTGCCGAGGGCGCGGACCGTGGGCCCGGTGCCCTTCTCGTCGTACTCGGACCGCATGAGGCGGATGACCCGCCAGTGGTCCTCGGTCAGCTGGTCGACGCCGACGGTGGCGGCCAGAGGGGCCGCCATCTCGGCGGACCACTGGCTGGGGTCGACGAAGAAGCCCTCGTCGTTGACGTCGACGGTGTGGCCGGCGATGGTCGTGGTGGGCATGGCAGGGTCCTCTCAGTCGGGCGACGCGGCGGCCAGCGCCTTCCCGGCGCGTGGCATGGCACTGCCGAGGCCGGGCACGTCGCGCCCGGGGAGGAGGCTGTGCCAGTAGAGGGGCTCGAACAGCTGCTTGCCGACGTGGTTCAGCCAGGACTCCTTGAGCAGCGGCAACCCCATCCGCCCGGGGTAGTGCCCCGGCAGCGGCTCGGTCTCGTAGTCGAAGTCGATCAGCAGGGCCCGACCGAAGCCGGACTCGATGAAGCACGTCGTGTGCCCGTCGAAGCGGGCCGTCGGCGGTTCGCCGTCGAGCACCCGCCGGACGTTCTCCACCACCACCTCGCCCTGGTAGTGGGCGACCGACCCGGCCTTCGAGGCCGGGATGGCGGCGGCGTCGCCGACGGCGAAGATCCGTTCCGACACGGCGCTCTGGAGCGTGTGGTGGTCCACCCGCACGAACCCGAGCTCGTCGCCGAGCCCCGGGGTCCGGTCGACGAAGGCGGCCCCGCCGTGGAGGGGGACCACGACGGCCAGGTCGAAGTCGAGCGTCCGGTCGTCGTAGGACACAAGGGTGCCGGCCTCGCCGTCGACCGAGCCGAGGTTGAAGTCGGTGACGAGCTCGATGCCCTTCTGCTCGAGCAGCCCTCCGAGCGTCCGGGCCGCGACGGGCCGGGTGAAGGCGGCGTCGAGAGGGGTGGCGTAGACGATCTCCACGTCGTCCCGCATGTTCCGCGCCCGGAAGAACCAGTCGGCCAGGAACGCCAGCTCCAGCGGCGCGACCGGGCACTTGATCGGGAGGTCGGCCACGTCGATGACCATGCGACCGCCGTCGAAGTGGGCCAGCGCCCCGGCGAGGGCCGACGCCCCGGCCAGGTCGTAGAAGGTGAAGACCCGCTCCCGCCACCCCGGGCCGGTGAGGCCCTCGGTCTCCTCGGGCAGGAGCCGGGCGCCGGTGGCGACGACCAGGACGTCGTAGGGCAGCTCGGTCCCGTCGTCGAGGCGGACGACCCGCGGGTCGAGACCCACCTGGTCGATCTCGCCCAGCTCCAGCCCGACGCCGCGGTGGAGCTGCGCCCGGCGCGGGCGGACGAGGTCCCGGGCGGTCGCCAGGCCGAAGGGCACGAAGAGGAGGCCGGGTTGGTAGACGTGGCGGTCGTCCTGGTCGACGACCGTGATGGTCACCTCGTCCGCGGGGAGCTCCCGCCGCAGGCGGTTGGCCACGGAGGTCCCGCCGGTCCCGCCCCCGAGGACGACGATGTGCTGGCGGGGTGTGGGCATGGCGGGCTCCTCGGGTGGTGGGCGGGACCTCGGGTTCGTTCAGGCGCGGGTGAGGACGACCTTGAGGGCACCGGTGTCGGCCGCCCGCCCGAACACGTCGTAGGCCTCGACCATCTCGTCGAGGGCGAAGTGGTGGGTGATGAAGGGCGAGGTGTCGACCTGGCCGCTGGTGAGCAGCCGCAGCAGCGTCGGTGTCGACGAGGTGTCGACCAGCCCCGTCCGGATGGTGACGTCCTTGATCCAGAGGTCCTCCAGGTGGAGGGTGGCCGGCTCACCGTGGACCCCGACGTTGGCGATGTGCCCGACCGGCCGAGCCAGGGCGGCGGCCAGCTCGAAGGTCGCGGGCACCCCCACGGCCTCGACGGTGACGTCGGCGCCCAGGCCGTCGGTCAGCCCGGCCACCACGGCCATCGGGTCCTCGCGGTCGTTGTTGACCACGATGTCGGCCCCGAAGCGCTTGGCCGCCTCGAGCCGGGAGTCGGCCTTGTCGATGGCGACGACGTGCGCGGGGCTGAAGAAGCGGGCGCCCATGATGGCGGCCAGCCCGATGGGACCGGCACCGACCACGGCGACCACGTCGCCGGGGCGGACCTCGCCGTTGAGGACGCCCACCTCGTAGCCGGTCGGGAGGATGTCGGCCAGCATGAGCAGGTCCTCGTCGGTGACGCCCTCGGGCGCCGGGTAGGTCGAGGTGTCGGCGAACGGAACCCGGACGTACTCGGCCTGGGTGCCATCGATCAGGTGACCGAGGATCCAGCCCCCGCCGCCCAGGCACTGGCCGTAGCGGCCCTCGCGGCAGAACCGGCAGGCTCCGCACGAGGTGATGCACGAGACGAGGACCTTGTCGCCGACGGCGACGTTCTTGACGCCCGCACCCACCTCCTCGACGGTGCCCACCGCCTCGTGGCCGAGGATGCGCCCGTCGGTCACGGCCGGGACGTCACCTCTCAGGATGTGGAGGTCGGTGCCGCAGATGGTGACGGAGTCGACGCGGACGATCGCGTCCGTGTCGGCCTGGATGCGCGGCATGGGCACGTCCTCCCAGGCCTTCGATCCAGGACCGTGGTACACGAGCGCACGCATGGCGTTTCTCCTTCGGCTAGATCGAGGGCGGGGCGATCAGCACCGGGCGACCGGCGTGACGGGTGAGGAAGGCGGCGACGCTGCCCACGTGCCACGGGGGCCCGAACGAGCGCCGGGACCGGCCGACGACGATCAGGTCGGCGTCCTCGTCGTCGGCGATGGCGGCCAGGGCCGCTCGCGGCTCGGCGTCGGTGACCACGGGCCGCACCTCGAGGCCGCGCTCGGACATGGCGTCGGTCCACGGACCGCTCAGGTGCTCCCATGCCCATGCGGCGTGGTCGACCCGGTCGCCGCGTGCCTCGCGAGCCCGGTCGGTGGCGTGGACGACGACGACGGTGGCGCCCGCGCCGAGGGCGATGGAGGTCGCCAGGAGGACCGCCTCCTGCGAGCCCGGGGTGCCGTCGACGCCGACCACGATGCGGCGCAGGGTCTCCGACGCGGCGGGGCCCTCGGGGACGACGAGCACGGGAGCCGTCGTGCCGTGCAGGACGTCGTGGGTCGTCGACCCGAGCAGGACCCGGTCCGAGGCCGAGAGCTCCCGGCTGCCCAGGACGACGAGGGCGCCGCGGCCCTGGCTGTGGCGCACCAGCGCGGGGGCCGCCGGCCCGCGCTCCACCCTGCAGGCGACCGACCGGGCGTCGCCGCCGAGGACGTCGGCGACGCTGTGCTCCATCTCGTCGGTGACCTCGGCGTCGACGGCCCGGCGGTCGGCCAGGTGGGTGGCGCCCCCGGGGATCACCGTGGTCGCCGGGTACTGCCAGGTCTCGATGGCGTGGACCTCGGCCCCGAGCGTCCGCCCGAGCCCGGCGCCGACCCGCAGCGCCGCCCGTGCGGCCGGGGAGCGGTCGAACCCGACGACGACCCGCTCGATGACGGGGAGCGCCGTGGTGGTGGTGATCCTCTGCGCATCCATGCCCCGAGCGTGCGCCGCGCCACCGCCGAGGTCCAGAGGCGAAGGTCCTGTGCGGACCGGCCGGGGGGACCTTGGACCCTGGCGGGGCGGACCTCGCCGGCGCACCGTGGGGCATGACCAGGAGGAGCGCATGACGACCACCCGACCTGTCGACCCGCCGCCCACCGAGGACCCGACGGTGGGTCCCCTGACGGAGCAGGAGGCGCTCGAGGCCGCCGGGGTCGTGGCCCGGGCCGCCACCGCGCTCCGCCACCGCCTCGTGGCGACCCCTGCGACCGACGCCGCCTGGGCTCACTACGCCGAGACCGTGGAGGCCGCCGTCTTCCGCCTCCAGCTCGAGCTCGTGCTGGCCGGCGCCCGCCTCACGGCCGAGCGGGCGCACGACCACGACGACGTGCACGACGCCCTGACGACGGCGAGCGAGCACGGCCGGCAGGTGGTCGACACCCTCCGGGTCCGTGCCCACCTCGGGCGGCTGGACGCGCAGTCCGCCGCCGAGGAGGCCCTCGGCGAGCTCGACCACCTGGCCGCCGACGTGCGGGACGCGTCCCGCCGGGTCCAGCACTCGGCCACGACCTCGCTCGACGACCTGCGCCACGGCGCCACCGTCGCCATCCACGACGTCGTCGCCGTGCTCCGGGCCGCCGCCGCCACGGCCCACGCCGACGACGTGCCGCCACCGACGCACGAGGCCTCGACGTGACCGCCGCCGCGGTCTCACCCCCTGACGCCGACGTGCCCGTCGGGGCGCTCAGCCACCTGCGCTGCCCGCGGTGCTCGCGGCGCTGGTTGGCCGAGGGCGACTGGTCCGATGGCTACCCGCTGGCCTGTCCCTACTGCGGTGAGGCCCGCCCCGGTGTGCTCGGCGTCCACCGCGCCGGCTGACCCGACGGCCGGGACCGCGACCATGCGGGCCTGGGCCGTCACCGGGACCGCGCCGGCGGCCGAGGGCCCCCTCCGTCTGGTCGAGCGCCCCGTCCCGGCCCCCACCGACCGTGAGATCCGCGTCCGCGTGACCGCGTGCGGCGTGTGCCGCACCGACCTCCACCTGGCCGAGGGCGACCTGACGCCCCGCCGGCCGGGGGTGGTGCCCGGGCACGAGGTCGTCGGCGTGGTGGACGCTGTGGGACCCGACGCCCGCCGGCTCGCGGTGGGCGACCGCGTCGGCGTCGCCTGGCTGCGGGCGACCTGCGGGCGGTGCCGGTTCTGCCGGCGCGGCGACGAGAACCTCTGCCTGACGCCGAGCTTCACCGGATGGGACCACGACGGCGGCTTCGCCGAGTGGGCCACGGTCGACGAGCGCTACGCCTACCGCCTGCCCGACGCCTACGACGACCTCCACGTCGCCCCGCTGCTGTGCGCCGGGATCATCGGCTACCGGGCGCTGCGTCGCGCCGCCGTCCCCCCCGGCGGCCGCCTGGGGATCTACGGGTTCGGGGCGTCGGCCCACATCACCGCCCAGCTGGCCATCGCCGACGGCGTGACCGTCCACGTCCTCACGCGCGCCCCCGAGGCCCAGCGCCTCGCCCTCGAGCTGGGCGCGGCGTCGGCCGGCGGGGCCGCCGAGCGCCCACCCGAGCCGCTCGACTCGGCCATCCTCTTCGCCCCGGCGGGCGAGCTGGTGCCGGTCGCCCTGGCCGCCCTGGACCGGGGGGGCACCCTGGCCATCGCCGGCATCCACCTGAGCGACGTGCCCGTCCTCGACTACCAGCGCCACCTGTTCCAGGAGCGGCAGGTCCGCAGCGTCACCGCCAACACCCGGGCCGACGGCGTCGAGCTGCTCGAGCGGGCCGTCGCCGCCGGGGTGCGCACCACCGTCACGCCCTACCCCTTCGAGCGCGCCGACGAGGCGCTCACCGACCTGGCCGCCGACCGGGTCACCGGCGCCGCCGTGATCACCCTGGACGGCACTGGGTCGCAGTGACCCTGATCCGCGAACCTGCGACACCACCGAACCCGCGGCAGCTGGCCAGGGGCTTGCTCGCTGGACGTCGCAGGTTGCGAGATGTCGCGGGAACGTGGACCGGCGACGGAGCCGTGGGCCGGTCAGGAGCCCGACTCGCGCAGGCGCCGCTGGACGGTGCGCACGAGGTCGACGCCCTTGTGGGGGTGAGGGCCCTCGACGATGACCGGTGTCTCGGGGTGGAGACGACGGTGGGACTCCCGGACTTCGTCCCAGCCCTCCTCGGTCGAGGGCGAGAGCATGACGATGACGTCGGCCCCGTCGACGAGGGGGCAGGGCTCGCCCTCGAGGGCCGGGCAGGGCCGCTGGCAGCGACCCGGGCCGGGGCAGGCCAGGACCTCGAGGCCGGCGGCCTCGGCGTCGGTCTCGGCCGGCCACCGGCCACCCACGCCCTCGAGCAGGACCCGGGGCCCGGTCCGGTGCGGCGGCCACTCCGGCAGCGGGTCGGCCGCCCCCACCACCACCCGCATCACCGTCCACTCGGTGCGGGGCATGGCGGCGTAGCGGCGGGCCCGGACCAGGGCCAGCATGGGCCGGTTGGTCACGAGGATGTCGGCCTCCAGGTTGGGCACCCCCTGGCTGGAGGCGTGCTCGAGCAGCGCATCGAACAGGTACGGCCCCAACCACCCCCGCCAGCTGCGGTGGACCGTGATGGCCAGCTCGCCGTTGCCGTCGGGCAGCGGCTCGTAGCCGGCCTCGCCCACGATCTGGTCCTCGCCGAGGAGCTGGTCCGGGTGGTGGGGGCCGGAGACGACCGCCACGAGGCAGGCGCCGCCGCGGTCGGGGGCGGCGACCAGGCGCTCGAAGTACGGCGCACCCGGGCGGTAGAGGGAGAAGAACCGGCGGTACCGGGACTCCTCGTCGAGGTCGTCGTAGAGGGCGGTCAGCCCGCCGATGTCCGCCGTCGTCGCCGGCCGCACCACCAGGTCACGCCCGTCGGGCAGGTGCACCTGCCGCACCGGGGTGGGGACCGTCTCGTCCATGCCTCGATCCTGCCTGCGGCGGCGCCGCTCCAGTAGGGCCGAAGGTCGCTTCGCACCCCGGACCGCGGTCGCCGGCCGCCCCGGCCGGGACCTTCGGCCCTGCCCCGCCCCCGTCCCGGTGGCGGACACTGGGGCAGGACCGAGAGGAGCGACCCCGTGGAGCGCAACCGTCCACCGCTGGAGGACCGGCGCGTGCCCCGCTCGGCCCGCGGCGTCGCTCGGCGCGCGGCCGGAGCGGGGACCTGATGGCCACCGGCCTGGCGGCCGCCCGCTCCCCGTGGGCCGACGCCTGGGACCGCCTCGACGGCCTGCCCGACGGCGGCGGCACGAACATCGCCCACGAGGCCGTCGACCGCCACGCCGCCGGTCCCCGACGCGACCACGTTGCCGTCCGCTGGGTCCACCGGGACGGCACCACCTCGGAGGCGACCTACGCCGCGCTGGCGGCGACGACCGCCCGCTTCGCCAACGTCCTCCGGGGCCTCGGCGTGCGGCCCGGCGAGCGGGTCGCCACCCTCCTGCCCCGCGTGCCCGAGATGATGGTGGCCGCCCTGGGCACGCTCAAGGCCCGCAGCGTGCTCTGCCCCCTCTTCTCGGCGTTCGGCCCCGAGCCCGTGCGCCAGCGGCTGGAGCGGGGTGACGCGGTCGTCCTCGTCACCACCCGGGCCCTGTACGACCGCAAGGTGGCACCGGTGCGCGACCGCCTGCCCGCCCTGCGCCACGTGCTGGTCGTCGGTGACGGGGCCGACGCCATCGGCGGCCAGGACCTCCGGGTGCTGCTCGACGCCGCCTCCCCCGTCTTCGCCATCGAGCCGACCGACCCGGAGGAGACGGCGCTCCTCCACTTCACCAGCGGCACGACCGGCGCCCCCAAGGGCGCGGTCCACGTCCACGCCGCCGTCGTCGCCCACCACGAGACGGGCCGGTCCGCCCTCGACCTCCACCCCGACGACGTGTTCTGGTGCACGGCCGACCCGGGGTGGGTCACCGGCACGTCCTACGGCATCATCGCCCCCCTCACCCACGGGGTCACCAGCATCGTCGACGAGGGCGACCTCGACGCCGACCGCTGGTACCGGATCCTCCAGGACCAGGGCGTGACCGTCTGGTACACCGCGCCCACCGCCCTCCGCATGCTGAGGCGCGCCGGCGCCGAGGCCGCCGCGCCCTACGACCTCCGCCGGTTGCGCCTGGTGGCGAGCGTGGGCGAACCCCTCGACCCCGAGGTGGCCACCTGGGGCCAGGAGGTGCTCGGGGTGCCGGTGCGGGACACCTGGTGGCAGACCGAGACCGGCAGCATCATGATCGCCACGCGGCCGGCCGACCCGGTCCGGCCGGGGTCGATGGGACGCCCGCTCCCGGGGGTCGAGGCCGCCCTGCTCCGCCGCGGTCCCGATGGCCGGGCCGCGGTCCACGACGGGACGGTGGAGGTCCTCGACGAGCCCGACGAGGTCGGCGAGCTGGCCCTCCTCCCCGGGTGGCCGTCGATCTTCCGCGGGTACCTGCACGACGTCGAGCGGTGGGAGCGGTGCTTCGCCGGCGGCTGGTACCTGACCGGTGACCTGGCCCGCCGCGACGCCGACGGCGCCTACTGGTTCGTGGGCCGGGCCGACGACGTCATCACCAGCGCCGGGCACCTGATCGGCCCCTTCGAGGTGGAGAGCGCGCTGACGGAGCACCCTGCGGTGGTGGAGGCCGGCGTCATCGGGATCCCCGACCCCGTCGCCGGCGAGGTGGTCAAGGCGTTCGTGACCCTGAGGTCCGGGGTCGAGCCGAGCGAGGACCTGCGCCGCGAGCTGCTGGGGCTGGCCCGGCGCCGCCTCGGCCCCGCCGTCGCCCCCCGGCACGTCGCCTTCGACCAGCACCTGCCCCACACCCGGAGCGGGAAGGTCGTCCGGCGTCTGCTGCGGGCCCGCGAGCTGGGCCTCCCCGAGGGCGACACATCGAGCCTGGAGGGCGCCGTCGGGACCGCCCTGGACCCCCCGGAGGAGCGATGACCGCATCCGAAGCCCGTGCCCTGCTGGCCCGGCTCCTCGGGCGGATCGCGCCCGAGGCCGACCTCGACGCCGTCGACCCCGACGGCCCGTTCCAGGAGGCCCTCGAGCTGGACTCGATGGACTTCCTGAACCTGGTCACCGCGGTCGAGGAGGACACCGGCCGGTCGGTGCCCGAGCGCGACTACCCGGCGCTCTCGACCGTCTCCGGCTTCGTCGCCTACCTGACCACCGCCTGACACCGACCCGACCACCCTCGAGGAGGGACCATGGAGGCACTCCGCCTGACCGCATGGAAGCACGACCCCGAGATCCAGGAGGTGCCCGCCCCCGAGGCGGGACCGGGGCAGGTGGTGGTGCGCATCGGCGGGGCGGGGGCGTGCCACTCCGACCTGCACCTCATGCACGACTTCGAGGACGGCGTCCTCCCCTGGGGCCCGCCGTTCACCCTCGGCCACGAGAACGCCGGCTGGGTCGACGCCGTGGGCGCCGGGGTCACGTCGGTGGAGGTCGGCGAGCCCGTCGCCGTCTACGGGCCGTGGGGCTGCGGTCGGTGCCGCCGGTGCCGGATGGGGATGGAGAACTACTGCGAGCGCCAGGCCCAGCTGGGTGCGGCCGGGGGCGGGCTCGGACTCGACGGGGGGATGGCCGAGCGCATGCTCGTCCCCGACGCCCGCCTCCTGGTCCCGCTCGGCGACCTCGACCCGGTCGAGGCCGCCCCCCTCACCGACGCCGGGCTGACGCCGTACCACGCCATCGCCCGGTCGCGGCACCTGCTCGTCCCGGGGTCCACCGCCGTCGTCGTCGGCGTCGGCGGGCTCGGGCACATGGCCGTCCAGATCCTGAAGGCGATCTCCTCGGCGACGGTGGTGGCGGTCGACCAGAGCGACGTGGCCCTGTCGCTCGCCCGTGACATCGGCGCGGACCACGCCGTGCGGAGCGGTCCCGACGCCCAGGCCGAGGTCATGGAGGCGACCGGAGGGCGCGGCGCCGAGCTGGTGCTCGACGTCGTCGGCGTCGACGCCACGCTGGCCCTGGCGGCCGCGGTCGTCGGCCAGGTGGGCCACCTGACGATCCTCGGCATCGGCGGCGGGACCCTGCCGGTCTCGTTCTTCGGCCTCCCCTACGAGGCCGCGGTGGCCACGACCTACTGGGGGACGGTCCCCGAGCTGTTCGAGGTCGTGGCCCTGGCCTCCCGGGGCCTCATCCGGCCCACCGTGCACCGCGTCGGCCTCGACGGCGCCGTCGACGCCTACGAGCGGATGGCGGCCGGCACGGTGGAGGGCCGGGTCGTGGTCGTCCCGTGACCGCCCGGCGCCGGGCCGACGTGACGGAGGACCAACGGCCCTACCGACGCCGGGGCGGTCGGCGGACGATCAGGCCATGAACGACAACGCACAGCCCTCAGCTCCGGTGGACCGGCTGGGCCTCGGCGTCCTCGACCCCGAGGTGTGCTGGGAGCTCATGAACCGGGCGACCGTCGGCCGCGTCGCCTTCGTCGACGAGGGCGGGCCGATGGTGCTGCCCGTCATCCACGCCGTCATCGGGCGCCGGGTCGTGTTCCGCAGCCAACCCGGCGGCAAGCTCGACACCGCCCGCATGGGCGGCCAGGTCGCCTTCGAGGTCGACGGCTGGGAGGTCGCCGACCGGACGGGCTGGAGCGTCGTGGCCCGGGGGACGGCCCAGTCCGCTCCCGAGGATGCGGCCGAGCTGGACGCCCTCCACCTCGACACCTGGCTGGAGCCCGCCGGCCGGGGGACGTGGATCGAGATCCTCGTCGAGGAGATCACCGGCCGCCACCTCGGCAACGTCCCGGCCTGACCGGGCCTCCGGTGGACGGGACCGTGCTCCTGGGGTCGCTGGTCGACGATCGCCACCAGACCTGGCGGGGCCACCCCGAGCGGCCGGCCCGGCTGCACGCCGTGGCCCGCGCCCTCGCCGACCCCCGTCTGGACGAGGCCGTCGAGCCCCTGGTCCCGGCCCCCGCCACCGAGGAGGACCTGGCCCGCGTCCACGACCCTCGGTACCTGGAGGCGGTGGCCGGTCTGGCCGAGGTCGGCGGCGGCGACCTCGACGGCGACACCCACGTGGCGCCGGGGTCCTGGGCCACCGCCGTGGCCGCCGCCGGCCTGGGGCTGGCGGCCCGGGACGCCCTCCGCGCCGGTGGGGCCGTCGCCGCCTTCGTCGCCCCCCGCCCGCCCGGCCACCACGCCACCGCCCGGCGAGGCATGGGCTTCTGCCTGCTGAACAACGTCGCCGTCACCGCCGCCGCCCTCGCCGACGAGGGTGAGCGGGTCCTCGTGGTCGACTGGGACGTGCACCACGGGAACGGGACCCAGGACATCTTCTGGGACGACCCGCGGGTGCTCTACGCCTCGACCCACCAGTGGCCCGCGTACCCCGGGACGGGTGCGGTCGACGAGACCGGCGGGGCCGCCGCCGCCGGGACGACGGTGAACGTGCCGCTCCCGGTCGGGGCCACCGGCGACGTCGCCCTGGCCGCCTTCGACGACGTCATCGCCCCGGCGGCCGAGGCCTTCGCCCCGACGTGGGTCCTGGTGTCGGCCGGCTTCGACGCCCACCGGGACGACCCGCTGGCCGACCTGGCGTGGAGCGCCGGCGACTACGCCCACCTGGCCCGCCGGGTGGCCGCCCTGGCCCCGGGCCCGGGGCGCACGATCGCCTTCCTCGAGGGCGGCTACGACCTCGACGCCCTGGCCCGGTCGGTGACGGCTACGGTCGCCGCCCTGGCCGGCGTCGACCTCGAGACCGAGGCGCCGACCAACGGCGGGCCCGGGCGGAGCGCCGTCGGCCGGGCGACCGCCGTGCAGCACCGTCTCCGTGACGAACAGGAGCTCCCGTGAAGATCGAACGCATCGTGGTCGCCGTGGACGGCTCGGACGGCAGCGCCAAGGCGCTGACGTGGGCCGCGGCGCTGGCCGAGGCCGTGGGCGCCGAGGTCATCGCCGTCCACGCCCTGGGCCTCCTCGACGCCGACCAGGCGGGGAACCCCGTCCCGGCCCAGGGCCACCGCGACGAGATCCGCCAGCGGTTCGAGACCGAGTGGTGCGCCCCGCTCGACGGGCGCGACGTCCGCTGTCGGCGGCTGCTGCAGGACGGCCCGGCGGTGTCCGTGCTGCTCGCCGTGGCCGAGGGCGAGGACGCCGACCTGATCGTCCTCGGGAGCCGGGGCCTGGGTGGCTACCCCGAGCAGCTGCTCGGGAGCACCAGCACCCAGGTGGCCCAGACCTCGCACCGACCGGTGACGATCATCCCGTCCTGACCCGCCGGCAGGACCGGCGGGCCGGTGGCTCACTCGGAGGCGATGGCGGTGAGGACGTCGAGCCGGGCCGCGCGGCGGGCCGGGAGCACGCCGGCGACGACGCCGCACACGGCGGCGGCCACGACGACGATGGCGATCGTCCCGGTGGGGACGACCGTCGTGGTGATGACCGATGCGGGCAGCGCAGCGGTGGTGGCCAGGCCGAGGAGCGCCCCGAGGGCCACGCCGAGGATCGCCCCGAAGATGGCGATCATGACGGACTCGCCCAGCACCATCTCCCGGACCTGCCGGCGCAGCATGCCGACGGCCCGGAGCAGGCCGATCTCCCGGGTGCGCTCGAGCACCGAGAGGGCGAGGGTGTTGGCGATGCCGAGCAGGGCGATCACCAGCGCCAGGCCCAGCAGGCCGTTGACGGCGATCAGCATGCTGTCGAGCTGGGCCCGCTGGTCCTCCTCGAACCCGGCCCGGTCGTCGACCTTCACCTGCGGTTGGTCGGCCACCACCGCGTCGATGGCGGCGCGGGCGTCGGCGGCGGTGACCCCGGGGGCCTGGGCGGCCAAGACCATCTGGTCGAGGTCTGTCGTCGGATAGGCCTCGGCGAAGAGATCCAGGTCGATCAGGTAGTTCCCGGCGTAGGTGGCGTCGGCGTAGGTGCCGGCCACGGTGAGCTGGCGGGGGCCGCCGGTCGCCAGGGTGACCTCGACGGTGTCACCGACCTCCAGACCCAGGTCGCGGGCGGGGTCCTCGTGGATGAGGATCGACGTCGGGTCCAGGTCCTCGACCCGTCCGGTCTGCACCTCGAGGTCGATGACCTTGCCGGCGGCGGCGGGGTCGGCGGCGACGACCTCCTTGCCCTCGCCCTCGAAGAGGAAGGAGCCGAACCGCACGCCGGTCACGCCGTCCAGCTCGGGGAGCGCAGCCAGCTCGGCGGTGATCGCCGGGCTGAACCCGACGAACCCGTCGGTCGACAAGACGTAGTCGGCGGCAACGGCGTCCTCGATGGAGGCCGAGAAGCTCTCCTTGACGGAGGTGCCGACCACGAACACCGCCGTCACCAGCGCCAGGCCGATCATGAGGGCCGAGGCCGTCTTCGCCGTGCGATCGCGGTTGCGGACGGCGTCAGCGTGGGCCAGGCGACCGGCGACCCGGAGGTGCCGGGCCAACGGGCCGCCGATGGCCCCGGCAACGGGGACGGCCACCACGGGGGTCAGCTGGCCGACGCCGACGAACACGGCGATGGACCCGACGGCCATGAGGGCCACCAGGGTCATCGTCCCCTCGACGGCGAAGAGGCCGAGGAGGAGCAGGACGGCGCCGCCGAGGGTGAGGGCGGAGCCAGTCGCCGCCCGCCGTGTGGAGGACCGGCGGGCGGGCACGACGCCCTCCCGCAGCCCCTCGACGGGCGACACGGCCGACGCCCGCCGCGCCGGCGTCACCGCGGCGAGGACCGTGACGACCACGCCGACCACCAGTGCGGCGGCGACGGTCCGGGGCAGGATCACGAGGCCCGACTCGGGCAACCCGAAGCCGGACGACGAGAAGATGGCCTGGAGGGCCCGGGCGATGAGGAGCCCGAAGCCCATCCCGACGGCCGACGCCACCGCGCCGATGACCAGCGCCTCGGAGACGACCGACCGGGTGACCTGGGCCGGGCTGGCGCCGATGGCCCGGATCAGCGCCAGCTGGCGGGTGCGCTGCCCGACGACGATGGAGAAGGTGTTGTTGATGGTGAAGGCGGCCACGAACAGGGCGACCGCGGCGAAGCCGAGGAGGATGTTGCGGAACAGGTCCATGTACCCGGCCACGCTCTCGCTGGCCTCGTCCGAGACCCGGGTCGCGGTCACGGCCTCGGCCCCGTCGGGAAGGACACCCTGGATCCGAGCCGCCAGCTCGTCGGGGTCGGTCCCCGGCTCGGCCAGCACGTCGACCGAGTCGACCTCGTCGCCGGCCCCGAGCAGGTCGGCCGCCACGTCGACGTCGAAGGCGGTGAGGCGGGCGCCGAGGAGGTTGTTGGCCTCGCCGAAGGTGAAGATGCCGACGATCTCGACCTCGGGCTGGCTGCCGTCGGCCAGGAGCACGGTGGTGCGGTCACCGACGTCGAAGCCGGCGTCCTGGGCCGTGCCCCGGTCGATGGCGATCTCGCCGGCGCCCACGGGACCCCGTCCGGTGTCGAGCGTCGCCGGGCGGAGCGCGTCGACGTGTCCCCACGACACGCCGAGGAACGGGGCACCGGTGGTCGTCATGGGCTCGCCCTGGGCGTCGACGAGCTGGGCGTAGCCGCCGACGGTCCCCTCGGCGGCGGCGACACCGTCGACGTCCTGGACCACGGGGACGAGGTCGGCCGGGATCCGCCCCCGGGACTCGGTGGCCCCGGCGCCGGGCAGGTCCGACTCGGCGCGAACGCTCACGTCGACCCCGGAGGTGATGTCGGTGAAGAGCTGGTCGATCGATGCCCGCAGCGAGTCGGTGACGACGAACGAGCCGACGACGAACCCGACGCCGAGCACGACGGCCAGCGCGGTGAGGAGGGTGCGGCCCTTGTGGGCCAGGAGGTTGCGGAGGCTGAGGCGGAGCATGGCTATCAGTCCCCGAACCGCTTCATCCGGTCCAGCACCCGTTCGGTGGTGGGCGCCTCGATCTCGTCGGCGACGCGGCCGTCGGCGAGGAAGACGACGCGGTCGCTGTACCCGGCGGCGGCCGGGTCGTGGGTGACCATCACGACCGTCTGGCCGAAGTCGTCGACGGCGCGCCGCAGGAACCCGAGGACCTCGGCCGCCGAGCGGCTGTCGAGGTTGCCGGTCGGCTCGTCGGCGATGACGATCTCCGGCCGGCCCGCCAGCGAGCGGGCGATGGCGACCCGCTGCTGCTGGCCGCCCGACAGCTCCGAGGGCCGGTGGCGGAGCCGGTCCCGCAGGCTGACGGCGTCGATCACGGTGTCGAGCCACTCCGGGTCGAGCTTCCGCCCCGCCAGGTCGGCGGGGAGCCGGATGTTCTCGAGGGCGTCGAGCGTCGGGATGAGGTTGAACGACTGGAAGACGAAGCCCAGGTGGTCGCGCCGCAGCACGGTCAGCTCCTTCTCGGAGAGACCCGAGAGGGAGCCGCCGCCCAGCTCGATCTCCCCCTCGGTCAGCGAGTCGAGACCGGCGAGGCAGTGGACGAGCGTCGACTTGCCCGAGCCCGACGGGCCCATGACCGCGGTGAAGCCGGCCGAGGGCACGTCGACGCTGACGCCGTCGAGGGCCCGGACGGCCAGGTCTCCGGACCCGTACACCTTGGTGGCCCCGATGGAGCGCGCCGCGAGCGCCGTCGGCGTCGCCGCCTCCGGCCGGGTGAGCGCTTGGACCGACATGGTTGCCTCCCACGTGGTTGTCACCGCCATGGTCCCCCCGCCGCCCCTCCGGTCGTAGAGGCGAACGACTCGCGCCGACGGTCCGGACGTCACCGCCCCAGCTGGGCCTCCAGGAACCTCACCACGCGCTGCTCCCACTCGGCGGGGCGGGTCGCCAGGCCGGCGGTGTGGCCGGAGCCGGGCACCACCCAGACCTCGACGACGGCGGGCGCCGTCCGCTGCAGGTCCCGGGCCACGTCCCCCTCGTCGGGCACGTCGCCGCCGGCGATGACGAGGGCGCGGCGGGGCCCGGCGGCGGCGACCGCCGAGCGCAGGCTGCCCGGGGCGGGAGCGTCGGTGAGCATGGCGACGGTGGCGTCCCGCACCCGGCTGATCACCCCCTGGACCGAGCCCCGCCAGCCGTGGACGTCGGCCAGCCAGGCGTCGTCGCCGGCGACGCGGCCGGTGGCCCCCTCGGCCACCACGGCGCGCAGGCGCGGGTCCGCACCCAGGGCGCCGAGCGCCTCCTCGCCGCCCATGGAGAGCCCGACGGCGCCGATGCGGTCGTCGTCGACGTCGGGCCGGCCCCGCAGGAAGGTCACCGCCGCGGCCACGTCGGAGTCGCCCCACCACCCCAGGTCCATCGCCGTCCCCTCGCTGCGCCCGTGCCCGCGGGCGTCGAGCAGCAGCACCCCGAGCCCGTGGCGGGCCAGCACGACGGCGTGGTCGAGGACGTCGGTCCGGGTCGAGCCGGCGCCGTGGAGCACGACCACGGCGGCACCGTCCCGAGAGGGCACGTACCAGCCCGAGAGGACCGGGCCCTCGGCGGTGGGCACCGAGACGTCCTCGGAGGCCAGACCGACGTCGGCTGGTGTCCGGCCGTCGAGCGGGGTGGGCGGGACGTTGGTGGCGGCCACCGCGATGGTGGCCGTGGCGAGGAGGACGACGGTCGGCAGGCCCACGATCGGGGCGACGGCCAGGCGCCACCACCGGGGAGCGGACCGGACGAGGTGGACGACCGCAGCGACCAGCAGGACGAGCCCGCCCACGAGGCATGCCCCGGCGGCGACGATCGGGACGATCCCCCCGTCCTTGGCCAGGTGCGGCACGCCGACGCCCAGGCCGGCCGCCGTCGCCGCCAGCCCGGCCGCCCACGACA
Source organism: Iamia sp. SCSIO 61187 (assembly GCF_019443745.1). Taxonomy (NCBI): domain Bacteria; kingdom Bacillati; phylum Actinomycetota; class Acidimicrobiia; order Acidimicrobiales; family Iamiaceae; genus Iamia; species Iamia sp. SCSIO 61187. The sequence continues at coordinate 3,079,218 of NZ_CP050948.1, forward strand.
CGGCGACCGCCGGGGGTCCGCCCCGGCGGCGGACGCCGATGACGAGGACGCCCGCGACCGCCACCACGATGAGCCGCACCAGCTGCCAGCCCGGCTCGCCGGCCCGACCCACCAGGACCAGGATCCCGACCACCCCGACGACCGCGGCGAGGTCGGACGGCCGGGCGGGGCGGGACGGGCGGGCCGGCCCAGCGGCTCCCGCCTCGTCCCGGGGCGGTGCGGCCACCGGGGAGACGCCCTCCACCGGTGCGGGAGCGGTCGGTGCGGTCCCGGTGCGCGCCATGGTCGTCCTCCTGGGCTCGACGAGCCCAGCGTGCGCCCTCGGGCGCCCCGGCAGGTAGAGCCGAAGGTCACCCGAACGGGCCGGGCGCGGGACCTTCGCCCCTGCCGCCGGGCCGCCGCGAGGAGGACGATCACGGCATGGAGACATCACTTCCCCGCCCCATCGTGGTCGGCGTCGACGGCTCGGAGAGCTCGGCGCGGGCGGTGCGGTGGGCCGCCCTCGAGGCCACCCGGGTCGGTGCCCCGCTCCAGCTGGTGAGCGCCTGGCAGACCCCGGTCACCACGTCGTGGGCCACGCTCAGCACGCCCTACATCGACCCGTCCCTCTTCGAGGGCAACGCCGCCGAGGTCGTGCGCACCGCCAAGGGGCAGGTCACCGAGGACATGGGCGCCGACGCACCCCCGATGACCGGGGCGACGGCGGCGGGGCCGCCGGCCTCCGCCCTCCTCGATGCCGCCCAGCACGCGTCCCTCCTCGTGGTCGGGACCCGCGGTCGGGGTGGGCTGGCCAGCGCCGTGCTCGGCTCGGTGTCCACCACCTGCGCCCACCACACGCCCGTCCCCCTGGTCATCGTGGGGGCCGATGCCCCCGACCCGGGGACCGGGGGCATCGTCGTCGGCTTCGACGGCTCCCCCGGAGCTCGCGCCGCCCTCCGGTGGGCGGTCGCCGACGCCCGGGCGACCGGCGCCGACATCCACGTCGCCCACGCCTGGACCAGCCCCATCGGCGAGCCCTTCGGTGGGCTGCCCGAGGACCCCGAGCTCCACGACCCGACGCCGGCGATCGAGCGGGCCGTGGCCGAGACGCTCGCCGACGAACCCGACCTGCCCCCGATCACGGTGCACGTCGTCCCCGCCCCGGCCGCCCGGTACCTGATCGAGCGGGCCAAGGGCGAGGCCCTCCTCGTGGTCGGGAGCCGGGGCCACGGCGGCTTCGTCGGGCTCCTGCTGGGCTCGGTCAGCCAGTCCCTGCTGCACCACAGCCCCTGCCCCCTGGTGATCGTGCCCCCGCCCCCCGACGACGCCTGATCCGGACCGCGGGGCCCACGACGTGCGGGGCCCGTCGCGGTCCAGGCCCGTCGTCGTCCATGGGACCAAGGTCCCGGGTCGACCGGGCCCTCCGCCCCTGACGGGCCCGGCCCCACGGGGCGGAGCATGGCGCCATGACCACACTCGACGTGCTCCTCCTCGAAGCCGGCCCGGGCGATGGGGCCGCCGACGCCCGGCAGCTGGAGGGCGCGGGTCACCGCGTCCACCGCTGCTTCGACGACGACGGCCCCGTGGGGTCCGTGCACCCGTCGGGGTGGTCTCCGTGCCGGGCCCTCACCGCGGGCGACTGCCCGCTCGACCAGCCGATGGACGTGGTGCTCCTGGCCCGCCGCGGGGTGTCGCCCCGGCCCGGGCTGCGGGAGACGGGGGTCCGCTGCGCGGTGCGAGCCGGGGTGCCGATCGTGGAGGACGGGGGCGATCTGCTCGACCCCTTCGCCGCGTGGGTCGCCCGCCGCACCGACGGCGATGGGGCCGTCGTGGCCTGCGAGGCGGCGGCGCGGGACGCCATGGCCCCGGTGCTGGTGCGCCTGCGCCAGTCCGGCCGGCGGCTGGTGGAGGCCGTGGGGGTGGACCCCGAGGACATCGGGGCGACGTTCCACGTCGACCGTGATCACCTCGTCGTCCGCCTCTTCGGCCCACCGCTCCCCGACCGCGTCTCCCGGGCCCTGTGCACCCGCACGCTCGACGCCGTCAACGCCGTCCCCCGCCGGTTCAGCCAGGTCGACGTGGGCTACGACGTGGTGGACCCGTCCGAGGTCCCCGCGGGCCTCTGACCCAGCGTCGCCGTCTCCCCCGGGCCGAGGTGGAGGCGGTCGCCGTCCACGGCGATGGCGACCGGGGCCACGCCCTCGTCGTCGTCGACCGACACCGTCACCTCTCCGGCGCGCACGGAGATGTGGATCGACGCCCCCCGGAACCGCATCGGGAACGAGATCCCCTCCAGGGCGGCGGGCAGGCGCGGCGCGAGCCGCAGGGTGTCGCCGTCGATGGTCACGCCGGCGTAGCGGTGCTGGACGAGGTCCAGCGTCCCGGCCATCACCCCGAGGTGGATGCCCTCCTTGGTCGTGCCCCCCTGGATGTCGCCCACGTCGCTCTCCAGGGCGACGAGGAACCGCTCCCACGAGCTCTCGACGTCGAACTCGGCGAGGACGCCGGCGTGGGTGACGAAGCTCAGGGTCGACCCGTGTGAGGTGCGGTGGTCGTAGTGCTCGACGGTCCGGCGGGCCAGGTCGTCGGGGTGGTCGTAGCCGAGCCGCCCGAAGATGGCGGCCAGCTCGTCGCTCGAGAACAGGAAGTACAGCATCACCGCGTCGGCCTGCTTGCTCAGCATGTACCGGTCGGGATCGTCGTCCTCGGCCCGCAGGATCCGGTCGAGCCGCTGGATGTTGCCGTAGCGCTCGCGGTAGCCGTCCCAGTCCAGCTCCTCGAGGTCGCCGTAGCCCTCGAACTGGCTGATGATCCCGTCGCCGTGGAACGGCACGTACATCCGGCGGCTCATGTCGTCCCACGTGGCCAGCTCGTCGTCGGTGATCCCGAGCCGCTGGCGCAGCTCGTGGGCCCGGTCCTCGGGCAGCAGGGGGAGCACCTCGCCGGCCACCCCGCAGAGCCAGGCGACCAGGACGTTGGTGTAGGCGTTGTTCCGCAGCCCGGCCTCGGGGGCGTCCGGGTACTTCTCGTGGAACTCGTCAGGGCCCATGACGCCGTGGATCTCGTAGCGCTCCCGCTCGGGCGAGTAGTGGGCCAGCGAGGCCCAGAAGCGGGCGATCTCCAGCAGCATCTCGGCGCCGTGGTCGCTGAGGAAGGCCCGATCGTCGGTGGCCTGCACGTAGCGCCAGACGTTGAAGAAGACGGCCGCTCCGACGTGGCGCTGGTGGTGGCTCAGGTCGACGTCCCACCGCCCCGAGAGCGGGTTGAGGTGGACGCGCTGGGTCTCCTCGGTGCCCTCGCTGCCGCTCTGCCAGGGGTACATGGCGCCGCGGTAGCCCTCCTCGGTCGCCGCCGCCCGGGCCTCGGGCAGGCGGCGGTAGCGGTACATCAGGAGGCCCCGCACCACCTCGGGGAGCCGCAGGCTGAGGAACGGGAGGACGAACAGCTCGTCCCAGAAGACGTGGCCCCGGTAGGCCTCGCCGTTGAGCCCCCGGGCGGGGAGCCCGGCGTCGATGTCGGCGGTGTGCCGGGAGCACACCTGCAGGAGGTGCGATGCGTGCAGGCGCAGCAGGAGCTGCACCCGGTCGGGCCCGGTGACGGACAGGTCGCAGGCGCCCCAGAGCCCCCTCCACGCCGCCAGGTGGCGCTCCCACGCCCCGCCGAAGTCGAGGTAGCGCGCCGCCGAGCGGGCCGACTTCTCGAGGGTGTCGCCCACCGCCGGGTCGCGCGAGGTCCAGATCGCCACCATCTTCTCGACGCAGGTGGGCTCACCGGCGCGGACCTCGAGGTCCAGGACCTGCTGGATGTAGTCACGGGTCTGGTAGGTGGAGCGGGGCACCGAGACGGGTCCGGCGGCCCCCATCACGCGGGTCCGGGCCGCCTGGCTGATGAGCAGGTCCGACTGGCGGGTCACCGCCTTGAGGGCGATGACGTCCTCGTCCCGCGTGCGGGCCGCGACCGGGGACAGGTGACGGCCCGGCAGCTGCCCGTAGCGGGCCACGTTGCGGTTGACGACGCGCCCGTCGATGGCGGTCACGATCTGGATCCGGCCCGACCACCCCTCGGGGACCACCGTCCACTCGATGCCGGCGTGGTGGATGTCGGCCATGCTCACGAACCGGCGGCTCGCCAGCGCCGTGACCCGCCCGGCCCGGTCGCGGAAGCGCACGTGGCGGTGCACGGTGGCGTGGCGGACGTCGATCTCGTGGCGGAGGTCGAGGACCTCGACGTCGGCCAGCCGGATGGCGTCCTCGTCCTCGATGCGGAGCTTCAGCACCAGCCAGTTCGGCAGGTTGACCAGGTCCTCGTTCAGCACCGGTCGGCCCCCGAAGATCGCCGTCTCCCGGTTGTAGAACCCGTGCACGTAGGTGCCCGGGTAGTGGGTGCCGTCGGCGTCCTCCCACTCCGCGGCCCCCCGGGTGCAGAGGTAGCCGTTGCCGGTCGACGTCAGCGCCTCGCGAAGGCCCTCGTCGTCGGGGTCGAAGCCCTCGAAGGCGAGTGTGAACCCGTCCACGTCATCTCCTCGTGCGTCGCGGACCCCGGCCGGGGCGCTGGAGGCATCATGGCCGGTCCGAGGGGGGCGCGGCGCGCCATGGACGTCTCGGCCGCGTCCCTCCCGTACCGTGCTGCTGTGGACCACGACCTCCCCACCCCGCTCGCCCCGCTCCGCCAGGACCCGTCGTCCAGCGGGATCTTCACCGACTTCGACGGCACGCTGGCGCCGATCGTGGCCGACCCCGCCTCGGCGGTCGCGGTGCCGGGCGTCGCCGACCTGCTCGGGGAGCTGGCCCTCCACTACCGGATCGTGGCCGTCATCTCGGGCCGACCGGTGTCGTTCCTGTCGCCGCAGCTGCCGCCCGCGGTGGTCGTGGTGGGGCTGTACGGCCTCGAGGTGCGCCGGGACGGGACGGTGCACGTCGACCCGACCGCCGAGGAGTGGCGATCGGTCGTCGAGGAGACGGCCCAGCGCTGCCGCGACGGCGTCCCGCCCGGCGCCGTGGTCGAGTCCAAGGGGCTCTCGCTCACCCTCCACTACCGGACCGCCCCCGACGCCGAGGCCCAGGTCATGGCCCTGGCCGAGGAGGTGGGGGCGACGAGCGGGCTGGTGGTGCGCCCGGCCCGCCAGTCGGTCGAGCTGCACCCGCCGGTCGAGTCCGACAAGGGCACGGCCCTGCGGGCGATCGGGTCGGGTCTCCGGGCCGCCTGCTACCTGGGCGACGACCTCGGGGACCTCTCGGCCTTCCGGGCCCTCGACGAGATGGACGCCGAGGGGGCGGCGACGGCGCGCGTCGCGGTCGCCAGCGACGAGGCCCCGCCGGCCCTGCTCGACGCCGCCGACGTCCGGGTCGACAGCCCGGAGGCGGCGGCCACGCTGCTGCGCGGCCTCCTCCCCTGAGGCCGGTCAGGCCCGGACCGGCTCCCGGAGGACCGCTTCGGTCGTGACCAGGCCCACCACGGTCCCGTCGTCGGTCACGGCGAGGACGTGCATGGGCCGAGACCGGGCGACGCGCTGGGCCGCCTCGACCGTCGACGACGCCTCCAACGAGGCGAAGTAGGGCGTCATCACGGCGTGGACCGGGGTGGCGTCGAGGTCCATGTCGTGGGCGAGGGCCCGGGCCAGGTCGTGCTCGGACACGATCCCGGCCACGTTGCGGGTGTGGCCCACCACCGCCGCCGGCGCCCCGACCTCCTCCAGCTGGAGCAGCGCCAGCCGCAGGCAGGTGTCCTCCCCGACCACCACGGGCGGCGCGGTCACCAGGTCCCCGACGCGCCTCTCGGTGTCTCGGCTCTCCGTGTCGCTGCTCATCGTCGACCTCCAGGTATCCCCACAGGATGCCGCTCCGTGTCGGATGGCACTAGGGCCTTCGGTCATGAATCGCGTCTGACCCCGGGCTGTCCGGGCCGTGGACGGAGGTTGACGGATGGCACACTGGTCCCGGTTCGACCCCGGAGGCCGCCGTGTTCGCACGTGTCACGAGAGCTCAGATCGACACCGACACCGTGTCGGTCGAGGATGCCCTGCGGCGGTTCCAGGCGGCGGCCATGCCCTCGCTGCAGGAGCAGCACGGCTACCGAGGGCTGTGCGTCCTGGCCGGTCAGGAGGGCGAGGTCCTGCTCGTGTCGTTCTGGGCCACCGAGGCGTCGGCCCACGCCCTCGAGGACGGCGGGTGGTACTTCGAGGTCCTCCGCGACTTCATCACCCTGCTCCAGGCCGAGCCCGGTCGGGCCACCTACGAGGTGCTGGCCGCCGACCTGAGCCGGGCGACGAGCTGACCCCCGGAGCCCGCGCCGGCCGCGGTCACGACGGGGCGTCGGCGTCGCCCGCCTGGCGCGCCACCAGCTCGGCGACGTTGTCGGGGAGCGTCTCCTCGAAGTCGATCATCTTGGCCCAGGTGGGCCGCACGACGATGCGCACCATGGCGTCGTAGAGCGACCGGACCCCGGCCTCCCACTCGACCCGCTGCTCGGGGGTCATCTCGTAGGAGCCGTTCATCTGCAGGTACTCCTCGGGGATCCCCGCGACCTCGTCGAGCACGGCCTCGCCGCGGAGCAGCAGGACGTCGGGCGGGTGGACCTCGGTGTCGATGGTCAGGGCCACCGCCGGGTTGGCTCGCAGCGCCGCCACCTTCCGGGCGTTCGTCGAGGTGCACATCACCACCTCGGTGCCGTTCCAGTGGAAGCCGATCGGCAGCACCCGGGGCGTGCCGTCGGGGGCGACGAAGGCGAGGCGGGCGATGTCACGGCCCAGCATCGCCTGGCTGACGGGGTGGGCGAGCACGTCGTCGATCTCGGTCGGGGGCATCGTCGTGGTCATGGTGGTCTCCTCGGGTCCGCTCGGCCGGCCGGCCGAGGTACCCAGGGGACGGAGCCCGCTGCTCTCCCTCGACACCCGGCGAGGGAGATCCGGCGAGATCTCTCGGGCGAGGATGTCGAGGACGCCACACCGGCTCCGTCCCCGGGGCACGTCCGACCAACGGGGCCGGACGCCACACGAGGAGATCACCACCATGGCCAAGTACCTGTTCCTGAAGCACTACCGCAGCCTCAGCGCGCCGGACCCCGTCACCGACGTGCCCATGGACCGGTGGACGCCCGAGGAGGTCGAGGCCCACTTCCAGTACATGCGCGACTTCGCCGACCGGCTCGAGGGCACCGGCGAGCTGGTCGACGGCCAGGCGCTGGCCCCCGAGGGCATGTGGGTCCGCCACGACGGCGCCGGGCGGCCGCCGGTGACCGACGGCCCGTTCGCCGAGACCAAGGACCTGATCGCCGGGTGGATGGTCGTCGACGTCGACTCCGAGGCCCGGGCCATCGAGCTCGCCGGCGAGCTCTCCGCCGCACCGGGCGCCGGCGGAGAGCCGATCCACGAGTGGCTCGAGGTCCGGCCCCTGCTGAGCGCTCCGCCGCCCACCGTCACCGAGTGAGCGTGGACGACGTCGTCCTGCGGGGCCTCGTCCCCCAGGTCCTCAGCGTCCTCGTCGGTCGCGGCGCCGACTTCGCCACGGCCGAGGACGCCGTGCAGGAGGCCCTCATCCGGGCCCTGTCGACCTGGGGCGACGAGCCCCCCACCGACCCCACCGCGTGGCTCATCACGGTGGCGTGGCGGGCCTTCCTCGACATGGTGCGCTCCGACACCGCCCGCCGGAACCGGGAGGTGCGCGTCGACACCGAGCCGCCGCCCGGCACCGTCCCGAGCGCCGACGACACCCTGCGGCTCTACTTCCTGTGCGCCCACCCCGACCTGACGCCGTCGTCAGCCGTGGCGCTGACCCTCCGCGCCGTGGGCGGCCTGACCACCCGCCAGATCGCCCAGGCCTACCTCGTCCCCGAGCCGACGATGGCGCAGCGCATCAGCCGGGCCAAGCGCACCGTCGCCCGCGCCGGCGTCGACCGCCCGGGCGACGTGGACACGGTGATGCGGGTCCTGTACCTCGTGTTCAACGAGGGCTACTCGGGCGACGTCGACCTGGCGGCCGAGGCCATCCGGCTGACCCGCCAGCTGGCCGGCCTGGCCGACGACCCGGAGGTGCACGGCCTGCTCGCCCTCATGCTCCTCCACCACGCCCGTCGCCGCAGCCGCACCCGGCCCGACGGCAGCATCGTCCCCCTCGCCGAGCAGGACCGCGCCCAGTGGGACCGGGCCCTCATCGCCGAGGGCATCGTCATCACCCAGGCTGCCCTGGCCCGCGACCGGCTGGGCGAGTACCAGGCCCAGGCGGCCATCGCCGCCCTCCACGCCGACGCTCCCCGGGTCGAGGAGACCGACTGGGTCCAGATCGTCGAGTGGTACGACGAGCTGCTCCGCTTCGCCGACACCCCCATCGTCCGGCTCAACCGGGCCGTCGCCGTGGGCGAGGCCGACGGCGCCCCCGCCGGGCTGGCGGCCCTCGCCCAGGTGGACGAGGACGTCCCCCGCCGCCACGCCGTCGCCGCCCACCTCCACGAGAAGGACGGCGACCTCGAGCTCGCCGCCCACCTCTACGCCGAGGCGGCCCGCCACTCCCCCACCCTCGCCGAGCGCGACCACCAGCTGCGCCAGGCGGCACGCCTCAACCAGCACCTCCGCGCCGCCCCACCCGACGGCGGCGAGGGGCGCGGCTGACCCGCTCCAGAGCCGGCCGCGGCGATGCCCGACCGTCAGACGGTCTCGAGGGCGCCCCTCACCACGCTCTCGGCGCTGTGCGCAGGGTCACCGTCGGTCGGCTCGATGGAGACGTCCACCACCGAGAAGCGCTCGGTGTCGACCGCAGACGGCACCAGCAGCGTCGTCTCCCCGTCGGTCAGGCCGACCGACTGGAGACCACCCGAGTCCGGATCGATCAACCACACCTCGAGCACCTCGTCGTCCTCGAGGTCCGGCAGGTCGGCGAGCTCGACGTCCAGCCGCACCCGGTTGCCCTCGACGACCAGGCGCGCGGTCCCCCGGGATCGGGTCTCGACCGCCAGGCCCTCCGAGCTCAGCTCGGCCCGCGACTGCACCGTCCCGTCGGCCCCACGGGAGGCGAGGACCACCGAGGCCACCACGCCCACGAGCAGGAGGGCAGCCACGCCGGCCAGCCACGTCATCGGCGGTCGCCGACGGCGCGCCGGCAACGGCGTCACCCGGGCACCGGCACCCACGGCGTCGTCGTCGGCGTCGACGTCACCGTCGGTGCCGAGCTCTCGGGCGATGCCCTCCCAGGCCCCGGCGGGTGGGGCCTCCCGCCGATGGTCCTCCGGCGTGAGGTCGCGCCAGGCGGCGAGGATGCGCCCGTCGAGCGGGTCGGTGCCGGGGGTGTCGCGCTCGTCAGTCATCGAGGCCTGCCAGGGTGCGCCGCAGACGGGTGATCCCCCGTCGGATGTCGCTCTTCACCGTGCCCAACGGTAGGCCCAGGACCTCCGAGACCTCCTGGTGGGTGCGCCCCTCATAGAACGCGAGGGTGACGGCCCGGCGGGTGCGCTCGGGCAGGGCGTCGAGGGCGTGGGCCACCAGCATCCGGTCGGCGATGCGGTCGACGACGTCGTCGACCGAGCCCTGGGGCATGGACGCCGACTCGACGGGCACCGGCGCCCGGCCCTCGGTGCGCAGGGTGCCGAGCACCTTGTGCCGGGCGATGCCGATCAGCCAGCCGGCCAGCGACCCCCGCTCCGGGTCGAAGGTGGACCGCCGGCGCCAGGCGGTGATGAAGACCTCCTGGGTGGCGTCGAGGGCGCGGTCGCGATCGAGGGTCCGGCTGCAGAAGGTGTGCACCAGGTCGCCGTAGGCGCTCCAGACGTTCCGCAGTCCGTCGGGGCCGGCGAGGAAGGCGGCCTCGACCGATCGCTCGTCGTCGGGGGCTGCGTCCCGCCGGCTCACGCCCTGACGTTCGGGTCCGGCGGGCACCGCCGGACCGTACCGCGGGGCGTGCGGTGGGGTGGTGAGGGTGGCCGCCACCTCACCCCTCCGGGGCCGCCGTGATGACGACGTTGTCCCGGTAGGAGCGGGCGTCCCGGTCGAACTCCCCACCGCAGGTGATGAGGGTGAGCCGGGGCGGACCCGTCCGGTCGAACACGCCGCTGTCGGAGAGGTCGAGCTTGGGGACCTGGCGGCGCTCGGTCACGACGTACCGCTGCGTCGCGCCGTCGGCGGTGGTCACCACCACCGCGTCGCCCGGTGCGAGCTGGCGCAGCCGGAAGAACGCCCCCTCCTCGCCGTCGAAGTCGACGTGGGCGGCGAGGACCGCCGAGCCGGATCCACCGGGGGCGGGGCCGAAGCGGTACCACCCCACGTCCCGGGCGGCCGGCACCTCCATGGTGCCGTCGGCCTCCACGCCCACCGGGACGACGAGGGCGTCGACGCCGATGCGGTCGATCGTCAGCCGGGCGGGGGTGGGGATCGCCGCACTCGCCTGGACCGCGTCGAGCGTCGCCGGTTGGGTGCCGATCGCCGGCGGCGAGGCCTCGTCGGCACCGGGCTCGGTCGTCTCGGGGGTCGTCGGGTCGGGGGCCGACGAGGCGGGGGCCGCCGCCTGCTCCGCCGGGCGCGGGGCGGCGCCCTGGTCCCCGCCACAGGCGGCGACCAGGGCGCTCACGACGAGCACGAGGAGGAGTCGTCGGCCCACGGACGTCTCTCAGGCGGCGGTGCGTCGACGGGCGACGGCGATGCCGAGGGCGGCGACGCCCAGGGCGGCGCCACCGACCATCGCCACCGGGGCGACGGAGGTGCCGGAGCCGTCAGCGGCCAGGCCGCTGTTGCCCGTGTCGACCGCGCTCGGGTTCGAGTGCAGTCCCGAGATGGTCTGGACGAGGACGTCCAGGTTGCCGGCCTCGGCGCTGCCCACGGCGTAGACGATGGTGGCCTGGCCCTCGACCACGGGGACGTCGGCCGGGCCGATCACCGGGTCGGTGGTCCCGGCCAGGGCCACGGCGGCCGAGACCGTCCCGGCCGGCAGGTCGGCCTTGGCCTCGTTCGGGTTGGCCAGGTTCGTGAACACCGGCGACCCACCAGCCAGCACGTCCACCGCCGGGGCGGCGGCGGTGTGGCGGACGATCAGACGACCCTGGCCGGCGGCGGTCGGGGCGGTGTCGTTGGCGAACGGCGTGAGCGTCGGGTCGCCCCCCTCGCTGAGGTGGGCCACGATCGACACGTCGTCGCCGGCGGCGAGCGTCGCATCGGCCTCGAGGATCGGGTCGGCGGTCGCCTCGGCGTCGGCGCCCCGGACGGCCAGGGCGTAGTCGCCCGCCGGCAGGCTGAGGGCCTCGGTGACCGTGCCGAAGGTGAAGTCGTCGAGCGTGAGCTCGTCGTTCACGTACACGTCGACGGGCGTGTCGGGGATCCCGTGGACGACGACCACGGACGCGTTGCCCTCCTGGGCGCCGGCCGGCACGGCGAGCAGCGCGACGGCTGCGGCGGCGATCGTCGAGGCGACCAGCGGACGGGTGCGGGATCGGGTTCGGGTGCGCATCTGGGGTGTCCTCCAGGGTGTGGGTGTGTGCCCCTCTCTTCGCGCCGAGGGCGCCCGCTGGATGCACCCGGGCGGAGATTCCTCGTCGACGGCACCGCCGCCGCCGCCCGCCGCCCGTCAGCAGCGGACCATGAAGACCTGGACCACGTACACCCGGTTGCCCGCCTTGGCGTAGCCCACACCCACGTCGGTCCACCGGCCCAGGACGTTGGCCCGGTGCCCGGACGACCGCATGAACGCGTCCTGCACGGCGGCGGCCGAGGAGCCGTAGCCGACGTTCTCACCCAGGCGTTGCCAGCACCGCGGCGCCCCGGACGCGAGGTTGGAGTGCGACAGCCGCCCCTCCCGGGCCATCTTCTCGGCCCAGGCCTGGGCCTTGGCGGTCAGCGTGCCGTGCGCCGGGAGCGACGCCAGGCCGTGGGCCCGGCGGTCGCTGTTGAGCTCGCGGAGGACGGCGTCCTGCCCCGAGGTCAGGCATGCGGCCAGGAGGAGCGCGACCAGCACGGCGACGCCGGCGAGCACGATCCTCGACGTCGGGCGCCGCAGCGACCGCTTCGTCACATTCGTCATGTTCGTCATGGGAACGCAACATAGCGAGGGGCTGCGACCCGCCACCGCGATGAGTCGACTGGGTGATCCGCCCTCACCCAACTGCCCGCCTTCGATTCCCGCTAGATTTCCGCAACTTGCGGTGTAGCCTTCGCTCCATGTCGATCATCGACGTCGTGGACGATCTGATCACGCTCCAAGACCTGGCCGCACATGAGGACGACCCCGAGCGCCGTCGCTCGCTCGACGACCTCCACCGTCGGGTCGCAGCCCGCGAGCGGGGCGTGAAGGTATCCGAGGCGGCTGCGGTGCTCTCGCTGTCCCAGCCGACCGTCCGAGCGTGGATCGATGCCGGCGTCCTCGAGCCCGTTCGGGGGGCGTCGCCGGTCCGCATCGAGGTCCTCTCCCTCGCCGACGTGAAACACGCCCTCGACCTCGTCCGCCAACACGCCGAGGACCGCCATCTCCTCGCCCAGGTGATGCGCGTCCTCCGCGATCGGGCCAACCTCACCGGTGCGCTCGACGAGGGCATCGCCGACCCACAACAGGACCAGTAGGGCGCCGCAACCGGCCATCTGCGGCCACTCCGGGCCACTAACCAAGCCTTGAGCATTCCCTGGCCATGGCGCATTTTTTCCCCGGGTCAGCGGTTTGACGTCGGACGACCCATGGCGGGTTTGGGAGCAGGGGGTCGGGAGTTCAAGTCTCCCCGGCCCGACCACACCACATTTCTCGGCTAGCGGCGGCATCGCGGACCGTCGTCAAGGCGGTCTCGCGGGGTGCGCCGACGGGCGTTCACTGAGCGCCCAGTACCCCATACCGGGGTGGGCCGCTAATGGACGCGGCGGCGGGAGCGAGTGTGGCGGGAGAGGGCGTCGGCGATCTCTAGGGCGGTGGCTTCGTCGGCGGGTGGATGGCCCTCGTCGTCGCAGCAGGAGGGCTTCTGGCGCTCCTCGTCGGGGACCTCGAGGTCGAGGGCGGCGAGGAGGGGGGTGTAGACGTCTCCCGCTGCGGAGTCGTGGCGAGCGATGGCGAGGACGATGACCTCGTCGTCGGCGGGCCAGGCAGTCAGCATCCGGTCAGCGCCGTAGAGGTGACGGCTGCACACGTGATCGAGCGTGGAGCCGGCGAGGCGATAGCCGGCGGCGGCGCAGCCTTGGGCCAGCAGCTCGGTCAGCGCGGCCGCAGCGGCCTTGCGGCGGCGGCCGCGGAGATCCCGGACCTGGCGCTCGGCCGTGGCGGTCAGGCTGACCTGGATGGCCGCTCGTCCTCGGGGTCGGAGGCCAGCTCGGCAAGGAGGTCGTCGGTGAGCGGGACGGTGCGGCCGGCGGTGAGGTCGGTGTTGTGGTCCAGGGGCGGACCGATCCCACCCATTGCTCGCCAAGGCTCCGAGCCATGATCACTACGATTCCGGTCCGTGACAGGCGCAGCGGTCGCTTCATTGCAGGACGTGCCAGATGATTTCTTCCGTGCTTTAGGAAAGTGCACCGCTACTGGGGCTCAACTTGAGTTTCGCTTCACGCTCCTTGCAGCAGCAACTCTCGGGATGACTCAACAGGGTGGCCTCTTCCTCTTTGCTCGGGAGTCAGCGGCCAAACGACTAAAGGTAGCAAGGAAGACACTTGATGCTTTCGAGCCAACGCAGGCAAGGGAGGACTCGCTCGACTGGCTGCGGCGTGCTCAGGAAGCCTGGCAGAAACGTAACCGATACATCCATCAACCAGTTGCCGTTGAGGATGGCGTAGTTAACCAGGCAGTGTTTCCCGATCGTCTCAACGGGCCGAAATACACATTCGAGGCGGTAACCTCAGACGATCTAGAAGAGTTGGCGGAGCTCCTCCTCGAACTCACGGACGAGTTCGACACCCCAATTCTCAATGGGCTCGTTCGTGAGCATCCATGGACGAGAACAATGTTCGGTCATCCAGGGACCTCGACGAACCAGTCGACGCCGGTCTAGACCTCTGCCGAGGTCACCGTCTCCGCAGGGCTGGGAACTTCTTCGTCAGGTAGCCCTCGTTGAGCGCTGAGCGGTCGTACTGGCGCCTGCGGTCGGTGCTGCGCCGCTGGGAGCCAGGGCGGGGAACCGGGTCCCGGAGTGCCTGATCTTCGGGCGTAGGGGCCGGCTGGGCGGCGAGGTACGGGTACCGCTTGAAGATGTGGGCGGTGACCTGGCCGATGCGAAGCGCCTTGCCCGGCCACTTTGGTGCACCCCGCGGGGCCGCCCCGCTGCCCCTGTGGTCCCGTTGTGGTCTGGAGGCCGGAGGCTGCGGCGACGGCAACAGGACCCCACACCCGCTGCCAGGGGAGCGTGGTCGGGCCGGGGAGATTTGAACTCCCGACCCCCTGCTCCCAAAGTCGCCGAGGCGCGTTTCCGTCGGTCCTGGTCAGAGACGATTTCCGCAGGTCAGCGGTGGTTTCCTGTCCCAGCCTGTACCGCCGGATAACCCCGGATCTCGCGCGTCTCGCGGAGTTTTCGCGGACCTCAGAGGCCAGGAGGCTCCAGATCCCGGCCGTCGGCCCGAGGGATCTTGCGCCTCTGAGCGAGGCGTCGCAGTTCGGGGCGAGCCTCTCGGTCGGATGGTCGGTCGACGGTCTCGTTCGACGTGATCACGTCGTCAAGAAGCCGCCACCCGCACCGCGTGGCCGTCGATCGTCAACGTCACCGCTGGCTCGTCGGGGTCCGCATAGCGCGCCTCGCCGTCGGGTGACGGCGACCCTCTCAAGACGTCGAGGTCGCCGAGCACGGTGCGCCAGGTCGAGGCTCCATCGGGGCCACGAAGGCTCCGTCCCGATGCGGCGGCACGAACCCTTCGAAGGCCCGCCGACCAGGCGCCCGGCTTCGAGCTCGACGAGCACCTCGCCGACCCGGTCCCGGTTCTCGGGCGTCACTTGAAGCACACGTTCGAGGTCCCGGGCCAGCCGCAGGGCGCCGTGCGCAGCAGCGGCGCCGAACATCACGAACCTGAACCAGTGACGGAGCAAGGCGCCGAGGACTCGCGAGCCAGAACTGCATGGCAGGCGAGTACCTGACCACATCGCGGTTCGGGACCTCGACCCGCCTCGATGACGTCGTCGTTCGGCTCATGCACCCCTGAGCCAACCCGTCTTCGGTCCCAGTGCCAGCCCGCCCTGAAGCTCAGCCGGACGTGCAGGTGCCGGCCAGTGCTTCGCTCAGGATCCGGCCGTCGGCGTCGGCCGGTGGCTCGACACCGAGCAGGGCAGCGATGGTCGGAGCCACGTCGATGAGCTCGGGGGCCGTGGGTGCGACGCCAGTGCAGAACCCGGGCCCGGACACGATCAACGGCACTTCCTGCTCGGCCCGCGAGGCGTGGCCGGCGCGCGGCTGCCCCGGCGTCTCCACGAGGGACAGGGTGTAAGGCGGCTCGGGGATCGCTTGGAAGTCGCCCAACTTGTCCGATGCGCCGAGGGCGGCGAAGTCGTCCTCGGCGAGCACCTCGGTGAGGAGGTCACCGACAAGGCCGTCGAGGGCGGCGGCCACGGCCAGGCGGCCCTCGGGTGAGTCAGCGGTGCCGCGGAGGGTGATGTCGGCGGCCCGGTCGCCTTGGATGACGACGACCTCGGTGCTGGGATTGGGCGTGGTCAGGTACGGGGGGAACAGCACGCCGGTTTGGTAGCCCGTGGCGTCGATGGCTTCGAGCAGGTCGGGCAGGGCGCTGCTGTCGACGTCCGTCATGCCGTGGTCGCCGGTGAGGATGAAGGTCGTCTCCTCGAAGATGCCGACATCGCGGGTGGCTTGCACCAGGCGACCGAGTTGGGCGTCCATCTCCACCATGAGCCCTGGCAGGGTGGGGCTGGCAGTGCCCTCGTCGTGGACCAGGGTGTCGATGTCACCGCCGTAGACGGCCAGCAGGGCAGGGATCTCGGGGACGGTTACCTGGCGTCCGCCGGAGTCGACAGGCCGCTGGTGGAGGATTTCGATGGCGGCGTCGACCCGCTGGCGGAAAGGCCCGCCGGGCTCGACGTAGAGCTGGCGCGGATCGCCGTACGAGGTCCCGTGGTCCTCTGTCATGTACCACTGGACCGACGCCACGGTCCGGTCCTGGCGACCCACGGCTTCGGCGATGGTCTCAGCCTCGAGGGCCCGCCCTTGGGCCCGGGCCACGCCAGCGGCCTCGTCGAAGTAGTAGCCGGCGTTGCCGTGGGTACGGGGAAGGGCCCCCGTGACCAGAGACGCTCGCGACGGGTTCGACAGCGTCTGGAACGTGGCCGTAGCGATCGACGAACTGCCCCGGGCCACCAAGGCGTCGATGGCGGGGGTGTCGGCCAGCTCGAGGAAGGCCGGGTCGAAGCCGTCCCAGTCGATGACGACCACGTGCTCGGTCCGAGGCACCTCGGGCTGCCCACAGTCCCGCTGGGCCACCTCGAAGAACTCGGCACTGGCGGCGAGGAGCACCGCGAGGCGGACGTCGTCGAGGTCAACCAGGCGACGGGTCCAGTAGCTCCGCCCGGCCGGGTCGGCTGTCCGGTCAAGGACCCGGTCGTAGAGGTACTGGACCCGGGCGGTCCGGGACTCGGACGAGCCGAAGATCTGCGCGGCGACGCCAACTCGGCCTCGCCTACCCACCTCCCTGGACCAGTGGGCGAGCCCGCCCGGCTCCGCCGCCCGGCCGAGGATGCGATCGTAGAGGGCAGCGACGAAGGCCTCGTCGGTGCCGCCGGCCCGAGCATGGAGCTCCGGCGAGCCGTACACCCGGGCGGCGACATGTCGGACGGACCCACCGGTCCGCAGCCGCTCGGTCCAGAACGCGAGACCCTCCGGCTCTGGAGCCCGCTCCAGGGCTGATCGATAGAGCCGGGACACCTCGACCGACAACCACTCATCACTGGTCGCCAGACTGTCAGGCAGGTCACCGGGCAGCCGCCCAGCAGCCAGATCCCTACCCCAACGGTCGAGCTCGCCCGGCGACGGTTCCCGGTCGAGGAAGACACGGTGGGCAGCTGTGATGAAGCACTGGTCCTCGGCAGGGGTGGCGGCGGCGACCGGCGCCGCCAACGGCGTGAACAGCAGCGCCGCCGCCAGCAGGGCGCCGACGACCAGGGCGAGACCGCCCCTCCGGTCGCGACACGGCCGGCGTTGCTCCCCGTGGTGCATCGTGTGTCCCCGTCGATCGTCGAGCCCCTGCGCGGCCCGACTGTAGCCAAGGCCGTCTGTCCCCGGTGAGGACCCGAGAGGGACGGCATGGCGGTGATGATCGGGCAGCTCCAAGGCGGGGTTCCTCGGCAGGCACGGACGCGAGGTGGAGCCCGCCGATCGGTCCCGCCGACCAAACTGAGCACCCCATGGCGCTCTCAACAGCCACCCCAACACCCCGTCCGCAGCAGGTCGCCTCGCATGGCAACGTGCGGGTGACGGTCCTGACCGACCGCCTGCTCCGCATCGAGTACTCATCCGATGGCATCTTCGAGGACCGGCCGACGCTCGCAGTGGTGAACCGACGGTTCCCGACCACGCCATTCGAGGCACGCACAGATCGCCGCACGCTCGCCGTCGACACCGGAGCCGTGCTCCTGCACTGCTCCGATGTCGATCGGCCGTTCTCAGCGGACCAACTGCGAGCCCGGATCGGATCTGGCGCCACGGCCACCGACTGGCACTTCGGAAAGGCATGTGAGAGCAACCTCGGAGGAACGGTGCGGACGCTCGACACCTGGAAGGGCAACAAGACCGCCCGTCCAGTGGGGTTCGACGCCCAGACGGGTTTCGTCCACGAGTGGGAGGAGCAGCTCCTCGAGCCCGGGCTGTTGTGTCGCGACGGCTGGGTGGTCGTCGACGAAAGCGACACGGTGGTCCTCGACGCAAGCGAAGATCCGGGCGCTCAGTCGCGCTGCTGGCCGGTTCCGCGCCCGCCCGGCGAGCGGCGAGATCTCTACCTGTTCGCCTATGGCGACGACCACGCCTCCGCCCTCGCGGCGGGGGCTCAGCTTTTCGGTTCCCAGCCGCTGCCGCCCCGCTACGCGTTCGGCTACTGGTACAGCCGGTACTACCCCTACACCGACCGGGAGCTCCTGGAGCTCGCGGAGCAGCTCGACCGGAACGACGTGCCCGTCGACGTCCTCGTCATCGACATGGACTGGCACCGGGTCGGGTGGACCGGGTACTCGTGGGACCGGGACCTGTTCCCTGATCCGACCGAGACGCTCGAGCGGCTCCACGAGCGCCGGCTTCGCGTCGCGCTGAACCTCCACCCTGCGGATGGCGTCGGCCGCCACGAGGACGCATTCGCGGCGATGTGCGACGCCGTTGGCCTCGATCCCCAGACCGTCGATCGCGTCCCGTTCGACGTCACCGACCCGCGGTTCGTCGACGCCTACTTCCGGCTCCTCCACCACCCGGAGGAGGACCGCGGCGTGGACTTCTGGTGGATGGACTGGCAACAAGGCGCGGAGTCCTCGATCCCTGGGCTGGATCCGCTGGCGTGGCTCAACCGCCTGCACTGGGACGACCAGGCGCAGCGCCGACCCGACCGCCGGCCGCTCATCTTCAGCCGCTGGGGAGGCCTCGGCGCCGGGCGCTACCCGATCGGCTTCTCCGGCGACACCCACGCAGCGTGGGAATCGCTCGCCTTCCAACCCGAGTTCACGGCCACGGCCGCCAACGTCCTCTACGGGTACTGGAGTCACGACATCGGCGGCCACTTCGGATCTGCGCCCGACCCTGAGCTCTACACCCGGTGGATCCAGTTCGGCGCGCACTCGCCCATCCTCCGCACCCACGGCGCGCTCGGCCCCGACCAGGAACGTCGGCTCTGGGAGTTCCCCAACCCGTACCGCACGGTGATGATCGATGCCGTCCGCCGCCGGTACGAGCTGGTCCCGTACATCTACGGCGAGTGCCGGCGCGGCGTCGACACCGGCCTGTCGCTCGTGCGACCGATGTACCACGAGCACCCCGAGGCGACCGCCGCCTACGAAGCGACCGACCAGTACCAGCTGGGTGACCAGATGGTGGTCGCCCCTGTCGTGCGGCCGACGGACGACGACGACATGGCAGCGGTGCGGGTGTGGCTCCCCAAGGGCGAGTGGTTCGATGTGGCCCACGGCGTCCGGTTCGACATCGACGACGACGAGGGACGCTGGCTCGAACGTCGCTACCTGCTGGCGGAGGTGCCGGTGTTCGTGCGAGCGGGCACGGTGCTCCCCGGTCAGCGCGGCGTGCGCCGCCTCGATGCCGCCTCCTACCCCAACCTCGTCGTCACCGCCTATCCCGGTCCCGCCGGCCAGCACACCTTCTACGAGGACGATGGCGTGACCACCGGCTACGAGAGCGGGCGGGCTGTCTCGGTCGCGCTGAACCATCGCTCGACCACCTCGCGGCGCACCGTGCGCATCGGTGCCGCTCTGGGAACCTACCGGGGGTGGCTGCGCCGGAGGCCCGTCGAGATCCGCTTCGTCGGCGAGGCTCCCCCGCGTTCGGTGTGCGTCGACGGCGAGGTGGTCCCGTGGGCGCCTCGGCCCCTCGACGGCCACTGGCGGTACGACGCGGCCAGCACCGCGGTGGTCGTGTCGCTGCCTCGGGTCGACCTTCGCCAGGGCGTTCTCGTCGCCGTCGAGCGCAGCACCGCGCGGCACCGAGCCGAGGCCGAGGCGCTCATCGACGGCTACCCGGGACTGGCCCGGCGGATCGACCTCATCAGTGAGCGGACCCGGACCCTGCTCCAAGAGGACAACCGCCAGATCGTCACGCTCTCCCAGACGGTCGACCGGATCGAACGGGACCCGTGGACGCTCACGTCGGAGCTCGGCGAGCTGCGGAACCGGTTCGACGGCCTGGACGCCCTGCTCGAGCGCTACCTCCAGGTCTGGACAGAACTTCAATCGCTCAACCCGGGGGATCCCCCGGTCGCCACGTCGACCCTCGCAGCAGCCCGCCGACTCCTCACCACCACACGGGACCAGTTCGGCGGAGCACCGTCGACAGGCGACTCGCGGACGCCATGACCCGCGAGCGCTTCCACGGGCCCAAGACCGTCCCGAAGTCCCAGGTCCCCGCGCCATCCGAGCGGCCGTCAACGATCTTTCGTGAAAGTCCGGGAACCACCCGGCGTGAGTGCAAGGCCGCCGCAAGTGACCGCGGCGACCCACCCCGATTCTGACTACGGACGGCGACTTGGGCGACCTCGGTTCGATGAGGCCGCGACTGCGCTGATGACTGTCGCGCGGTATCGACAACGCACCCGGGCGTCCCCACTCCGGCCCTCCACCGAGCCGCACGAGACCTCCAAGAGGGTCGGTCCCACCAACGACGTGAACGGACGCCTGTCCTAGGTTTCTTGTCAGACCTCGGCCCTCCGACAGGCCTAGAAGGGCATCGAAGGACAGACGAGTGCACTCCGGCGAGCACGACCCGGCGCACGACCTCGATGGCGTGGGGTCGTGGTCGGATGATGCGGGTCACGACGCTCAAGGCGGCCGGCGACCGGCTGGGCGGGCTGCTGACCTACTACGCCGGCCTGGCCGAGGATCGCCAGCGGTCCGGCCCGCAGCGGGGGCCGGTCGAGTACTACCTCGACCCTGACGAGCCGGCGGGACGGTGGTGGGGCCGGGGCCGGCATGTCCTCGGTCTCGACGGCGAGGTCACCGGTGAGGACCTGCGGGCCGTGCTCGAGGGCCACGCCCCGCAGTCCGGCCGGCGGTTGGGTCGTCGGTTCGGAGACTCGTCGGCTCGTGGGTTCGATGCGACGTTCTCGGCGCCGAAGTCGGTGTCGGTGTTGTGGGCGCTCACCCCGGATCGGTGGGTGCGGGCCGAGGTCCTCGCCGCCCACGACGCAGCGGTCGACGCCGCCCTCGGCTACCTCGAACGCCACGGCGCTGTGACTCGGCGTGGGAAGGACGGCGTCGACCAGGTCGACACGGTCGGGCTGACCGTCGCGGTGTTGCGTCAGCACACGTCGCGGACGATGGACCCGCAGCTGCACACCCACGCCGTCATCGCTGCCAAGGTCCAGGACCTGACCGGGCGGTGGCTCTCGCTCGATGCCCGATTCCTCAAGCAGCAGCAGCGCACGATCGGATGGGTCTACGACGCTGCCTTGCGCAGCGAGCTCACCTCCCGGCTCGGTGTCGCCTGGAAGGTGATAGCCGGTGGCCAGGCCGACATCGACGGCATCCCGACAACGCTGCTTGGGGAGTTCTCCCGGCGCTCGGCGCAGGTCGACGAGGCCCTGGCCGACCTGATCGGCCGCTGGTCGGTCGAACACGATGGCACCGACCCCGACCCCCGCACCATCGCCGACCTCCAACGCCGAGCCGTCCTGGCGTCGCGGCCCGGCAAAGACCACGGCGTGGACGCGGCGACCCTCCACGACGAGTGGACCGACCGTGCCGCTGCGACCGGTCAGGAGGTGGACCTGGCCGTCGATGTCCTGGACCGGCCGCCACGCACCGGGATGATCGACGACGACATCGTCACCGAGGCCCTCCGCCGAGCCGAAGAGGAAACAGCGACATGGCTCGAGGCCGACCTCGCTCGCCACGTCGCGACCCTCATCGCACCTGACGACCCGACGGCGGTCGACGCCGTCGAGCGGATCGACCGTCTCGCCTCGGTCGCCGCCGAGCGTTGCGTCGAACTCGCGCCGCCCGGCGCCGGTCCGCTGCGCCGGGACGGTCGCCCGGTGTCGGAGGCGGTCACCGATCGACGACTCACCACCGCCCACGTCCTCGACCAGGAGACGGACCTCCAGCGCTGGGCCCAGGCCAACGTCGGCACCATCGGCGGCCGCACCGACCCAGCCCGCGCCGGCGCTCGCGGCATCGCCGGGTTCGACCGGTTCGTACTCGTCGTCGGACCCGCCGGCACCGGCAAGACCACCGCCACTGCGGCCGCCGTTGCTCGGTTGAAGTCCCAGGGCCGCTCCGTCGTGGCGCTGGCGCCGTCGGGAAAGGCCGCCGACGTGCTCGCCACCGAGGCTGGCTGCGAGGCCACCACGATCGCCTCGTTCCTGCTCGCCCACGCCCGGCGCCCGTTCGGACAGTGGCCCCGCAAGACGACCGTGATCGTCGACGAAGCCGGCATGGCCACCACCGACGACCTCCACCGGCTCATGCGCCTCGTCGAGGCCAACGGATGGCGGCTCGTCTGTGTCGGCGACCCCCATCAGCTCCCCGCCGTCGGCCGCGGTGGCACCTTCGCCCACTGGACCACCACCCTCCCCCACCACCACCTGGCCGAGCCCCGCCGGTTCACCGAACCATGGGAAGCAGCCGCATCACTCGCACTCCGAGCCGGCGACCCCGGCGCCGCAGAGACCTACGCCGACCACGACCGCCTCACCACCGTCCACCCGGTCCTCCTCCCCGAACGAGTCGCCCGCCGCTACCTCCGCCACGACGAGGTCGGGCAGACCATCGCCATCACCACGACGACCGCCGACACCGCCCGACGCATCAACGTCGCCATCCAGCGAGCGACGGCGCCTCCCAGACGGAGCACCGTCCGCCTGGCCGACGGCACCCACACCGGGGCCGGCGACACCATTGCCACCCGCCACAACGACCGCACCCTCGCCACGAACAAGGGCAACGAGGTTCGCAACCGCCACACCTGGACGGTCCTCGCCACCCGACGCGACGGCTCACTCGTCGTCGAACGTCCCGACCGGGGCACCGTCAGCCTCCCCGCCGACTACGTCTCGGCCCACGTCGAGCTCGGCTGGGCCGTCACCGGCTACGGCAACCAAGGCGACACCACCGACATCGGCATCGCCGTCCTCGAACCCGCCACCACCAGGGCCCAGGCCTATGTCGCCCTCACCCGTGGCCGACACACCAACACCGCCCTCGTCCTTGACGACTCCGGCTCCCTCGACTCCGCCGACGCCCTTGCCGCCGTCCTCACCCGAACGCCCTCGACCGAGAGCGCGCTTGCCACCCGAGAGCGGCTCAGCGGTCGAGTCCTCCGCCCGGCGACCACTCCACAGGATCACGAAGCTGCGGTCCGGCAGCGGCTCGAGCAGCTCGCCCAGGGCGAGCGGGACCAGCCCGTGCTGCGCAGGTGACCCACCGAGTCCACCTGATCCGGCCTCCGTTGCCCGCCCTGTGTGTCGACGATCGCTGACCTGCCTTTGGACATAGCTCCGCCCCGAGGTTGGCGCAGGCGGGTTCAGCGATGGGCGTCGGCTAGAGCAGCGCGCGGAGGACCGTGAGCAGTGCGGCCAGGACGAGGACGAAGATCGTCACCTTCCGGGTCAAACTGGTCATGGCAACCGTCAGCACCTCGATGGAGACCACCAGCTCGGTGATCTCGGCGAGGAACTTGCGCGCTCGAGCCAAGCGGGTCCGCTTGGGCATGGCGCCTCCTCGGGGGAGACGCCCCGGGTGACCGTGGTCAGACGGGGCGCGAAAGAGGCCGAGCGATGATGCTCGGCCTCGTCGTGTCGGCGGTGGGCCTTCGCCCACGTCTCGCCAACACTGCCCAAGACGGTAGGCGATGGTGTGACATTCGTGGTGGATGCCCAGGTCAGAGTGCGGCAGTGTCCGCGCCACGTCTACCGGGGGTGTCGGCGTCTCCGGCGCCGCTCCACGACGACCCGCAGGCGGGCCAAGAGCTCCTCGTCGTTCCAGCGGTCCTCGTTGCGGATGAGCCAGCGATAACAGGTCCGACAGCACAGCCGGGAGCGGTACGCGATGCGGTCCAGGCCGCACCATCGGCACCAGCCGCCCGCGGCGCGGCACGACTCACACTCGCCGAAGTCGTCAACCTCGAGATCGCGCCGGCAGATGCGGCAGCGCTCGGTCCAGATGCCGTGTTCCCGCTCCCACTCCGGACGGTCGTCGAGCTCCTCGAACGCCCACCATGAGACCTGCCGAGCAAGCCGGTCATATCGGTCGGCAATCTCGTCGTGGCCCACGAACCGAGTCTCGCGACCCCGTTCAGCCGACGTCGTCACGGGGCAGGATGGAAACCGCTCGTTGACGGCGTGATGTCGACCTTCTTGGAGTTTCCGGGCCTAGAGGTCTGGACGATCTCGGAGGTCGGCGTCGTGGCAGTGAAGAAGCTGAAGAGCGGTCGGTGGGAGGCGTCCTACCGGGACCCCACCGGTCGGGAACGGGTCAAGCACCACCGGACGCGGGCCGAAGCCGACCGGTGGCTCACGTCCATGAAGAGCGAGATGCACCGCGGCGACTACGTCGACCCACGCCTCGGACGCACCCTCTTTTCCCGGTGGGCACAGGAGTGGCTCGACGGGTCCGCCCACCTCAAGCTCAAGACAAGAGCCGACTACGAGGCCCTGCTGCGAGTCCACGTCATGCCGACGTTCGCCGATCGGGCCGTCGGAGCGATCACCTCGACCGAGGTCCGGCGCTTCATCGCCGCTGAGATTGCGGCCGGCAACGCGCCCGGCACCGTGCGAGGCGCCCGCAAGGTCCTCCGCTTGGTCCTTGGGGTTGCCCAGTCGGAGGGAGCCATCCGGGCCAACCCGTGCGACGGGGTGAAGGTCCCGGCGTCGCCGAAGGCGGAGATGGTGTTCCTCACCGCGGAGCAGGTCGAGGCCCTCGCCTCGTCGATCGATCCGCAGTACTCGACCATGATCCGGGTCGCCGCGTACACCGGGATGCGCGCCGGGGAGATCGAAGCCCTCCGCGTCGGCCGCACCGACCTCGACGCCGGTCGGCTGACCATCGCCGAGTCGGTCACCGAGGTACAGGGTCACGGGCTCGTTTTCGGCCAGCCCAAGACCTATGAGCGTCGCTCGGTCACCCTCCCGCCGTTCCTCGTCGACAACCTGGCCGTCCACCTCACGGGGCGACCCAAGCACCCTGAGGCCTTCGTCTTCACCTCGCCCCAAGGCGAGGTCATCAACCACAAGAACTTCTACCGACGCTGCTTCAAGCCGGCGGTCCGTGCCGCCGAGCTCCCCGAGCGGACACGCTTCCACGACCTCCGCCACACCTGCGCCGCCCTCTGCATCGCCCTCGGCGCCCACCCCAAGGCCATTCAGGAGCGCCTGGGGCACTCGTCCATCACCGTCACTCTCGACCGCTACGGGCACCTCTTCCCGAAGCTCGACGAAGCGCTGACGGCTCGGCTTGACGAGATGCGGCGAGACGCCGTCACCGCTCAGAACGTCAGGCCGTCGTCCCATGCCGTCCCGACCTCCGACGATCCGTCCCGGAGGATGTCTTCGCAGCACGCTGAGTCACGCGGAGTTTTCGCGGAGTCCGCCCGATCCGGCCCGCAGTCCGATCCTCCCGCAAGCCCCTGACCTGGGCTTATGTGGTCGGGCCGGGGAGATTTGAACTCCCGACCCCCTGCTCCCAAAGCAGGTGCGCTACCAAGCTGCGCCACGGCCCGTCGGGCGTCACGGTACCGCACGGTCTCGGGCATGATCGCCCCCGTATGGACGAGCCCGCCCCGCTGCCCGCCCCCGAGGTCGCCACCCTGCAGGTCGCCGAGGATCCGGGGGCCTGGGCGGCGGCCGGCTTCACCGTCGACCCCGACGGGCGGTGCCGGATCGGCCCGGTGACGGTGGAGCTGGTGGGACCCGCAGCCGGCGAGGGCGTGGTCGGGTGGGGCCTGCGCCACCTCCCGGTCGACGCCGCCACCACCCTCGACGGCTTCCCGACCACGGCGTCGGACCGGCCGCCCGCCGATCCGGTCGACCACCCGTGCGGGGTGACGACGATCGACCACATCGTCCTGCTCACCGACGACCTGGCCCGCACCATCGACGCCGCCGCCCGCGTCGGCCTCACCCCCCGCCGCGGCCGGGACCATGCCCTGGGCGACGGCACCCCCGTGCGCCAGACGTTCTTCGTCGTCGGCTCCCTGGTGCTCGAGCTGGTGGCCCCGGCCGAGCCGCCAGAGGATCCCCGGCCGGGGCTCCGCTCCTTCGGCGTGGCCCTGGTCTGCCCCGACCTGGCCGGGGCCCGGGCCGTGCTGGGCGAGCACCTCGGTCCCGCCCGCCCCGCGGTGCAGGCCGGTCGGGAGATCGCCACCGTCCGCCACCGCGACCTCGGCCTGCGCACCCCCATCGCCTTGATGACCCCCCGTCCGGGCCGGGGCTGAGGCTCCGATCGGCCCCGACGCGGCACCGGATCGGCGGGGGTCCACAGATAGGGTCGGCCGGTGCCTCCGATGCCCGCCGTGCCCCACTGATGCTCGACCACGTCTTCACCGACGCCATCGGAGCCCTGCGTGACGCCATGGAGTCGGCGTTCCTAGAGCGCCAGGCCTTCGAGGAGCGGTTCCAGGCCGACGTCCTCCTCGGTGACCTGACCTGGGAGACCTCCTACAGCCTCCCGGGCGAGGGGGTTCCCGCCCGCACCCGAGCCGACATCACCCTCGACTGGCCGACCTGGGCCCAGACCGCCTACCGGTCGTGGTACATCGGCGAGGAGCTCGACGAGCCGCCCCGCATCGAGATCGAGATCGTGATGCGGCTCCAGCGCATCGGCACCGCCCCGGACGTGTCGTCGATCCTGTCGATCCTGCCCGAGGAGTCCTCGCCGATCGGGGGCGAGACGCTGCAGCGCTCGAGCCCCACACTGGAGACCATCTACGACCCCGACCTCCAGCCCGAGGAGTACGCCGTCGAGGTCAGCTACGAGGGCAGCTACGACGTGGCCGAGGAGGTCCTGGCCGACGGCTCGGTGCTCGACTCGCACTTCGCCGCCATGGGCGGCTGGATCGCCTCGACCCTCGTCCGCCTGGGCGACGTCAAGCTCGACTACCTCCCGCCCGAGGACGACGACTGAGCGAGACACGGATGGTGCCTGGCACCATCCGTGTCGTCTGGCTCCCGGCCGGCGGGGGTGACCTAGGTTCGGCGGCATGACCGATGTCGTGCTCGTCGAGGTGGCCGATGGCGTCGCCACCGTCACCCTCAACCGCCCCGAGGCCCGCAACGCCCTCTCCCGCGAGCTGCTGCGCGAGCTGCCCCGGGCCCTGGCCGAGGCCGACGCCGACCCGGAGGTCGCCGCCGTCGTGCTCACCGGCGCCGACCCGGTGTTCTGCGCCGGGCTCGACCTGCGCGAGGTCGGCAGCGGCTCGCTCGACCTCTCGACCAGCGGCGCCGCCGGCGGGGCCGACCAGGCCGCGGCGGCGCGGCGCGGCCCGTTCCTGCCCCGGACCAAGCCACTGATCGGCGCCATCAACGGGGCCGCCGTCACCGGCGGGCTGGAGGTCGCCCTGGCGTGCGACTTCCTCATCGCGTCGGAGCGGGCCCGGTTCGCCGACACCCACGCCCGCGTCGGCATCCAGCCCGGCTGGGGCCTCACCGTGCTGCTCCCCCAGTGGATCGGGTTCCCCCGGGCCCGGCAGATGAGCACGACGGGCAACTTCGTGGATGCCCCCACCGCCCTGGCCTGGGGCCTGGTCAACCAGGTCGTGGCCCACGACGACCTCGTCGCCACGGCGCAGGCCCTCGGCCGCGACGTGGCGTCCAACGACGGCCCCGCCGTCCAGCGGATCCTGGCGACCTACCGCGAGGGCGCCGAGCTGACCGGCGCCGACGCCTGGGCCCTCGAGGCCCGCGTCGCCGCCGCCTGGCAGCGCGACTTCGACCCCGAGGAGGTGGCCCGCCGCCGCGAGGCCATCACCCAGCGGGGCCGGGCCCAGCAGAGCTGACCCGGCCCGGCTTCGTTGCCGACCGCTTCGCCGCGCACCGGGGGTCAGACTCACTCCGACCGCGTCGTCGCCCGTCCAGCGTCGTCACCCGGTCGGAGAGAATCTGACCCCAGCTGGTCACTCAGGCGGTCTCGGCGGCGGCCTCGCGGTCCTGGGTCACCGCGTCGAGCAGCTCGTACTCCTCGCCGGTGTCGACCCAGTCCTCGAACTGGGTGACGCCGAGGGTGTCGAAGCGCTTGCGGAGCCAGCCGTCGTTGGCGTCGAGCAGCCCCAGCTTCTTGCAGTTGGGGACGATCTTGGAGAACAGGAGCTGCTGGAACGGGTCCTGGTTCTTGACCTCGTCGGGCACGTCGAACAGCTTCAGGGCCTTCTTGACGTCGACGCCCATGCGGTCCCACACCTCCTGCTGGAGGAAGCGGTTGCGCATGCGGATGGCGGCCTCGAAGGCGAACTCCTGGCGCTCGAGCATCTCGGCGTCGGTCAGGCCCTCGTAGAACTCCTTGAGGCTGAGCACGCCGAAGGCCACGTGGCGGGCCTCGTCGCTCATCACGTACCGCAGGAGCTGCTTGAGCAGCGGGTCCGGCGTGGTCTGGTAGGCCATGCCGAAGGCGGCGAGGGCCAGGCCCTCGACCATCACCTGCATGCCCAGGTAGGTCATGTCCCACCGGCTGTCGTTGATGATGTCGTCGAGCAGCGCCTTCAGGTGGGCGTTGATCGGGTAGTGGCCGTTCAGCTTCAGGTCGAGGTACTGGGCGAACACCTCGACGTGGCGGGCCTCGTCCATCACCTGGGTGGCGGCGTAGTACTTGGCGTCGATCCACGGCACCGTCTCGACGATCTTGGCCGTGCACAGCAGGGCGCCCTGCTCGCCGTGCATGAACTGCGACAGCGACCAGTTCTGGGTCTCCATCGACAGCTGGGTCCACTCCTTGTCGTCCCACACCTCGAACGGGGTGCCCTTGAGGTCGATGCCGGCCTCGGCGATCTGCATGCGGCGCATCTCCGACAGGGCGGCGGCGAACTCCTCCTGGTCGACCTCGATCGACCAGTCGAGGTCGGTCTGGCCGTTCCACTGCGAGTGCTTGGCCTTCTCGTAGAGCTTGTCGAGCGCCGGACGGGCGCCCTTCTCGTAGTCCCACGTGAAGATGGCGTCGGCGTTGTCGGCGACGGAGTGGATCGCCTCGTCGACGTCGGTGTTGGAGACCGAGAGGATCGCCTCGAGGTCGGCCGTGCGGGCGCGGTCGTCGTCCGCGGTGGACGGGGTGTCGGTCATGGCCATGGGGAAGCTCCTCTAGGAGGTCGGGGTGGGAGGGTCGGCCAGGGCGGCCAGGAGGTGAGCGATCAGCTGCTCCCACGGCTGCGCCGCGGGCATGGGGACGTCGGCCACGTCGAGCAGCAGGAAGCCGAAGCCGAGGGCGTGGCAGAACGTCACCAGCGCCTCGGTGTCGAGCCGGGTGGAGATGCCGCCGGTCTCCTTGGCCGCCTCGATGAGGGCCCGCAGCTTGGTCTGCCGGTCGAGCGCCTCGCGGTGCAGGAGGGCGGCGACGGCGGGGTCGCGGCGGGCGGCGATGAAGGCCTCGTTGAGGAGGGCGGTGCCCTTCTCGGTCTCGGGCGACGCCGAGCGCTCGACCAGGTGGCTGCCGGCGATGGCCAGGACGTCCTGGGCCCGGCCCTCGAAGCGGTGGTCGGCGAAGAGCGAGTCCAGCTCGTCGGTGGTGTGGGCCTCGAGGGCGGCGACGAGCAGCTCGGCCTTGCCGGCGTAGCGGCTGTAGATGGCACCGGTGGTGACCCCGGCGCGCCGGGCGATCTGGGCCACCCCCGCCCGGTCGTAGCCGCGCTCGGCGAAGACCTCGGCGGCCGCCTCGAGCAACCGGTCGCCCAGTGCGTCGGCGGGGGCGTCCCCGTCGGCCGGGGGTGGGGGGGCGGCCTCGAGCGGCTCGGCGGGCATGGCCATCGAGCGACGATGATAACCGTCATTATCGCCGCGCGGAAGCCCCCCGCCTGCTTCTCCGGCGTGGCGCCCGGGCGGCGGCACGGCGCTCGCCCACCCGGGCCGCGGGCGGGATGTAGGGTGCGGCTCCTCCCAACCTGGGAGGGCTCACCCAACCCGGAGCATCGGGTCGGGGGGATGTGTGACAAGAGGAGACAGCAGTGCGCCCACGTCGATGGTTCAGGCTCATCGCCCTGATCGCCGCCATCGGGTTGTTCTTCGCAGCCTGCAGCACCGAGGACGACGAGCCGGAGTCGACCGGAGACGGCGGCACCGAGGAGGGGTCCGACACCGAGGGCGAGGAGTCCGACGGACCCGCCACCTGCCAGGGTGAGGCCGGCCAGGAGCCGAGCCAGGAGCCCGTCGGCGGGGGCGAGGGCGACGGTGCCGGCATGAAGGTCGGCATGGTCCTCGACATCGGTGGCGTCGACGACGACTCGTTCAACGAGGCCGCCAACACCGGCCTCCAGGCGGCCGCCGAGGACTTCGGCGTCGAGGTCACCTACCTCGAGCCCAACGAGGACGGCTCCAACCGTGGCGACCTGCTCCGCCAGCTGGCCGAGGACGGCAACGACCTCGTCATCGGCGTGGGCTTCCTCTTCGCCGAGTCCATGGGTGGCACCGAGGACGACCCGGGCGGCATCTCCGCCGAGTTCCCCGATACCAGCTTCGCGATCATCGACGACGCCTCGTTCGAGGCCGACAACGTGACCTCGCTGGTGTTCGCCGAGGAGCAGGGCTCGTTCCTGGTCGGGGCGGCGGCGGCCCTCGCCAGCGGCACCGGCCAGATCGGCTTCATCGGCGGCGTCGAGACCCCGCTGATCCAGAAGTTCCAGGCCGGCTTCGAGGCCGGCGTGGCCGAGGTCGACGAGGCCGCCGAGGTGGAGTCCACCTACATCTCCCAGCCGCCGAACTTCGACGGCTTCGCCGACGCCGCGTCGGCCCGCACCATCGCCGACGGCATGTACGACAACGAGGTCGACGTGGTGTACCACGCCGCCGGCGGCTCGGGTGAGGGCCTCTTCCAGGCCGCCGCCGAGGCCGACCGCCTGGCCATCGGGGTCGACTCCGACCAGTACCAGCAGGTCGAGGAGGACGTGCAGCCGTGCATCCTCACCTCGATGCTGAAGCGGGTCGACGTCGCCGTCTACACCGCCATCGAGAGCCTGGTGAACGACGAGCTCGAGGCCGGGGCGCTGACCTTCGACCTGGCCAACGAGGGCATCGACTACGCCACCGACGGCGGCCAGATGGCCGAGTTCGAGGACCAGATCGAGGACCTCAAGCAGCAGATCGTCGACGGCGAGATCGAGGTCCCGACCGAGCCGAGCTGATCCGCACGGATCACCCCTAGACAAGCGAAGGGGCCCGGGACCGCACGGTCCCGGGCCCCTTCGCCCTCCCTGCCCCGCACCACCGCCAGGAGGCCCGTCCGTGGCCGCAGACACGCTCGCCGAAAAGGGACCGCCAGCCGGGCCCCGCCCCGGGGCCCACCCGGCCGTGGAGCTCACCGGCATCACCAAGCGGTTCCCCGGCGTGATCGCCAACCGCGACGTCAACCTCCGGGTCGACGCCGGCACCATCCACGCCGTCGTCGGCGAGAACGGCGCCGGCAAGTCCACCCTGATGAAGATCCTCTACGGGATGCAGCGCCCCGACGAGGGCACCATCGCCGTCGACGGCTCGCTGGTGTCGTTCCGTCGGCCCACGCACGCCATCAAGGCCGGCATCGGCATGGTCCACCAGCACTTCATGCTGGCCGACAACCTGACCGTCCTCGAGAACATCGTCCTCGGCGCCGAGCCCGACCTGCCCGTCTTCCTCAGCCGGAACCGCGCCCGTCGCCGCATCGAGGAGCTGGAGCGCCAGTACGGCCTGGCGGTCGATCCCGACGCCCTCGTCGAGGACCTCGGCGTCGGGCAGCGCCAGCGGGTCGAGATCTTGAAGGTGCTCTACCGCGGCGCCCGCGTCCTGATCCTCGACGAGCCCACCGCCGTGCTCGTGCCCCAGGAGGTCGAGGACCTCTTCGGCAGCCTCCGCGAGCTCAAGAGCGAGGGCCTCACCGTCATCTTCATCTCCCACAAGCTCGACGAGGTCCTCTCGGTGGCCGACGCCATCACCGTCATCCGGGCCGGCACCACCGTGGCCACCGTCGAACCGAGCTCGGTCACCGCCCGCGACCTGGCCAACCTCATGGTCGGCCACGAGCTCCCCACCCCCGAGACCCGCGACTCGACCGTCACCGACACCGTCGAGCTGTCCCTGCGGGGGGTCACCGTCGCCGGGGCCGGGGGCCGCCCCGCCCTCGACCGCATCGACCTCGACATCCGCCGGGGCGAGATCGTCGGGGTGGCCGGCGTCGAGGGCAACGGCCAGACCGAGCTGATCAACGCCGTGATGGGGCTGGCCGACCTGGCGGCCGGATCCATCCACGTCGGGAGCGACGACATCTCGTCGTGGTCGACGCGCCGCCGGCGCGAGGCCGGCGTGGCGTGCGTCCCCGAGGACCGCCACCGCGACGGTCTCCTGCTCGACGCACCGCTGTGGGAGAACGCCGCCCTCGGCCAGCAGACCCAGGCACCGTTCGCGAGCGGCGGGTTCATGGACCGGGCCGGGGCGCGCGGGCGAGCCCGCGAGATCATCGAGACCTACGACGTGATGACCCCGGGTGTCGACGTGCGCGCCGGCGCCCTGTCCGGCGGCAACCAGCAGAAGTTCGTGATGGGCCGCGAGCTGACCTCCGAGCCCCAGGTCCTGGTGGCGGCCCACCCGACCCGGGGCGTCGACGTCGGAGCCCAGGCCGCCATCTGGGAGGAGCTGCGCAAGGCCCGGGCCCGTGGCCTCGCCGTCCTGCTCATCTCGGCCGACCTCGACGAGCTGATCGGGCTGTCGGACACGCTCGTGGTCCTCTACGGCGGGCGCATGGTCGCCCGCCTCGACCCCTCGTCCACGACGCTCGACGACCTGGGCTGCTACATGACCGGCACCGACCCCGCCGGCGGGGGCGAGCTCGACGTCGATGCCGCGGCCGCCGAGGTCCAGTCGGCCCACCCGCTCGAGACGGTCGCCCCGACCGGAGCCACGACCTCCGGTCCCGACCTCACCAAGGGGAGCACCCCTGCCGCCGCCCCGCCCGCCGGGCCCGACCTCACCAAGGGGAGCCCCACGTGAAGGGCAACCGTCTCGTCCTCACCCTCGCCGCGCCGGTGATGGCCATCGTGTTCGCGATGGTGGCGTCGACCCTGGTCCTGGTGCTCAGCGACAACTCGGTGACCGACGTGCTCGAGGTGATGTGGAACCAGGTCACCAGCATGCGGGAGATCGTCCAGACCCTGAACCGGGCGGCGCCGTACTACGTGTCCGGCGTCGCCGTGGCCATCGGGTTCAAGATGAACCTGTTCAACATCGGCGTCGAGGGCCAGTACCGCCTGGCCGGGGTCGTGGCCGCGGCGGCCGGTGCCGCCCTCCCCCTCCCGGGCCCGACGCGCCTGCTCGGGGTCCTGGCCACGGCGATGCTCGTCGGCGCCGCCTGGGCCGGCATCGCCGGCGTGCTCCGGGCCTACCGGGGGGTGAGCGAGGTCATCTCGACGATCATGCTCAACGCCATCGCCCTCGGGCTCACCCCGTTCCTCCTCACCCGCTACTTCGTGGAGGAGAAGGAGGCCGGGACCGTCGACTACGCCGTCCGCACCGACGTCATCCCCAAGGGCGGCCGGCTCCCGATGCTCGACTTCCTCCCCACCGCCGGCAGCGCCCGGCTCAACACCTTCATCGTCATCGCCGCCCTCGTGGGCGTGGCGTACTGGGCCCTCATCTGGCGCAGCCGGTTCGGGTACGACCTGCGGGCGTCGGGCGAGAACCCCAACGCGGCCCGGGCCTCGGGGGTCAACGCCAAGCAGATGACCGTCGTGGCCATGGTGATCTCCGGCGCCATCGCCGGCCTGGTCGGCCTGTCCACCATCGTGAGCAGCCCGTACAGCTACACCGAGGAGAGCTTCCTGTCGGGGCTGGGCTTCACCGGCATCGCCATCGCCCTGCTGGGGCGGAACAACCCTGTCGGGATCGCCTTCGGGGCCTTCCTGTGGTCGTTCATCGACATCGCCCGCACCCCCCTGTCGGGCGCCCAGCTCCCCCGGGAGATCGCCACGATCGTGCAGGGCATCATCGTCCTCTCCGTGGTGATCGCCTACGAGGTGGTCCGGCGGCTCGGCCAGCGCTGGGAGGCGGCGGCGATCGCACGCGAGATCGGTGACTCACCCGAGGAACCACCCCCGTCGGCCGCGACGGCCACTGCCGCAGGAGCGCACCCATGACCGTCGTCGACCCGACCACGACCGCGGCGCCCGTCCTCGACGCCGAGGCCGACGCCCCGCGCCGTCGCCGCGACCCGCTGACCCGGATGCCGGCGTGGGCCCGGTTCG
This sequence comes from Iamia sp. SCSIO 61187, assembly GCF_019443745.1. Classification (NCBI taxonomy): domain Bacteria; kingdom Bacillati; phylum Actinomycetota; class Acidimicrobiia; order Acidimicrobiales; family Iamiaceae; genus Iamia; species Iamia sp. SCSIO 61187. The sequence goes on from NZ_CP050948.1 coordinate 3,113,172, forward strand.
CGCTCTACGCGACCGTGCTCGTCGTCATCCTCGCCGCCGCCGAGCAGATCACCGACGCCAACCGGCTCACCTCGGCCAACACGTGGTCCTCCGCCCTCCAGCTGACGATCCCCATCGCCCTCGCCGGCCTGGGCGGGCTCTGGGCCGAGCGGGCCGGCATCGTCAACATCGGCCTCGAGGGCATGATGATCCTCGGCACCTTCTTCGGGGCCTGGGGCTGCATCGAGCACGGGCCCTGGTGGGGCGTCGTGCTGGGCATCCTCGGCGGTGCCGTCGGGGGGCTCGTCCACGCCGTGGCCACCGTCGGCTTCGGCGTCGACCACATCGTCTCCGGCGTGGCCATCAACATCCTCGGCGCCGGCGTCGCCCAGTTCCTCAACCTCGAGTTCTTCGACTCGACCAACCAGTCGCCCCGCCTGCCCGGCGTGGTCGGCGACATCCGGGTCCCCGGGTTGCACGACCTGATCGGCGCCCGCCTCACCGGGCCGTCGCTCCTGGTGTGGCTCGCGGTCATCGTGGTCCTCGCCGTGGTGGTGTCCTTCGTGCTCCGACGCGGCGGGCCCGTGGGCGACGACGGGCCGCTCACCACCTTCGCCCGTCCCATCGCCCTCGTCGTGCTCGGCGTGCTCGGCGTCCTCTGCGTCATCGACGTGGCGCCCTACCTCGACGAGCAGGAGCGCTTCGGCGTCTCGGAGCTCGGGCGCATCGTCCAGGGCCTCACCGGCGAGGTGTCCTGGATCGTGGTGATGGGCGTGGTCGCCTTCCCTGTGAGCGCCGTCATCTTGTGGCGCACCAAGTTCGGCCTCCGCCTCCGCTCGGTCGGCGAGGACCCGGTCGCGGCCGAGTCGCTGGGCGTGAACGTCTACCTCATGAAGGTCGTGGCCACGGTCATCTCCGGCGCCCTGGCCGGGCTCGGCGGCGTGTCGCTGGTGTACCTGTTCGCCAACCAGTTCCGGGCCGGCCAGACCAACGGCCGGGGCTACATCGGCCTGGCCGCCATGATCTTCGGCAACTGGCGTCCGGGGGGCCTGGCCCTGGGCGCCGGCCTGTTCGGCTTCACCGACACCCTGAGCCTCCAGAGCGGCGAGACCACCCGGTCGCTGCTGCTCGTGGTCGCCCTGGGGTCGGTGTTCATGGTCCTGCGGGCCCTCATCACCGGCCGGTGGAAGGGGGCGGTCGTGGCCATCCTCGCCGGGCTCGCCGCCTACGGCTGGTTCGAGGCCATCGACGAGCTCCCCAACGAGATCGTCGTGTTCCTCCCCCACCTCACGACCCTCCTGGTCCTCACCTTCGCCTCGCAGCGGCTGCGGCCCCCGGCCGCCGACGGCCTGCCCTACCGTCGCGGCCGATCCGGGTGACCGAGACCCCTCCGATCGACTGGGAGGCGCTGCGCCGCCGGGCCCGGGAGGTCGCCGCCCACGCCTACGCCCCCTACTCCGGCGTGCGCGTCGGCGCCGCCGCCCTCGTGGACGACGGCCGCATCGTGGTCGGCTGCAACGTCGAGAACGCCAGCATCGGGCTGACGACCTGCGCCGAGAACGGCGTGGCCTCGGCCCTGGCGGCCACGGGCGGCGGCCGCATCGTGGCCCTCGCCGTGGTGGCCGGCGACGGCGACTACCTCGCCCCCTGCGGTCGCTGCCGACAAGTCCTGTCCGAGTTCGCCGACCCCGACATGGTCATCGACGCCGGCGCCGACGGCACCGTCACGCTCGGCGCGCTGCTGCCCGGCGCCTTCGGTCCGGCCGACCTGGCCGCCCGGCGCGACGCCTGACCGGTCACCCGGTCACCCGGTCACCGGCTGCAGGCCGGCGTGGCCGCCGGCGAGGTCGGCGACGACCACGTGGGGCGCCAGCGCCTCGCACTCGACCGGCGGCCCCACCTGCTGGACCTCGGCCCGGACGGTCCCGGCGCCGAGGTCGGCGATCAGCTCGCCGGTGCCGGGCTGGCAACCGTCGACCACGAAGACGAGCCGCACGGCGTCGCCCTCGACCGGGGGCAGGTCGAGAGGCGGGGCGCCGGCGATGCCGGCCAGGACGGCATCGACGCCGCCCTCGTCCTCGGCCACCACCGCCAGGGGCTCGGCCCCGACGTCGACCGCCTCCACGACGTGGACCGGGCCGACGCCGACGGGCCCGTCGGCCGGGGCCGAGCCGACGGTGCCGACCCCCTCGACGTCGGCGGCGGCCACGGCCACGACGACCAGCGCCTGGGCCAGGGCGTCGCACACCACCTCGGGATCGGGGCCCGGGTCGCCGTGGTCGGGCACCAGCTCGATGCCGTCGTCGACCCGCACGACCCGTCCCCCGACGGGCGGCTCGCAGGCCTCCCCGACCACCGCGGCGACGAGCACCTCCTCGCCGGTCTCGACCCGTGACCGCAGCGCCGGCGCCTCCTCCTCGACGCCGTACCGCCCGACCAGGGCGTCGACGTCGACGGCGTCGCGCACCAGCCCGGGATCGGCCACCGCCGCAGCCTCGTAGCCCGTCGCCGCGACCAGGACGACGTCGCCCGCGACCTCGCCCCCGTCGTCGCCCGCCCCCGCCCCCGGGTCGCGGTAGGCCGGGGGCAGGTCGTCGGTCGCCACCGCGACCAACGCCGACGTCACGGTGGCCGCGACGCACTGGACGCCGTCCTCCAGGTCGGACAGGTCCTCGGACCGGAGGTGCACGACGTCGTCCTGCACCACGACGAAGACGGCGCTGGCCCGCGCGCACCCGACGTGGACGATCCCCCCGAGCAACGTGCGGCCGTCGAGGTCGGCCCCGGCCACGGCGGTGGCGACGTCGTCCCGCTCGTCCTCGGCGAACAGCGCGGCCGCCGCCTCGGGGTCACCCGGATCGAGCACGACGACCTCGCGCCGGTTGCGGGTGGACGGTTCACCGGGGGCCAGGGCGACCACCTCGGCGTCGAGCGGCTCCTCGGCCTCCGGCGGCCCGACGTCGGTGGCGCCGGGCCCGCCCGGGCCGGTGGTCGTCGGGTCGTCGGACCCGTCGCCGCAGGCGGCGAGGGCGAGGAGGAGGGCGACGGCGAGCGGGGCGGTGGTCCAGCGGCGCATGCGCTTTGGGACGGTAGACGGCGGCGCCCGGTTCCGGCCCGGGTCCACGAGGGGTGCCCCCACCCGGGCGGGGCCTAGCCTCGGACAGGTGGACGCCTCGCCCCCCGCCGCCCATCCCCGCACCGTCGCCGCCACCGGCCCGGCCCTCACCGACGACGACCGCGCCGCCTGGGAGCGCGACGGCTTCCTCGTGATCCACGACGCCGTGTCCGAGGCGGCCTGCCGCGAGCTCATGGCCCGGGCCGAGGAGATCGTCGCCGAGGCCGCCGAGGACCCGGTGTCGGTGTTCTCGACCCACGAGCAGACCCGGACCTCCGACGAGTGGTTCCTGTCGTCGGGGTCGGCGGTGCGGTGCTTCTTCGAGGAGGAGGCCTTCGACGCCGACGGCGAGCTGGCCGTCCCCCTGGAGCGGGCCATCAACAAGATCGGCCACGCCCAGCACGACCTCGACGACACCTACGACCGCTTCGCCCGGGCCGAGGTCTTCGCCCGCACCGTCGAGGCCCTGGGGCCGGAGCAGCCGCTGCTGCTCCAGTCGATGCACATCTTCAAGCAGCCCCGCATCGGCGGCGAGGTCACCTGCCACCAGGACGCCACCTTCCTGCCCACCGACCCGCACTCGGTCATGGGCCTGTGGGTGGCCCTGGAGGACGCGACCATCGGCAACGGCTGCCTGTGGGCCGAGCCCGGGGGTCACCGGGGTCCGCTGCGCCGGGTGTTCAGCCGGGCCGGGGCGACCGACGCCGACGGCACCCGCTTCACCGACCTCGACCCGACGCCGCTCCCCCCGCCCGGCCCCGACGGGCCGCTGGTCCCGCTGGAGGTGCCGGCCGGGACGCTCGTCGTGCTCCACGGCCTGCTCCCGCACTGGTCCGGCCCCAACCGCTCCGACCGGTCCCGCCAGGCCTACTCCCTCCACCTCATCGACGCCACCGCCCACTACCCCGAGGACGCCTGGCTCCAGCGCCCGCCGGAGCTCCCCCTCCGAGGGTTCACCTGACGCTCCACCGCGACCAGGCGTCCTCACAGCTGTCCAGGGAGCGAACCCGTCGGCACGTCCGCCGACATCGCCCTGGGGTGGCGGGGCGGGGTCGGCGGACGTGCCTGGCTCCAGCGCCCCCCGGAGCTCCCCCTCCGCGGCTTCACCTGACCGTCCGGCACGACCAGGCGTCCTCCCAGCAATCCGCCACCCACACGCCGGCACGTCCGCCGACATCGCCCTGGGGTGGCGGGGCGGGGTCGGCGGACGTGCCTGGCTCCAGCGCCCGCCGGAGCTCCCCCTCCGCCGCTTCACCTGACGACACGGATGGTGCCTGGCACCATCCGTGCGCACTCCGGCGCGGGTCCGGATGCGGGCCTATCGTCCGGCCCATGAGCGACCGGACCCTCACGACCCTCTCCGACGGCGGCTGCTTCTTCGAGGGGCCCCGCTGGCACGACGGACGCTGGTGGGTGTCCGACTTCTACCGCCACGCCATCTTCACCGTGACCACCGACGGCGTCGAGGAGCAGGTGGCCGAGGTGCCGAGCCAGCCGTCGGGCCTGGGCTGGCTCCCCGACGGGACCCTCATCGCCGTGGCCATGAAGGACCACCAGATCCTGCGCGTCGCCGCCGACGGCACCACGTCGGTCCACGCCGACCTCACCGACATCGGCGTCCAGGGGCCGCTCAACGACATGGTCGTGTCGGCCACCGGGCACGCCTACGTCGGCAGCTTCGGGTTCGACCTCATGAGCGGCCAGGACCCGCAGCCGTCGCCGATCTACCACGTGACCCCGGACGGGTCCGTCTCGGTCGGGGCCGAGGGCCTCCACTTCCCCAACGGGTCGGTGATCACCGACGACGGCACGACGCTGATCGTCGGCGAGACCATGGGCTGCCGCTACAGCGCCTTCACCATCGCCGGCGACGGCTCCCTCTCCGATCGGCGGGTCCACGCCCAGATCGCCCCCACCCCACCGATGGGCTCCTTCGCCGAGACGCTCGGTGCGGTCACGGTCGGCCCCGACGGCTGCGGCCTCGACGCCGAGGGCCACATCTGGGCCGCCGACGCCATCGGGGCCCGCGTGGTGCGGGTCGCCCCCGGCGGCGAGATCGTCGACGAGATCCCCGCCCCCGAGGGCCAGGGCGCCTTCGCCTGCATGCTCGGCGGCGACGACGGGCGCACCCTTCTCGTCTGCCTGGCCCCCGACTTCTTCGAGCACGCCCGCAGCGCCGCTCGCGAGGCCGTCCTCGCCACCACCACCGTCGACGTCCCGAGAGCTGGCCTCCCCTGAACGACGGAAGGCGTCAGACCCCTAGCGCCCGTCCGGGGGGAGGAGCTCGCGGTCGATCTGGCCGGTCCGCAGGAACGTGTCCCGGCGGGTGCGGTCCTGGAGGTCGAAGGCCTGGTAACACCACCAGCACGCCGCCGCGCCCAGCAGCTCGAGGACGACGATCACGCCCAGCGGGCGGTCGAGCTCGGGCAGGCCGCCGGTGCCGAGGTCGAACCCGAGGAACGGCCACCAGAACAGCTCGGCCCGGGTGAAGCTGGCGTCGAGGACGAGGTGCAGGAACAGCCCGATGGGGATGCCCAGCCAGCGGCGCCGGACGAGGCGCCGGCCCCGGGTGAGCCCCATCACCACGCCCAGGGCGACCACCGCTCCGAGCAGGGTGTGGAGAACACGGGGTCCGCCGGTCAACGCCTCGACCAGGGGGAGCAGGGCCCCGACGGCGACCATGCGGTGGTCGGCCATGGGGCTGCGGAAGACGAGCCAGACGATGGCGATCGACGGACCGACGAACCAGAGGACCACGTCAGCGGACGAGCAGGCGGCCGCAGTCCTCGCAGGTGATGCGGGCGTCGGGCGGCAGGGCCTTGATGCGATCCAGCTCGACGGCCGACAGCTTCATGTGGCAGCCCTGGCAGGTGCCGTGCTCGAGCCGGGCCACGCCGATCCCGGCCCGCTGGGAGCGGAGGGCCTCGTAGTCCGCCAGCAGGTCGTCGGGGACGGCGGCGGCCGCCTCGGTCCGGGCCGCGGCCTCGGACTCCAGCTCGGCGTCGATCTCGGCCTCGGCCACGGTGATCCTCTGGGCCAGCTCCTCGGCGCGCCGGTCCAGCTCGGCCGCCTCGGCGGCGAGGGCGGCGGCCTGGGCGTCGAGCGGGTCGCGCTCGACCATCAGCTCCAGCTCGGCGTCCTCCAGGTCGCTGATCCGGCGGGCCAGCGAGGCGATCTCCTCCTGGAGCGACTGGAGCTCGCGGGCGCCGGTGACGGCCCCGCCGTAGAGCGCCTTGTCGGCGTGGGCCGACTTGTCCCGCAGGCTGGCCACCTCGTCGTCGAGCTTGGCCTGCTCCCGCTCGAGGCGGTGGCGCTCGGCGTCGACCGCGGCCCGCCTCTCGGCCAGCGCCGCCTGGGCGGCGGCCACCTCGTCGGCTTCGGCCCGCTCGGGGAGGCCCTGGCGACGGGTGCGGAGCTGGGTGTCGCGCAGATCGTGGCCCTGGACGACAAGCAGCTGCTGCATGGGGTCGGTCATCGGAGGGGCAACCTAGGCGCGCTGGTCGTCACCGGCCGCCGTCGAAGTCGAAGTCGTCGTCGCCGCGGAACCCGCCGCCCACCCGTTCGCCGTCGCGGCCGACGATGCTCCCGTTCGGGCACCGCCGCTCCTCGGACAGGAGGCAGAGGAGGTCGCCGCCGGGCACCGGCTCGGGCGGGACGAACTGCTCCACGGGCACGTCCCGCATGGCCTCGCGCATGAAGTCGCCCCACGTCTGGGCCGGGATGCGCCCGCCGGTCACCGAGGTGCCGACCCCTTGGATGGGCAGGTTGTCGGACGTGCTCCCCATCCACACCGAGGTGGACAGCTGCGGGGTGTAGCCCACGAACCAGACGTCGCTGGGGCCGTTGGTCGTGCCCGTCTTGCCCGCCGCCGGCTGGGCCCCGAGGTCGGCCCGGGTGCCGGTGCCGCTCTCGACGTTCTGGCGCAGGACGTCGGTGACGAGACGGGCCACGTTGACCGGCAGGACCTCCTCGGGGGTCGGCTGGTGGGCGAACAGGACGGTGTCGTCGGCCTCGACGACCCGTTCGATGAAGTACGGGGGGTTCCGCACGCCGTCGTTGGCCAGGGTCGCGTAGGCGGCCGCCATGTCGAGGGGCGAGATCCCGTCGGGCCCGAGCGCCATGGAGGAGTTCTCCGGGCCGAGCGGGCTGGTCACACCCATCCGGGTCGCCAGCTCGGCCACCCGGTCGGGTCCGACGATCTGGTTGAGCCGGAGGTAGGCGCAGTTGGAGGACTTCAGGGTCTGGGAGGTGAGGGTGCCCACGCCGCCCTGGCCGTTGCCGAAGTTCTCGGGCGGGTCGTCCTCGGGGTAGCCGGGGATGTCCCGGCACGGCCCCGAGCCGTCGATCAGGTCGGCGGGCGAGAACCCGGCGAGGATGGCCTGGGCCAGCACGAACGTCTTGAACGTCGAGCCCACCGACCGCTGGTCCGACTGGGACAGGTCGAACTGGTAGCGGTCGAACCCCGGCCCCCCGACCAGGAAGCGCACCGCACCGGTGCGCGGTTCGACCCCGGCCATCGCCGCGGTCCCGATCCGGCGCGCCCCGGTGATCGGGTTCGGGGCCAGCGACCAGGTGCCGTCGTCGTTGCCGTTGGGCAGGTTCGCCATGGTGGTGTTGCGGGCCGCCTGGGCCAGCAGGTACAGCCGCTGGTCGAAGGTCGTGTAGATCTTCAGGCCGCCGCCGTAGAGCCGGTTGTAGCGGGCCGTCGGCGTGTCGCCGAGCCGGGGATCGTCGAGCAGCGCCTGCTTGACCGTCTCGAGGAAGTAGTCGTCGGGCTGCTGGGGCAGGTTGGGCTCGGTCGGCAGGGCGGTGAACTTGGCCACGTCCCGGTCGAGCTTGGTGATCCGGTCGGTGCTGTAGAGCGAGTCGAGCACGGTGGCCCGGCGCGCCGTCGCCTTCGAGGGCCGCTTGAACGGGTCGCACGAGACCGGGCAGCGGATGATGCCGGCCAGCATCGCCCCCTCGGCCCAGGTCAGGTCGGCCACGTCCTTGCTGAAGTAGACCTCGGCCGCGGCCTGCACCCCGTAGGCGCCCGACCCCAGGTAGATGGTGTTGAGGTAGCGCTCGAGGATCTCGTCCTTGGTGTAGCGGTCCTCGAGCTCGACGGCGAGGACCGCCTCGCGGATCTTGCGGGCGAAGTCCTGCTTGCCGCCGGTGATGGCGTTCTTGACCACCTGCTGGGTGATCGTCGACCCGCCCTGGGCCACGTCGCCGCTCTCGATGTTGGCCGTCAGGGCCCGGGCGATGGAGCGGGCGTTCACGCCGTCGTGGCTGTAGAACGACGAGTCCTCGGCGGCGAGGACGGAGTCGACCACGGTGCGGGGGACGTCCTCGATGTCGACCCGGACCCGGTTCTCGGCCGAGACGAAGGTGGCCATCTCGTTGCCGTCGCGGTCGTAGACGTAGGACCGCTCCGACAGCGGGTCGAGCGTGACCTCGGGGATGTCGAAGCTGTGGGCGGCGGTGATGTCGGCCACGCGGGGCGCGGCGGCGAAGATCGAGGCCGTCAGCGTCACCACGCCCAGCACGACGATGCCGCCGAGCCGGATGACCCGGCCCACGTTGGTCAGGACCGCGTCCCTCAGGTTCCTCAACACGCCCGGACGAGGCTACAGGCCGCACCCCGGCAGACCCTCGCGGACGAGGCCGACGAGGGCCGCGACACCGGCGGTAGGTTCCCGCCATGGCCCACCCCCGCCCGTTCCGCTTCGGCGTCCAGCTCAGCACCGCCCCCGACGCCGCCACCTGGGCCCGGATGGCCATCCAGGCCGAGGACCTGGGCTTCTCGACCCTGTTCATGCCGGACCACTTCGGCGACCAGCTCTCGCCCACCGTCGCCCTCCAGGCTGCGGCCGACGCCACCACCACCCTCCGGGTCGGGACGCTGGTGTTCGACAACGACTACCGCCACCCCGTCGTGCTGGCCAAGGACTGCGCCACCCTCGACGTGCTGAGCGGTGGGCGTCTCGAGCTGGGCCTCGGCGCCGGGTGGATGACCTCGGACTACACCCAGTCCGGCATCCCCATGGACCCGCCCAAGGTCCGGGTCGACCGCATGGTCGAGTCCGTCGCCGTGCTCAAGGGCGTCTTCGGGCCGGACGCCTTCTCCTACGAGGGCGAGCACTACACCCTCGCCGGCTACGACGGCTTCCCCAAGCCGGTGCAGCAGCCGCACCCTCCGCTGCTGATCGGTGGCGGGCTCAAGCGGGTCCTGTCGTTCGCCGCCCGCGAGGCCCAGATCGTCGGGGTCAACCCGACCATCCCCAACGGCCGGGTCGACGCCGAGGCGGCCCTCAACGGGACGGCCGAGGAGACCGACCAGAAGCTGGAGTGGATCCGGGCCGCCGCCGGTGACCGCTTCGACGACATCGAGCTCAACGCCCTCCACTTCGCGACGATCGTGACCGACGACCGGGCCGGGACGATCGAGATGATGGCGCCGCTGTTCGGCATCGAGCCCGCCGCGGTGGCCGAGTACCCCCACGCCCTCATCGGCACCGTCGACGAGATCTGCGCCGACCTGGAGGCCCGCCGGGAGCGCTGGGGCTTCTCCTACGTGGTCGTCCAGGGCGACAGCATGGAGCCCTTCGCCCCGGTCGTGGCCCGGCTCGCCGGCCAGTAGGCTTACGGAGCCGTGGGTGGGGCGACCGGCCTGGCCCGGAGGGTCAGGGCTCGTGACGACCGATGAGCGGCGGGGCCCGGTGACGTCGGCCCTCGCATGACCACGCTGCAGGACATCGTCGACGAGCAGGTCGCCACGGGCGCCGTGCCCGGCGCCGTGGCCCTCGTGGCCGACGCCGACGAGATCACCGTGGCCGCAGGCGGCGTCCGCGCCGTCGGCGGCGACCCCATGACCCGCGACTCGCTGTTCCGCATCGCGTCGATCACCAAGCCGATCACCGCGGCGGCGACCATGGCCCTGGTCGAGCGGGGCCGGTTCGGCCTCGACGACCCCGTGTCCCGGTGGCTGCCGGAGCTGGCCGAGCCCGTCGTGCTCCGCACGGTCTCGTCCGCGCTCGACGACGTCGTGCCCGCCGTGCGACCCATCACCGTCCGCCACCTGCTGACCTCCCAGGGGGGCCACGGGTTCCCGTCGGACTTCGCCGTCCCGGTCGTCGGCCGGCTCCTCGACGACCTGGCGCAGGGCCCGCCACGCCCCCAGGAGCGCCCGCCGACCGACGAGTGGATGGCCCGGCTGGCCCGGATCCCGCTCCTCCACCAGCCGGGCGAGGGCTGGACCTACAACACCAGCAGCGACATCCTCGGCGTCCTGCTGGCCCGGGCCGAGGGGACCTCGCTCGACGACGTCTTCGCCGACACCGTGTTGGAGCCACTGACCATGGCCGACACGGGCTTCTCCGTCGCCCCCGAGGACCTCGACCGGATGACGGCGTGCTACCGCCGCGACGATCACGGCGACCTGGAGCAGGTCGACCCGCCCGACGGGCACTGGGCCGCGCCGCCGCCCTTCGCCTCCGGCGCCGGCGGCCTGGTGTCCACCGTCGACGACTGGGCCGCCTTCGGTCGGATGCTCCTGGCCCGCGGCGAGCACCGGGGCCGACGGGTCCTCGCGCCCGAGTCGGTCGACCTGATGCTGACCAGCCACGTCGAGGCCGAGCCCGACAGTCCCTTCCTCGAGGGGCAGGGCTGGGGGTTCGGCGGCAGCGTGGACCTGACCCCGACCGACCCCTGGAACGTCCCGGGCCGCTACGGCTGGGTCGGCGGCACCGGCACCGCCGGCTACGTGATCCCCTCGCGGGGCGTGGTCACGGTCTGGCTGGGCCAGGTCGAGATGGAGGGCCCCGACGACTTCCGGGCCATCGCCGCCTTCCTCACCTGGGCGGCGCAGCGGTGAGCGCCCGCATCTCGCCCCGGCTGGCCGCCGTCGTCGACGCCCTGCCGCTGGAGCCGGGGCTCCGGGTGCTCGAGATCGGCTGCGGTCCTGGCGTGGCGGCGCGCGCCGTGGCCGCTCGCGTCGGACCCGGCGGCTTCGTGCTGGCCACCGACCGCTCGGCGCGGGCCGTCGCCCAGGCCGAGGCCGGGTCGGCGGCCGAGATCGCCGCCGGCGTCATGCGGGTGCGACAGGTGGCGGCCGAGGACCTGGCCCTCGAGCCGGGCGAGGCGCGCTACGACCTGGCCTTCGCCGTCCGCGTCGGCGCCCTCGACGGCCGCCACCCCGAGGCCGGCCGGCTCGCCCGCGCCCGGCTGGCCGACGTCCTCGTCCCCGGCGGCGTCCTCTGGGTCGACACGGGCGACCCCCTCCAGGCCGTGCCGGTCGGCTGACCCCCCGCTTCTGTCAACCCTCGTGGCGCGTGGGGGCCCCTGGGGATCGACAGGACGAGCTCACCAGCCGGGGACGGCCGACCCGGGGGCCCAGGTGGCGTGGGTCCCGCTGGAGATCCGCTGCGGCAGGCGGAGGCGGGCGACCGGACCGGCGGCGACGTCGGCGGCGTCGATCACCCAGCACTCGGAGGTGTCGTGCTCGACGTCGGTCGTGAGGGTGACGAGGTAGGCGTCGTCCTCGGCCGTGCCGCCGACCTTGGGGGCCACGCCGACCTCGGAGCAGTACACGCCCTCGGGCAGGCGGAGGCGCTCGTCGGCCCCGGTGTGCACGTCGTGGCGGACGAGGCCGTCGAAGAGGAACCAGCCCGGCTTGCCGGTGGCGGCGTGGACGTAGCGGTGCGGCTGGCCGGCGAGGAGCGGGTTGACGATCCCGAACTCGGTGTTCTCGTCGCGGAGGTGCTCCTCGTGGGTGGCACCCGTGCGCAGGTCGAAGCGCCAGCGGTGGAGGCGGGGCTTCATCCAGTCCAGCGCCAGGTAGCGGAACATCCACATCTCGTCGCTGACGTCGGGCCGGGGCATGGGCTCGTCCTGGTAGAAGCCCTCGAGGACGACCTCGTCCCCCTCCTCCCACGCGTTGGTGAAGTGCAGGACGTAGGTCGGGTCGGCGTCGAACCAGCGGATGTCGTCGACGCCGCCCCGGCGGGGCAGCACGGCGAAGCGGCTCGGCTCGTCGTGCATGGCCAGGGCGAAGTGGCCCTTGGCCAGCAGGCGCTGGTCCCAGTACATCGGGAAGGCGTTGAGGATCACGTGCCGGGCCGTGAAGGCCATGTCGTGCGGGAGGCGGGGACCCGGCAGGGGCACCGGCGTGTGGTGGACCAGCCGGTCCTCGGCGTCGACCACGCCGTAGTGGAGGTACGGCGCCTCCAGCCCGTAGGAGAAGAACATCATCTCGCCGGTGGCCTCGTCGACCTTGGTGTGGGCCGACACCCCCGCCGCCGGGAACCACCCGTCCCAGCTGGTGGCCCCGACGGTGTCGAGCGTGAGGGGGTCGAGGCGGTACAGGTCCCCGCACTGCCAGAAGCTGGTGATCGCCTGACCGGCGTGGACGACCACGTCGGTGCTCGACGCGTCCTTCATCCGGGTCCGGGCCCCCCACCCGCCGGGCGCCTCGGCCACCTTGGGGCTCTCGGAGATCCCGGCCCAGAGGCTGCGGCCCGCCTCCTGCTCGGCGTCGAACCCGGCGGTGCGGACGAACCGGTTGCGGTACCAGGCCCGGCCGTCCTGGAAGCCCACGGCGTGGACCATGCCGTCGCCGTCGAAGGGGTGGTAGCGCTCGATCGGGAGGTGGACGGGGTTCTCGGTGTTGCGCAGGTAGAGGCCGTCGAGGTCGTCGGGCAGCGTTCCCGCGACCAGGTCGAGGGCGTCGACGTGCCACTCCTCGTGCTGCGGGCGCCAGGGCCCCGAGCGGTAGGGGTGGTCGTCGTCGTCCGGCAACGTGCGCAGGGCCCGACCCACCAGCTCGACGTCCATGCCGTGGAGGCTGGCACGTCGGCCCCGCGCGCGCCACGGATGGTGCCTGGCACCATCCGTGCGCTGGCGCGGTGGACGCGGCGTGCCTGGCACGTCGCGCCCACCGCAGCTCTCACGTAGGGTCCGGGCGGTGGTGGCCGGCGAGGTGCAGCGGGAGTGGCGGCCGGGGTGGGCCGTCGACGTGCGGCGCACGCTGGGACCGCTCAGCCGGGGCCGGTACGACCCGACGTTCCGGGTCACCCCGGACGGCGCCGTCTGGCGCACGATGCGCACCCCCGTCGGGCCGGCCACGCAGCGGATCTCGGTGCGGCCGGTCGAGCGGGTCGTCGTGGGCGACTCGTGGGGGCCCGGCGCGACCTGGGCCGCCGAGCAGCTGCCGGCGACGCTCGGCGCCCTTGACGACGTCGACGGGTTCGACCCGGCGCTGCACCCGATGGTGCTCGACCAGTGGCGCCGCCACGGCGCGTCGCTGCGGACGCCCGCCGTCGGGCTCGTGTTCGAGATGCTGGTGCCCGCCGTCATCGAGCAGCGGGTGACGGGCGGCGAGGCCCGGCGGGCGTGGTCGTACCTGCTCCGCCGGCACGGTGCCCCGGCGCCCGGACCCGCGCCCGAGGGCATGCGGGTGACCCCGTCGGCCCGGGCCTGGGGGCGGGTGCCGTCGTGGGACTGGCACCGGGCCGGGGTCGAGGCAAGCCGGTGGACGACGGTCGCCCGGGCCGCGACCGTCGCCCCGGCCCTGGAGCGGTGCGTCGGGATGGAGGGCGAGGCCGCCCGGGCCCACCTGCGTCGGGTGCCGGGCGTCGGCGTGTGGACCGCCGCCGAGGTCGCCCAGCGGGCCCTCGGCGACCCCGACGCCGTGTCCTACGGCGACTTCCACGTGGCCAAGGACGTCGTCTACGCCCTCACCGGCGAGTGGGGCGGCACCGACGAGCGCCTGGCCGAGCTGCTCGAGCCGTGGGCCGGCCACCGGGGCCGGGTCGTCCGCCTGGTGGGCCTGACCGGCGTCCGCCGCCCCAGGCGCGGCCCCCGCTACGCCCCCCACGACTTCCGCGCCATGTAGCGGTCGACACGGATGGTGCCTGGCACCTTCCGTGGACCCGACCGGTGCCTGGCACCGGTCGGCGGTCAGTCCTCGGGGGAGGTGACCACGAGGCTGCAAGCCACGGCGGCGTCCTCGAGGGTGGCCTTCGCGACCTCGCCCACCAGGCCGTGGGGCCCGATCCCGTCCTTGGTGACGGTGCGGGCGAAGTCGCTCTGGTGCCCGCCCAGGACCCACACGCCGTCGGATGCGCTCTGGCGCGACGCTAGGCCCCGAGGAGCTCGTCGCGCAGCGCCCGCTTGAGGAACTTGCCGCTGGCGTTGCGGGGCAGCGCCTCGGTGCGGAACCAGGTCGTGGTCGGGATCTTGTGGGCGGCGATGCGGCCGTCGAGGAACGCCCGCAGCCCGGCCTCGTCGAGCGTGGCCCCGTCGCGCACCACGATGGCGGCGGCGACCGCCTCGCCCAGCCTCTCGTCGGGGACGCCGAACACGGCCGCCTCGGCCACGTCCGGGTGCTCGTAGATCGCGGCTTCGACCTCCGAGCAGTACACGTTCTCGCCGCCCCGCAGCACCATGTCCTTGGCCCGGTCGACGATGAAGACGAAGCCGTCCTCGTCGATGCGGGCGATGTCGCCGGTGTCGAACCAGCCGTCGACGATGGCCTCGGCGGTGGCGTCGGGCCGGTTCAGGTACCCCTTGATGACGATCGGGCCCTTCACCCACAGCTGGCCGACGGCGTCAGGCCCCTCGACCGTGTCGCCGACCTCGTCGACCAGCTTGGCGTCGAGGGTCGGCACCACCGGCCCGCACGACAGCGGCTTGGCCAGGTAGTAGGTGGCGGCGTTGGCGGTGATGATCCCGCTGGTCTCGGTCAGGCCGTAGCCGGTGGTGGGCGCCCCCTTGGGCAGGGCGTGGTCGATCTTGCCGACGAGGTCCGGCGGCACGGGTGCGCCGCCGCCGGCGATCGAGGCCAGGGTGGAGGTGTCGCGGGTGGCGAAGTCGGGGTGGGAGATCAGCTCGCGGCCCATGGTGGGGACGCCGGAGAAGTTGGTGACGCCCTCCCGCTCGATCAGCTCGAGGGCCCGACCGGCGTCCCACTTGTGCATGAGCACGACCCGGCCGCCGGCGATGGTCGCCGGGTGGACCAGGCAGTTGCAGGCCGTGACGTGGAACAGCGGCGTGGCCCCCATGAACACCGGCTGGGCGGGGGCGGCCGGGGCGTCGTCCGGGGAGGTGTCGGCGTCGGTGTCGCCGGGCGCGTCGGGGCCGACCGCGGCCGCCGCCTTCGCCGCCGCCGTGGCGGTCAGGATGCTCCAGTACACGAGGTGCAGGACGTTGTGGACCGATCCCCGGTGGGTGATCTGGGCGCCCTTCGGGAACCCGGTGGTGCCCGAGGTGTAGAAGATGAGGGCGTCGTCGTCGGGGTGGATGTCGGCCGGCGGCAGCTGCGGGGGCGCGGTGGCGGGGTCGACCACGGCGTCCCAGGCGACGGTGCCGGGGGGCAGCTCCCGGTCGGTGCGCACGGCGATCACCGGCAGCGGGCGGTCGGCGCGCAGCTCGTCGAGGATGGGCTCGAGCCGGGCGAGCCGCTCGTCGTCGACCAGGAGCACCTTGGGTGCCGAGTCGGTGATGCCGTGGCGCATCTCGGGCGTCGTCCACCAGGCGTTGAGGCCCACGGCCGCGGCGCCGATGCAGAGCGCGGCCCAGTGGCTGATGACCCACTCCGGGTAGTTCCGCATGGCGATCCCGACCCGGTCGCCCGAGCCGACGCCGTGCTCGTCGACCAGGTGGTGGGCGAGGGAGCGGACGGCGGCGGCGGTCTCGGCGTAGGTGAGCTGCTCGTCCTCGAAGACGATGTAGGGCTTGTCCCCGTGGAGCTCGGCCATCTCCCAGAAGGTGCGCATCGACGGCGGGGCCGAGGCGAAGACCCGCACCTCCCGGCCCAGCACCTCCTCGGTGCGCATCTCGAACCCACCGCCGGGGCCGGTCAGCTCGTCTCGGGCGGCGGTGAGATGGGCGACGGCGTCGGCAGGGGTGGGCATGGGGCCATCGTGCCAGAGATTGGAAACGCCCGTGTCCAGACCCCTCGCGGCCTTCAGGGGTCGATCAGGACGCCGGGGTTGAGGATGCCGGCGGGGTCGAGGGCGGCCTTGGCCGCCCGCAGGGCGAGGGCGTGGGGCTCGGGGCGCTGGCGGTCGTACCACGGCCGGTGGTCGCGCCCGACGGCGTGGTGGTGCGTGATGGTGCCGCCCGCGGCGGCGAGGGCCTCGGACACGGCGACCTTCACCGCGTCCCACTGGGCGACCTGGTCGCCCCAGCGGCCCTGGGCGTAGACGGAGAAGTACGGCGCCGGGCCGTCGGGGTAGACGTGGGTGAACCGGCACGTCACCACGCCGAGCCCGCACACCCGCGCCACGGCGTCGGTCGCGGCGGTCGTGACGGCGGCGTGGAGCTCGTCGAACCGGTCCCACGGGCACGCCGTCTCGAACGTCTCGACGATCAGCCCCATCGTGGCCAGGGCGTCGCGGGTGTAGGGGGCCCGGAGGAACGTCGAGCGCCACTCCCCCGCCGCCCCCTCCCGGGACGCGGCCCCGCCGCCGTCGTGGCTGTCGGAGGTCCGCACGCCCTCCGGGAGCTCGCCCCCGTGGTCCTGGCAGAGCTCCACCGCCTGGGCGACCCACGGGCCGACGGGGTGGTCGGCCGACTCGAACCCGAGGACGAGCAGGGCGCCGACGCCCGAGACGCCCGAGGTGAGCGCGGCCTCGGTCCCGTCGAGCAGGCGGCAGTTGGCCGGCAGGAGCCCCGACTGGCTGATGGCCCGCACCGCGCCCACCCCGTCGGACCAGCGGGCGAAGCGGATCGACGCCCCCGCCCGCCAGCGGGGCCGGGCCCGGAGCCGCACCCACGCCTCGGTGACGATGCCCAGGGTCCCCTCGCTCCCCAGCAGCAGCCGGTCGGGCGACGGACCGGCCCCCGAGCCGGGGAGGCGGCGCGACTCGGACACGCCGGCCGGCGTCACCGCCCGGACCGACGCCACCAGGTCGTCGATGTGGGTCGGCCCGGTGGCGAAGTGACCGCCGGCGCGGGTGGCGATCCAGCCCCCCAGGGTCGAGAACTCGAACGACTGCGGGAAGTGGCGCAGCGTCAGCCCGTGCGGGCGGAGCTGGTCCTCGAGGACCGGGCCGAGGGTGCCGCCCTGGATGCGGGCCGTGCGGCTGGTCGGCTCGACCTCCAGCACCCGGTCGAGCCCGCCGAGGTCGATCGAGACGGCACCGGGGTAGGCGTCGCCCAGCCGGGCCTCGACCCCGCCGACGACCGAGGACCCGCCACCGAAGGCGATGGCGGCCACGCCGGCGCCGGTGCACCAGTCGAGCAGGGCGACCACGTCGTCCTCGGTCCGGGGCCGGGCGACCACGTCGGGCGGCTCGGCGAGCCGGCCCAGCAGGTTGCGGGCCACGTCGCGGTACGCCTGGCCGTGGGTGTGGGCGGCGCGCTCGCGCCGGTCGGTCGAGCAGATCGCCGCCAGGGCGTCGGGCGGGGCGATCCGGGGCGCCCGGAGGTCGAGGTCGGCGACGGCGGGCGGGGCGTGGTCCTCGGGCGTGAAGCCGAACCCGGCCATGGTGCGGGCGACGGCGTCGCGCTCGGCCCCGGCCACGGCGGCGTCCTCCCAGCCCCAGCCCCACCACGAGCGACGGCGTGCGGCCTCCACGACCCCGACCCTATGCTTCCCGCTCCCCGCTCGGCCGACTCCGTCGGCGGGGCGTGGCGTCGACGGGGATCTCGGGTCGATCGCCGACCACCGCCTGGGTCCGTCGTCGCACGGCGACCTCGTCGTGGCGCGCCGCCACCGTGTCGAGGGCGGCGTGGCGGAGGTGGGCGAGGTCCTCGCCGTCCCCGTCGACGACGGCGGGGGTGCGGCCCCGGCCGGCCACGTCGACGAGCAGGGTCGCCAGCCCGGCCCGCCGCTGGAAGGGGCTCGAGCGCAGGCGGCTGCTCTGGGCCTTGGCCACCGGCACGACCGCCACCTCCCGACCGATCGCCCCCCGGCGGGCGATGAGGGAGCCGTCGACGGTCGCCCAGCCCAGGGCCCGGTAGGACGCCTCCCCCAGCCCGACGGCCAGGACGGGCAGGACGAGGGCGAGCCGGCCGATCGGCGCCAGGAGGACGGCGATCGGGACGGCGACGAGGAGGGCCACGCCGATGCTGCGCACCCACGCCCGGCGGCGCGCCGCCGGTGGGGCCGGGGCCAGCTCCGGGAGGGCGGGGGCGTGGGGCAGGACCTCGGCCAGCAGGGCGTCCACCTCGGACCGCCGCAGCAGCGGCACGGTGACCCTGGTGCTCGACCCCTCGACCGACCCGGACCCCCCGGCGCTCTGGAGCGACACCGACACCAGGCCGAGGGCCCGCCGCAGAGGGTTGTCGGCGACCCGGACGACCTGGATCCGATGGATGGCCAGGCTGGCCTCCCGCTGGTCGAGCACGCCCCGGCTCACCCTCAGCTGGTCCCCCCGCCGCGCCAGCCGGAACCCGCCGTCGGCCAGGATCGACGCCCCGGCGGCGACGGCCAGCCACAGGGGGACGGCCACGACGGTCCCGACGAGGAGCGCCAGCGTTCCCGGGCGGGGCCCGTCGCGCACCCACCGCGCCGCCGTCTCGTAGGAGTCGTCGCCGGCCACCTCGCCGATCGTCCCGGTCACGGCGCCGAGGGCCGCGAACACCACCAGCAGCTTGGCGCCGGTCAGACCCGCGATCGCCACGTCGCGCAGGCCGAGGGCGACGACCACGTGCTCGGGCTCGTCGGCGCCGGCGTCGGTCGGTGCCCCCGTCACGCCGCCGGCCGCACCGGCGGCGCCGCCCCGCAGGGCCCTCCGCAGCCGCTCGGCCTCGTCGCGGGTCACGGCGTCGAGGACGACCTCGGCCTCGTCGCCGCCCCCGGCCCGGTCGATCCGCACCACGGCCAGACCGGTGACCTGGTGGCGCAGCTTGCGCTGGACGTCGACCTGCTGGACCCGGTCGAGCGGGAGCACGGTCCGGGTGCGCTCGAGGAGGCCCCGCTCGACCACGAGCGACCCGTCCTCGATCCGGTACGACGTGCGGGACCAGGCGAGGTAGCGGATCCCGGCCACGACGAGGGCGCCGACGACGAGGAAGGGCACGGTGAGGAAGCCCCCGGCGCCGCCGAGCACGACGATGCCGACCAGCTGGGGCAGGAGCCGGACCCCGTCGAGGACCGGCGACAGCGGGTGGAGGCGTCGGGCGGCGACCGGGTCGGGCACCGCCGGCGGCGGGGCCCCGACGGGGTCAGACACCGTCGTCGGCCGCGACGCGGGCCAGGATCCGGCGTCGGACCTCCTCGGCCCCGTCGGCGTCGACGCCCGGCAGGGTGCCGTCGCTGCCGGCGGACGCCGTCGTGATCTGCAAGGTGACGAGGCCGAAGGCCCGCTCGAGCGGGCCCTGGCGCACGTCGACCTGCTGGACCCGGAACACCGGGATCGACGACTCGGTGCGCAGCAGGACCCCGTGGGCCAGCTCCAGCCCCTCGTCGGTCAGGGCCCACGACCACCGCCGGTGGCGGACGATCGGGCCGACGACGGCCAGGGCCACCACGACGGGCACGGCCGCGCCGGCGGCGACGGCGACGCCGGTGGCCTCGGCGCCCAGGGCGACCCCCGCGACGCCCAGGAGGACGAGCACCACCGGCGCGGCCCACAGCAGGGCCACCACCTGCCAGAGCGTGCGCGCCCGGGGGTCGAGGGGGTGGCGAGGGTCCGACGGGTCGGCCACCGGGGGCGTCGGCGACACCACGGCGGCGCCGGCGGCGGGACCCGGCGTCGGCTCCACGATCAGGCGCGGACCGCGGCGATGACGGCGGCGACACCGGCGGCGAAGCGGTCGACGTCGGCCTCGGTCGTGGCGAACCCCGTCATCCACCGCACCAGCGAGGTGGCCGGGTCCCACGGCCAGAAGAACGACCACTCCTGGAGGGGCGTCACGGCCGCGGCCGGGATGCGGGCGAACACGGCGTTGGCCTCGGGCGGGCGGCGGACCGTCACCCCCTCGATGGCGGAGACGGCGGTGGCCAGCCGGGCGGCCATGGCGTTGGCGTGGCGGGCGTGGACGAGCCAGCGGTCCTCGGCGAGGAGGGCGGAGATCTGGGCGGCCACGAACCGGGCCTTCGACGGCAGCTGCCCGGCCTGCTTGCGGACGAGGTGGGCGTGGGCCGCCAGGGCGGGCTGCACGTAGACGACGGCGTCGCCGTACATGGCCCCGTCCTTGGTGAGCCCGAAGGTCATGAGGTCCACGCCGACGTCACGGATCGAGCGGCGCAGGTCGGAGCCCGACGCCGCCAGGGCGTTGGCGATGCGGGCGCCGTCGAGGTGGAGGACCATGTCGTGGGCGTGCGCCAGGTCGGCCAGCTCGGCCACCTCGTCGTCGGTGTAGACGGTGCCCAGCTCGGTGACCTGGCTGATCGACAGGACCCGGGGCTGGGGGTGGTGGACCTCGCCCCGCCAGTGCATGTAGGGGGCCACCGCCGCCGGGCGGAGCTTCCCGTCGTCGTGGGGCACGGGGACGAGCGTGGCGCCGGTGAAGCGGGCCGGGGCCCCGGCCTCGTCGGTGACGATGTGGGCCGAGTCGGTGCAGATCACCGCCTCCCACGGCTGGAGGACCGACGCCAGCCCCACCACGTTGGCGCCGGTGCCGCCCCAGCAGGGGACGACCTCGACCGGCGCACCGAACGCCTCCCGCAGGTCGGCGACGGCGGCGGCCGTCCACCGGTCCTCGCCGTAGGCCAGCGCCGGCCCGGCGTTGGCGGCCACCAGGGCGTCCATCACCTCCGGGGCCACACCGGCGGCGTTGTCGCTGGCGAAGCTGGCGGCGGGCGGCGGTGGCAGGTCCGGGGCGATGGGTCGATCGGCGGCGGGCACCGACCCATCCTGCCCACCGCCGAACTCGGTGGGAAGCGTCGGACGTCCGTCCCCCATCTGCCACCGAGATCGGCGGCAGGGGTCCTCAGCGGAAGGGGCGAGGTCCCGAGCCCGACCAGCGGACGGCCTCGACGTCGGCCCGGGACCCGGCGGGGCCGACCGCGACCGCCCGGCGCCAGGTCGAGCGGCCGGCCCGCTTGGCCTCGTAGAGGGCGCCGTCGGCCGCGGCGACCACGGCGTCGGGCGGATCGCCGACCTCGGTGCGGGCCACGCCCACGCTGGCCCCGACGTCGACCAGGTCGTCGCCGATGCGGAAGGGCTGGCCCAGGGTGTCGACGATCCGGGCGGCGCGGGCCTCGAGCACGTCCTGGCCAACGTCGGGGCAGGCGATGGCGAACTCGTCGCCCCCCAGGCGGGCCACCAGGTCGCCCGGCCCCACGGCCCGCTCGAGGCGGCGGGCGCAGACGACGAGGGTGTGGTCGCCGACGACGTGGCCCAGCCGGTCGTTCACCGGCTTGAAGCGGTCGAGGTCGACGTAGAGCACGCCGTAGGCCCGGCCCGCCGAGGCCAGCTCGGTGAGACGGGCGAAGAAGCGGGCCCGGTTCAGGAGCCCGGTGAGGGCGTCGTGGTGGGCCAGGTGCTCGAGCCGACGCTGGGCGTCGCGCCGGTCGAGGGCCAAGATGACGGCCTGACGGGGACGGCGGGCCAGCGACTCGACCAGGATGTCGGCCATGGCCCGGCGAGCCGGCCACTGGACGATGAGCGCCGGGCGGGCACCCGAGGGGTCGGGCACGGGCACGGCCACGCACGCCTCGGCCCCGATCTCGGCGGCCCGCTCGGCCCACGGCGCCGGCAGGTCGTCCGCCGCCACGGCGACGGGTTGGCCGGTGCTCAGGGCGGTGGCCCACGGGGTGCCGACGGTGCGGTCGACCTCCCCCTCGGCCACCCCGACCAGGTCGGGCGGGAGGGGGCCGGCGGTGAGGCGGACGCCGCCGGGACCGTCGTAGGCGATGGCCAGCGGGCCGTCCGTCGGCGTGCTCAGCCCGCCGGCCAGGACGGTGAAGCACTGCCGGACGTCGGCCCCGCTGGACAAGACGGTGAGGAAGCGCCACTGGGCGTCCTGCTGGGCGGTGTCGCGGATCGTGACCGCGGTGAGCGGCCCGGGACGGGGCTCGGCGCGGTCGGGTTCGGGATCGATCACCGACGGGGTGAGCTCGTAGACCACCCACTCGCCGTCGCCCCGTCGGAGGCGGATCAGGCCGGGCAGCGGACGGGCCCCCTGCGCCATGCCGCCGATGTTGGCCAGCGCCCGTTCGAGGTCGTCGGGGTGGACGAGGTCGAAGGCGTTGGTGCCGACCACCTCGTCGGGCCGCAGTCGCAGCAGGTCGATCGCCGCCGGGTTGGCGTACACCAGGATCCCGTCGGGCCCGAAGGCGGCGACGGCGTCACGCCCCTGCTCGACGATCGACGCCAGCCACGTCGGGGTGCGGTCCGCGCCCATCACCGCGGTGGGGCTGGGCGATGCTCTCCCCGTCGGACCATCGCCCTCCATCGGCTCCATGGTGGCCCCCGTGAGCCCTGCGCCGCACTTGGCAGGCACCGTCCCGTCCCGCCGGCGCGGCCGGGTGGGGCGCCCCCGCACCCCACCCGGTCCCCCCCGCCGCTCCCCCGTCACCGGCTCCCGCCGACGTGATCATCCTCCCGTCGCCTGCCCACCCGAATCGGGGGAACCCCGTGCCGTCCCTCGGCGGTGTCAGAGACCGGTCAGGACGAGCTCGGTGGTGGTCGCGACGACCCAGGCCTCGATCCGCTCGTGCGACCACCCGTAGGAGTCGCGCAGGAGGACGGCGAGGCTGATGTCGGACAGGACCGCGAGGGTCTCGCCGGCGGCCTCGACGTCGGTGCCGGGGCGCAGGGCCCCCAGGTCGTCGAGCGCCACGGCCACCCGCCGGGCGCCGCCGAGGTGGCGCCGGTGGCCCTCGGCCTGCACCGCGGCCAGGTCGGGCTCGGCTGCGGCGCCGGACCAGACGGCGTGGACGATGTCGCCGCAGGTCTCGAGGATGGCGCGGGTGACCCGCGCCGGGAGGGCGGCGAGGACGGCGGGGTCGCCCGATGCCATGGCCTCACCGGCCACGGCCAGGACCTCGGCCTCCTCGTCGATCAGGTCGTTGAGCTGCTCGACCAGCGCCTGCTTCGACCCGACGCTGTCGTAGACCGTCTGGGTCGACACGCCGGCGGCGGCGGCGATCTGGCGGACGGTGGTGCGGGCGTAGCCCGTCTCGGCGAAGAGACGGCGGGCGGCCTGGAGGATCTCGTCGTGGGTCTGCTGCGCCTGCCGGGCGCGGCGGCCCAGGGGTCGGTCGGCCACGGGCGGGGGTCCCTTCACTTGAGGTTTGTTCCAGTCAACCACTTGACAGATGTTCCAATGACCTTACACTGCGCCAAGTCACTTGAACATCGTACAGACGAAGGGACACCATGACCACCATCACCGCCACCACCACCGCGTGCCGGGTGCTCGCCCGCCTCGAGCACGCCTGGAACAGCGCCGACGGCGACGCCTACGGCCGCCAGTACACCGAGGACGCGACGTTCGTGAACGTCGACGGTCTCCTCGCCACCGGGCCCGCCGCCATCGCCGCCGGCCACGACCACATCTTCTCGACGATCTACGCCGGCAGCACCAACCGCATGCACCTCGTCGAGGCCGTCCCCGTCGCCGACGGGGTCATCGCCGCCGTCTCCCGCAACACCCTCGACGTCCCGGCCGGGCCCCTCGCCGGCGTGCGCCAGGCGCTGGTCACCTCGGTGCTCGTCGGCGGGGCCGACGGCTGGCGCATCAGCGCCTCCCAGACCACCCTGGTCGGTGCCCGATGAGCGGGGCCGTGGCGCTCGCCCTGGGTCTCGGCGGCGTCGTCATGTTCGTCGGGGGCGAGCTCCACCCCCGTGACCTCCAGGACAGCGTCGACGAGACGCTCGCCAACTACTTCGCGTCCTCGACGTGGACGGTCTCCCACCTGCTCATCCTCGTGGGGCTGCTGACCGCGGTCGGCGGCCTGCTCCTCGCCCGCCGCGTCGGTCTCGTCCCCGCCGAGGTGCGGCCGTGGCTGACCGGCACTGCGGTGGCGTGGGGCCTGGCGTCGATCGAGCTGGTGCCGCACGTCCTCGCCGACCGCGACCTCGAGCACCTCGAGCACGGAGGGGCGACCCCGATCCTCGACACCCACCTGCTGCTGGGCGCCTTCGCCTCGCCGCTGGTCGGGCTGGGGGCGGCCACGCTGGCCGTCGCCATCGCCCGCTCCGCCCGCACCTGGCCGGCCCGCCTGCTCGCCGTGCCGGCGGTCGTCGGCGGCGTCGCCTACGCCATGGCCGGGCCCGCCATCCTCCTCACCGACGACGTGGCCTTCGCCCCGCTGTTCGCCGGGCAGAACCTCGTCGCCGTCTGGCTCGTCGGGACGGCCCTGCGCCTCGGCCTGGCTCGCCCGGCGACCGCCGCCGGGGGCGTGCGCCCCGACGAGAGCGATCCCGCCGAGGTCGCGGCGCCCGCCGAGCCGATGGCCCTCGTCTGAGGGCCGTCGGGCCGGGACAACGCCGGGCGTCGCCGTCTCGGGGGACGATCCGGCGGTGGTGGGTCCTACACCTCGAACCAGACGACCTTGCCGCCTGCGGGATCGATGTCGAGCCCCACGCGGGTCGCCAGGGCGTGCACGATCCCGAGACCCCGTCCGCCGAGGGCCGTGGGCTCGGCCGTCGGCGGGGCGTGCTCGAGGAACCGGCGGAACGTCGAGGAGGCGGTGGCGCCGTCGGCGACCTCGACCCGCACCGGAGGCCCGAGGCGCACGGTCAGGGTCACCGGTGTGCGGGCGTGGACGAACACGTTGGTGACGAGCTCGCTGGCCATGACCCCCACGGCATCGGGGTCCCCGACGCCGGGCCGGGCCGCGTCCATCACGAACTGGCGAGCGACGGCGATGTTGTCGAGCCGGGGAGCGAGCGTGAGACTAGGCACAACGGGTCCCCTTCGTCGACAGGTGACTAGTCACTGGTCCGGGCGCAGAAGAGGCAAACACACCCGCCTGGCGCATGCTCCGCTGCTGGGGCTGGAGCGGCCCCCTGTCGCCAACCCGACAGGAGACCGCTCCAGGAGCGATGGCCTCGGCCGCTGCCCGTCGACCATCTCCCTGGTGCCTTTCGCACTGCGTCCCACGCGAACCACGCGCCCCCCTCTCGGGGGAGCCTCCGGCGCCGTCGGAGCCCGGGCGCCCGCCCCTACGGGACTCGGACGGGGGCTCCACCGCCGGTGGCGTACTGGCACTCCCAACCGGCCGGGAACCAGGTCCACCGGACACTGCGCAGCTCAGCCTTGCGTTCCGGCGCTTCCTCGGCGCACCTCGCCTTCGGATCATCGCGCCAGGTGTGGACGAGCGCCGGGGCGCGGATGACGGACGCCGCGCCCCAGAGGCCGACCACGGCGACGACGACCGCCAGCGCCGCGGCCCTCTTCCGCGGCTGCTGGTCACCGGTCGATGTGGTGCGCACGTGCCTGGGCCTCTCCTGGGGATGAGGGTACCTCCCCCGTTCGGGGGGCCGACGCACCCATGGACAGGCGGAGGATGGGACTCGACTCGGTCAAGGGGGATCGACGCGTGGACGACCAGGACTGGCTGGCCCACTTGCTCTACCTGCTGCGGCGTGCGGAAGCGGGAGAGAGCCCGGACGACATCGTGCAATCGGTCGCCTTCCGACACCAGTGCCCGCTGTGTGCCGGGGCCGTGGGTCGGGGTCAGCTTCGCACGGCGACCGGCTGATCACGGCCGGGGTGTTCCCCGCCTGACGCCGTGCGCACCTCAACCGGGTCCGCGCGCACGACCTTCCCGGTGGGCGCGGACCCGATCCGCCGGCCCGGCCGGCGAACCCCGACGGCGTGTGGCCGGCGGGCCCCTACGTCCTTCTGGGCCTGCCGGATGCTGCGAGCGTTCGGCGCACGCCAGGAGTGACCCTCGCGGTCGCCGCCCCTTGGGCGAGCCGCTCACGGGCTCTGACCAGGTCTGTAGTGGTGGGCGCAAAGGGACTCGAACCCCTGACCTCTGCCGTGTGAAGGCAGCGCTCTAGCCAGCTGAGCTATGCGCCCCGGAGCGGCGACGTTAGCGCGCGCCCCCGGTACGACCCCACCTGGGATCAGAGGCGGATGGCGGCCAGCTGGGTGGACTGGGCGACGAGGCGGCCGGTGGCGTCCCACACGTCGGCGGTCTCGTCGACGAAGCCGCCGGCGATCACGTTGGCCCGGAAGCGGATCCGCAGCGGCCCGGGAGCGGGGAGGGCCCTGACGTAGGCCGTGAGGCTGAGGGTCGGGACCCACCCGGTCATCGCCACCTCGAAGGTCGCCGGCGGGAGGGCGTCGACGGCGAACAGCAGGGCCAGCGGGTCCCACGGGCGACCGTCGGCCAGCGACAGCCAGGCCCGCAGCTCGCCCCGGCCGCTGGGCTCGCCCGACAGGAACGACAGGACCTCGGGGTCGAACGACACCCGCATCACCTTGGCCAGCGGCGGCTCGGGCAGGCCCACGATGGCCGAGCGGCCGGTGCGGCTGTCGGCCCGGCAGGTCGCCTCGTCGGGCATCTCGACCGGGGCGATCTCGCCCCACGCCGGGGGGTCGGCGGAGAGGGCGGCGACGGTCATGACGACGTCGACGGTGACCTTGTCGTCCTGCACGAGGGCGGCCCGGACCTGCGAGGCGGTGCGCCCCCGGCGGAGGACCTCGGTCCGCACGACGGCGGGACCGGTGGTCGGCGGGCTGACGTAGGTCGCCGTCGCCCCGACGACATGGCGGTCCTCCTGGCCGACGGCGGCGACGGCGGCCCGACCGAGGAGGGCGAGGAGGTAGCCACCGTTCGGGTGACCGTTGACGATGGTGAACTCGTCCCGCAGGTCGACGTCCCAGTCGCCCTCGACCGCGCCGGGGCGGACGGTGGTGGCGTCGTCGAACAGCCAGGGGACGTCGTCGGTGGTGTCGTCGGGCATGCGGCGGGGCCTCCAGTCGGTTGCACGACTGAACCTACCTGCACCCCCGGGCCGGGGACGAGACGGCTACGACGACGGGACGGGCGGGTCGCGCCGGAGCATCGTCTCGGCGCCGGCCGGGGCCCGCAGCGGGGCCAGGAGGCCGACCGGTGTCCGGGCCGGGGCGATGGTGCGGTGCACCCCGTCGACGGTGGCGCCGAGGTGCTTGCCCCGCAGGCAGTCGAGGGCGTCGCGGGGGCTGGCCTCGATGGTCACCCGCGCCGGGCGGAACAGCCCCCAGTGGCGGTCGGGCACGACGACGGGGCCGTCGGCCCGGTTCTGGACCAGGCGGTGGGGCACGACCATGGGGACGCCGAAGCCCCGACCCCGGGCCTTGACCGACAGATCCCGGTCCTCCCACAGCAGCTGGCGCACGCCGTCGCGGGCGAACCACCGCAGCTCGCCGTGCGCGGCCGGGATGCCCCAGCTCAGGTTGAACCCGACCACGGCGTCGGGCTTGTCGACGACGGCCAGCACGACGCTCCACCCCATGTGGGCCCCGAGCCGGGCCGGGACGAGGACCATCAGCTGGAGGAAGGGCCCGACGGGCGAGTCGGTGTAGCGGACGGCGGCCACCGCGGTCGGGCCGGGGGCGCGGACGATGCCGTCGGGCAGCTCGAGCGCGGGGCGCTTGGCGCTCAGCGCCACCAGTGCCTCGCCCCGCAGGGCCCAGGGTGCATGCGGCGGTGCCGTCACGACGCCAGGGTACCCCCCGGCGGGCGGGGGCTCAGCCGACGGGCGCGACGTCGTCGACGCCGATGGCTCCCTCCAGGTACGCCAGCACCCGGAGCACGGCGGCATCGGCGTGCTGCGGCCCGATCACCTGGAGCCCGACCGGCACCCCGTCGGCCGTCCGCCCGATGGGCACGGTGCCGGCGGGCGACCGGGTCAGGTTGAACGGGTAGGTGAAGCGGACCCAGTTGGGGTCGTGGACGCCGTCGATGGTGCCCATGCCGTCGGGCTCGGGGACGAGCGCGGCGACCGTCGGGGTGAGCAGGAACGACACGTCGTGGAGGAGGGTGGTCAGCGTCTGGTTCAGCTGGTGGCAGGTGTCCTGGGCGACCACCACGTCGAGCGCGGTGGTGCGGTCGGCGGCCAGCTCGATGCCGTACCGGACCGACCGGTCGAGCAGCTCCCACTCCGGGGTGCCCCGCAGGTCGCCGAAGGTGCGGAGGTGCGAGACCGACGTCAGCACCAGCCAGTCGCCGACCGGGTCCTCGGGGAAGACCGACGGCACCTCGACGACCTCGCAGCCGGTGCCCGACAGCCGCTCGACGGCCGCGGCGCACACCGCGGCCACCTCGGCGTCGACCGGGGCGTAGCCCAGCGTCGGCGACCAGGCGACCCTCAGCGGCGGGTGGGGCTCGTCGAGCTGCGGGCGCCACGCGGCGCGGGGGCGGGGCAGGCTGCGCAGGTCGCTGGGGTCCGGCCCGACGACGGCGTCGAGCACGGCGGCGGCGTCGCTCGCCCGCCGCGTCATGGGCCCCTTGGCCGACAGGTCCGCCCACGACGGCGGCGACGGCCCGCCGACGGGGACCCGCCCCAGCGACGGCTTGAAGCCGGTCAGCCCGCAGATGGCGGCGGGGATGCGGATCGAGCCCCCACCGTCGCTGCCGGTGGCGAGGGGGACCATGCCCGAGGCGACCGCCGCCGCGCTCCCGCCGGACGACCCTCCCGCCGACCGACCGCGGTGCCAGGGGTTCACCGTCGGCGGGCCGAGGCCGTTGGTCGTGTCGCCCTTGCAGCCCATCTCGGGGGTGTTGGTCTTGCCCACGATCACGCACCCCGCGGCGCGGAGGCGGGCCACGAAGATCGAGTCACCCATGGCGGGGGCGTCGTCACGGCTGAGGACCGAGCCGTGGGTCGTCACGAAGCCGAGGGCGTCCTCGAGGTCCTTCACCCCGATGGGGATCCCGGCGAGGGGCCCGACGTCTTCGCCGTCGGCGATCCGGGAGTCGATGAGCTCGGCGTCGGCGAGGGCCGGGTCGGGGTCGACGGACCGGAAGGCGTGGATCGCCCCGTCGAGGGCGGCGATGCGGTCGAGGGCTGCGCCGGTGAGCTCGCGGGCGCTGACCTCGCGGGCCCGGACCCGGGCGGCCAGCTCCTCGACGGTGTGCTCGCGGAAGTCCATGGGGTCGACCCTACGACCGCCGTCGGGTCCTGTTCAGGCGAGCCCGCCGCGCACGGTGACGCCGCGACTGCGTCGACACCGTGGCCGAGATGGTCGCACCGTGATGGTCCCGGCCAGGGCGCCGCCGCCGACGACCACCGTGACCTGCGCCGATGCGTCGGACGGCGATTCGCTGGCGATTCGACGTCCGACGGGTCGACGCCGATGGGCCGCTGCTCAGTAGCCCCGGGCGACGTCGACGGGGCCGAGCAGCTCCTCCCCCGCGATCCACCGGGCCACGTTGGCGCGCACCCGGGCCGACAGCAGCGGGACCGCCATCTCCGGCGTGTTCCCCACGTGGGGCGTGATGGTGCACCGGGGCTCGGCCCACAGCGGGTGGCCGTCGGGGAGGGGCTCGGGGTCGGTGACGTCGAGCCCGGCGCTGCCCAGGGTCCCGGCGGCGAGCGCGGCCACCAGGTCGTCGGTGACGACGTGGCCGCCGCGGGCGACGTTCACCAGGCAGGCGTGGTCGGGCAGGCGGGCGAGGGCGGCGGCGTCGATGATCCGGCGCGTCTCGGACGTGAGGGCCAGGGCCAGCACCACGCCGTCGGCGCCGTCGAGGGCGGCGGCGAGGGCGTCGGGGCCCACGGTGCGGTGGGCGCCGGGGAGCGGCTCGGGGTCGCGGCGCACGACCGTCGCCTCGACCTCGAACGGGCCGAGGAGGCGCAGCAGCTCCCGGGTGATGCCACCCCCGCCGAGGATCGTCACCCGGGCACCGACGAGGTTGCGGCCCGCCGGCCTCGTCCAGGTCGCCGCCTGGGCGTAGGCCCCCACGTGGCGGAGTCCGCCGAGCAGCAGGGCGAGGGCCATCTCGGCCACGGGCGTGGCGTAGACCCCCTTGCCGCACGTCCAGACCCGGTCGTCGTCGAGGACGTCCAGGTAGGTCTCGATCCCGGCGAAGGGCAGCTGGACCCACCGCAGGTGGGGCTGGTCGGCGAGCAGGCGGCCCAGCGCCTCGGGGTGGCGGGGCGAGGCCCACACCACGGCGTCGGCCTCGTCGGGGTCGACGAGGCGGCCGCCGCCGGACTCGACCGCCTCGGCCAGCCAGCCCGGCGCCCCGGAGGGTCCGAGGTGGATGGCGGCCCGATCCGGCGCCGTCACCGGCTCAGTAGGGGCCGTCGCAGCAGGAGTCGCGCTGGAAGCAGACCGTGCAGCGGTAGTGGGCGTGCTCGGGCGCCATGGGCCCGCCGCAGTGGCCGCACTGCGTCGACAGGTCGCACGTGGCCGGGGCCGGAGGGGCCGAGGGGGCGGTGCTGCTCGCGGAGGACGACATCCGTCCCACGCTACGGGCCGGGCCTACGCCCGACGGGGACTTGACCCGTTGGTCAGTCGCGCCGATCCGGCCGTAGCCTCGACCTCGATGTCGATCCGCCCCCCCGAGCCCGCCGACCCCCACGGCGGCTTCGGGGACATGGAGGAGGTCGAGGACGTCCTCCTCGAGGGCGACCGGGCCTTCGCCCCGGGCACGGCGCGGTCGGCGTGGTCGCACGCCCCCTTCCGGACGATCTACCTGGGCGCCTTCGCCTCCAACATCGGCACCTGGATGCAGAACGTGGTCCTGGGCGCCCTGGCCTACGACCTCACCGGGTCCGGCGTGTTCGTCGGCATCGTCACCGCCGCCCAGCTGGGCCCGCTGCTGCTGCTGTCGCTGGTCGGCGGGGCCCTGGCCGACGCCGTCGACCGCAAGCGGCTCCTGGTGACGCTGTCCGTCACCCAGGGGCTCCTCTCCCTGGCGCTGGCCGCCGTCGCCCTCGACGTCTCCCCCAACCGGGTCCTGCTCGTCGCCGTGGTGCTGGCCATCGGCTGCGCCAACGCGCTCTACGCCCCCACCTTCAGCGCCGTCATCCCGATCCTCGTCCCCCGCCGCGACCTGGCCGGGGCCATCTCGCTCAACTCGGTCCAGATGAACGCGTCCCGCGTCGTCGGTCCCGCCATCGGCAGCCTCATCTTCGCCAACGCCGGCGCCTCGTTCGTGTTCCTGCTCAACGGGATCAGCTACGCCGCGGTGATCGTGGCCCTGACGCGGGTCCCGCTCCCGGAGCCCCCGTCGACCGGGACCCAGGGCCTGCACCGGCTGCTCGAGGGCATCCGTTACGCCCGGGCCCACCGCGAGGTCGGCCAGGTGATCCTGGTGATCTTCATCTTCTCGCTGCTGGCCCTGCCGTTCATCACCCAGATGCCGACCCTCGCCGACGAGAACCTGGGCCTGGCGGCCAAGTCCGAGGCCTACGGGCTGCTCTACGCCGCCTTCGGCCTCGGCGCGGTGAGCGGCGCCCTGTCGGTCGGGACCCTCTTCGCCGGGCGCGACAAGGCCCGCCTCACCCGCATCGGGCTGGTCGTCTTCGCCGTGCTGCTCGCCGGGTTCTCACTGCTGCGGGCCGCGCCGCCCGCCTACCCGGTCATCTTCGCCGTGGGCGCCGCCTACTTCACCGTCATCACGTCGCTGTCGACGGTGCTCCAGGAGCACCTCGACGACGGGGTGCGGGGCAAGGTCATGGCCCTGTGGATCATGGGCTTCGGCGGCACCGTGCCCTTCGGCGGCCTGGCCGGCGGGTGGATCGCCGAGCGCACGTCGATCACCACCATGGTGCTCGTCGGCGCCGCCGTCGCCGCCACCCTGGCCGCGGTGTTCGACCTCCGCCGCTCGCCGGCGGACGTGGCGGCCACGGCCGAGGCCGCCTGACGCGCCTCAGGCCTCGGCGGCGAGGAGGGACTCGGCCACCGCCTCCAGGCCGGCGACCCGGCTCCCCTTGATCAGCACGGCATCTCCGGCGGCCAGCCCCCGGAGGCACCCCACCGCGTCGGCCGGGTCGTCGACCGCGGTCGCCGCCCCGTAGGCGGGCGCGGCCACGCTCACCACCTCGATGCCCCGGTCGGCGGCGGCGGCGGCGACGCCCCGGTGGAGCTCGTCGGCGTCGGGCCCCAGCTCGGCCATCAGCCCCAGCACCGCCACCTTGCGCCCGGTGACCGGCAGGGCGGCCAGGGCGTCGAGGGCGGCCCGGGTCGAGGTCGGGTTGGCGTTGTAGGCGTCGTTCACCACGACCAGGCCCGACGGCGCCCGATCGACCTGCATGCGCATCCCGGAGATGGCGGCGGCCCCGAGGGCCTCGACCACGTCGTCGAGGTCGACGCCGAGGGCCAGGGCGCAGGCTGCGGCGGCGACGGCGTTGGCCGCCTGGTGGGCGCCGTGGACCCGGAGCCGGACGGGGATCACGCCCCACGGCGAGCGCAGCACCAGCCGGGGACGGAGCAGGTCGTCGAGCTCCACGTCGGTGGCGACCACGTCGGCCGTCGACCCCTTCCCCACCCCGTAGGTCAGGACCGACGCCGAGGTCCGCCCGGCCATCGCCGCGACGCGAGGGTCGTCGGCGTTCAAGACGGCGACGCCGTCGGACGGCAGGGCCTCGACCAGCTCGCCCTTGGCCCGGGCCACCTCGTCGATCGACCCGAACATCTCGAGGTGGGCGTCGGCGACGGCGGTGACGATCGCCGCTGTCGGGCGGGCGATCGTGCACAGCAGAGCGATGTGGCCCGGGCCCCGGGCGCCCATCTCGATGACGGCGGCACCGGTGTCGGCCGGCGCGGCCACGAGCGTCAGGGGCACGCCGATCTCGTTGTTGAACGAGCGGGCGCTGGCCGCCGTCGTCCACCGGGCGGCCAGCAGGCTGGCGAGCATGTCCTTGGTCGAGGTCTTGCCGACCGACCCGGTGATGCCCACGACCCGATCGGGCAGGCGGCTGCGGGCCAGGCGGCCGATGGCGAGGAGGGCAGCGGCGGTGTCGGGCACCAGCAGGACGGGGACGCCCACATCGCCCACCGGTCGGGAGGCGACCACCGCCACCGCTCCCGCGGCGACCGCCCCGGCGACGAAGTCGTGCCCGTCGCGCTCGGCGACCAGGGCGACGAAGCCGGCGCCGGGCGGAAGGGCCCGGGAGTCGATGCCGAGACCGTCCACCACGGTCGCGGCGTCGCCCGCCACGGAGCCGCCGGTGGCGGTGGCCAGGTCGGTGAGGGTGAGCCGCACGGGCGGCGACCGTATCGGGTGGGCCTCACCGGGCGGGGCAACCCTGGCGCCCGGTGCGCGCCCCTAGGCTCGCCAGCCATGCCGGACGCCCGCCCCCGCCTCGTCATCCTCTTCGGCGGGGTGTCGGCCGAGCGGGACGTCTCGTGCACGTCGGCGGCCAGCGTGCTGGGCGCCGTCGACCTGGAGCGCTACGACGTCGTGCCCATCGGCATCGACGGCGACGGCCGCTGGCTGCTGGCCGATGACGCCAAGGCCCTCCTCGACGGGGGCCGGGCGGGCGAGATCGGCGCCACCGTGCCCGTCGCCGGGAGCGAGCTCGAGCCGCTGCCCGCGGTCGCCCCGGCCACGCCCGGCCAGCAGGTCGTCGTCCTCCCGCTGATCCACGGCCCGCTGGGCGAGGACGGCACGGTGCAGGGGCTGCTCGAGCTGGCAGGGGTGCCCTACGTCGGCACCGGGGTGCTGGGGTCGGCGGTGTGCATGGACAAGGTCGCGGCCAAGGCCCTGGCCGGCGCGGCCGGGCTCCCGCAGGCCCGCCACCTGGCCTGCCGGGACGTCCACGCCGGCGAGGCCTTCCTCGACCAGGTCGTCGAGGAGCTGGGCCTGCCCGTGTTCGTGAAGCCGGCGAACATGGGGTCCTCGGTGGGCGTCGCCCGGGCCGCCGACCGGGAGGCCCTGGCGGCCGCCGTCGCCGACGCCCTCCGCTACGACGAGTGGGTCGTCGTCGAGGAGGCGGTCGTCGGCCGGGAGATCGAGCTCGGCGTCCTGGGCAACGCCGAGCCGCGGGTGTCGGTCCCGGGCGAGATCGTCCCCAACCACGAGTTCTACGACTACGAGGACAAGTACTCCGACGGCGGGGCCCGGCTCGACGTGCCCGCCGACCTGCCCGCCGACGTGGTCGAGGCGGCCCAGGCCCTCGCCCTCGACGCCTACCGGGTCCTGCGCTGCGACGGCTACGCCCGCGTCGACCTCTTCTACGAGGCGGGCGGTCGGGGCCTCCTCCTCAACGAGGTCAACACCATCCCCGGGTTCACCCCGAAGTCGATGTTCCCGATGCTGTGGGCCGCCAGCGGCGTCCCCTACGCCGAGCTCATCGACGAGATGGTCCGCCTCGGCGTCGAGCGGGCCGCCCACCGCTCGACCCTCGGTCGCCCCCAGGACTGACGACCGCCCGGGGCCGCGGCAGGTGAGGTGCCCTCACCCCGGCAGCGGTGTCGGAGCACGGCGTCGCGTGGGACCGTGCCCGACGTCGAACCCGGGAGGGCGGTCCGATGGTGCGAGGACACCCGACGGCGAGCGTGGCACCGGAGGGCGCCGGCCCACCCGACGGTGCCCCGAACGAGGTGAGGGACCGCGGGCACGGTGCGGCGGACATGCTCGCCGAGCTCCCTCCGGCCGTGCGCCGCATGTGGCTGCTCGAACGTCTCGATCCGGGCCCCGGGCTGCACGTCCAGTGCTCGCTGCGGATCAGGGGCCCGCTCGACCCGAGCGTCGTGCGACAGGCCCTCGACGAGATCGTGCGCCGCCACGACGCGCTGCGATCGCGGTTCCCCACGCGGGACGGACGTGTTCGGTTCGTCACCGACCCCGCCGTGGTCATCCCGCTCGCGGTGATGCCGCTCGTCAGAGGCGCAGGACATCGCGAGGAACGGCTGCGCCGGATGGCCGTGGCCGAGGCCCGCCGTCGCTTCGACCTCGAGGTGGGCCCGTTGGCGCGATGCCTCCTCGTGCGGGTCAGCGACGTCGAGCACCACCTTCTGCTGCTCTGCCACCACACCATCGCCGACCGACGGGCCTCCGACCGACTCGCCCGCGAGCTGATCGACATCCTCTGCCCGCAGGTGCGCAGCGAGCGGGAGGCGCCTCCGGCGGACCCGCCGACCGGGGCGACGATGCCCATCGGACACCGTTCCGTGCGCCCTCCTCCCGATCTCGTCGACGGGTGGGCCGCTCGGCTCGCCGGGGCCCCGATCTCCCTGGACCTCCCCACCGATCGATGGCGTCCGGCCCGCTCGCCCCACATCGGCAGGTCGGCGCGAGCGACCGTGGATCGTCAGACCTTCGATGCCCTCGGGGCGCTCGCCCGGACGGCCGGGACGACGCGGTTCGTGGCGGTGCTCGCAGCCTGGGCCGTCGCGGTGCACCGCTTCTCGGGCGACGAGGACATCATCGTCGGCACCCACGTCGCCGCATCCGACAGTGACGATCGGGCGTCCCCCGTCGGGTGCTCGATGAACACGGTGCCGGTCCGACTCCACCTGGCGGGTGACCCGTCCTTCCGCGACCTG
The DNA here is from genome assembly GCF_019443745.1 of Iamia sp. SCSIO 61187. Lineage (NCBI taxonomy): Bacteria > Bacillati > Actinomycetota > Acidimicrobiia > Acidimicrobiales > Iamiaceae > Iamia > Iamia sp. SCSIO 61187. Next base: position 3,148,582 of record NZ_CP050948.1, read on the forward strand.
CTGGACCGGTGTCGCCGCGCCGTGGGGAGCGCGCTGGACGGAGCCGCACTGCCCTTCGACGTCCTGGTCGACCGGCTCGGCATCGAACGCGATGGCAGCCGGAACCCGTGCTTCCAGGTGGACTACTCGTACTGGGGCACCTCCCCACCGCACGGTTCCGCCGGTCCGCTCATGGTGACCGGGATGCCCCTGGACCTCGACGTCGCGCTCCTGGAGCTCGGTCTGGGGGCCGATGCCACCCCGACCGGTGGGCTCCTCCTGCGGGTCGACGCCGACAGCGCGATCTTCCACCCCACGACCGGGCGCATGCTCGTCCACCAGGTTCGGGACGTCCTCGTCGATGCCATCAGCGATCCGGGTCGTCCCACGAGACGTCTGGCTGCGGTCGGGGACGACGAGCGCGCCGAGCTGCTGAGGCTCGGGCGCGGACCGTCCCTCGCCGACACGGTGCGACCCGTGGTGGCCGTGATCGGGGATCGTGCCGACGACGCACCGGACGCTCCCGCCATCAGCGTCGGTGGAGCGATCATCTCCTACTCCGAGCTCGCAGTCCGTGCGGGTGCCGTCGCCACCACCCTCACCGAGCGGGGGATCGGGCCCGGGTGCGTCGTGGGCGTGTCGGCCGCCCGACCCGTGGACTGGGTGGTTGCCGACCTGGCCATCATGGCCACAGGGGCAGCGTTCGCACCCCTCGACCCATCGATGCCCGACCGACGCCGTCGCGCCGCTGTCCAGGTCGCCGGCATCGACCTCGTCGTGACCTCAGGTCTCGACCCGTCCCCATGGGGACGCAGCACCACGGTCGATCTGGCCGAGCTCGAAGGCGGATGCGCGGCGGCGACGAGGCTGCCCACCCCGGCGCCGCCCGCCGATGGCCGTCCCGCCTACGTGGTGTTCACCTCCGGCTCGACCGGAGCACCCAAGCCCGTCCTCGTCACCGTGGGCAACCTGGCGGCGAGCAACGCCGCCCACCTGGCTCGCTACACCGAGCCCATCGGTGGCGTGGTCTGCATCCACGAGCCCGTCTTCGACGCATGGATCGGGATGGTGCTGTGGACGCTGTCGGCCGGGGGCACGCTCGTGATGCCGGACGAAGCCGAACGCCGAGATCCCCGGCGCATCGGATCGGTCGTCCACCGTTCGTCGGCCACGCACATGGTGTGCCTCCCGACCTACTGGCGGCTGGTCCTCGACCACTGCCCGGCCGAGCGGTTGGCCTCGTTGACGACCGTCATCGTCGGTGCCGAGGCGAGCGCGAGGGATCTCGTCCGACGCCACGACGAGGTGCTCGGCGGGCGCGTCGCCCTCCACGACGAGTACGGGCCGACGGAGACCACCGTCTGGTGCACCGCCCACGAGCAACGACCCGACGATGACCGTGCCCCCGCGTCGATCGGGCGACCCATCGTCGGTGCCCGTGCGTACGTCGTCGACGACGCCCTCCGTCTCGTCCCGCGCGGCATGCCCGGGGAGCTCCTCATCGGCGGCGCGGGTGTCGCAGCCGGGTACCTCGGCCAGCCCGACCTGACGGCAGAGCGGTTCGTCCCTGACCCGTTCGTCGCGGCCGGGCGGGCGTTCCGGACCGGCGACCGGGTGCGCTGGCTCCACGACGGGACGTTGCAGCTCCTGGGCCGGCGCGACCAGCAGGTGAAGCTCCGAGGCCGACGGGTCGAGCTCGGGGAGGTCGAAGCAGCCCTGACCGCTCACCGCCGGGTCCACGAAGCGGTCGCCGCGATCGTCCCCGGGCCGGGAGACGGCGTCCTGGTGGCCTGGGTCACCGGAGCGTCACCGACCGACGTCGACCAGATCCTCGAGCAGGCTCGCTCGTGCGTGCCGTGGTGGATGGTCCCTGCCCACCTCACGATCGTGGAGCGTCTCCCCCGGACCACGACCGGCAAGGTCGACCGGTCGTCCCTGGCGAGGGGATGGTCCCGACCGAAGGGAGATCGGGGCGCCGGCCCCCGACGGGACCCGACCCCGACCGAGGAGGCGCTGCGCGCCCTCTGGCAGCGGACGCTCGGCCTCGAGCACGTCCGACTGTCCGACGACTTCTTCGCCCTGGGCGGCCACTCGCTGCTCGCGGTCGAGCTCTTCGCGCTGATCGACCAGCACCTCGGCCAGGACCTTCCTCTCTCCACGTTGCTCGAGCACCCCACCGTCTCGCGCCTCGCCGCGGCGATCGACGACCGACGGACGCCGACGTGGACGACCGTGGTCCCCCTCCAGCGCGATGGCGCCGTCGGGCGCGACGACGGCTCCACCGCTGGCCGACCGTTCTTCTGCGTGCACGGCGCCGGCGGCAACGTCCTCCGCCTCCGAGCGGTGAGCCGGCACTTCGAACGCGACCACCCGTTCCACGCCCTCCAGTCGCCCGCGCTCGACGGGCGAGCGTTCCCCTTCGACAGCTTGGAGGAGATGGCGTCCGCGTACCTGGACGCAGTGCGGGACGTGCAGCCCACTGGTCCCTACCTCCTGGGAGGGTTCTCCCTGGGGGGCGTCGTCGCGCTCGAGATGGCGATCCAAGCGGCCGCGGTGGTGCCGCGCCCCTCTGCTGTCGTGCTCATCGACTCGGCACCACCGGGCCCGCCCACCCGCCGCGCCACGCCGCGGCAGCCGGAACACCGATCGCTGCGAACGGTGCCGCGCCTTCGTCACCGCGCCGCGGCTGGCCTCGACGAGGCGCGCCTTCGCGTCGGCCGGCGCATCCCTGTCGCTCGTCGCCCTGCTGCCATGCTGCGCACGAGCAGACGCCTCGTCCGTGCCTACCGCCCGGCCACCGTCTTCGAGGGTCCGGCGCTGCTCGTGCTGTCGAACGACGACCCCGAGATCGTCGCCGAGTGGACGGCTCGCGTGCCGCGCCTCGAGGCGGCGACCGTGCTGGCGTCGCATCACGAGGGTCTCCTCGACGAACCGCACGCCACGAGGCTGGCGGACGTGATCCAGGGGTTCCTCGATCGAGTCGCGTGGACCTGACCGCCACGCCCGCCGGCCCACCCGAGGCCGCGCGCAACGACCCGGTTCGAGACCATGTCCGGGGGTCTGGCCTGCTCCTCCTCGGACGCATCCTCGCCGTGGCGACCAACCTCCTGGTCCAGGTCCTGATCGTGCGCCACCTCAGCCGGGCGGACTACGGCTCCTTCGCCTACGCCATCTCGCTCGTCCAGGCGGTCGAGCTCGTCGTCGCCCTCGGTCTCGACCGTGCTCTGACGCGCTTCATCGCCATCTTCGACGAGGAACGACGCGACGACGAGCTGCTGGGGACGTTGCTCGTCCAGGTCGCGACCATCGTCGCCATGGGGGTCGCCGCCACCGCAGCGGTGATCGGCCTGCACGGCTGGATGAGCGGTCGGCTGATCGATGACTCCCAGGCCACCGGTCTGCTCGTGGTGCTGATCGTCCTGGCCCCCCTCGGGGCGCTCGACAGCGTGCTGCTCGGCATCTTCGCCGTGTACGCCCGTCCCCGGGTGATCTTCGTGAGGCGCTACGTCTTGACCCCCGCGCTCCGGCTCACGGTCGTGCTGCTCGTCATCGGCGGGTCACACGGAGCGCGGTCCCTCGCCGCCGGCTACGTCGTCGCCGGCCTCGTCGGTCTGGCGTTCTACCTCCAGGCCTTCGTCCGTCTCCTTCGGGTCTCGGGTCTCGGAGCTCGCCTGCGGCGGGCCCGGCCGTCGGTTCCCCTCCGCGAGCTGCTCGCGTTCACCGTCCCGCTGCTGACCACCGACCTGGTCTACGTGTCGATGCAGTCCACGACGTCGCTGCTCCTCGGACGCTACGGGGGGGCAGGCGACGTGGCGACCTTCCAAGCCGTGCTCAGCCCGGCGCGAACGATCCAGATGGTGATGACGAGCGCGGGCCTCCTCTTCACCCCCGTCGCCGCGCGCGCCTTCGCCCGGCGCGACAGAGCGGCGAACGCCGACCTGTACTGGACCACGGCGGCGTGGATCGCCGTGGTCTCGTTCCCGCTCTTCGCGCTCACCGGCGTCTTCGCGGAACCGTTCACCGTCGCCATGTTCGGGGGCAGGTACCGCGGGTCGGCGGACGTTCTGGCGGTCCTCGCCGTCGGCTACTACCTCAACGTCTCCCTCGGCTTCAACGGTCTGATGCTGAAGGTGACGGGACGGCTGCGCTACCTGATGGCCATCAACGTCGCCACCGCCGTCCTCAACGTGACCCTCTGCGCAGCACTGATCCCCGCCCACGGCGCCATCGGGGCCGCAGTGGCGACCACGGGCACCCTGGTGGGCCACAACGCGCTCAAGCAGGCCGGCCTGCGCCGCGCTGCAGGCATCGCCCTCCTCGAGAGGAGGCACGTCGGCACCTACGCCGGGATCGTCGCCATGACGGTCATCCTCTCGCTCTACGCCACGGCCACGTCGGCCGGCGTCCTCGTCGATCTGAGCGCCATCGTCGTCGCCAGCGTCGTCCTGCTCGTGGCGAACGGTCGTCGGCTCGACATCCAGCGCCACTTCCCCGAGGTCGGTCGGCTCCCGCTCGTCGGCCGCCTCCTGCTGGGAGGCGGAGCCGTCCGCCCGCCGCGATGACCGCCGGCGTCCGGTTGCGATCGGACGCGGGCACCGGGGCGATGCGCCCGCGCCCCCTCTGCCGGCGTCAGCGGTCCCGGTCGTCGGCGGTGCCGAAGCCCGGCCGCCGGGCCCGCTCCTCCAGGGACTCGAGCTCCTGGAAGAGGGTCAGCTGCAGGCCGGCCGGGGCGTCGAGGCGGCTGTTGAGCGATCGCCAGGGCGTCTCGACCGGCTCGGCCAGGACGGTCGCACCCGCCTCCGACAGCCGGGTCGTCGTCCCGGCCGCGTCGGTCACCTCGAAGGCGACCCGGACGGGCGGGGCGATCCGCCGCCCGACCTCGACCTCGTCGATCATCCGGGCCTGGGCCGGGTTCGCCAGCTCGAGCGTCGCCCGGCCGGCGTCGAGGATCACGACCCGGGCGTCGCCCTCGCCGGTGAAGGCGGCCTGCTCGGTCAGGCCGAGAACGTCCCGGTAGAAGGCCAGGGCCTCGTCGAGGTCGTCGGTCTCGACCACGAGGCGCATCTGGAGCACGGGGGGCTGGTCCATCGCCGCAGGCTACGGAGCGATCCCTCCCCTCTGACGGTCCGTCAGGCGTAACGTCGGCCCCATGAGCGACGATGACCGCATCGAGTGGGGCGGGGTCAACCACCTCGCCCTCGTCTGCCGGGACATGGCCCGCACCGTCGACTTCTACCAGGGCACCCTCGGCATGCCGCTGGTGAAGACGGTCGAGCTGCCCCAGGGCATGGGCCAGCACTTCTTCTTCGACTGCGGGGGCGGCGACCTCCTCGCCTTCTTCTGGTTCGCCGACGCCCCCGAGCCCGTCCCCGGGATCTCGGCCCCCGCCGGCCGGCCCGACGTGGCCGACCTCACCAGCGCCATCGGGTCGATGAACCACGTGGCCTTCAAGGTGCCGGTCGACCGCATCGACGAGTACCGCGACCGGCTCGTCGCCGCCGGGATCGACTGCAGCGAGACGTGGAACCACGACGACAGCGAGTGGGGCCTGGCCCCCACCGTCACCGACGACGTCTTCGTCCGCTCCGTCTACTTCCAGGACCCCGACGGCATCCTCCTCGAGCTGGCCGCCTCGACCCGGGCGTGGCGCCCCTCGGACGTGGCCCACGCCCCCAAGTCGGCGCTCGAGGCCCAGGCGTCGGCCGCCGGCGGGGCCGATGCCCAGGCCGCAGCGGGCGACCTCGCCGCCGTCGAGGCGGCCGATGCCGACGCCCCGGCCGACGCTCCCGCCGACGCGACCGTCTGATGCCGCGGCTCGACCAGGTCCCCCGCTCGGAGGACAACGCCCCCGTCGTCCGCTTCATGTACGACCTGCTCTTCGGCAAGGACCGCGACCCGGTCGCCGAGCCGGGCACGAACACCGGCACCCCGGGCGACTGGTGGACCGTGTTCGCCGGCTGCCCGCCGGTGCTCCAGCACTGCGTCGACGGCTTCGCCCTCTACCAGTCGCCCGACCGCAAGCTCGACCCCCAGCTCCGCGAGCTGGGCCAGACGCGCGTCGGCTGGGACCGGGCCTCGCTGTTCGTCTACTCCCAGCACGTCAAGAGCTGCCGGGCCGTCGGGATCCCCGAGGACAAGATCGAGGCCATCGCCCACTGGCAGGTCGCCGACTGCTTCAGCCCCCTGGAGCGGGCCGTCCTCGCCTACACCGACGCCCTCGCCCTCGACGGTGGTCGCGTCGCCGACGGCGTGTTCGCCGTGCTGCGCGACCACCTGTCCGACGAGGAGATCCTCGAGCTCACCTACATCACGTGCCTCTACGACATGCACGCCAAGATGAGCATCGCCCTGCGCACCGAGATGGACGACGTCCCCGAGCGCATGGTCGAGACCGGCGACAAGGAGCGCAACGCCCTCGAGGTCCTCGACCGCGACTGACCCCCCGAACCTTGTCCGGAACCCTGCCGAGGAGGGGGACTTCCGGACAAAGCTCGTCAGGGGGTGAGGACGGCGAGGAGGTCGGCGCGGCGGGTGCGGAGCCAGGCCCGGGTCGGGGGGACGCCCATCTGGTCGCGCAGCTCGGCCTCGACGGCGGTGGCGACGACCCGGGCGCCGGCCTCCAGCAGCCGGGCCCGGGCCCGGTCGACGTCGCCGTCGGGGCCGGCGAGGGCGGCGGCGGCGCCGTCGAGGCGGGGGCCGATGGCCTCGCCGAGGGTGGCGACCGCCGACGGGCCCAGCCGGGTGACCTCGCGCAGGAGCACCAGCAGGTCGGGACGGCGGGCGCCGAGGCGCAGGACCTCGTCGACCACGGCGACGACCACGTCCCGGCCCGGGCGGCGCCCGGCGACGGCGCCGTCGAGGGCCCGCCCGAGCTCCTCGACCGCGGCCTCGACGACCCCGTCGACCAGGGCGTCCTTCGACCGGAACCAGTAGAGCACCGTCTGCTTGCGCACCCCCACGGCGAGGGCCACGTCGTCGAGCGAGGTCGCCTCCACCCCGCGGCGGGCGAAGCCGGCCAGGGCGGCGGCGACGATCCGATCCCGCGTGGGGGGCTCCACGGAGAGGCCTTCCACCACGACTGTCTACCATTTGGTAGAGAGGGTGGGCTACGGTCCCGGATCGCATGACGACACCGATCGCCACCGCGCTCGCCGGCAAGCGCCTCTTCGTCACCGGCGCCACCGGGTTCCTGGGCACGGCCCTGGTCGAGCGGCTCCTGCGGGGCGTCCCCGACTGCGAGATCGTGCTCCTGGTCCGCCCCGGCCGGAAGCGCACCGTCGAGCAGCGGGCCCAGCGGGAGATCTTCCGCAACGACTGCTTCGACCGCCTGCGCGACGAGCTCGGGGGCAAGGCCGCCTTCGACGAGGTCGTCGCCCGCCGCGTCACCGTCGTCGCCGGCGACGTCAGCACCGACGGCCTCGGCCTCGACGACCACGGGCGGGACGTGCTGGCGAGCTGCGACACGGTCATCCACTCGGCCGCCACCGTCAGCTTCGACTCGCCCCTCGACCTCGCCGTCGAGGTGAACCTGCTCGGCCCCACCCGCATCGCCCGCACCCTCCACACCCTCGGCGTCGCCCCCCACCTGGTGGCCGTCAGCACCTGCTACGTCGCCGGGAACCGCCGGGGCGCGGCGCCCGAGATCCGGGTCGACGAGAGCCCGTTCTGGATCGACGTCGACTGGAAGCGCGAGGTCGACGCCTCCCGCCGGATGCGCGGCGACTTCGAGGCCGCCAGCCGCACCGCCGAGAACCTGGAGCGCTTCCGGGCCGAGGCCCGCGACGAGCTCGGTGCCGCCGGCGGCCCGCTGCTGGCCGAGAAGACCGAGGCCCTCCGCCAGGCGTGGGTCAAGGACCAGCTGGTCGAGGCCGGGCGGGCCCGGGCCGCCAGCCTGGGCTGGCCCGACGCCTACGCCATGACCAAGGCCCTCGGCGAGCGGGCCCTGGGCGAGGAGCGGGGCGCCGTCCCGGTGTCGATCGTCCGCCCCGCCATCATCGAGTCGGCCTGGTCCGAGCCGGTCCCGGGGTGGATCCGGGGCTTCCGCATGGCCGAGCCGGTCATCATCTCCTACGCCCGAGGCCTGCTGAGCCAGTTCCCCGGCGTCCCCGAGGGCACCGTCGACGTCATCCCCGTCGACCTCGTCGTCGGCGCCCTCTGCGCCGTCGCCGCCCGGGGCCCGTCCAACGACGACGGCACGCCCGACGTCACCCAGGTCGCCTCGGGCTCGTCCAACCCGCTCAAGTTCCAGACGATGGTCGACCTGGTCTCGGCCTGGTTCACCGAGCACCCGCTGTACGACCGCGACGGCCAGCCCATCAGCGTCCCCGAGTTCGCCTTCCCCGGCCGGGGCCAGGTCGAGGGCGAGCTGCGCCGGGCCCACAAGGTCCTGACCACGGCCGAGAAGCTGCTCGCCAACCTCCCGCTCCGGGGCAAGCAGGCCCAGTGGGCCGCCGGGATCGAGGAGAAGCGGGAGCTGGTCGACCGGGCCACCGCCTACGTCACGCTCTACGGCTCCTACACCGAGTGCGAGGCCATCTACGGCGTCGAGCGGCTGCTCGCCCTGCACGAGGCGCTGGCGGCGCCCGACCGGCGCGACTTCGGGTGCGACCCCCGCATCGTCGACTGGGCCCACTACGTCCGTGAGATCCACCTGCCGTCGGTGGTCAAGCACGCCCGGGTGCGGACCGACGGATCGTCGGGCACCAGCGAGGCCCGCTCGACCCGGCTCCGCCGCCAGGTGCTCGACCCGCAGCGCACGCTGGCCGCCTTCGACCTCGAGAACACGCTGATCGCCTCGAACGTCGTCACCTCGTTCGCCTGGCTGGCCACCCGCCGCCTCGATGCCGCCGATCGGCGCACCCTCACCGCCCGCCTGGTGGCCGAGGCCCCGGCCCTGCTCAAGCTCGACCGCAAGGACCGCAGCGACTTCCTGCGGCACTTCTACCGCCGCTACGAGGGCGCCCCGAAGCTCGAGCTCCTCGAGGACTCCGAGGAGATGCTCTCGGACCTCATCCTCACCAAGTCGTTCCCCGCCGGCATCCGCCGGGTGCGCGAGCACCGGGCGCTCGGCCACCGCACCGTCCTCATCACCGGCGCCCTCGACTTCGTCGTCGAGCCGCTCAAGCCGCTGTTCGACGACATCGTGGCCCCGTCGCTCACCGAGAACGCCGACGGCACCCTCACCGGCCAGATGGCCCACGTCCCGCCGACGGGCGAGAGCCGGGCCCAGGCCCTCTACGACTACGCCGCCGAGCACGACCTCGACGTCAGCGAGGCCGTGGCCTACGCCGACTCGACCAGCGACCTCCCCCTGCTCGAGGCCGTCGGCTTCCCGGTGGCGGTCAACCCCGAGGCCCGGCTGGCGTCGCTCGCCCGCAAGCGGGGCTGGCTCGTCGAGCAGTGGGACAAGGCTCCCGGCTTCGTCCCGCCCCGCCTGCCGATCCCCGCCCGCTCCGGCCCCCGCCGGGAGGCCCTCCGGGTGCCCGGCTACCGCTCGCCCGACCGCGCGAAGGCCCGCCGGTGACGCGGGCACTGGTCTTCTCCCGGAAGCCGGCCCGCTTCGCCGCCGCCGCCGTCGCCGGTCGCGCCGTGCCCGGCGCCGGCGCCACCGTCGGCCCCCTGAAGCTGGCCGACGTCGACGAGCTCGACCATCCGACCGACGAGTGGGTGCGGTTCCGGCCCCGCCTGGCCGGCATCTGCGGCAGCGACCTGGCCACCATCGACGGCCGGTCGAGCCAGTACTTCGAGCCCATCGTGAGCTTCCCGTTCACCCCGGGCCACGAGGTGGTCGGCGAGCTCGACGACGGCTCCCGCGCCGTGCTCGTCCCGGTCCTGCACTGCGCCATCCGGGGCGTCGACCCGGTCTGCCCCAGCTGCGCCCTGGGCCGCACGCACCACTGCGAGCGCATCGCCTTCGGCCACCTCGACCCCGCCCTCCAGAGCGGCTTCTGCCGGGAGACGGGCGGGGGCTGGTCCACGGCGATGGTCGCCCACCCCGACCAGCTCGTCGCCGTCCCCGACGACATGACCGACGAGGCCGCGGTGCTCGTCGAGCCCACCGCCTGCGCGGTCCACGCCGCCCACGCCGTCCGGGCCAGCCGGGCCGGCGCCGACGGCGCCGTCGCCATCATCGGCGCCGGCACCCTCGGCCTCACCACCCTCGCCGCCCTCCGCCACCTCGACGGTCGGAGTGGGTCTGACCCACACCGACCGCCTCACCGCACGATCCTGGCCACGGCGAAGCACCCGGAGCAGAAGCGGCTGGCGCAGTCCCTCGGCGCCACGCGGGCCGTCGCCCCGGCCGAGCTGCCCCGGGCGATCCGGTCCCTCACCGCCTCGATGGTCCTCGGCGAGGGCCAGCTCACCGGCGGCGTGCCGACGGTCGTCGACTGCGTCGGCTCGTCGGAGTCGCTGGCCCAGGCCTTGCGGGTCGTGGCGCCCGGCGGTGACGTCATCGTCGTCGGCATGCCCGGCCACACCAGCGTCGACCTCACGCCGCTCTGGCACCGCGAGACCGGCCTGCGGGGCTGCTACGCCTACACCCGCGACGACTTCGCCACCGCCTTCGACGTGGTGCGGGACGCCGACCTGCACCGCCTGCTGAGCGCCACCTACCCCCTCGACCGCCACCGCGAGGCCATCAGCCACGCGGCCGCCGCCGGTTCGCGCAGCGCGGTCAAGATCGCCTTCGACCTCCGCCAGGAGAAGCACCGCTGATGCCCCGTCCCGGACTCGTCCTCGACGTCGATCGCTCGACGCCCCCCGTCCTGTTCCACCACGGCGAGTCGTTCCGCCTCGAGAAGCTGCCCGCCGGCCGCAGCCGGATCGTCTACCCCGGCGAGCCCATCGACCCGCTCAAGAGCGTCACCCAGGCCATCGAGGACGCCCTCGACAACCCGCTCGACAGCGACCCGCTCAGCGCCCGCCTGTTCGCGGGCATGAAGCTCGTCATCGCCTTCGACGACGTCTCGCTGCCGCTGCCCAAGATGAAGCGGCCCGACATCCGCCAGCGGATCATCGAGGCCGTCCTCGACCGGGCCGCGGCCGCCGGCGTCGACGACGTGCGCATCATCGCCGCCCTCGCCCTGCACCGGCGCATGACCGAGCACGAGCTGCGCCACGCCGTCGGCGACCGGGTCTACGACGCCTTCGCCCCCGACGGGAGGCTGTACAACCACGACGCCGAGGACCCCGACGACCTCGCCTTCCTGGGCACCACGCCCCACGGCGAGGAGGTCGAGATCAACAAGGCGGCCGCCGAGTCCGACCTGCTCGTCTACGTCAACATCAACATCGTCTCCATGGACGGCGGCCACAAGAGCACCGCCACCGGGCTGGCCAGCTACCGCAGCATCCGCCACCACCACAACCCGGCGACGATGGAGCACTCCCGGTCGTTCATGGACCGCCACAGCTCCGAGCTGCACCACGCCAACTGGCGCATGGGCAAGGTGATCCGCGACGCCGGCGTCCAGATCTTCCAGATCGAGACGACGCTGAACAACGACACCTTCGGAGACACCGGGCCGCTCTCGGTCCTCCAGAAGCGCGAGTGGGAGTGGTCGACGAAGGACCGCATCGCCTTCATGGGCATGAAGGCCGGGCTGGACCGCATGTCGATGGCGACGCGCCGCAAGATCTTCCAGTCCCACGAGGCGCCCTACGGCGTCACCTCGGTGACCGCCGGCGCCGTCGAGCCCGTCCACGAGGTCACCCTCCAGCACAACTTCGCCCAGCACCTGGTGCCGGTCGAGGGCCAGACCGACGTGCTGACCATGGGGCTGCCGTACATCTGCCCCTACAACGTCCACTCGATCATGAACCCGATCCTGGTCATGTGCCTGGGCCTCGGGTACTTCTTCAACATGTACCGGGGGCGGCCCCTGGTGCGCGAGGGCGGCGTGCTCATCATGAGCCACCCCACCCCGTGGGAGTTCCACCCCGTCCACCACCCCAGCTACATCGACTTCTTCGAGGAGGTGCTGGCCGAGACCACCGACCCCAAGGTCATGGCCGACACCTTCGAGAAGCGCTACGCCGAGGACGAGTGGTACCGCCACCTGTACCGGACGAGCCACGCCTACCACGGCGTCCACCCGTTCTACATGTGGTACTGGGGTGCCCACGCCCTCCAGCACCTGGGATCGGTGATCATCGTCGGCGGCGACGTCCGGGCCGTGCGGCGCCTCGGCTTCCGCCCCGCCAGCACCCTCCAGGACGCCCTCGAGATGGCCACCGACACCGTCGGCCCCCAGCCCACGGTCACCCACCTCCACAACCCGCCCCTCGTCATGGCGGACGTGACGTGACGCGTCGACGCAGCCGACCCGTCTCTCCGTGGCGGGCGGGGTCGGCGGAGGTGGTGACCTGATGGCCGAGCGGACCGGGCCGCGCCGGGTCGAGGTCGCCCTCCGACGGGCCCAGCAGATCCGGCGCCGGCTGCCCCAGCCCACCGCCGCCCTGCGGGCCGCCGAGTTCCCGTTCCGGGCGCCGACGCTGCCCGGCGGGGTCGAGCCCCTGCCGAAGGAGGCGACGCTCGGCGCCGCCTACGACACGGCGTGGGCCCGCTCCCCCGCGGCCCGGCTGGGCCGCCTGGCCCTCCTCGAGGGGGCCGTCCGACCGCTGGTGAAGGCGGTGGCCGACCCCGAGCGGCGCGGCTACGACCGCCTCGTCGGCCTCGACGGGCCGGCCATCTTCGCCGCCAACCACCTCAGCCACATCGACGCCGGCCTGCTGCTGACCTCGCTCCCGGAGCCGTGGCGCCACCGGGCCTTCGCCGCCGCCGCCGCCGACTACTTCTTCGACACCCGGGTGAAGGCCACCATGGCCGCCCTCGCCCTCAACGCCATCCCGATCGAGCGCAGCAAGGTCACCCGCCGGTCGGCGACCCTCGCCGCCGAGCTCATCGACGACGGCTGGAGCATGGTCATCTTCCCCGAGGGCGGGCGCAGCCCCGACGGCTGGGCCCAGCCCTTCCGGGCCGGGGCCGCCTTCCTGGCCGTGCGCTGCGGCGTGCCCGTCGTCCCCGTGCACCTCGAGGGCACCGGCCGCATCTTGCCCAAGGGCACCAACAAGCTCGTCCCCGGCCGCACCCGGGTCACCTTCGGCACCCCGATCCACCCCGGACCCGACGCCGACATGCGGGCCCTGGCCGCCGAGATCGAGGCCGCCGTCACCGCCCTGGCCGACGAGGTCGCCGATGACTGGTGGACGGCGCGCCAGCGGGCCCACGCCGGCCAGAGCCCGCCGCTGTCGGGCCCCGACGCCAGCTCCTGGCGCCGGGCCTGGGCCCTGGGCGACCGCCGCTCGCACCGCCGCAAGCGGATCGAGCCCTGGCCCCTCCGCGAGTGAGCGGTCAGGTCTCGCAGTCGTCGACGATGGCGAAGAAGGCGTCGAGCACGTCGGGGGGGACGTCGTCCTCGGAGTCGGAGTGGAACAGGGTGTTGATGTCCTCCTGGTCCAGCTCGGAGTAGACGGCGTCGACGATGCACCGGGCCTGGCCGTCGGGCACGCCGCCGGAGATGAGGGCGGCGAGGAACCGCGACCGGCTGACGTCGCCCTCGCTGTCGTCGCCGAAGCCGGGCATGCCCCCGATGCCGCTGTCGGGGGGGTCGTCCCCGTCGGGGTCGTCGCCCGGGTCCCCGGGCTCGTCGGCGTCGCCCCCACCGTCACCGTCGCCGTCACCGTCACCGTCACCGCTGTCGTCGGGGTCGCCCGGGTCGGCGCCGTCCTCGACGCAGGGCTGCAGGGCGTCGGCGAAGCCCCGGGCCGTGCCCGCCGAGATGTCCTCGATGGTGTCGGCGTCCACGATCGACTGGACCTCGTCCTCGTCGAGCGTCTCCCGCAGGTTCTCGGCCCCGCACTCGGCCTCGGCCAGGGTGTAGCCGTTGTCGATCAGGGCCTGCTCGAGGGGGTCGTCGCTGCGCGGGGTCTCGGTGGTGGTGGGGGCCTCGGTGGTGGTCGTCGTGTCCCGGATGTCGGCGGCGACGTCGTCGGGCACCTCGACCCCGCACGCACCGGCCAGGGCCAGCACGCCCACCAGGAGGGCGGCGCCGGCCCGGCGCCGGGTCCCGGTCACGAGCCCGCCGAGGCGCACGGCGCCACCGCCGCCTCCAGCTTGGCGCGCAGCTCCGGCGCCAGCTCCTCGTCGTCGTCACGCTCGCGCAGCAGCTCGATCTCGTCGTCGGTGAGGCGGTCGTAGGCCTGGGCGGCCACGCACTCGGCCTGCTCGGCGGGCATGTCGAAGTCCTCCCGGAGCGATGCGGCCAGGTCGGCCTCGGGATCACCGTCGCCCCCGCAGCCGACGAGGGCCAGGCCCAGGACGAGCCCGAGGACGACGCGGACGACCCCCCGCAGCATCACGACCGCCCCGCGCACGCGGCGACCGAGTCGGTGATGGTGGTGGACACGTCGGCCGGCAGGTCGGCGAGGGCGACGTCGCCGGCGTCGACCCGGCGGACCTGCTCAGCGACGGCGTCGAGGTCCTCGCCGTCGAGGTCCTCCTCGATGGTGCGGGCGGTGCACGCCACCTCGCCGTCGGTCAGCCCCAGGTCGGTGGCGAGGAAGCCGAGGGAGTCGACGAGCCTGGCCCGGCCCTCCTCGTCCGGCTCGCCGGCGTCGTCGCCGCACCCGGCCACGGCTGCCACCGCCAGGGCGACGACGCAGACGAGGGCGGTCCGGCGGAGCACCGGTGGAGTCTGGCACGGGAGGCCGGCCCCGAACCCTCCCTGCGAGGGGGTGGCCGCCCCCGGTTCAGCGGCGGCCGGCGCCGTCGACCAGGCGGAGCCCGCTGGGGGCCATCGAGGCCCGCGCCGGGTGCGGGAGGTCGACGGTGAAGGCGCTGCGGTGGCCGGGGAAGACGTGCTCGGCGACCAGGACGGGGTGCCCACCGACGTCGGAGGTGATGCGCTCGCAGACGAGCACCGGCGACCCCACGGGGATCTCCAGCAGGGCGGCGTCGGCGGCCGACGCCGCCTGGGCCTCGATCGTCTGCACGGCACCGCCGAGCGGCACCGGCAGCAGCTCGAGGAAGGTGTGCTCGGCCACCTGGGCCCGCGACAGCGAGGCGCCCAGCTCCTCGGGGCACCAGACCGTCACCCGGGCGAAGGGCTCGCCGTCGGCCAGGTTCACCCGGTCGACGCGCAGCACCTGGTCGACGCCAAGCACCTCGGCGACCCGGGCCGGGGCGGCCACGAAGGCGAAGTCGAGGATCCGCCGCTCGGAGGCCCGGCCGTCGGCCTCGAGCTGCTCCTCGATGGTCCCGAGCCGGCCGAGGTGCTGGCGGATGGGCTCGGTGGCCACGAACCAGCCGAACCCCTGGCGGGAGTCCACCAGCCCCTCGGCGCGCAACCCGTCGAGCGCCTTGCGGACGGTCACCCGGCTGGCCTCGTAGCGCGTCGACAGCTCGGACTCGCTGGGGAGCAGGCGCCGGCCCCGCAGGTCTCCCTCCTCGATGCGGGCCCGCAGGTCGTCGGCGATCTCGCGGTAGCGGATCCGCCGCGGCGGGGGCTCGGTCATCGCTCGTCACGGTACCCGTGCGCCACCAATCCGGCGGACCGCCCGGCCCGAACCGCTGGCGATGACCGCCGACCTGCTACGCACTGCTCCGTGGCCTCCGATCCCCCCGCGCGCCGACGGGGACGTCTGAGCATGGGTCTGACCCGCCGCCACCTGCAGTCGGTGCCCGCCAGCGGGCCCGGCGACGCCGACGCCCTCCTGGCCCGCACCGCCCGGGGCGACGCCGACGCCTTCGCCGAGCTCTACGACATCGTCGCCCCCACCGTCGTGGGCATCGCCCGCCGGGTCGTCCGCGACCCGCACCAGGCCGACGAGGTGGCCCAGGAGGTCATGCTCGAGGTCTGGCGCCGGGCGCCGAGCTACGACCGGACCAAGGGCTCGTGCAAGACCTGGGTCGCGACCATCGCCCACCGGCGCAGCGTCGACCGGGTGCGCAGCGAGCAGGCCGAGCGCGACCGCCGCGTCCGCGACGCCGAGCGCACCGGCGCCGCCGACCCCGACCCCGTGTCCGCCCCGATGACCCTCGAGGACGAGCGCCAGGAGGTCGTCACCGCCCTGGGCCAGCTGACCGAGCTCCAGCGGGAGACCATCGAGCTCGCCTACTACGGCGGCTACACCTACGCCCAGGTCGCTGACATCCTGGAGCTGCCCCTCGGAACGGTGAAGACCCGCATCCGGGACGGGATGATCCGCCTGCGAGACGCACTGGAGGTGACGTCGTGAGCCCCCCCGATCCGCACACCCTCGTCGGGCCCTACGTGCTCGACGCCCTCCCGGCGGACGAGCGCGACCTGTTCGAGGACCACCTGTCCCGCTGCCCGGAGTGCCAGACCGAGGCGGCCGAGCTGCTGGCCGCCGCCGCCCACCTGGGGCAGGCCGCCGCCGTCGTCCCCCCGGCCGCCCTGCGCGACCAGGTGCTCGCCCAGGTCGCCCAGACCCGTCAGGTCGCCCCCGGCGGCTCGTTCGGGGCCGGCGAGCGCCGCCGCCGCCCCTGGGTGACCCCCGTCCTCGCCGCCGCCGCCGTGGTCGTGCTGGCGGCGGTCGGCGCCATCGCCGTGCGGTCCGACCAGCGGGCCGACCAGGCCGAGGACCTCGTCGCCATCGTCGCCGACCCCGAGGCCGAGACCGTCGAGGTCTCGGGCGAGGGCGGCACCATGCGCCTCGTCGTCTCCGACGCCCACGACAGCTCGGTGGTCGTGGCCGAGGGCATGGCCGCCCCGCCGCCGGGCAAGACCTACGCCCTCTGGTTCGACGAGGCCGGCGTGATGGTGCTCCACGGCACCTTCGCCCCCGACGACGACGGGTCGGTCCGGGTCCGGGTCGACGGCGTCCCGAGCGACGTCGTCGGCGTGACCGTCGAGGACGCCGGCGAGACGCCCCGGGAGCCGACCTTCCCCACCGTCGCCACCGGCTCCCTGTAGACCCTGCGCCCAGACCCGAGCTCGGTGGCAGATGTGGGACATCCGTCCCACATCTGCCACCGAGTTCGGCGGGGGTCGGTTCAGGGGGTGGGCGGGGTCTCCGGGGCCAGGCGCTCGAAGGCGTCGAGGGCCGAGGGGTCGGCCAGAGAGCCCCGGGCCACGGCGTCGTCGACCGGGGTGCCGGTGAGGATGCGCTTCACCGGCACCTCCAGCTTCTTGCCCGAGAGGGTGCGGGGCACGGCCGGCACGACCTCGAGGCGGTCGGGGACGTGGCGAGGTGACAGCTCCGACCGGAGGGCCGCCCCGATCCGGCGCCCCAGCTCGTCCTCGTCGACCGCGACGCCGGGGGCCAGGGCGACGAAGAGGATCAGCTCGCCGGCGCCCCCGTCGTCGCCCTCGAGGTGCACGACGAGGCTGTCGGCCACCTCGGGGAGGCCCTCGACGACGGTGTAGAAGTCGCTCGTGCCGAGGCGCACCCCGCCCCGGTTGAGGGTGGCGTCGGACCGGCCGGTGATTGTGGCGGCGCCGTCGGCGGTGAAGGTCACCCAGTCGCCGTGGCGCCACACGCCGGGGATGTCCTCGAAGTAGGCCGCCCGGTACCGGGACCCGTCGTCGTCGCCCCAGAACCCGACCGGCATCGACGGCATGGGGACGGTGACCACCAGCTCGCCCAGCTCGCCCGGGGCGCAGGCCGTGCCGTCGGGGTGGACGGCCTCGACGGCGCAGCCCAGCAGCCGGCAGCTGAGCTCGCCGGCCCGCACCGGGAGCAGCGGCGAGGTGCCCAGGAAGGCGGTGCACACGTCGGTGCCGCCGCTGATCGACGAGACGGGGACGCCGACGGCGTCGCGCACCCAGCGGAACCCCTCGGCCGGGAGCGGCGCCCCCGTCGACCCCACCCAGCGCAGGCTCCCCCGGGCGGGGTCCAGGCCCTCCTTGCGGCAGGCCATGAGGAACGGGGCCGAGGCGCCGAAGACGGTGGTGCCGGTCTCGTCGGCCACGTCCCACAGCGTCGCCAGCGACGGGTGGGCGGGGTCGCCGTCGAACAAGACGATGGTCGACCCGGTCAGCAACCCCGACACCAGGTAGTTCCACATCATCCAGCCGGTCGTGGTGAACCAGAGGAACCGGTCGGCCGGGGTGAGGTCCTGGTGGAGCGTCAGGGTCTTGAGGTGCTCGACCGTGATGCCGCCGTGGCCGTGGACGATGGCCTTGGGCAGACCGGTCGTGCCCGAGCTGAACAAGATGTAGAGCGGGTGGTCGAACGGCACGGCCGCGAACGTGGGCGGCCCGGGGTGGGGCCCGGCGAGCAGGTCCGCCCACCCGTCCTCGGAACCGCCCGGCGAGGCGCCAGCCGAGTTGGCCGGTCGAGCCCGGTCGAGGTACGGGATCCGCACCGTGTGCCGGAGGCCGGGGAGGGCGTCCTCGATGACGGCCACCTCGGCGGTGCGGTCGATCGCCTTGGCGCCGTAGCGGTAGCCGTCGACGGCGAGCAGGACGCTGGGCTCGATCTGGCCGAGGCGGTCGATGACCGAGCGGGTGCCGAACTCGGGGGCGCAGCTCGACCACACCGCGCCGATCGACGCGGTGGCGAGGAAGGCGACCAGCGTCTCGGGGATGTTCGGCGCGTAGGCCGCGACCCGGTCGCCCGGCGCCACGCCCAGCCGGCGCAGCCCGGCGGCGCACCGGGCCACCTGCTCGGCGAGGGCCCCCCAGGTGATCTCCTGCGGGTCCCGGGTCTGGCTGCGTGCCACCACGGCGACGTCGTCGGGTCGGTCGGCGGCGGCGGCGAGGGCGTGCTCGGCGTAGCTGAGCGTGCCGCCGGGGAACCAGCGGGCCCCCGGCATCGAGGCCTCCGCCAGCGCATGCGTCGGGCGCTCGTGCCAGCGGACCCCGAGGTCGTCGCTCACCGCCGTCCAGAAGCCGTCGAGGTCCGTCACCGACCAGGCGTGCAGGCCGGGGTAGGACCGATGGCCGTGGGCGGCGGCGAAGCGTCCCGCCGCGGTGGTCGTCCAGGCGTCGGAGGGTGGTTCCCAGAGGACCTCGCCCCGGCCGTGGCCCTCGGTGCTCGCTGCGACGCCGTCCACGGCGGCGAGGGTAGGTCCTGGCGTCAGGCGCCGGGGTCGGCCGTCGTGGTCGTCGGCGGGGAGGTGGTCGTCGTCCCGTCGTCGCGCGGCCCCGGGGCGGCGGGGGCGCTGGGCGGGGGCGGGTCCGGGTCGGGGTCGGGGTCCGGGTCGCTCAGCGGGTCCTGGTCCGGCGCGGTGAAGCGGAACGCCGAGGCCGTCACCTGCCCCCCGTCCTCGGTGATGGCGACGGCGACGTGCGGGCCGGGGGCGAGGGCGTCGGTGGCGGCCCGCAGGCCGGTCGCGCCGTCGGGCGTCGATGCCCACACCACCCCGTCGAGCACCAGGGCCAGGGGCCGGACGGCGCCGACGGCCACGACGCCGGGCGCCTCGGCCGTGGGGCCGGTCCACGTCACCGAGCCGGCGGCGGTGCTGGCGAGGCGGGCGCCGTCGTCGATCCGGAAGGCCAGGGCGCCGACGGGGCCGGCGCCGTCGGTGGCGATCGCCGGCGCCACGACGGCGACGGGGCCGGCGGAGGTCGTGACCGTGGTGGTGGTGAGGTCGCGCATGCCGAACCCCGCCACCTGGTCGCGCAGCCGGGGCAGCCGGCCGGCGAGACCCCGCCAGTCGAGCACCGCCCGCCGGGCGGCCTCGTCGAGCAGCTCCCACGTCGCCCCGACGTCGCCGCGGCTGGTGACCTCGACCAGGGCCCGGGCGGCGGCGACCGGGTCGGCGGGGGCACCCGGGGCGACCACACCCGCGCCGGCGCGGAGGTGGACCCGGCGGACCGTGAACGAGGAGGGCTGGCGGGGGTCACCGGCGAAGGCGACGGCGATCGCCGGCCCGGAGACCCCGGGGTCGAGGCGGACGTCGAAGGGGGCCCCGGGGGTCGGGGCCACCCCGATGCCCCGCCAGCGGGTGCGGTCGTGGACGCCCACGACGCCGGGGGCGCCGGTCGAGCGGGCGCGCAGGGCGCCGTCCGCCACGGTCGGCGGCAGGTCGAGGCCGACCGACCCGGTGGCCTCGACCACGCTCCACGGCGTGCTGGCGGTCGTCTCCCCGGCGGTGGCGTGGGTCAGGGTCACGAGGGTCGAGCCGGACCCGCTCCGGACCTCGACCCAGCCGACCACGCCGTCCTCGGCGACGGTGCCCACGGTGGCGTCGGTGAGCCCGACCACCTCGGTGGCGAAGCGGAGGGCGGTGTCGGCCGGGGTGCGGTAGCGGGCGTCGCCCCGGCCGGCGTGGGCGGTGACCTCGTCCCAGCTGACGTAGGGCCACAGGCCCGGGTAGGGCTCGACCGGGGCCGGCCCCTCGGAGGGTCGGCTGGACGAGGACGACGACGACTCGGACCGGGTGGTCGATCCCGGCCCGGTGGTCGAGGACGCCGACCCCTCGACCCGGTCGGGGAGCGACCCGTCGTCGCCGCCGGTGGTGGTGGACGACGGTCGCTCGGCCTCGGGGGCGCCGATGGGGTCGTCGCCGGTGCCTCCGTCGGGGGGCGGGGCGATGCGGGCGCCCAGGGTGACCCCGGTGGTGTAGACGGCGGCGACCGCACCGCCCAGGGCGAGGATCGTGGCCACCACGACCAGGGCCGAGACCCGCCGGGACCGGACCCAGGGGCGGCGCGGTCCCTCACCGAGGGGGAGGACGTTGCGGCGGGGGGCAGGAGGCACGGAGGGACGACCCAGCAGGCAGGGGTGACCTGCGAGGATGCACGAACCGTAACCGATTCGTCACATGCATTCCCCGCACCCGCGGCCCGAGCGCCTGTGCCATCGGTCACCTCGTGCGGCCGAGGGCACGGGCCGGCCGATGCCGTCGGCCGGCCTTCTCGACGTCAGTCGGTGCCGGGCCGGCGGCGGTCCTCGGGGGTGCCGGGGTCGGTGGCGCCGGGTGGCAGGGCCCGGGCGATCTCCTCGGCGGTGGGCTCGCGGTGGCGGCGGGCGGCCGCCGGGAGGAGGTCGACGATGGCGGCCATCATCCGGCGGGTGTCGGCGTCGAGGCTCCGGTACTTGAGGTCGACCGGCGGCCCGACCCGGATCCGCACGGTGGGCGGGTCGGTGATGTTGGTGACGTTCGGGAACCGGGAGCTGCGGGGCCACACCCGCTCGGTCCCCCACAGGCCGACGGGGATGACCGGCGCCTTGGTCATCTTGGCCAGCTTGGCCGCACCCCACCGGCCGGTGAGCTCGGGGTCGTAGAAGGCCCGCCCCCGGGGGATCGTGCCCTGGGGCATGATCGCCACCGCCTCGCCGGCGTCGAGCGCCTCGGCCGCGGCCTTGAGGGGCTCGTCGGAGCCCGTCCCCCGGTCGACCCGGATGCCGCCCATGGCCGTGGCGATCTGGCCGACGATCGGGGCGTCGAAGACCTCCTTCTTCCCCAGGAAGCGCAGGGGCCGCCCGACCTTGGCGATGGTGAAGCCGATGGCGAGGGGGTCGAAGTAGCTCCGGTGGTTGCCCACCAGGATCAGCGGGCCGTCGTGGGGGATGCGCTCGGTGCCCTGGATGTCGAACCGGGCCCACGGGAACAGCGCCGGCTGGGCGAGGATCTGGAGGGCCCGCTGGGGCTCGACGCCGGCCACCTTGGGCACGCCGGCGGGGACGTCGAAGTGCATGCTCGGCCAGCGGCGGACGGCGGCGATGACGCGCAGCCGGGGATCGGGGTTGACCGCCGTGGGGTGGGCGACGGCCGAGAGGAGGGGCAGGTCGTAGATGCTGTCGGAGTAGGCCCAGCTCCGGGCCACGTCGACCCCGTTGTCGGCCGCCCAGTCCCGCGCCGCGGCCAGCTTGCCCGGCCCCCAGACGAAGTGGCCGTCGACGGTGCCGTCGTAGGCCCCCTCGCGCTCGCCGTAGCGGGTGGCGATGACGTGGTCGATGCCGATGGCCTTCGCCAGCGGGGCGACCAGGTCGTAGGGGGAGGTGGTGGCCATGACCACGAGGCGTCCGGCGGCGTGGTGCTCGTCGATCAGCAGCCGGGCGTAGGGCAAGACGTCGTCGGCCAGGCGCTCGGCCACGACCTCGCCCGCCTCCTGCACGACGGCGCGGTCCCAGCCCCCGGCCAGGCGGGCGGCCTGGCGGGTGAGCAGCATCGACGGCAACGTCTCCCCCACCACGTCGAAGAGCCGGTAGACGAGGTTCTCGCCCGGGATGGGCCGGTCGGGGATGACCCCCGCACCGCGGAGGGCCTCGGTGATGACGGGGCCGCTCGCCCCCCCGAGGAGGGTGCGGTCGAGGTCGAAGAAGGCAGCCTCACGCGTTCGGGTCATCGGGGCGACTGTAGGTCCGTCGCCCGCAGCGTGTGGGTCCGGCCGACGACACCTGGGGTCAGACCCCAACTGTCCGCGGAGGGGCCAGACTCCCGGCGTGGACCTGCGCCAGCTCGCCGCCCTCGCCGCCGTCGCCGACCACCGCTCGTTCTCGGCCGCGGCCCGCGCCCTCCACACCGTGCAGTCCAACGTGTCGAGCCACGTGGCCAAGCTGGAGCGGGAGCTCGGCGTCGAGCTGGTCGACCGGGCCACCGGCGACCTCACCGACGAGGGCCGGCTGGTCGTCGAGCGGGCCCGCCGGGTGCAGACCGAGGTCGACGCCGTGGTCTCGGACCTGGCCGCCCACGCCGGCACGATCACCGGGCGGGTGCGGCTGGGGATGATCGGCACGGTCGGGGCCTGGGTGCTCCCCCACCTGATCCCGGCCCTGGCGACCGGGCAGCCCGGCATCCACATCGTGATCGTCGACGCCACCACCACGTCCCTGCTCCCGCAGGTCGTGGCCGGCACGCTCGACGCCGCCGTCGTGAACCTCCCGATCACCGACCCCGACCTGCGGGCCGAGCCGCTGTTCGAGGAGGAGCGGGTCGTCCTGGCCCCGCCCGGCCACGCCCTCGCCCGGCGCAAGCGGGGCCGCATCGCCCTGGCCGAGCTCTCCCGCCACCAGCTGCTCCTCGAGCCGCCGGGCACCGCGTTCCGCGACGACCTCGACGCCGCCGCCGACCGGGCCGGCATCAGCCTGACCGCGCTGGCCGAGGTCGACGGGATGCGGGCCCTCGCCGCCCTGGCCCAGGAGGGGTTCGGCGCCGCCGTCCTCCCGGCCACGGCGGCGCCGATCCCCCCGCCGCTCGGCTGGCGCCGGCTCGAGATCACCGGGCTCGGCCCCCGGACGGTGGGTCTGGCCACCAGCCGCCGATCCCGCCCGTCGGCACCGGCCCGCGCCGTGATCGACGCCGTCCGCCACGTCCTCCACACCGAGGGCCCCGGCCGACCGGGGGTCCGCATCCTCGATCCGGGCGACCCGGAGAGAAGCTGACGCAGCGGGTCCCGGATGGCCCCTGGTCGCCACTACATTGGCGACGCAGACGACGACAGCGAGGACGACGGCGTGGCCGAGAGCGTGACGATCACCGACAACCGCACGGGCGAGTCGATCGAGATCCCGATCGTCGACGGGGGTGTCGACTCCGCGCAGTGGAAGAAGCTCCTCGGCAACACCTGGTTCTACGACCCGGCCTACACCCAGACGGCGGCCACCTCGTCGGCGATCACCGAGATCGACGGCGACGCCGGGATCCTCCGCTACCGGGGGTACCCCATCGAGCAGCTGGCCGAGAAGAGCAGCTACCTCGAGGTCGCCTACCTCCTGATCTTCGGCGAGCTGCCCACCCCCGAGCAGTTCGAGCCGTGGGTGCACGACATCACGTACCACACGTTCATCCACGAGAACGTCCGCAAGCGCTTCCTCGAGGGCTTCCACCACGACGCCCACCCGATGGGCATGCTGGTCTCGGCCATCGCCGCCCTGTCGACCTTCTACCCCGACGCCAAGAGCATCGAGGACGAGGACAACCGCTACCGCCAGACGGTGCGCCTCATCGCCAAGATGCCGACCCTGGCGGCGGCCTGCCACCGCTTCAGCGTCGGCCAGCCGTTCGTCTACCCCGACAACAGCCTCGGCTTCACGGCCAACTTCCTGTCGATGATGTGGAAGATCGCCGAGCCCCGCTACGAGGCCAACTACGCCCTGGCCCACGCCCTCGACACGCTGTTCATCCTCCACGCCGACCACGAGCTCAACTGCGGCACGGCCACGATGCGGATGATCGGGTCGTCGAACTCCGACCCCTACTCCGCCGCCGCCGGCGCCGCCGCCGCCCTCTACGGCCCCCGCCACGGCGGTGCCAACGAGGCCGTCATCCGCATGCTCACCCAGATCGGCTCGGTCGACGAGGTCCCCGCCTTCGTCGAGGCCGTCAAGGAGGGCAAGGGCAAGCTCCAGGGCTTCGGTCACCGGGTGTACAAGAACTACGACCCCCGGGCCCGGATCATCAAGCAGACCGCCGACGAGGTCTTCGAGATCACCGGCAAGAACCCGCTCCTCGACATCGCCCTCAAGCTCGAGGAGGTCGCCCTCAACGATGACTACTTCAAGAGCCGGAAGCTGTACCCGAACGTCGACTTCTACTCCGGGCTGATCTACCAGGCGATGGGCTTCCCCACCGAGATGTTCACGGTGCTCTTCGCCATCCCCCGCATGGCCGGCTGGCTGGCCCACTGGAAGGAGCTGCGGGAGCAGGACCAGAAGATCGCCCGCCCTCGCCAGCTCTACACCGGGGCCCCGGAGCGGGCGTACGTGGACATCGAGGAACGCTGACCGTCCCCTCCGGCACCCCCTGGGCGCCACCCGCCGGCTGGCGGCGCCCCGATCCGGTCGCCCTGGCGGCGCCCATCGGGCGCCGGCTGTGGTCCCGGGCCATCGACATCGCCCTGGGCCTCCTCATCCTCTACATCGTCTCCCGGATCGTGCCCGAGCCCCGGCTCCTGGCCCGTCTGGTGCTGATGATGGGCGCCATGACGGCCTACGAGGCCCTGTTCACCATCCACCTGCGGGCCACGCCCGGGAAGCTGGCGACCGGGCTGCGGGTCGCCGAGCTCGACCGGGTCCGGGTCGAGCCGACGACGGCGTGGACCCGAGGCGTGGTCACCACCATCGGCAGCCTGGCCGTGATCCTCACCCTGCCGGCCCTCGGCCTGATGACCCGCGACGTCGCCGGCCTCACCTTCGGCGGCACCGTGGTCCTGATCGCCGGCGGCTACGCCCTCACCGTGCTGACCTTCCCGTCGCGGCGGGGCATCGCCGACCGCATCGCCGGCACCATCGTCGTCCCCTTCGAGGCCCCGGAGGTCATCACCTCGGCGGCGGTGGCGGCCGAGGACCAGGCGTCGAAGCCGCAGCCGCTCACGGCCTGGGGGCCGGTGGCCACCGTCGACGCCCGCCGGCGGGCCCGGTCGGCGCGGCTCGACGACGCCCCGCTCCTCGTCCTCGCCCTGGTCGCGGTGACGGTGGCCTGGACCTTCGACGCCGCCCCGGTCGCCATCGCCCTCGCCGTCGTGTTCGCGGTGCTGTTCGTCCTCGACGAGGCGGTCCGCATCGGCCGCGACGGCGGGACCGCCGGGCACCGCAAGGAGGGGCTGGCCGTGCTCGACGAGGCCACGGGCGAGCCCCCGGGGCGGGCGGCGGCGTTGGCCCGGGCGGTGACCCTCGCCGTGTTCTGGCTGTTCCCCCCGTTGCTGGTCGTCCTCGCCCTCTGGGTCCAGCTGTCGCCGACCGGGCGGGGCCCCCACGACCTGGTGGCCGGCACGGTCGTGGTCGAGGTCCCGGGAGGTGCCGGCTGATGGCCGTCCCCCTGCGCGACGACAGCCCCCGCCGGCACGTGCCCTGGGTGGTGCTGGCCCTGATCGGGGTGAACATCGCCGTGTTCCTCCTCCTCCAGCCGGCCAGCCTCCAGCGGGGCGAGGCCGACGCCGGGACGCTCACCGAGGCGTCGGAGCGGGACCTCGTCGAGCACTTCGCCGCCTGGGGGGCGGTGCCGTGCGAGATCCGCAGCCTCGAGTCCCGCAGCGACGGCGCCGTCTGCACCGAGGACGCCGACCGCCCGATCATCGACCGCAAGCCCGTCCCCGCCTCGATCGTCACCGCCATGTTCCTGCACGGGAGCCTGGCCCACCTGGCGGTGAACATGCTCTTCCTCTGGGTGTTCGGCGCCGCCGTCGAGGACCGCTTCGGCCCCGGGCCGTTCCTCGGCCTCTACCTGGTCGGGGGGATCATCGGGACCCTGACGTTCGTGGCGTTCAACACCGGCTCGGCCGCACCCCTCGTCGGCGCGTCCGGGGCCGTGTCGGCGGCCATGGGCGCCTACCTGCTGATCGGCGCGCGCCGGCGCATCCTCGCCTTCGTCGCGCCCCTCCCCCTCATCGCCGTCACCCTGCCGGCGTGGGCCCTGCTCGGCCCCTACCTCGTCAGCCAGCTGGTCACGCCCGACGACGCCGCGGTGGCGTGGCAGGCCCACGTGGGCGGCATGGTGGCCGGCTTCGTGATCGCCGTGGGGCTCCGCTTCTTCATCCCCGAGGCCGGCCTCACCCGGCGGGCCCGCCGTCAGCGCGCCGCCGCCCCGACCCCGGTGGACCCAGCCACCTGGACCCTCCCCGACCGCCCCCCGGTCGAGGCCTGAGGCCGACCGTGCGCGTGCGCCCCGCGACCGCGGCCGACGTCCCCGTCCTGCGGGAGGTGGAGCGGCGGGCCGGGCGGGCCTTCGCCGATGCGGGGCTGCCCGAGGTCGCCGCGGCCGAGCCGCCGTCGGTGGAGGCCCTGGAGGGCCACGCCGCCGACGGCCGGTGCGCGGTGGCCGTCGACGACGACGAGCGTCCGGTGGGCTACGTCATCGTCGACCGGGTCGACGCCTGCGCCCACGTCGAGCAGGTCTCCGTCGACCCCGACCACCAGGGCCAGGGGATCGGCCGGGCCCTCATGGCGTGGGCCGAGGAGTGGGCCCGGGCCGACGGCCGCCAGGGCGTCACCCTGACCACGTTCCGGGACGTGCCGTGGAACGCCCCGCTCTACGAGCGGCTCGGCTACCGCGTCCTGCCCGCCGACGAGGTCGGGCCCGGGCTCATGACCGTCGTGTCCGACGAGGCCGCCCAGGGCCTCGACCCGGCCGCCCGCGTCTGCATGCACAAGGACCTGTCGCCCGCCCCCTCGTGACCTCGCTCGGTCAGTCGCCGACGTCGATGAGGATCTTGCCGACGTTGGCGTTGGCCTCCATGTGGCGGTGGGCCTGGGCGATGTCCGCGAGACGGTAGCGGCGGTCGATCACCGGTCGGATGGTGCCGTCGGCGTACCAGGGCAGCACCTCGCGGGCGAAGCGCTGGGTGACGGCGACCTTCTCCTCGAGCGGTCGGGCCCGCAGCACGGTGCCGACGAGGTGGGCCCGCTTGGGCAGCATGGCGCCGAGGTCGATCTCGGTGCGACCGCCACCCATCACGCCGACCTGGACGATGGTGCCCCCGACCCGCAGGGCCTTGAGGTTGCGGTTGAGGTAGTCGCCGCCGACCACGTCGAGGACCACGTCGACGCCCTGCCCGTCGGTTGCGGCCCACGCCGCCTCGACGAAGTCGTCGACCGTGTAGTCCACGACGACGTCGGCCCCGATGGCCTTGCACGCCTCGACCTTGACCGTCGAGGTCGTCGTGACGACGCACGCCCCCATGGCCTTGGCGATGGGGATGGCGGCGGTGCCGACACCCGAGGCCCCGGCGTGGACCAGGGCGACGCGCCCGCTGGTGAGCCCGCCCCGCACGACGAGGGCGTCCCAGGCGGTGATGCCCACCTCGGGGACCGCAGCGGCGTCGGCCAGGCCCAGAGCGGCCGGGACCGCCATCAGCTGGCGCTCGTGGACGGCGATGCGCTCGGCGTAGGCGCCACCGCTGACGATGCCCATGACCTCGTCGCCGACCTGCCAGGCCGTGGCCCGCTCACCGAGGGCGACGACGGTGCCGGCCAGCTCCATCCCGGGCACCTCGTGGGCCCGGGGCGGCCCGGGCTCCGGGTAGAACCCCCGCCGCTGGAGGAGGTCGGCCCGGTTGAGAGCCGTGGCCCGGACGGCGACCAGGACCTCCTCGGGACCGGGGACCGGCTCGGGGATGTCCTGGAGGGCGAGGACGTCGGCGTCCCCCGGCTCGGTGATCACGACGGCACGCATGGCCCGGAGGGTATTGCAGCCGCGTCCGGCGCGAGCCGTGGCGGGCCGTCCGCCGCCGACCTCCCACCGTTCCTGGTACGGATCATGCGCCTCAGGGACGCGATCGGTCCCAAGAACCGAGCGAGGGGACGCCGACCGCGACGCCCGCCGTCGACGGTGGCCGCGACGATCTGGTTGGGGCCCATCGGGCGGCGCCGCTACAGTCGCTCCGCGCCTCTAGCTCAACGGCAGAGCAATGGACTCTTAATCCACAGGTTGGGGGTTCGAATCCCCCGGGGCGCACCACTCAGAGCGGATGCGCGGCGGCGAGGCCCGGCGGTGCGGAGCAGGCCCCGCGGTTTGGCCCGGCGGCGCGACGGGGAGCACCCCGGTCGCCCGCAGACCGGAGGCCGTCGTGACCGTGGCGCCACCTGCGCTCGTCGGGGGGATCCTCTCCACCGACGCCTACCAGCTGACGATGGCCCAGCTCTACCACCGGATGGGCCTCCACGAGCGCCCGGTCCGCTTCGAGCACCTCTTCCGGTCGTACCCGGACTACGGCACCCACGCCGCCGGCTACTGCATCGCCGCCGGCCTGGCACCGTTCGTCGACTGGGCGCGCAGCGCTGCCGCGACCGACGCCGACGTGGCCGCCCTCCGCTCCCACCGCGGGCGGACGGGTGAGCGGCTGTTCACCGACGACTTCTGCGCCTGGTTCGCCACCGCGTCCTTCGCGGACCTGCGCATCGCCGCCGTGCCCGAGGGCCGTGTCGTCCACCCCAACACCCCCGTGGTCGCGGTCGAGGGCTCGTTGGCCTCGGCCCAGCTGGTCGAGACGGCGCTGCTGAACCAGCTCGGGTTCGCCACGCTCGTCGCCACCAAGGCGTCCCGGGCCGTCGCCGCGGCGCGCGGCAGGCCCGTGGTCGAGTTCGGCATGCGGAGGGCGCAGGGGCGCGGCGCCGACGCCGCCTCGCGGGCTGCGGTCGTCGGCGGGGCGCTGTCGACATCCCACGCCGCCGTCGCCTACCAGCTCGGACTGACGCCGTCGGGCACCCACGCCCACTCGATGGTGCAGGCGTTCATCGCCCTGGGGGAGGGCGAGCTGGGTGCCTTCGAGGCCTACGCCGACGTCTACCCCGACGACTGCCTCCTGCTGGTCGACACCGTCAACACCCTCGAGTCAGGGCTCCCCAACGCGATCCGCGTGTTCGAGCGCCTCGCCCGCGCCGGCCACCGGCCCGTCGGCATCCGCCTCGACTCCGGCGACCTGGCCCACCTCGCCGTGCAGTCGTCCCGGGAGCTCGACGCCGCCGGCTTCGCCGACGCCTCCATCGTCATCTCGAGCCAGCTCGACGAGATGGCGATCTGGCAGATCACCGAGCAGATCGTGGCCGAGGCCCGGCCGACGGGCCAGGACCCCGACCACGTGATCGGCCGGCTCGTCTTCGGCGTCGGCTCCCGGCTGGCCACGAGCCACGGCGCGCCCAGCCTCGACGCCGTCTACAAGCTGGTGGCCATCGAGCGCGACGGGGGGTGGACGCCGACCATGAAGGTCTCCGACGCTGCGACCAAGGTGCTCAACCCGGGGCGGAAGCGCCTCTGGCGGGTCTCCGACGGCGCCGGCATCGCCACCGCGGACGTCATGTCGACCGCCGACGAGGAGCTGACCCCCGGGTCGGACCTCGTCCTGCACCACCACGGCCGGGACGACGTCAGCCGGACCGTCGCGGCCGCAGCCTGGTCCACCGCCGAGGACCTCCACCTCCCGGTGCTCGACCAGCAGGAGATCGTCTACCCCGGCGGCG
Organism: Iamia sp. SCSIO 61187; assembly: GCF_019443745.1. Lineage (NCBI taxonomy): Bacteria > Bacillati > Actinomycetota > Acidimicrobiia > Acidimicrobiales > Iamiaceae > Iamia > Iamia sp. SCSIO 61187. The sequence continues at coordinate 3,178,369 of NZ_CP050948.1, forward strand.
GCGAGGCCCTGGCCGACCTGGGTGAGGCGTCCCGGCGCCGGGAGGCCGACCTGGCCGCCACCGCCCCGGGTGTGCGGCGGATCATCAACCCCCACGTGCACCACGTCTCCATCACCGAGGAGCTGTTCCGCACCAAGCAGGAGCTCATCGCCCGGATGACGTGAGCCCCGGGGCCGGCACGGGTCACCGCCCGACCCACGTCGATGAGAACAGGTTCTCGCGCCGAGCCGCAGCGCCGACGAGCACGGGGGGTAGAACTCGTTCTACTGTGGGGGCACCGGGCACCCCGTCCGGCGAGGAGCGCACCCCATGCACATCGCGTTCACCGAGGAGCAGGACGCCCTCCGCAAGGAGCTGCGGGCGTACTTCGCCGACCTCATGACCGAGGACGTCCAGGAGGCCATGGCCTCGGGGCAGGGCGAGTACGGCGGGGGCGAGCTCTACAAGCGCCTGGTCCGCCAGATGGGCGAGGACGGCTGGCTCGGCATCGGGTGGCCGAAGGAGTACGGCGGCCAGGCCCGCTCGATGGTCGACCAGCTGATCTTCATGGACGAGGCCAGCCTGGTGGGCGCCCCGGTGCCGTTCCTCACCATCAACACCGTCGGCCCGACCCTGATGCAGTACGGCACCGACGCCCAGCGCGACGAGTTCCTGCCCAAGATCCTCAAGGGCCAGATGCACTTCTCGATCGGGTACTCCGAGCCCGGCGCCGGGACCGACCTGGCGTCGCTCTCCACCCGGGCCGTGCGCGACGGCGACGAGTACGTCGTCAACGGCCAGAAGATGTGGACGAGCCTCATCCAGTACGCCGACTACGTCTGGCTGGCGGCCCGGACCGACCCGGACGCGGCCAAGCACAAGGGCCTGTCGATGTTCCTCGTCAGCACCGACTCGCCCGGGTTCTCGTGGACCCCGGTGCCCACCGTCAGCGGCACCACCACCAGCGCCACCTTCTACGACGACGTGCGGGTCCCCGCCGAGAACCTCGTCGGCGGCGAGAACAACGGCTGGAAGCTGATCACCAACCAGCTCAACCACGAACGGGTCGCCCTCTGCTCGGCCGCCCCGGTGCAGAACATGCTGGCCGAGGTGCGCCGCTGGGCCCACGACACCCACCTCCCCGACGGCCGCCGGGTGATCGACCAGGAGTGGGTGCAGCTGCACCTGGCCCGGGTCCACGCCAAGGTCGAGTTCCTCAAGCTCATCAACTGGAAGATCGCCTGGGGGGTGCGCAACGGCGTCGGGCCCCAGGACGCCTCGGCGACCAAGGTCTTCGGCACCGAGCTCTCGATCGAGGCCTACCGGGCGCTCATGGAGGTGATCGGCCAGGAGGCGACGATCACCCGTGGCTCCCCCGGGTCGGTCCTCAAGAGCCGCCTCGAGCGCATGTACCGGTCCGCGCTGATCCTCACCTTCGGGGGCGGGACCAACGAGGTGCAGCGCGACATCATCGCCATGGTCGGCCTGGGCATGCCCCGGGCCCCCCGCTAGGAGACGACGTGGACTTCGCCCGCACCGAGGAGCAGGACGAGATCGCCGGCCTGGCCGGCACGATCCTCGCCGACCTCGTCACCGTCGACCGGCTCAAGGCCGTCGAGGGCGGCGACGCCGACGGCGACGCCACCGGCGACCGCTTCGACCGGGAGGTCTGGCGGGCCCTCGCCGATGCCGGCCTGCTCGGCGTCGGGCTCCCGGCCGACCTGGGCGGCTCGGGGCTCGGCATCGTCGAGCAGTGCCTCGTGCTGGAGCAGGTCGGCCGCACCGTGGCCCCCGTGCCGGTGCTGGCCTCGTGCGTCCTCGGCGCCCTGCCCATCGCCACCTACGGCTCCGCCGCCCAGCGGTCACGGTGGGTGCCCGGGGCGGTCACCGGCGAGACGATCCTGACCGCGGCCCTGGTCGAGCCGGCCAACCGCTGGCCCGAGCACCCCACGACGACCGCCACCGGGTCGGTCGACGCCGGCTGGCGCCTGACCGGGACCAAGACGTGCGTCCCGGCCGGGACCGTCGCCGACGCCATCGTCGTCTCCGCCACGGGCGAGGACGGGTCGGCGGGCCTGTTCCTCGTCGAGGCGGGAGCCGACGGGATGGCCGTCGAGGCCCAGCGGGTCACCAACCGCGACCTCGAGGCGCAGATCACCCTCGACGGTGTCGCCGCCGAGCTGCTCACCGACGACCCCGGCGCCCTCCCGTGGCTGGTCGAGCGGGCCACGGTCGCCCTGTGCGCCCAGGCCGCCGGCGTGGTGGTTCAGGCACTGGAGATGACCGCGGCCTACACCAAGGAGCGGGTCCAGTTCGACCGCCCCATCGCCACCTTCCAGGCCGTGGGCCAGCGCGCCGCCGACGCCTACATCGACGTCGAGGCCACGCGCCTGGTGCTGTGGCAGGCGGCGTGGCGGCTGGCCGAGGGCCTGCCGGCGTCGACCGAGGTCCAGGTGGCCAAGTACTGGGCCGCCGAAGCCGCCCACCGCGTCGGGCACACCGCCGTGCACCTCCACGGTGGCACCGGCGTCGACGTCGACCACCCGATCCACCGCTACCTCATCGCCGCCCGGGAGCTCGAGCTCACCCTCGGCGGTGCCACCGACCAGCTGCTCCGCATCGGCGCCGCGCTGGCCGCCACCCGCGAGTGACCGCCCCCTGACCACGCTCCCCGGAGCACCCCACGCCGCGACCTAACGTCGCCCGAGCACGAAGAGGAGGCGCATGGACTTCGACGAGAGCGCCGAAGAGGCCGCGTTCCGCAAGGAGGCGCGCGGCTGGCTGGAGACCTACGCCGGATCGGACGAGGCGCGGGGCGTCACGCGCGTCCCGGGCGAGGACGAGGCCGCTTTCGTCGAGCGGGCCCGGCCGTGGCAGGCCCTCCTGGCCGAGCACGGCTGGGCCGGCATCGCCTGGCCGGCGGCGTACGGCGGACGGGGCGGGACGGCCGCCGAGGCCGCCATCTTCCGCGAGGAGGCTCTCCGCTTCGGGCTCCCGACCGGCGCCTTCGCCGTCGGCGTCCAGATGGCGGGTCCGACGATCATCGCCCACGGCACCGACGAGCAGAAGGAGCGGTACCTGGCCCCCCTCCTCCAGGGCGACGAGGTGTGGTGCCAGCTCTTCAGCGAGCCCGGGGCCGGGTCGGACCTGGCCGGCGTCTCGACCCGTGCCGTCCGCGACGGCGACGAGTGGGTCGTGAACGGGCAGAAGGTGTGGACCTCGGGCGCCCACTACAGCGACTTCGGCATCCTGCTGGCCCGCACCGACCCCGACGCCCCCAAGCACAAGGGGATCACCTACTTCCTGATCGACATGCGCCAGCCCGGCGTCGAGATCCGGCCGCTGCGCCAGATCACCGGGGCCTCGCACTTCAGCGAGGTCTTCCTCACCGACGCCCGGGTCCCCCACGATGCCGTGCTCGGCGAGGTCCACGGCGGGTGGGGCGTCGCCATGACGACCCTCGCCAACGAGCGGGCCTTCATGGGCGGCCACAGCAGCGGGCCCACCCTCGACGACCTGCTCGCCCTCGCCCGGGACTGCGGCGCCAGCAGCGATCCCCTCGTGCGCCAGGGGCTGGCGGCGGCGTGGTCCCGCAAGCAGATCATGGGCTACATCGGGATGCGGGTCCGCACCGCCACCAGCCACGGCCGGCCTCCCGGCCCCGAGGCCTCGGTGATGAAGCTCATGGCGGCGTGGAACATGAAGGCCAACGCCGAGCTGGCCCTGGCCATCGAGGGCGCCCACGGCATGCTCGCCGGCCCCGGCGCTCCCGAGCAGGGGCGCTGGCAGCAGCACTTCCTGAGCGCCCCGTCGATCCGCATCGCCGGCGGCAGCGACGAGATCCAGCGCAACGTCATGGGCGAGCGGGTCCTGGGGCTGCCCCCGGACCCCCGCGTCGACAAGACCGTGCCCTTCCGGGACCTCCCCCGTGGCTGACCGGGGCGAGGGCGCGCTCTCGCCCGCCGAGCTCACCGCCGAGCAGCAGGAGCGGCGGCGGCGGCTGATCGACGCCGCCTTCGAGCTGGGCGCCGAGGGCGGCTACGACGCCGTGCAGATGCGCGACGTGGCCGCCACCGCCAACGTGGCCCTGGCCACCATCTACCGGAACTTCTCGTCCAAGGACCACCTGCTGGCCGCGGCCATGACCGAGTGGACGGGCCGGCTGCGGGACCGGGTCGCCCACTCCCCGCCCCGCGGCGACACCGCCACCGAGCAGATGATCGACGTCCTCCAGCGCGCCTGCGGCGCCATGCAGCGCCAGCCCAAGCTGAGCATGGCCCTGGTGCGGGCCCTGTCGTCGTCCGACGCCGGCGTCCGCCAGGGGGGCAGCGAGGTGCGGATGTCGATCGCCTCGATGGGCGAGCCGATCCTGTCCCACCTCGAGCCCGAGGTCCGGGCCGACATCCTCGCCGTGCTCGGGCACGTCTGGTACTCGAGCCTGGTGGGCTGGGCCAACGGGCGCACCGGCTTCGACAACGTCACCGCCGAGCTCGAGCGGGCCTGCCGGGTCCTGATCACTCCCTACGAGGCCTGACCCTCTCGCATTGCGGAACGGTATGCTCCGTGCATGCCACAGCTCGTCACGCGCCTGGACGACGACCTGGCCGAGGCCGTCGATGCCCTCGTCCGCGACGGCGTCGCCACCAGTCGGTCCGACGCCGTGCGACTCGCCCTCCGTCGCCTGGTCGACCGGCACCGCCGGGACCAGATCGGCGACGCCATCGTCAAGGGCTACCGGCGAGTACCCCAGGCCGACGACGAGGCTGCGTGGTCCGACGCCGCCACAGCCGCCATGGTGGCTGAGGAGCCCTGGTGACGACGCCCCTCCAGGGGGACATCTGGTGGGCCGAGACGGAGGGCAAGCGGCGTCCGGTCCTCGTCGTCACGCGGGACGAGGCCATCCCGGTCCTGCGATGGGTCACCGTGGCTCCGGTGACCCGCACCGTGCGCGACATCCCCACCGAGGTACCACTCGGTCCCGACGAGGGACTGCCCGACCACTGCGCCGCTGCGTTCGACAACGTCCAGCCCATCCGACGCGCCCTCCTCACCGAGCACGTGGGGGCGCTGGGACCGCAGCGGCGAGACGAGATCTGCCGTGCGCTGCGAGCCCTGTCGGACTGCTAGCGCGGGTCGTTCACGAGGCGACGACCACCCGGCCGCCGCCGGTGCGCTTGGCCTCGTAGAGGGCGGCGTCGGCCCGGGCGACCAGGTCGTCGAGGCTGGTCCCTGCGCTGGTCACGCCGACGCTGGCGGACACGGCCACGGTCGACCCGTCGGCCAGGACCACCGGCGCCGACACCGCGCCGACGAGGCGCTCGGCGATGACCTGGGCCTCGTCGACCCCGGCCCCGGGGCAGACCACGGCGAACTCGTCGCCCCCCAACCGGACGACGTCGTCGTGGGGGCGGACCGCGCTGCGCATGCGATCGGCCACCTCGACCAGCACGGCGTCGCCGGCCTGATGGCCGATGGCGTCGTTGATGGGCTTGAACCCGTCGAGGTCGACGTACAGCAGCGCGGTCTGCGGGTCGGGCGATCCCGCCCACCGGTGGTGGAAGGCGGCTCGGTTGAGGAGACCGGTGAGGTCGTCGTGGGTCGCCGCCCGGCGCAGCTCGGCGACGGCATCGTCGCGGGCGAGGGCGACGTCGAGCACGGCGATGGCGCGCTCGATGTGCTGGGCCTGGTTCAGGGACGGGAGGCGCGTCGCCGTCGGCCACACGACGAGGGCGGCGTCGGGCGCCTCCCTCCTTGCCGCCGCGCACGGCGTGGCACCACGCCGGTCCTCGGCCGTCGAGGTCGGCGTGGTGCTCGGCCTGGCCCGAGGCCAGCACCCGGCGGGCCATCTGCCGCGACGCCTCGTCGCAGCGCGGCGGCACGTCGCTGCACGCGACCAGCGCGCCGTCGTCGCCCAGCGCCAGGACCATGGCGTCGGCCTCGACCGGCAGGCCGCGCAGGGAGTGGGCCACACCCGTCATGACCACACCCAGGGGATCGCCGGCGGCCACGCCCTGGACGACGTCGAGCAGCAGCCGGTTGGTGGCCTCGTAGGTGATGACCAGGGCGAACCCGTCGATGATCCCGTCATCGTGGCGGTTGCGAGCCCAGACCTCGAGGCTGCGACGCACGCCGTCGACGCCGGTGAGGTGGAACGTGTGCGGTCCGCCGATCTCGTCGGAGTCGATCTGGTGCCCGGACTCCAGGTGGCCCAGCACCGAGGCGACCTCGTCGGCATCGACGAGGTCCACCACGTTGCGGCCCTCCCACGCGTCGCGCGCCAACCCGGCGATGTCGGTGGCCAGCGGGGTGGCCGACTTCAGCTGGCCCGCACCGTCGGTCAGGAACACACCGACCGGGAGGGCGGACAGCACCTCCTCCACACCATCGGGCAGCACCCTCCCCCGTCGGCGGGCCGGGGACCGACCTGAGGGGCGCGCCGCGTGCTTCTGGTCACCCCTGGCGTCAGATGGCGGTGGCCCGGTCGGCCCAGTAGGGGTCGCGCAGCTTGCGCTTGTAGAGCTTGCCGTTGGGGTCCCGGGGCATCTCGGTCGTGTAGTCGATCGACTTCGGCAGCTTGAACTTCGCCAGCCGCTCGGCGCAGTGGGCCAGCAGCTCGGCGGTGAGCTCGTCGCCCGGCTCGGCGCCGGGGGCGGCCTCGACCACGGCCTTGATCTCCTCGCCCCAGTCCGGGTGGGGGATGCCGAAGACGGCGGCGTCGGCGACCTTCGGGTGGGTGAGGAACGCCCCCTCGATCTCGGCCGGGTAGATGTTCACGCCGCCGGAGATGATCATGTCGGACTTGCGGTCGTTGAGGAACAGGTAGCCGTCCTCGTCGAGGTATCCGATGTCGCCGACGGTGAAGAAGCCCTCCTTGCGGTTGGCCTCGGTCTTGTCCCGGTCCTTGAAGTACTCGAAGTCGGCCGTGGCCAGCTTCATGTAGACGGTGCCGGGGACGCCGGGAGGGGCGTCCTGGTCGTCGTCGTCGAGGACGCGGATCTCCGAGGACGGCCACGGCAGGCCGACGGTGCCCGGCTTGGCCAGCCACTGCTCCGGGCTGACGACCGTCCCCCCGCCCTCGGTGGCGGCGTAGTACTCCCAGATCGACGGCCCCCACCAGTCGAGCATCCGCTGCTTGATCTCGACCGGGCACGGTGCCGCGGCGTGGACCATCGACCGGGTGGACGACACGTCGTAGCGGGCCTTGACGTCGTCGGGCAGCGCCAGCAGCCGGTGGAACTGGGTCGGCACCATGTGGCTGGAGGTCACCTTGTACCGGTCGATCAGCTCGAGCATCGACTCGGGCGTCCAGCGGTCCATCAGCACGACGGGGTGGCCGAGGTGGAGCGAGGCCCCCACGAAGGCCAGGACGGCCGTGTGGTAGAGCGGCGAGCCGCAGAGGTGGACGTTGTCGTCGCCCGGCTTCACCCCGAACATGCCGAGGAAGTACTGGCTGCCGACGGCCGAGGCGTCCGGCGGGACGCCCGACAGCTTGCGCCGCACCCCCTTGGGCTTGCCGGTGGTGCCCGACGTGTAGTGCATGGCCTGGCCCCCGGCCCGGTCCTCCGGTGCGATCGTGAGCTGGCCCTCGGTGAGCTCGGCGAAGGGCCGGAAGCCGGGGACGTCGCCGACGGCGAAGCACTGCTCGGGCGGGAGCGAGGTCTCGACGGCGGCCGAGGCGCAGGCGTCGGCGAAGCGCTCGTGGGCGACGAACACGTCGGCCTCGGAGTCCTCGACGATGAAGGCGATCTCCGGTCCCACGAGGTGGTGGTTGATCGGCGTGATGTACCAGCCGGCCTGCAGGGCGGCGAAGTAGAGGGCCAGGACCTCGATGCTGTTGGGCATCACCAGGGCGATGCCGCCGCCGGGCGGCACCCCGGCCTCCCGCAGCCCGTGCACCAGCTGGTTGGCCGTGCGCCCCAGCTCCCCGTAGGTCACCTCCCGCCCGTCGGGCCCCACCACCGCCATCCGATCGGGCTCGGTCTCGGCCAGCGTCCAGAACCCCACGGCGTCGCTCATGGCCGAAGGGTAGAACGCGTTCTCGCCCCTGTCGACCGCATGCCTGGTCACCTGCGGTAGAACCGGTTCTCCCCCTCCGGAACTCGGTGGCAGATGTGGGGTGTTCGTCCCACATCTGCCGCCGAGTTCGGAGGGATCGGCCGGCGCGGGTCAGCCGTCGGCGGGGACGGGGGCGGGGGCGACCGGGGCCAGGGCGACGTCGTCGCGGAGGGGGCGGTCCTGGAGGCGCCAGGCGACGACGATCGACACCACGGCGACCGGGACGGCGGCGAGGAAGACCACCGGGACGGCGTCGGCGAAGGCGGCCGGGCCGCGACCCTCGCCGACGAGCTGGGCGTTGAGGATGCCGCCGAAGATCGGGATGCCGACCGTGTTGCCCAGCGAGCGGAACAGCAGGGCGGTCGAGGTGGCGATGCCGAGGTCCTTGGCCGGGGCCGCGTTCTGGGCGGCCAGCAGCGACGGCTGCATCACGAACCCGGCGCCGGTCCCCAGCACCAGGGCGAAGAGGCCGATCGTCAGCAGCGGCGTCGCCGCCCCGAGCGTGGCCAGCAGGCCCATGCCCACCAGCATCAGGATCGACCCCGAGAACGGCCAGGTGCGGTAGGCGCCCGAGCGCTCGACCCGACGACCGGCGATGAGCGTCCCGGCGGCGGCGCCGAACATGAGCGGCATGAGCGTGAACCCGGCCCGGGTCGGCGTCACCCCCCGCACCTCCTGCACGAACAGGGGGATGAAGAAGATCCCGCACCACAGCAGCAGGCCGCTGGTGAAGTTGACCACCACGCAGACCCGCATCACGCCGTCGCGCAGGAGGGACAGCGGCAGCACCGGCTCCGGCGCCCGCTGCTCCTGACGCACGAAGAGCAGGAAGAGGACCACGGTGCCGATGGCGAGGGCGACCATCCGTCCCGAGCCCCACGGGACCTCGTTCCCGCCCAGGGTGGCGATGAGGACGAGCCCGGCCAGGGCGCTGGCGAGCAGCGCCGAGCCGGGCCAGTCGAGGGCGTGGGGGACGCGCCGGTACGGCAGCTTCAGCCGGGTCACGACGACGAGCATCGACACGGCGCCGACCGGGAGGTTGATCAGGAAGGCCCACCGCCAGCTCAGGTGGTCGACGAAGAACCCGCCGACGAGGGGCCCCGACACGCTGGCCACGGCGAAGATCACGCCCTGGTAGCCCATCCACCGGCCGAGCTGGCGGGCGGGCACCACGTCGGCGATCACGGCCATGGCCAGGGCGCCCAGCCCCCCGCCGCCGAGCCCCTGGACGAAGCGGGCGACGAGGAGGGTGTCCATCGTGGGCGCCAGCCCGCAGCCGGCCGAGGCCACGAGGAACACGGCGATGGCGGCCAGCAGGACCCGCCGCCGGCCGTAGAGGTCGCCGACCTTGCCGTAGAGGGGCATGGTGGCGACCACGCCCAGGACGTAGGCCGTGATGACCCACGTGACCCGGGAGAAGCCCCCCAGCTCGTCGGTGATGGTGGGGAGCGCGGTGGCGACGATGGTGCCGTCGAGCGACGACATCACCTGGGCCAGCTGGACCCCGACGAAGACGAGGAGCGGCCGTGTCGCGGCGCCCGTCGCAGGTGCGCCGGCGTCCCCCGCCCCGGCGCTAGGCGGTCCTGTAGTCGTGGAACGGGCCATCACGCTCCGACAGCGCGTCCTTGAGGCCGATCTCGTCGATGCGGTCGATGAAGGCGGCGAAGCTCTCCTGCTTGGTGCCGAGGGCGCACAGCTCGGTGCCGGCCCGGATCCCCGTCCGCAGGCCCATGACGTCCATCTGCCGGTGGACCGTGCGCTTGTTGAGCGACGAGATGTCGGTGGGGACCAGGGCGATGCGCTGGGCCACGGCCAGCACCTCGTCGTCGAGCTCGGCGGCGGGGAAGGCCCGGTTGGCCCAGCCCAGCTGCACCGCCTCGTCACCGCTGATCGAGTCGCCCGTCAGCATCATCTCCATGGCCTTGCGCATCCCGAGGAACCAGGCGTGGAAGTGCATGTCGGGCACGCCGAAGCGCGTCGCCGGGTAGCCCATCTGGGCGTCGTGGGCCACGTAGACGAGGTCGCAGCCGGTGGCCAGCTCGCTCCCGCCGGCCAGGCAGTACCCGTGGACCTGGGCGATCACCGGCTTCTGGAGGTCCCAGATCCCCATCCACGTCTCGGTGACGTGGCGGGGCCACTGGCCGTCGCCGGGGGCGGTGTGGTGCGGGTACGGCAGGCCCTCGTTGCCGCCGCCGAGGTCGTAGCCCGCCGAGAAGCAGGTCCCGGCGCCCCGGACGATCGAGACGCGGACGGCGTCGTCGACGTCGGCCGCCTCGAGGGCGTCGATGAGGTCGCCCCGCAGCTTGTGGTTGAGGGCGTTGCGCTTCTCGGGCCGGTTGAGGGTGATGCGGCGGATGCCGGGGGCGGGCTCGTCGACGAGGACGAGGCTCTCCCCCGGCACCCGGGGCCCCCGTCCGGCGGGGACCGGCGCCGATCCGTTGCCTCCGCTCGAGTACTGGTCTCCCGACGGGCTCACTTGATGGCCCGGGTGTCCATGTCGGACGAGATGCGGTCGAGCCGCTTGTCGGGGACCTCGTCGATCGGGGTGGCCACCTCGTCGACGCGCGGTCCGACCTTGGCCGCCAGCGGGGCGAGGGCGTCGAGGTCGAAGCCGTACATCTCGGCCGCGTTGCCGGCCAGGATCTGACGCATCTCGGCCTCGGGGGCGTCGTGGAACCGGGCCCGCAGGTTCTCCCGGGTGTACGGGTAGGTGCCCTCGTCGTGGGGGTAGTCGCTCCCCCACATGAACTTGTCGATGCCGATGACGTGGCGGGCGTCGGCGTCGGCCTGGCGGGGCTGGCTCACGCCCATCCACACGTTCTGGTGGAAGTACTCGGTGGCGTCCTTGGGCAGGACGTGGTCGGCGCCGTAGCGGATCTCGCCGGTGGCCCCGGTCTCGCGGATGCCCCGGATGGTCGTGTCGAGCCGCTCGAGCAGCGGCGGGACCCAGGCGCAGCCGGCCTCGGTCAGCACGACCTTGAGGCGGGGGAACCGCTCGAAGACGCCCGAGAGGATCATCTGCACGAGCGGGCGCTCGGTGTAGAAGGACACCTCGTTGATGTAGAGCAGCATCGACACCGGGTACGGCCCGTAGTCCGGGTTGCCGGTGCCGCTGTGCACGTTGATCGGGACCTCGAGGTCCTGGAGGACCTCCCACAGCGGGTCGTAGCAGCGGTCGTAGAGCGGCTTCACCCACTTCACGTCGGGGGCGATGTTGGGCAGCAGGATGCCGCCCCGCAGCCCGTGCTCCTTGATCCACCTGACGTCGGCGATGGCGTCGTCGACGTCGTTGAGGAAGATCTGGCCCACGCCGGCCCGGCGCTCGGGGAACTCGTTGCACCAGTCGACCAGCCACCGGTTGTGGGCGTGGACGCCGGCGTGGCGGTGCCGGTACTCCTCGGCGGTCGGCGGCTTGGCGAAGAGGACGAAGCTGGGGAAGAACGGCGGCACCGTGTTGGGGAACACGACCTCGCCGACGATGCCGTCCTCCTCCTGCTGGGAGTTGCGCATCTCGTTGTCCCAGTTGCGCAGGCGGCGCTTGTCGCCCAGGTCCTTGTACGGGTTCTTGTACTCGCCCCGCCAGGCGTCGAAGTCCTCGTGGAAGGCGGGGTCGAGGTACTCCCGGTAGGCCTTGTGGCTGCCACCGGCGTGGCAGTCGGCCGAGATGATCGTGTAGCGCTCCGCGGCCTCGGGGGGTGCGGTCTGCGGCTCGGTCGTGGTCATGGGATCAGCCTTCCAGGTCGGCCATGAGGCGAGTGGTGACGTCGACGTACTCGTCGACCATGTCGACGACCACCTGCTTGGTGGTGCGGATCTTGTTCATGCGGCTCACGATCTGCCCGACGGGCATGCCGACGAGCTCGCGGGGCGGTGACGACCCCATCTTCTGGCTGGCGTAGGAGTTGAGGATGAACTGGAGCGGCATCGGCAGCGTGCCGGGCGACTCCGGTGCCTCCCACGCCTCGGTCCACGCCGTGCGGAGCTGGCGGGCCGGCTTGCCGGTGTAGGCCCGGGAGCGGACGGTGTCGCTCGAGGTGGCGGCCAGCAGCTTCTCGGTGACGACGGTCGACGAGCCGTTCTCGGCGACGGTGAGCCAGATCGACCCGGTCCACACGCCGGCGGCGCCGAGGGCCATGGCCGCCGCCATCTGGCGCCCGGAACCGATGCCGCCGGCCCCGAGCACCGGCACGGGCGCGACGGCGTCGACGACGTCGGGGATGAGCACCATGGAGGCGACGTCGCCGGTGTGGCCGCCGGCCTCGTAGCCCTGGGCGATGATGATGTCGACGCCGAGCTGGACGTCGCGGACGGCCTGCTCGACCCGCCCGATGAGGGCGGCGACCTTGACGCCCTGCTCGTGGGCCTGGTCGATGGCGGCCTTGGGCGGAGGGCCGAGGGCGCTGGCCAGCAGGGCGATGGGGTGCGACAGGGCGATGTCGATCTGCGGGGAGCCCGTGGCCGCGGTCCAGCCCAGGACCCCGGCGCCCAAGCCGGCGCCCGACTCGAGCTCGCCCGAGCGGGCGGAGGTGTCGACGCCGTGGTCGGCGAGGATCTTGTCGACGTAGTCCCAGTGGTCCTGGGGGATGTGCGACCGCAGCTGGGCGCCGATGTCGGAGACGTCGTCGATCCCGGCGTCGCGGTCGACGGTCTTGACCGGCATGACGACGTCGACGCCGTAGGGCCGGCCGCCGACGTGCTCGTCGATCCAGGTCAGCTCCTGCTCGAGCTCGTCGGGCGAGAACGCCAGCGCTCCGAGGACGCCCATGCCACCGGCGTTGGTGACGGCCGCGACCACGTCGCGGCAGTGGGAGAAGGCGAAGATCGGGTACTCGATCCCGAACGTCTCGGTCAGGCTCGTCATGGGGTCTCCTCCGCGACCTTCCGGGCGCGCGTGTAGTCGGGCTTGCCGCTGGGCTGGCGGGGGACCTCGGCCACGAGGTGCAGCTGGCGCGGCGCCTTGTAGCGGGCGAGGCGGCTGCGGCAGTGGTCGGCCAGCTCGTCGAGGGTGGGGGTCTCGCCCGGACGGGGCTGGACGACGGCGGCGACCTTCTGGCCCCACCGCTCGTCGGCCACGCCGAGCACGAGGGCGTCGAACACCTTGGGGTGGGCCTTGAGGGCCGACTCGACCTCCTCGGGGAAGATCTTCTCGCCGCCCGAGTTGATGCACTGCGACCCGCGCCCGAGGAGGGTCATGGTGCCGTCGAGCTCGAGCCGGGCGATGTCGCCGGGGACGGAGTGGCGCTTGCCGCCGACCTCGATGAACGTGGCCGCCGTCTTGACCGGGTCCTTGTAGTAGCCGATCGGCACGTTGCCGCCCCGGGCCAGGCGGCCCGTCTCCCCCGGCTGCACGGGCTCGTCGTCGATGCCGATGATCACCGAGTCGGGCCCGAGGGGGACGTTGATCAGGCCGTCGCCGGTCTGGGTGGCACCCTTCTCGACGAGGCGCAGGCCGTTGAACCCGCCCTCGGTGGAGCCCACCGCCTCGCTGATGAACAGGTCGGGCAGCAGCTCGAAGAGCTGGTCCTTCACCACCGGCGAGAACACCGCGGCCGTGGAGCTGATGGCGACGAGCGAGGAGGTGTCGTAGCTGCCGGCGCGCAGCTCCTCGATCAGCGGGCGGGCCATGGCGTCGCCGGTGATGGTGATCACGGCGATGCGGTAGCGCTCGACCGCGTCCCACACCAGCGCGGGGTCGAACCTGGGCAGCAGGACGTTGGTGACGCCCTTGAACAGCCCGCCGAGGGTCCCCCACTGGGCGGCGCCGTGCATCAGGGGGGCGAGCACCAGGCCGACCGGCGGCTCGGCCTCGGCTGCGACCCGGGCCAGCTGGTGCTCGTCGGTGATCCGCTCGCCCGTCACGAAGTCGATGCCCCCGCCGAGGGTGCGCCAGACGTCCTCGTGGCGCCACATCACGCCCTTGGGCATGCCCGTGGTGCCCCCGGTGTAGAGGATGTACAGGTCACCGTCGTCGCGTGGGCCGAAGTCCCGCTCGGGCGACTGGGCGGCCAGGGCGTCCTCGTAGGCGACGGCCCCGGTCTCGGTCGGCGCCTCGGTGCCGTCGTCGATCTGGATGAGGTGGCGCAGCATCGGCAGCTCGTCGCGCACGGCGGCGATGCGGTCGGCGAAGGCGGCCTGGAACACGACGGCGACGATGTCGGCGTTGTCGAACAGGTACACCAGCTCGTCGGTGACGTACCGGTAGTTGACGTTGATGGGGACGGCCCGCAGCTTGTAGGCGGCGAGCATGGCCTCGACGTACTCGATGCTGTTGAGCGAGTAGATGGCGACGTGGTCGCGCTCACCGATGCCCTGGGCGGCGAGGTGGTGGGCCAGCCGGTTGGCCCGCGCCTCGAGCTCGGCGAAGGTCACCGACCGGTCACCGCAGATCAGCGCGGTGCGGTCGGGCACGGCGTCGACCGTGTGCTCGGCGAGGTCGGCCAGGTTGAACGCCATGGCCGCAAGTAGAACACGTTCTCTCCGGATCGGCAACGCGTCGCATCGTCCCTGGTCGGGCGGGGTCGGTGGCGGACCCAAGTAGAATGTGTTCTACTTCGCCTGTGCCGTCGGACACAGACACCACGTTCACCATGGAGCTCATGTACCGGCGGAGCCTCGGCCCCGTGGTGGGGGCGTTCCTGACCGGGCTGCGGGACCAGCGGCTGCTCGCCAGCCGCACCGCCGAGGGTCGGGTGATCTGCCCCGCCCTCGAGTACGACCCCGACAGCGGCGACGCCGTCGACGACCTCGTCGAGGTCGGGCCGGGCGGGGTGGTGACGGGGTGGACCTGGGTGCCCGAGCCGCTCCGCAAGCACCCGAGCGACCGCCCCTTCGCCTGGGCCCTCGTGCAGCTGGACGGGGCCGACACGGCGCTCGTCCACGCCCTCGCCGCCGACGGTCCCGACGCCGTGCGGACCGGGATGCGGGTCGTGCCCCGGTGGGCCGACGAGCGCACCGGCCACATCACCGACATCGCCTGCTTCGTCCCCGAGGAGGGCTGATGGCCGAGGACACCGCCACCGAGGACCCGGGTGCGCCGGTGCGGTTCATGCCGCAGCTGATCGGGCTCGACTACACCATCAAGACCAACCCGGTGGCCGCCGCCTTCGGCGCCGCCCTGGCCGACGGGCGCATCACCGGCCACCGCTGCCCGAGCTGCCAGCGGGTCTACGCGCCGCCGAAGGGCTTCTGCCCCATCTGCGTGGTGCCGACGGGCGAGGCCGACCTGGTCGAGGTGGCCGACCGCGGCCTGGTCACCTCGTGGACGGTCCTCACGCCGATCCAGTACGCCGGCCAGAAGGAGCGGGAGGACTACGCCCTCGCCAGCATCCTCCTCGACGGCGCCGACGGGACCATCGGCCAGCAGCGGCTGGTCGACGTGCCCCTCGACGAGATCCGCATGGGCCTCCGCGTCGAGGCGGTGTGGGCCCCACCCGACGAGCGGGTCGCCGACGACCGGGGCTACGGCCTCGGCTCCGCCGTCAGCGGGTGGCGTCCCACCGGCGAGCCCGACGCACCCCCCTCCGCCTACCAGGAGCACACACTGTGAGCGAGCGCAGCGAGCGAACTCGGCGGCACGGGAGCGAGCGAGCTCGACGATACGTGCGCGAGCGCCACGGACGCGAAGTGCCAGGCACCTCGCGTCCGCCTGGACGCAACGTGCCAGGCACCTCGCGTCCAGGACGGGGGCGTGGTCGATGAGAGACGTCGCCATCGTGTCGTTCGCGACCACGGGTCCCCTGCCCGCGGTGGACGACACCGAGACCCAGATGCTGTTCCCGGTGATCTCCGAGGCCATCGAGCGCTCGGGCATCCCCCGGGCCGACATCGGATTCACCTGCTCGGGCAGCGCCGACTACCTGGCCGGCACCCCGTTCGCGTTCGTGGGCAACCTCGAGGCGGTGGGCGCCTGGCCCCCGATCTCGGAGTCGCACGTCGACATGGACGGTGCCTGGGCGATGTACGAGGCATGGGTCCGGCTCCAGCACGGTGACGTCGACGTGGCCCTCGCCTTCTCCTCGGGCATCTCCTCGCGCAGCGACCTGCGGGAGGTCCTGTGCCTCCAGAACGACCCCTACTACCTGATGCCGCTCTGGGCCGACCACGGGTCGCTCGCCGGCCTCCAAGCCCGGGCCGTGGCCGAGGCCGGGTTGGTCGACGAGGTC
This sequence comes from Iamia sp. SCSIO 61187, assembly GCF_019443745.1. Classification (NCBI taxonomy): domain Bacteria; kingdom Bacillati; phylum Actinomycetota; class Acidimicrobiia; order Acidimicrobiales; family Iamiaceae; genus Iamia; species Iamia sp. SCSIO 61187. The sequence goes on from NZ_CP050948.1 coordinate 3,194,565, forward strand.
GTCGACACCGTCGCCGCCCCGCCGGCGTCGGACGGCGCCGCCGCCGTGATCATGGTCGCCGGCGATCGGGCTCGGGAGGTGTGCGAGCGGCCGGCGTGGATCCGGGGCATCGAGCACCGCAGCGACCCCCACTACATCGGCGTGCGCGACCTGGCCGACGTCCCGTCGGCGCAGGTGGCCGCGGCGGCCGCGGGTGTCGGAGGCGGGCCGATCGACCTGGCCGAGCTCTCGGCCGCCCACCCCCACGAGGAGGTCCTGCTGCGGCGGGCCATGGGGCTGGCCGACCTCGTCGAGGTCAACGCCGGCGCCGACCCGCTGATGGTGGCCGGCCTGGCCCACATCGGGGCCGCCGCCACCGCCATCCACGAGGGGCGGGCGGGCCGGACCCTCGGCCACGCCGCCTCGGGCCCGTGCCTGCAGCAGAACCTGGTCTGCGTGATGGAAGGAACCCCCTGATGGCCGAGCGCTGCGCGGTGGTCGGCATCGCCCAGACCCACCACAAGAAGGTCCGCGACGACGTGTCGCTGGCGGGGCTCCTGCGGGAGGCCGGCCAGCGGGCGCTCGACGACGCCGCCATGACGTGGCGCGACGTCGACGCCGTCGTCATCGGGACGGCCCCGGACTCCTTCGAGGGCGTGATGATGCCCGAGCTCTACCTGGCCGACGCCCTCGGGGCCGCGGGCAAGCCGATCATGCGGGTCCACACCGCCGGCAGCGTGGGCGGCTCGACGGCGATCGTCGCCACCCACCTCGTGCAGTCGGGGGTGCGCAAGCGGGTCCTGACCATCGCCTTCGAGAAGCAGTCCGAGGGCGACACCACCTGGGGGCTCTCGGGCGGTCGCAGCGGCGGGGTCGGCGCCGGGGGCTACTTCGCCCCCCACATCCGGGCCTACATCGAGCGGTCGCAGGCGCCCGAGTACGTCGGGTGGATGGTGGCGGTGAAGGACCGCCTCAACGCCCTCAAGAACCCCTACGCCCACCTCAAGGTGCCCGACATCACGCTGGAGAAGGTGCGCGACTCCCCCATGGTGTGGGAGCCGGTGCGCCGGCTCGAGTCGTGCCCGGCCTCCGACGGGGCCTGCGCCATGGTGCTCACCGACGAGGCCGGCGGCGACCGCGCTCCCCGCCCGCCGGCGTGGGTGCACGGCACCGCCATCCGCAGCGAGCTGGGCCAGTTCCCCGGGCGCGACCCGGTCAACCCTCAGGGCGGGCGCGACTGCGCCGCCGACGTCTACGCCCAGGCCGGCATCACCGACCCCCGGCGCGAGGTCGACGTGGTCGAGATGTACGTGCCGTTCAGCTGGTACGAGCCGATGTGGCTGGAGAACCTCGGCTTCGCCGACGTCGGCCAGGGCTGGAAGCTCACCGAGGACGGTGTCACCGAGCTGACCGGCGCCCTGCCCGTCAACTGCTCGGGTGGGGTGCTGTCGTCCAACCCGATCGGTGCCTCGGGGATGCTCCGCTTCGCCGAGGCGGCCATGCAGGTCCGCGGCACCGCCGGCGAGCACCAGGTCGAGGGGGCCCGCACCGCGGTCGGCCACGCCTACGGCGGTGCCGCCCAGTTCTTCGCCATGTGGGTCGTCAGGAGCACCAAGCCGTGAGTCGAGCGGAGCGAGACGAGCAGACGAGATGACGTCAGAGCGCCCAGCACAGCTGCCGACCACCCCTCCCGAGGAGCACCTGCTGGTCGAGCGGGACGGACCGGTCCTGATCCTGACCATGAACCGGCCCGAGCGGCGCAACGCCCTGTCGCCGTCGATGATGGCGGGGCTGTCCGACGCGTGGGACGAGGTCAACGCCAACCCGGAGATCCGGGTCGCCGTCCTCACCGGCGCCGGTGGGTCGTTCTGCGCCGGCGCCGACCTCGACGCCATGACCCAGCAGGCGCCGGGGGACGTCTTCGATGAGGGCGGCGAGGCGACCGACACCATCGCCGCCGGCGTCATCAAGCCACTGCTCAAGGGGTTCCTGCTGGACAAGCCGCTGATCGCCGCGGTCGAGGGGCCGGCCGTCGCCGGCGGCACCGAGATCCTCCAGGGCACCGACATCCGCATCGCCGGCGAGAGCGCCCGCTTCGGGGTGTCCGAGGTCCGCTGGGGCCTGTACCCGCTCGGGGGGTCGGTCGTGCGCCTGCGCCGCCAGATCCCCTACGCCGTCGCCGCCGACATCCTCCTCACCGGCCGCCACGTCCGGGCCCCCGAGGCCCGGGACCTCGGCCTCATCAGCGAGGTCGTCCCCGACGGCACCGCCCTCGACCGGGCCCGCGAGGTCGCGGCCCAGGTGGCGGCCAACGGACCGGTCGCCGTCCAGGCGGTCCTCCGGGCGCTGCGGGCCACCGAGTGCCTCCCCGAGGCCGAGGCCATGCCGATCGACTCGGCCATCGGCATGGAGGTCTTCAAGAGCGACGACGCCAAGATCGGTCCGCTCGCCTTCATGGAGAAGCGGACCCCCGAGTTCACCGGGAAGTAGGAGCCACCATGCCCGACGCCACGCCCGACGCCCGCCCCCAGATCGACCTGCTGGACTTCGACCGCTTCACCGAGGGCATCCCCCACGAGTGGTTCACCTGGCTGCGCCGGAACGAACCGGTCCACCACCACCCCGAGCCCGACGGGCCCGGCTTCTGGGTCATCACCAAGCTCGACGACGTGACCGTGTGCAACCGCGACGCCGGCACCTTCTCGTCGGCCGCCGCCCGGGGAGGGGTGGTCGGGCTCACCGAGCGCCCGCCGACCGAGGGCGACGCCCCCAGCGAGGCCGGCAACCTCATGCTCTTCATGGACCCGCCGGACCACACCCGCTACCGGCGCCTGGTGAACCGGGGCTTCACGCCCCGGATGATCGGCCAGATGGAGGTCCACATCCGGGACCTGACGACGACGATCCTCGATCGGGTGCTCGCCTCCTCAGGCCCACAGGGCGAGTCCGACTTCGTGGTCGACATCGCCGCCGAGCTGCCGCTCGAGGTGATCGCCGAGCTGATCGGCGTGCCCACCGAGGACCGCCACAAGATCTTCGACTGGAGCAACCGCATGATCGGGGCCGACGACCCCGAGTACGCGGTGTCGCAGGAGAAGCTCTTCGAGGCCCAGGTCGAGATGTTCATGTACGCCCAGGGCCTGGCCGAGAAGCACCGCCAGAAGCCCGAGGACGACATCATCAACGCCCTCCTGAGCGCCGAGGTCGACGGCGAGTCGCTCTCGGACATGGACTTCAACCTGTTCTTCCTGCTGCTCTCGGTGGCCGGCAACGAGACGACCCGCAACGCCATCTCCCACGGCATGAACGCCTTCCTGGAGAACCCGGACCAGTGGGAGCTGCTGGCGTCGGACCCGGACCGCCACATCAAGGGCGCGGTCGAGGAGATCCTGCGCTGGGCGTCGCCGGTGCTCTACTTCCGCCGCAACGCGACCCAGGACTTCGAGCTGCGGGGCCACACGATCAGGGCCGGGGACAAGATCAGCATGTGGTACATCTCGGCCAACCGGGACGAGGACCACTTCGAGGACCCGTTCCGGTTCGACATCACCCGGGACCCGAACCACCACATCGCCTTCGGCGGCGGCGGACCCCACTTCTGCCTGGGCGCCCAGCTGGCCCGCATGGAGATCCAGGTGCTGTTCGAGGAGCTGGTGAAGAGGGTCGACCACGTCGAGTCGCTGGGCCCGCCCGACCGCCTGCGCAGCAACTTCATCGGCGGCATCAAGCACCTGCCGGTCCGCTTCCACCCCCGCTGATGGTCGGAGTGGGTCTGACCCACTCCGACCGGTTGGGGTCAGTCGCGGCGGACGGCCTCGACCATGCGGTCGGTCTGGGCCTGCTGCTCCCAGGAGAGGCGGGCCAGCCAGAAGCGCAGGAACTGGGCCATCGAGTAGCGCAGGAACACGGCGGCTCCGACGAGGGCCACGGTGAGGCCGATCAGGGCGATCACGATGGCGTCGCGCTGCTGGAGCGGGTTCGTGGTGCCGTGACCGATCGTGTAGGCGACGATGCCGATCACCACGCCGGCCACCATGAGGCCCACGCCGACGCGGAGGAACGTCCGGTCCCGCGAGCTCGACGTGTCGGGCAGCTTCATGTCGGCGATCTCCGCGGTGAACTGCTCGACGCGGGTCGGGTCCTGGAGCATGGGGTCTCTCCTATCCACCCAGGTACGCCTGGGAGAGGCTGGCTTCGAGGTCGTGGGGGGTCCCGGTCTCGACGATCCGCCCGTGCACCATGACGGCGGCCTCGTCGGCCACGTCCATCACGATGCGGGCGAACTGCTCGACGAGAAGGATCGTCGTGCCCTCGGCGGCCACCTGGCGCACCCGGGCGTAGAGGTCGTCGACGACGATGGGGGCCAACCCCATCGAGAGCTCGTCGAGGACGAGGAGGGCGGGGTCGGTGGCCAGGCCGCGGGCCATGGCCACCATCTGCTGCTGGCCACCCGACAGGGTGCCGGCCGTCTGGGCCATGAGCGGGCCGAGCTGGGGGAAGCGGTCGACGGCCCGGTCGAGCACGGCGTCGAGCCCCCGCCCGCCGTGCGTCATCATCCAGAGGTTCTCGCGCACGGTGAGGTTGGGGAACAGGCCCCGGCCCTCGGGGATGAGGCAGAGGCCCCGCCGGGCCAGGTCGTCGGGGCGGGCGCCGTTGACCCGCCGGCCGGCCACGAGGACGTCGCCGGTCGACGCCGGGAGCAGCCCGGCCACGACCTTGAGGGTGGTGGACTTCCCGGCCCCGTTGGGCCCGAGGATGGCGACGACCCGGCCGGCGGCGACGGTGAGGTCGATGCCGTGGAGGACGTCGATGCCGTCGTAGCCGGCCCGCACGCCGCGCAGCTCGAGGATGGGGACGGGGCCGTCGAGGACCGCCGGCTCGGCGGGCGGCTCCGGATCCTTGGCCAGGCGCGGACGGTGCCCGTTCGTCGACGCGCCCGGGTCGCCGGCTCGCTTGCTGCGCTCGCCCGGGTCGCCGGCTCGCTCGCTCACGGCTCCGCCCCCTCGGCGACCTTCCGGGTGCCGAGGTAGGCCTCGAGCACCGCCGGGTCGGACTGGATGGAGGCGCAGTCGCCCACGGCGATCATGCGGCCCAGGTCGAGGACGTGGACGGTGTCGCACACGTCCATCACCAGCGCCATGTCGTGCTCGACAAGCACCACCGCCGTCCCGGTGGCGGCCAGGTCGGTGAGCAGTCCGCCGAAGCGGGTGGTCTCGGCGTCGTCCTGGCCCGAGGCGGGCTCGTCGAGGAGCAGCACCCGGGGCTTGCACGCCAGGGCCCGGCCCAGCTCGACGAGACGGCCCTGCCCGGTCGGCAGGGCGGTGACCCGCTCGTCGGCCACGGCCCGCAGCCCGACCTGGTCGATGATCTCGTCGGTGAGGGCGGCGGTGTCGGTGCGGTCGCGGGACCAGCGGCGCCGGATGTCGGCGGCGACGCGGATGTTCTCGCGCACCGTGAGCATCGAGAACAGCTCGAGCTGCTGGAAGGTGCGGGCCAACCCGATGCGCGCCCGCCGGTGGAGCTTGAGCCCGGTGACATCGCGGTCGTCGATGAGGATGCGCCCGGAGCTGGGGGCGAGCAGGCCGGTGATGGCGTTGAACATGGTGGTCTTGCCGGCGCCGTTGGGCCCGATGAGACCGGTGATCTGGCCCGCCTCGGCGCGCAGGGAGGCGTGGTCGAGGGCGAGGTGGCCCCCGAAGCGCACGCTGACCTCCCGCACCTCAAGCACGGGCGCCACCCCCCTCGACCGGCGGCGCCGGCTCGCGCCCGGCGGTCACGGCCGCCACCCGCGAGGCGGCGGCGCCGACCGGCGGCGGGTGGTCGAGGTCGAGGTCCTCGAGCGCCAGGGCCTCGTCGATGCGGGCCAGGTGCGCGGCCCGCCAGGGCACGGTGACGCCGACCCAGTCGAGGTCCTCGGGTGCCTCGCCCCGGTCGGGCGCCGGCCCGTCGGACGCAGCCCGGCGGCGGGCCCCCTCGGAGGCGACCAGGTAGGCGGCGGCGACCAGGAGGACGAAGGGCCAGTTGGCGATGACGTCGGCCAGGCGCAGGGCGTAGGCCACGGCCATGGCCCCGACCATGGCCAGCAGCGCCGGCGTGTCGGCCCGCAGCGGGGCCAGCCGGCGCTGGATGATCGGGAGCACACCGCTCGGGTTGCGTCCCAGCCCGATCCCGGTGAGACCGGGCGTGACGGTGTTGATCTTGGCGAGCAGGGGCCCGAGGGCGGAGGTGAGGGGGATGAGGCCGTAGAGGGAGAACCCGGCGAAGAGGGCGGCGCCGACCAGCCCGGCCCCGCCGACGACCACGAGCATGAACAGCGGCAGCCCGGTGATGAGGTTGAAGCGCTCGGGGGCGACGGTGCCCAGCTGCATGCCGTAGAGGGCACCGCCCAGCCCGGCGATGCCCGCCGAGAGCATGAACACCGCCAGCCGGGGCCACATCAGGTTGAGCCCGAAGGTGGCGCAGGCGGCCTCGCTGTCGCGCATGGCCACGAGCGCCCGCCCGAAGGGGCTCCGGCGCACGGCGGCCACGACGAGGGCGACGGCGGCGAAGGCGACGGCCGAGAGGACGACCTGCGACTCGCGGGAGTTGAACTCGTAGCCGAAGACGGACAGCGGGTCGATGCTCGTCGAGCCCAGCTCGAAAAGGCTGATGTGCACCGGCCCGACGTCGAAGTCGGGCAGGTTGAAGATCCAGCGGTCGAGGGCGACGGCGAAGGCGGCGGTGGCCAGGGCCAGGTAGATGCCCGAGAGCCGCAGCACGGGCAGGGCGACGAGGCCGCCCACGGCGGCGGCGAACACGACCGCCAGCACGATGCCGAGAGGCGACCCGCCCTGCCCGTGGTGGGCGGCGGCGATGGCGCCGACCCCGGCGAAGCTCAGCTGGGCGAGGGAGATCTGGCCGGCGTAGCCGACGAGGGGCACGAGCGAGAGGGCGACGATGGCCAACGGGAAGATCTGCCCGTAGGTGATGAGGCTGCTGGTGTCGAGCGTCGTGACCATCACGACGGCGGCGACCACCACGCCGCCGGCCAGCATGGCCATGCCCGAGGTGGACGGGGCCGGGAAGAACTCGCGCAGGTGGCTGCGCGTCCGGAGCCGGGGGTTCGGCAGCGCCAGCAGGACGAGGAAGAGGATGATCGCCGCCGCGGCCGAGCGGAAGGCGGCGAGGTACTGGTTGCTGGGCAGGTAGGCGGCGAGGTAGCCCTCGGTCAGGCCGATGACCATGGCGCCCACGAAGGTGAGCGGCAGCGACCGGAGCCGGCCGAAGATGGCGGCGGCGTAGGCGTTCACGATCAGGAGCGACAGCGAGGCCGATTCCAGCGACAGCGACGGGGCGATGAGGATGCCGCCCACCGCGGCCAGCGAGCAGCCCACCGCCCAGCTGAGCAGGGCGATGCGGTCGGGGCGGGCCCCGTTGAGCAGGGTGAGCGAGCGGTCGTCGACGTTGGCCCGCATCGAGACCCCGATGCGCGTCCGGTACAGGAGGAACCGCAGCCCCAGCGCCACGACCACCGCGGTGACGATGGTGATGGCCTGGTGGTAGGTGATCGAGGTGACGCCGAGGTCGATGCGCTCGCCGTCGAAGAACTTGCTGTTGGGCCGGCTGTTGCCCGGCTCCCAGATCAGGTTGGCCAGCCCGATGGTGCCGACGAGCAGGCTGATCGACACGACCAGCTTGGTGGCCTCGCTCGTCCCGACGAGGCCCCGCATCACCACCCGTTCGAGCAGCAGGCCGAAGCCGGGGGCCAGGACCAGCAGCACGATCCCGAGGGCGATCGGGGCCGGCCACCCCCAGTCGAAGCGCAGCTGCCAGTACGTGAAGGCGGCCAGCATCCCGATGGCGCCGTGGGCGAAGTTGAAGATGCCGGTGGTCGCGTAGGTCAGGACGAGGCCGCTGGAGATGACGGCGTAGATGGCGGCCAGGCTGAGCCCGACGATGGTGAAGACCAGGAACGTCTCCATCCGCGCTACTCCAGCTCGTCGATGCTCTTGCCCACGTCCTCCAACGTGACCCCCTCGCCGTAGTCGCCCTCGAGCGTCACCACGCTGTCGTCGGCGCAGCGGAACAGGCCGTCGGTGGTCTCGAAGTCGTCGGGGACGGCGAACCCGTCGGGGCTGGCCTCGACGACCATGGCGCAGCGGGGGCCCTTCCCGGAGCTGGGGTCGGTGGCGGCGTGGAGCCCGCCACCGGTCCAGTCGGTGATGCCCGAGGCCTCCTCGAAGACGCAGGCCCGGGTGACCTCGGAGCCGCAGGCCTTGACCGCGGTCGCGAACAGGAGCCAGGCGGAGAAGGAGTTGTAGCCCAGCAGGGCCTCGCTCTTGCCCTCGGGGAGGTGCTCCTCGAACAGGTCGAGGTACTGCTGGGTGGCGGGGTTCTCCTCGGCCAGGAACGGGGGGACGACCGACGCCAGCATGAAGACGTTGCGGATCGACGCCCCGCCGACCTCGATGAAGGTGGCGTCGAGGGCGTTGCCGCCGACGACGGCCCAGTCGAGCTCGTAGGAGATGTCGTCGAAGGCCTGGAGCAGCTTGGCGAAGTTCTCGGGCTCCCCGGTGTAGACGAGGCCGCGCACGCCGTCGCTCTGCATGGCCTGGGCGAACGGGGTCCAGCTGGCCTCGCCGATGGCGTTGTACTGGGCCTCGTAGGTGATGTCCCACCCGAGGGACTCCACCGCCTCCTGGTTCTGGGCGTCGACGACCACGGTCGAGGGGACGTTGCCGGTGAGGAACCCGACGTCGCCGGTCGAGTCCGGGAACCGCTGCTCGATGTACTGGAACGTGGCGATGGGCAGCTCGTCGAGGGCGGTCGGCAGCGGGCGCACGGCGAGGTCGGCACCGCGGGCGGCGGAGGACACCTGGTAGGCGGGGATCTCGGGCAGCAGGCACCCGAGGCGCTCCTCCTGGCCGGTGTCGTCGAAGACGCCACCGCCGCCCACCAGCATGAAGTCCTCCTGGCAGGCCTCGGTGATGCGCTGCTTGTACTCGGTGATCTTGGCGTCGCGCTCGACGACCTCGATCTCCCGGCCGTTGATGCCGCCGGCCTCGTTGCACCAGGTGGTGAACACCTCGGTGGCGTCGAAGAGCTCCTGGTTCAGGCCCTGGCGCCCGACGAAGCCGGGGTCGGAGATGGTGCCCACCTGGATGCTGTCCGAGGTCACCCCCTGGGCGGTGTCACCGGTGGCGTCGCCGGGGCCGCAGACGTCCTCGAGGTCGCCGAAGGAGCCGGCGCCGCCGCCGTCGGGCTCGCCGCCCCCACCCTCGGGGGCGGTGGTCTCCTGGGCCCCGGTCTCGGTCTCGTCGTCGCTCCGCGTGCAGCCGGCGGCGACCATGGCGAGGGTGACCAGGACGGCGAGCACGGCGGCGGATCGCCGTCGGGCCGTCGTCCTCGGCCTCGGAACCCGTGCTGCCCTCGAGCCTGACCGCATTAGCGAACCCCCTGGAACCGGTGTGACGGCCGCCACCGTACACGCGATGCGCCCCGCTCGCGAGAACACGTTCTCGCGCCCCTCGGGCCCGGGCGGCCGCCCACCTGGGAGAACGCGTTCTACGTGTTCGCGGCCGAGGTCGGACGGAATAGTTGCACGCGCAACCATGTTCTCCTGAACGACACGTGAAGGAGACGTCATGGCAGAGATCGAGCTCGGGTTGGACACCTTCGGGGACGTCACCGTCGACGGCGACGGCCGTCCGGTCCCCCAGGCCCAGGTCATCCGGGACGTGGTCGAGGAGGCGGTGCGGGCCGACGAGCTCGGCCTCGACTTCATCGGCATCGGCGAGCACCACCGGGCCGACTTCGCCGTCTCGGCCCCCGAGGTCGTGCTGGCCGCCATCGCCGCCCGCACCGAGCGCATCCGCCTGGGCACGGCGGTGACCGTCCTCAGCTCGGACGACCCCATCCGGGTCTTCCAGCGCTTCTCCACCCTCGACGCCCTGTCGCACGGGCGGGCCGAGGTGATCCTGGGTCGGGGGTCGTTCACCGAGTCGTTCCCGCTCTTCGGCCACGACCTGGCCGACTACGAGGTCCTCTTCGAGGAGAAGCTCGACCTCTTCACCGCCCTCCTCGCCGAGGAGCCCGTCACCTGGTCCGGCACCACCCGGGCGCCGTTGGACGGGGCCCGGGCCTACCCCGAGACCGAGGCCGGGCTGCGGGCGTGGGTCGGCGTCGGCGGCAGCCCCGAGTCGGTGGTCCGGGCCGCCCGCCACGGGCTGCCCCTCATGCTCGCCATCATCGGTGGCGACCCGCTGCGCTTCGCCCCGTTCGCCGACCTCTACCGGCGGGCCCTCGCCGAGCTGGGCCAGGACCCGCAGCCCATCGGGATCCACAGCCCCGGCCACGTCGCCGCCACCGACGAGCTCGCCCGCGAGCAGCTGTGGCCCCACTACCGGGCCATGCACGACCGCATCGGCCGCCAGCGGGGCTGGCCCCCCATGACCCGCGAGCAGTTCGACCTGGCCGCCGGCCCCACCGGCGCCCTGGCCGTCGGCTCGCCCGAGACCGTCGCCGCCAAGGTCGTCCGGGCCGTGACCGCCCTCGGCGCCAGCCGCTACGACATGAAGTACAGCGCCGGCACCCTCCCCCACGACCTCATGCTCCGGAGCATCGAGCTCTACGCCACCGAGGTCGCCCCCCGGGTCCGCGAGGAGCTGGCCACCACTGCCGCCGCCTGACCCCGACCGACGCGTTCCTGCGTCAGCAGCAGGAGAGGACCTCCCGGCAGCGGCGCGGGAACGCGGGCGTCAGGTGAGACCGAGGCCCGTCTTGAGGAGCTGGATGTCGTCCATGCGGTGGGCCTCGGACGTCTCGCAGATGACGGGGGCGTCGGCCCGCTTCACGATCTCGACGAGGATGTCGGGGTCGATGGTGCCGTGGCCCAGGTTGGCGTGGCGGTCCCGGCCCGACCCGGCCTCGTCCCGGGAGTCGTTGCAGTGCACCAGGTCGATGCGGCCGGTGATGGCCAGGATGCGCTCGACCGAGCTGGCCAGCTCCTCGCCCGCGGCGTGGGCGTGGCAGGTGTCGAGGCAGAAGCCGATGCCGCTGTCGCCGATGTGGTCCCACAGCCGACCGATGGTGTCGAAGTGCCGGGCCATGGCGTGGTCGCCGCCGGCGGTGTTCTCGAGGTAGACGGGGACGTCGGTCTCGAGCTGGTCCATGGCCTTGGCCCAGCGCTTGAACCCCTCCTCGGCCGAGTCGTCGGCGGTGACGTGGCCGCCGTGCACGATCACGGCCCGTGCCCCGATGTCCGCCGCCGCCTCGCAGGTCTGCTGGAGGATCTTGCGGCTCGGGATCCGGATCTTGTTGTTCGCCGAGGCCACGTTGATGGGGTACGGGGCGTGGACGTAGACGGGGACGGGCGAGGCCCGTAGGGCCTCGGCGTCCTCGCGGGGCGGTGGCTTCTTCCAGCTCTGCGGGTCGCCCAGGAACATCTGGAAGCAGTCCGCCCCCTCGGCCACGGCGGCGGCGATCGGGTCGGAATCGGAGCGGAGGTGCGAGCCGACGAGCATCCCAAAGAGGGTACGGCGTCGGCGGAGCCGACCCTGTCAGGGCGGCGGGCGGGGTCGGAGGACGTGTACGGCGTGGGCGGAGGGTCAGCGGTCGGGCAGGCGCACCACGGTGAAGAAGAACTCGTCGACCTGGCGGACGACGTCGACGAACCGCTCGAAGTCGACAGGCTTGGAGACGTAGGCGTTGGCGTGCAGGTCGTAGCTGCGGAGGATGTCCTCCTCGGCCGACGAGGTCGTCAGCACCACGACGGGGATGCGGCGCAGCTCCGGGTCGGCCTTGATCTCGGCCAGGACCTCGCGACCGTCGCGCCGGGGCAGGTTGAGGTCCAGCAGGATCAGGTCGGGCCGGGTGGCGTCGGCGTACTTCCCCTCCTTGCGGAGGTAGGCCAGGGCCTGCTCGCCGTCCTCGACGGTGGCGAGGGTGTTCGTGACCTTGCTGTGCTCGAGCGCCTCGGAGGTGATGAGGACGTCGCCCGGGTCGTCCTCCACCAGGAGGATGTCGATGGGGCGGGCGTCGGGGGTGAGGCTCACAGGGGGCTCCGTTCGATGGTGGGGAGGGTGATGCGGAAGCGGGCGCCGTCGCCGTCGTGGGCGTCGACCTGGATGGTGCCACCGTGGTGCTCGACGATCTTGCGGCACATGGCCAGGCCGATGCCCGTCCCCTCGTACCGGTCCTTGGCGTGCAGCCGCTGGAAGATGATGAAGATGCGCTCGGCGTACTCGTCCTCGATGCCGATGCCGTTGTCCTCGACGACGATCTCGTGGCCGTCGGGGATCTCGACCGCCGTGATCCGCACGCGGGGAACCACGTCCTCGCGGTGGAACTTCACGGCGTTGGCGACCAGGTTCTGGAACAGGGCGACCAGCAGGGCGGGCTCGCCCCGCACCGTGGGCAGCGGGTCGGCCTCGATGGTGGCACCGGACTCCTCGATGGCGGCGGCCAGGTTGGAGCGGGCCTGGTCGAGGGCGTCGTCGAGCGGCACCTCGACGGCCTCGCCGACCATCCGCCCCACCCGGGAGAACGAGAGCAGGTCGTTGATGAGGACCTGCATGCGCTTGGCACCGTCCACGGCGAACTCGATGTACTGCTCGCCCCGCTCGTCGAGCTGGCCGCCGTAGCGCTTCTGGAGGAGCTGGCAGAACGACGCCACCTTGCGGAGGGGCTCCTGGAGGTCGTGCGAGGCGACGTAGGCGAACTGCTCGAGCTCGGCGTTCGAGCGGCTGAGGTCGGCGTTGGCCTGGTCGAGCTCCTCGGCCTGCTGCTGGAGGGTGAGGTGCGCCATCTCGACCGCGCCGAGGTCGGCCACGATCCGCTCGCGCATCATCTCCATGGCTGCGGCGAGCTCCTGGAGCTCGGCCAGCCCCACCGGCGTGACCTCGTGGTCGAAGGCGCCCTCGGCCACGACCCGGGCGTCGGCCCGCAGGGACTCCAGGGGGACCTCCACCTGGCGACGCACGAGCCACCACAGGGCGCCGACGGCGGCGACCAGGGCCACGGCCGAGAGGCCCAGGATGAGGACGACCAGCGACGTGATCCGGTCCAGCTCCCGGCCGGCGTCGGCCTTTCGCGTCTGGAGCTCGTCTTGCAGGTCGGCGAGGGCGACCCGGAACTCGTCGAAGAGCCGCCGGCCCTCCTCCAGCGACGCCGGCTCGGCCGGCTCGGGGTCGCCCGCCGCGACCATGGCGATCGTCGGCTCGGCGTACTCCGCGCGCCACCGGTCGGCCGTCTCGTCGAGCAGCCGCACCTCGTCGGCGAGGGCGTCCACCCCCTCCAGGCTCTTGGCCAGCTGGATCTGGATCGCCTGGCGGCGGGCGTGACCCCGCTCGTAGGGCGCGAGGAAGGCCTCGTCGCGCCCGATCACGTAGGCCCGGACGCCGGACTCCTTGTCGGACATGGCCGCCAGCAGGCGCTCGGACCCGACGATGGCGGGGTCGATCCGGTCGATCACCCGCTCGCGGGCGTCCAGCAGGGCCGAGAACCCGGCGGCGCCGAGGACCACTGAGAGCACGGCGACGACGATCGAGACGAGGAAGAGGGCCCGCACGCGCCATCGGAGGCTGGCGTGCGCCCGGGGCGGCGTCGGGCTGGGGTCGGGTGCGGGCGGCGGGGTCACTCCCGGGGCCCGCACCACAGCACGGCGGCGTCGTCGTCGAGGTGGCCGCCGTTGCTGGCGATGACCTGGCGGAACAGGCGGTCGAGGAGGTCCTGGGGGCCGGCCGCGTGCGACTCCAGCTCGGTCACCATCTGGGCCAGGGCTTCCATGCCGAGCCGCTCTCCGCCGTCGGCGTGGCCCTCGTAGAGCCCGTCGGTCACGACGAGGAGCTGCCAGTCGCCGGGCAGGTCGAGGTCGAAGGGAGGCGCGACCTGGTGCTCGAACACCCCGAGCGGCATCGCCGGGCGGGCGTCGGACACCCACGTCGCCACCCCGCTGCTGAGGAGGAGCGGGGGCGGGTGGCCGTGGAGCCGGATCCGCACCGAGGTGCCGCCGGGGCGGAAGGTCAGGTCGCAGACGGTGGCGAAGGTCGTGATCTCCCTCCGCTCCATGCGGAGGATGTCGTCGACGCCGGAGAGGACGTCGGCCGGTTCGGCCCCCGACACCACCAGCGACCGCCAGGCGATGCGCAGGGCGACGCCGATGGCGGCCTCGTCGGGACCGTGGCCGCACACGTCGCCGATCACGACGCGCACCGAGCCGTCGGGGCACCCGACGGCGTCGTAGAAGTCGCCTCCCACCAGGGCATCGCGACCGCCCGGGACGTACCGGGTGGCGATGGCGACGTCGCTCTCGTCGAGGTGCAGCGTCGGGAGGAGGCCACGGGCCAGGCGGTCGTTCTCGGCCTGGCGCTGCTCGGCGAGCAGGAGCCGTCGGGCGTCGGCCTCGGCCCGGCGCCGCTCGACCGCGTACCGGATGGCCCGGGAGAGCGAGTCGCCGTCGACCTCCCCCTTGACGAGGTAGTCCTGGGCGCCGGCGGCGAGGGCCTCGATGCCCCGCTGGCGGTCGTTGAGCCCCGTGAGCACGACGACGGCGAGGTCGGGGGCGGCCCGCCGCAGCGCCGTCACCGCCTCGAGCCCGGTGGCGTCGGGCAGACCGAGGTCCACGAGGGCGCACTGGGCGCCGCGGGCCGAGCCGACGGCCTCGGCGAGGGTGGCCGCCCGCTTCAGCGTGATGGCCTCGCCCGAGTCGATCACCAGCTCCTCGACGAGCAGTGCGTCGCCGTCGTCGTCTTCCACCAGCAGCACGTCGGTGGCCAGCAGCGAGACGGCGGGCGACGTCAGCTCGAGGGAGGCCCCGTGCGTCATCGGCAGATGATGGCACGGCCGGCCATCGCCGCCGCCACCCGTCGGAGCGTCCTCACCCGATGGGATGACCGGCGTCAGGTCGGCGTCGTCGACGGCAGGTCGGCGTTGAGGTTGCCCGAGCGCAGGCCGTCGAGGTCGAGGGTGACGCGGTCGTAGCCGGCCCCCCGGACGGCGGTGACGACGGCCTCCCGCGCCGCGACCACGGCGGCGAGCCGGTCGAGGGGGACTTCGACCCGGGCGGTGCCCTCGTAGTGGCGGACCCGCACCTCGGTGAACCCGAGGCGGTGGAGGGCGGCCTCGGCCCGGCCGACGCGGTCGAGGATCGACAGGGTGACGGGGGTGCCGTAGGGGACGCGGGAGGCGAGGCACGCGGCCGCCGGCTTGTCCCACGTCCGCAGGCCGAGCCGGCGCGACGCCTCCCGCACCATGGCCTTGGTGAAGCCGGCGTCGACGAGGGGGAACGTCGCGCCCCGGGCCGACGCCGCCTCCTGTCCGGGCCGGTGGTCGCCCAGGTCGTCGACGTTCACCCCGAGGACGACCGTGGCACCTCCGGACGCGTCGGCCACGGGGCCGAGGACGTCCATCAGCGCCTCCTTGCACCAGCGGCAGCGGTCGCCGGCGTTGGCCTGGTAGCGAGGGTCGTCGAGCTCGACGGTCGCCACCGGCTCCCAGGCGAGGCCCCACTCCCCCGCCAGGCGGCGGCAGTCGTCGAGCTCCTCGGGCGCCAGCGACGGCGACACCGCGGTGATCGCCCGGGCGGCGGCGCCCAGCTCGTCGTGGGCGACGCGGGCGAGGAAGGCGGAGTCGGCGCCGCCGCTGAAGGCGACCACGACCGAGCCCCGGGCCCGGAGGTCGGCGCGCAGGGCGGCCAGGGCGGCGTCCACCTCGTCGGCGCTCATGGCTGGGCCGCCCACCACGCCGCCTCGGCGCGGGCGGCGACCTCGGGGACGGAGCGACCGGTGGCGGCGGCGACGGCGGCGACGTCGTCGTGCTCGGCCTTGGCCCGCACGGGCGACACCTTGATCCGGACGGGGTGGCCGTCGACCTCGACGGCGGCGAAGGCGCGCGCCGCCGGCCAGCGGGCGTGGGTCGTGGCCCGCACGCCGAGGCTGCCGGTGGCGGTGCGCAGGGCCTCGGCCACGGCGGGGGCGGCGCCGGCATCGGCCAGGGCCGACACCACGTGCGCCGGGCGGCCCTTCTTCCCCACGACCGGGGTGATCCAGGCGTCGAGGGCGCCGGCCGCCAGGAGGGCGGGCACGGTGGCACCCAGGACCTCGCCGGTGGCGTCGTCGACGGTCGTCTCCACGGTCACGACCGGCTGGCCGCCGTCGCCGCCGATCGTCGCGCCCGCCGGCGCCGTCCCCAGCACCACCTGGGTGGCGTTGACGACACCGTCGGGGTCGGCGGTCCCCGCGCCGTACCCGGACGCCTCGACGCAGAGGTCGGGCAGCGGCCCGAACCCCGACGCCAGGGCGGCCATGAGGGCGGCCCCGGTCGGGGTGGTGAGCTCCACCGGGGTGTCGATGCCGTGCACCGGGGCGCCGACCTCGGCCAGGACCCGCAGGACGGCCGGCGCCGGGTTGGGGAGGTGGCCGTGGGCGGCCCAGACCCGTCCCCGACCGAGGGCGACCGGCGAGCACCGGACCTCGTCGACGCCCAGGACCTCGAGGGCGGCGCAGGTGCCGACCACGTCGACGAGGGCGTCGATGGCCCCGACCTCGTGGAAGGTGACGTCGTCGGGCTCGGTCCGGTGCAGGGCCCCCTCGGCCCGGGCCAGGAGGGCGAAGGTGGCGGTGGCCCGCTGGTGGACCCGGTCCGGGAGGTCGGCCTCGTCGAGCAGGGCCCGGACGGTGCGCCAGGTGCGGTGGTGGTGCTCGCCCTCCACCCCCCGCACGTGGACCTTGGTGGCGGCGACGCCCGAGCGGAGGACCGGCTCGGCCTCGATCTCCCACCCGTCGACGTCCACCGCCCGGACGACGTCCTCGACGGCCGCCAGGTCGGCGCCGGCATCGACGAGGGCGCCGAGGGCCATGTCGCCGGCGACGCCGGAGAAGCAGTGGAACCAGGCCAGGCGCCGGTCAGGCACGGGCGGCGACCCCCGCCGGGGCGAGGAGGCGGCTGACGGCGCAGGCGGCGCCGTAGCCGTTGTCGATGCCGACGACGGTGATCCCGGCGGCGCACGACGAGAGCATGGCCAGCAGGGCGGTGACGCCCTCGAGCGAGGCGCCGTAGCCCACGCTGGTCGGCACGGCCACGACGGGGGCGCCGGTGAGGCCGCCGACGACCGACGCCAGGGCCCCCTCCATCCCGGCCACCACGACGACGGCGTCGGCGTCCGCCAGCTGGTCGACGTCGGCCAGGAGGCGGTGCACGCCGGCCACCCCTACGTCGGTGAGGCGGGCCGCGGGCAGGCCGAGGGCGGCGAGGGTGGCGGCGCACTCGTCGGCGACGGGCAGGTCGGCGGTGCCGGCGCTCACCACCACGACGTGGGCCGGCCGGGGCGGCGCCGGTCGCCACGTCACGAGGCGGTGGCGGTCGCCGGTGACCACGCCGTCGGGGTGGGCGGCGAGGGCGGCGTCCGCCTGGTCGGCGTCGGCCCGGGTCAGCAGGACGGGACCGCCCTCGCCGGCCAGCAGCTCGCCGACCAGGGCGGCGCACTGGGCGGCCGTCTTCCCCGGTGCGTACACGGCCTCGGGCAGCCCGGTCCGCAGCAGCCGGTGGTGGTCGACCCGGGCGAAGCCGAGGTCGGCGAAGGGCAGGCGGCGGAGGCGCGACACGGCCTCGTCGGGCCCGACCTCGCCCGCCGCCACGGCGGCGACGAGGGCACGCAGCGCGGTCTCGTCCATCCGCTCATCCTGGCACCACCCGTTCCTGCGCCCCCCAGCCAGGGTCGTGCTGGTCCGCGGGCGCAGGCTGCGGGGGTGCTGCCGGTCCGGGCGGCTCAGGCCTCGGCCCAGGGGCAGTGGCGGCAGCCGGTCCCGCAGCACCAGCCCCGCAGGGCGAGGGTGTCGGCGGTCATCGCCATGTACCCGCTGACGGGGTCGACGTACATGCCGTGGCCCGCCTCCAGGGCGGCGGCGTGGGCGGCCAGGATCTCGGCCCGGAGCGGGTGGTCCAGGGGGAGTCGGCTGGGGGCGGGGGTGTCCCTCCACCCGTCGCGCAGAGGCGCGTCGTCGCCGGGTGACGGGGTCATCGGACGAACCGGGAGACGACCTCGACGTGGGCCGTCTGCGGGAACAGGTCCAGCACCCGGCTCCGCTCGAGGCGGAAGCCGGCGGCGACCAGCAGCCCGGCGTCGCGGCCGAGCGCGGCGGCGTCACAGCTGACCAGGACGACGACCCGCGCACCGGTGGCCACCACCCTCTCGACGCCCACCCGACCCAGCCCGGCGCGGGGTGGGTCGGCCACCACCACGTCGGCGGGCTCGGGCGCCCAGCGCTCGATGGTCGAGCGCACGATCCGCACCGGCCGGTCGGCCAGGTTGACCTCGGCGTCGGCCACCGCGGTGGGCGCCGACTCGACGGCCACGACCTCGTCGAAGGCCCCACCGACGGTCCCGGCGAAGAGGCCGACGCCCGACGCGAGGTCGACCAGCCGACCGCCGGCGCTGCGCTCCCCCACCGCGTCCCGGACCTCCTCGACCAGGGCGTCGGCCGCCTCGGGCGAGGGCTGGAAGAAGGAGCGGGCCGACACCCGCCACCGGCGGCCGCCGGCCTCCTCGTGGATGGCACCCCGCTCGCCCCGCTCGACGTCGTCGTCGCCGAGCACGTCGACCGCTCCCGGCAGGTCGACGTCGGCGGCCGTCGGTGCCACCACCGCGACCCGGTCGCCGGTGCGGGCGCCGACGCGGAGCAGGACCTCGGTCGCGGCACCGAAGCGGCCGTCGACCAGGAGCTCCTCCAGGTGGGGGTGCACGACCATGCAGATCCCGGGGGCGATGACATCGTGGGAGCGGCGCCGCCGGTAGCCGGCCCGCCCGTCGACGACGGCGGCCCGGATCGTCGTCCGTCGGGCGTCGGCCGGGAGGGTGGTGCCGTCCTCCACCACGGGCTCGGCGATCCGCCCGATCCGCACCAGCGCGTCGGTGACGATGGTGCGGCGCATCGCCGCCTGGAGCTCGTCGGTGGCGTGCTGCCAGTCGCACCCGCCGCAGCCGTCGGCGACGTGGGGGCACGGCGGCGGCCGTCGGCCCGGGGCGGCGTGCACCACGTCGACGAGCTCGGCGCGCCCGTGGCGCTTGCGGACCTCGAGGACGGTGGCCCGCACCCGCTCCCCCGGCAGGGCGCCGGCCACGAACAGCGTCCGCCCGTCGGGTGCCCGGCCCACGCCCTCGCCCCCGGTGGCGACGCGGACCACGTCGACCTCGACGGCGTCATCCACGGCGACAGCCGCCGACGGCGGGGACGCGGTCACGGGAGCTCCGTCCCGGCGACCAGGGCCCGCTCCAGCGGCGTGCGGAACCGCGGCGTGGCGACCACGCCGCCGAACCAGGCCGCCAGGCGCTCCGCCTCGCCGTCGATCGCCCTCCGGGCGTCGGCGCCGACGTCGGTGCGGAGGTCCACGACGACCTCGCCGTCCGGCCGCTGGGCCCACCCGCCGACCACCCGCCCGTCGGCCCAGACCGTGGGCCCGGCGTTGCCGTTGCGGTCGAAGAGCACGGGCCCGAGCTCGCCCAGGTACCAGTCCCGCCCCTTCCAGCCCATGGTCGTGGGGTCGAGCCCGGGGAGGAGGGCGACCCACGGGTCCGGAGCCGGCACCTCGGCGTCGTCGCCGCCGGCCACGAACGCCGGACCACCATCCACGGCGACCTCTGCGGCCCCGGCGGCGGCGAGGGCGGTGCGCACCTGGGCGGCCGTCCACCTCGTCCACCAGCGCACGTCGGCCTCGGTCACGGGCCCGAAGCGGGCCACGTAGGAGCCGACGACCTCGGCCCGCGCCGCTGCGGGGGTGGGGTCCGGTGGTCGCTCCAGAGCCGAGCCGGGCGCGTAGCGGTACTGCCCCGACACCCACGTCCCCAGGGGGCGGGACCGCACGATGCGGCCCTCGAACCCCAGGATGACCAGCAGGCGGGAGGCGACGCTGACCTCCGTCGGCCACTTGGTGCCCTGCCCGTAGACGACCTTCGTCGCCAGGCCCGGGACCGCCCGGCCCAGCTCGACGGCCGTCGCCTCGCCGGCCTCCTCGACCGCGGCCACCACGGCGTCGCCGAGCTCGTCGAGCCACCGCTCGGGATCGGCGACCTCGCCCGCGGCGGCCAGAGCCTTCACGAGGCGGGCCCGGTCGGGAGCGACGAGCGGCCGGCCGGCGCCGACCCGCACCGCGGGCTCGAGGGCCACGGGCACGACCCAGAGCGTGCGGCGCATGCCGTGCAGGCGGACCAGGGTGCGGTCGGTGTAGAGGGCCCGTTCGAGCTCGGACGGTGCGGCCTCGGTCCGGGCCCACGTCGACAGGTGGACGCTGATCGGGTCGCTCGAGTGGAGGGCGACGACCGCCGCGCAGGCGTGCTCGGGGGAGAGGACCGGCTCGGCCAGGGCGTGGCGCCGACCGAGGCGCGCCCGGCGCTCGGCATCGTCGATCGTGCGGGGGCCGGCCACCACCGGAGGCTACGGGGCGCTCCGGGGGCTCCCGCCTACCATGGCGAGGTGACCGAGCCCCGCCCCATCTCCATCGTCCCGTCGGTGCTCCCGGCCGACTTCAGCCGGCTCGGGGAGGAGTGCGTCGCCCTGGCCGAGGCCGGCGTCGACCGCATCCAGTGGGACGTGATGGACGGTCGCTTCGTCCCCAACCTGACCTTCGGGCCCGACGTCATCGCCAGCTGCCGCAAGCACGTCGACATCCCGTTCGAGGCCCACCTGATGGTGCTCGACCCCGACGAGCTGGCCGGCCGCTACGTCGACGCCGGGTGCGAGATCCTCATCGTCCACGCCGAGACCGCGCCCCACCTCCACCGCACCCTCGCCCGGGTGCGCGAGCTGGGCGCCAGCCCGGCGGTGGCCCTCAACCCGGCGACGCCCGTCGCCGCCGTGCAGCACGTGCTGGACCTGGTCGACATGGTGCTGGTGATGACCGTGAACCCCGGGTTCGGGGGCCAGGACTACATCGCCACCATGGAGCCCAAGGTCGCCGAGGTCCGGGCCCTGGCCGACGCCCAGGGCCTGACGCTCGACGTCGAGGTCGATGGGGGCATCGGGCCCAGCACCATCGCCGGCGCCGTCACCGCCGGCGCCAACGTCCTGATCGCCGGCAGCGCCCTCTACCGCGACCCCGAGGGGCTGGGGCACGCCGTCTCCGACCTGCGGGCCCGGGCCGAGGCGGCCCGGGCCTCGTGAGGCCCATCCCCCGGCGGCGCGCCGCCGCCGCGGCCGTCGCCCTGGCCCTGGTCGTGGCCTCGGCCTGCTCGGACGACGGCGACAGCGGGGCCTTCTGCGAGCGCCTGGGCGACACCGAGCAGCTGAGCACGATCCTCGGCGACCTCGACCCCAGCGACCCGGCCGGGCTCGAGGCGCGGCTGGAGGCGACCCTCGAGCAGTTCAGCGAGCTCGAGGGCGACGCGCCCGGCGCCATCCGCGACGACGTGGCCCGGATCCGCCAGGGCGTGGCCCTCGTCCTGGAGGCCGTCCAGGACAACCCCGACGACCTGCCGGCGGCGCGGGCCGCCATCGCCGGCGAGCTCGACGAGCTGCCGGGCCTGGCCCAGGCCAGCGAGGACGTCGTCGCCTACGCCCGCACCGAGTGCGACCTCGACCTCGGGGAGGGTCCCGCCTCGACCGACGACGAGGACGGCGCCACGACCACCACCACCGAGGGGTAGCACGGAAGGTGCCAGGCACCTTCCGTGGCGTCGCCCGCTACATCATCTCCGTGCGGCGGCTGACGACCTGGTCGATGATCCCGTACTCCTGGGCCTCGGCAGCGGTGAACCAGCGGTCGCGCTCGGAGTCGGCCTCGATCTGCTCGACCGGCTGGCCGGTGTGCTCGGCGATGCGCTGGGCCATGACCTTCTTGACGTAGAGGATCTGCTCGGCCTGGATCTGGATGTCGCTGGCCTGGCCCTGGAAGCCGCCGGAGGGCTGGTGCATCATCACCCGGGCGTGCGGGAGGGCGAAGCGCTTGCCCTTGGCCCCGGCGCACAGCAGGAACTGGCCCATGGAGGCGGCCAGGCCCATGCAGATGGTGCCGACCTCGGGTCCGACGAGCTGCATGGTGTCGTAGATCGCCATGCCGGCGGTGACCGAGCCGCCCGGGCTGTTGATGTACAGCCAGATGTCCTTCTCGGAGTCCTCGCCCTCGAGGTAGAGCAGCTGGGCGGTGATCAGGTTGGCGATCGTGTCGTTGACCTCGGAGCCGAGGAAGACGATGCGGTTCTGGAGCAGGCGGTTGTACACCTCGCCCTGCGGGTCGAACCCGGGGCCGGCGGCGGTGATGGGAGCGAGCGGGGGCTGAGCCATAGGCCTCGGAGGCTAGCGGCCACCTCCCACCGAACAGCGCCCGCTCCGGTCGGAGGTTTGCGAACATACGTTCGTGGACATGATGCATGCATGCCTCCAGCTCGACGGTGGACCGATGCAGACCTGCCCTCGGCAGTGCAGGCCGCGTCATCCTGGCTTGCCGTGTGCCGGCACCTCGGGATCCGCCCAGGCGGGGGGACCTACGCCGCCCTTCGTCGGCATTGCGCAGCACTCGGGCTGGACGTGTCTCACCTGCCCCCGCCCCGGGGCCGGCCCCGTCGTGGGTCGTGGGATGACGACGCTCTGCGTGCCGCAGTGCGGGCCAGCACGAGCTACGCCGAGGTGGCACGTCGACTTGGTTACGCACAGTCGGGCGGCATCCACCGATTCCTCAAGATGCACATCCATCGCGTGGGTGCCGACGTCTCCCACTTCACCGGCCAGGCCTGGAACCGGGGCAAGTCCGCAGTGTGCGCACCAAGACGTTCCACCCAAGAGCTCCTCACCTACGGCTCCGGGGCGACAGGGAGGACGCTCCGCATACGCCTGATCCGCGAAGGCCTCAAGCAGGCCCGCTGCGAGTGGTGCGGCCTGGCTGAGTGGCGCGGACGGCCACTGCCACTCCACCTCGATCACATAAACGGGGACCACCTCGACAACCGGTTGGTCAACCTCCGTATCCTCTGCCCGAACTGCCACGCCACGACCGACACGTGGTGCGGCCGCAATCGCAAGCCCGCCGGCGTACCCCAACTGGCAGAGGGACCAGGTCTAGGCCCTGGACAGTGAGGGTTCGACTCCCTCCGCCGGCACCGAGCATCCTGCTCCCCGATGCCCGAGGGACACACGATCCACGGCCAGGCGCGGGACCAACGGCGGGACCTCGCCGGTCACGCCCTGCGGACCGACGTCGTCCAGGACCGCTTCGCCGGCACCGCCGCCCGCCTCGACGGCCAGGTGCTCGTCGACGTCGAGGCCTACGGCAAGCACCTGTTCCAGGACTGGGAGGACGGATCCGTCGTCCACGTGCACCTCGGCCTCTACGGGAAGTGGCGGCGCCAGCCCACGCCGCCCGAGCCGATGGTCGGCGCCGTCCGGCTCCGGCTCGTCGGGCCAACCCACGCCTGGGACCTGGCCGGGGCGACGGTCTGCACGGTCATCACGCCCGAGGAGCAGGAGCGGATCGTCGGGCGGCTCGGACCCGACCCGCTGCGCGACGACGCCGACCCCGAGAGGTTCCTCGCCAAGGTGGCCCGCAGCGCGACCCCGATCGGTGCCCTGCTGCTCGACCAGGCGGCGGTGGCCGGCATCGGCAACGTCTACCGGGCCGAGGTCCTCTTCACCGGTGGCATCGACCCGCGGCGACCGGCCAAGACGCTCCGGCCCCACGAGCGGGACCGGCTGTGGGCCGAGATCGTCCACCAGCTGCACCTCGGCCTCGAGGTCGGCCACATCGTCAGCGTCCGCGACGAGGAGCTCGACGCGCCGCGCGCCGACGTCGAGCGTCAGGACGGGGTGTACGTGTACCACCGCGACACCTGCCGGGTGTGCGGGACACCCATCCGCACGACGGAGCTGGCCGCCCGGCGGATCGACTGGTGCCCCAGCTGCCAGCCCCGCCGTCCCCGCCGGGACCACGAGCCCCCCGTCGGCCCCCCTCCCGGCGCCCCGCCTGCCGGGGAGGACCTCACGGGCTAGACCTCAGGCGTGCGGATCCACGACCTGCCCACCCCGTGCCTGGTGGTCGACGGCCCGACGTTCGAGGCCAACGTGGCCACCATGTCCGCCCATCGGCCGGGACGGGCCCTGCGCCCGCACGTCAAGGCGTTCAAGGCGACGGCGCTGGCCCGCCAGCTCCACACCGCCGGGCACGACGCCTTCTGCTGCGCCACCCCGGCCGAGGTCGTGGGCATGGCCGCCGTCGGCCTGGGCGCCGACCTGCTCCTGGCCAACGAGGTCCTCGACGTCCGTCGCCTCCACACCATGGTGGCGTCGTCGCTCGGGTCGCGGATCACCGTCGCCGTCGACTCGGTCGACTCCATCGCCGCCGCCTCCTCGGCCGGGGTCCAGGAGGTGCTGATCGACGTCGAGGTCGGCCTGCCCCGGTGCGGGTGCCCGGTCGACGACGCCGGCCGGCTCGCCGACGAGGCCCGCGCCGTCGGCCTCGAGGTCCGGGGCGTCATGGGCTACGAGGGCCACCTGATGATGGAGACCGACGACAAGGCGGCCCGCGTCGAGGCGGCCATGGCCGGGCTGCTCGCCGCCCACGCCGCCGTCGGCGGTGACGTGGTCTCGGGCGGGGGCACGGGCACGTGGGACACCAACACGTGGGTCACCGAGCTCCAGGCCGGGTCCTACACCCTGATGGACGCCGACTACGCCCGCCTCGACAGCCCGTTCCGTCCCGCCCTCGACCTGCTGGCGACGGTCATCTCCGTCAACCGGGCCAAGGGCTGGGCCGTCGTCGACGCCGGGCTCAAGGCGCTGGCCACCGATCACGGCCCGCCCACCATCGACGGGGCCACGGTGTGGTTCTGCTCCGACGAGCACACCACCTTCGCCCCCGCCGACGGGGGCGAGCTCCCGGCCGTGGGCGACCGCATCACGCTCCGGCCGGGCCACGTCGACCCCACCGTCGCCCTCCACGATCGCCTCCACGTCCTCCACGGCGAGGAGGTCGTCGACACCTGGGACGTCGACCTCCGGGGGTGGGACGTCCGCCGGGTCTGACCGCCGGCTCGGCGCCACCCGCCGTCCACCCGGCCGTCACCTCCCGTCCACCCGGGGGGTACCGTCCGCCCGGTGGCAGGCTGGTGGTCGTCCGGGGGCGTGGCCCGTCCCGTCCGTGACCTCGGCACCGTTCTGACACCGCTGCCGGACACCGATGTCGCCTGGCGCGACCAGAACGAGGCTCGAGGCGGCCATCGCCGTTCTGACACCGCACCCGGCCAGGGGTGTCGCCTGGCGCGAACAGAACCGAGGACGGCGACGGAGGTCGCTCGATGAGCGTGACCGCACGGCGACCCCACCCCGACACCCGGGCCGCCATCGACCGGACCGTGCTCACCGACGCCGAACCCAACACCGCGACGACCCCGGCGCACCTGCTCGCCGAGGTCGCGTGACAGCGGAGCGAACCGTGGACGGACCGACGCCGGGGCACGGGGTGCCGCGCGCCGTCCTGCTCGGCGCCGAGTCGACGGGGACGACGTCGCTGACGCAGGCCCTGGCCGCGCACCTCGGCATCCCCTGCACCCACGAGTTCCTGCGCGACGTCTGCGCCCGGAAGGCAGCCGAGAACGGCGGGTCCTTCGTCGACCTGGTGTGGACCACGGAGGACTTCGACGAGGTGGCCGATGGCCAGGACGCCCTGGAGGAGGCGGCGGTGGCCGCCCACCCGGGCCGGCCCGAGCTGCTGGCCTGCGACACCGACGCCCTCGCCACGGCTCTGTGGCACCGACGCTACCTGGGCTGCACGCCGACCCGGTTCCTGCGCCGGGCGGCGCAGAACCCGCCGCAGCTCTACATCCTGACCTCCCCGGACGGGGTGGAGTTCGAGCAGGACGGGTGGCGCGACGGCGAGCACGTCCGCCTGGAGATGCACGGCTGGTTCCGCACCACCCTGACCGCCCAGCCGACGCCGTGGATCGAGGTGGTCGGGTCACCCGAGGAGCGGCTCGACCAGGTGCTGGTGGCCCTCAGATGCGCCGGGCGGTGACGAAGGTGACCTGGCCGATGTCGGCCCGGAGGCGGTCGTGCTCGGCCACGAAGGCGTCGAGCGTGCCGGCCTCGTCCATCTCCTGCACCCGCTCGAGGGCGGCCAGCAGCTCGCCGTCGCTCGCCAGCGACCACGTCGAGTCGCCGTTGCGCCAGGTCGCGTCGAGGACCGAGCGGCCGTCGAAGTACGACGGGCCCTGGATGACGGCGCTGGGCACGAAGCGACCGGTCGGGACCAGCCCGGCCACGTCCATCGCCGCCTCGAGCCCGTCGAGGCCGGCGTAGCGACGCCGGAGGGCCTCGGCCGCCACGGGCACGAGGGCGTAGTACCAGTAGGCGCGCCGCAGCTGGGTCTGCGAGCAGGTGTTGACGATCAGCACGCCGCCGGGGCGGAGCACCCGCGCCAGCTCGCCCAGGACGGCCCGGTGGCCGGCCCACGCCCCACCCTCCTCGTCGCCGAGGTGGTGCAGCACCTGGTTGACGACGACGGCGTCGAAGGTGCCGTCGGCGAAGGGCAGGTCCTGGAGCTCGCCCTTGTGGACCTCGTAGGGGCAGGTGACCTCGAGCCCGGCCAGCTTGGCCTCGGCCTGGGCCAACATGGCCTCAGACGCGTCGACCAGGGTCATCTTCCCCAGCTGGGGGGCGAGGGCGGCGGCGTAGGCGCCCGTGCCGCAGCCGGCGTCGAGCACGTGGGCCGACGCCGGGGGGATGCCGGCCGTCTGGAGCGTGCCGAGCACGACCTCGATGCCCACCGCCACCCGCGTCGCGTCGTAGTCGGCCGACGTCCGGCCGTAGTCCTCGTAGGTGCTCATGGTGCCTCGTCGCAGTCGTGAGCCCGCGACGCTACCGATCGAGGTGGCCCCGCCCCCCACCGACGTCAGGTCGCGACGCCGCCGCGCACCTGCGACTCAGCTGCCGCAGCCTCCTCCGCCGCAGCCGCCACCACCGCAACCTCCGCCACCGCAGCCACCGCCGCCGGAGTCGCCGCCCCCGCCTCCGCAGCCCCCGGAATCCCCACCCCACCCGCCGGAGTCGTGGTCACCCCCCCAGCCGCCGGAGCCGTGGTCGCTGCCCCCGTCGCCGTACCACGCACCGCCCCAGGCGCCGGAGCCGGTCCTCCGCCGGGAGGGCCGGGCCGGGCCCCTTGCTCGCCGGTCGGCCGCCGAGCGCACCACCGCCCACGCGATGAGGGCGAGCGTCCCCAGGACCACGACGCTCACGACCAGGCCCACGACCCACGACGGCCCGTCGCCGTCGGCGGCGGCCGCCGTCAGCGGCACGACCAGGGCGGCCGCCGCCGTCCCGGCGATCAGGGGGGCGCGCCGCACGACGACGTGGGCGCGGGTGTCGACCCGCCGCCAGCGCCGGGCGTCCCGGAACCGCTCGTCGACCGACGGCCAGACGTCCGCCGGGGGCTCCTCGCCGAAGACCTCCCGGTAGCGGTCGAGGGTGGCGGCGTACTGCTCTCGGTAGCGGGTGTCGTCCGCGGCCGTGCCCCCGGTCGGGCCGTGGTGGAGCGGGCGACCCAGGACCTCACCGCACAGGTGGTCCCAGTAGGAGCGGGTGTAGGCGAGGTGGAGGTGCCAGGCCTGGTCGACCTGGTCCGACGGGGTCACGGCGTGCCGCCCGGTGGCGGCGAGCACGAGGAACCGGCGGTACTCGTCGTACACCCGGGCGGCGAACGCCGGCGTCCACCCGTTCTCGCGAGCGAGCCGGGCCCGGAACCCCAGGGGCACGCTCGGATCGTCGTCGACCTCGAACCGCAGCAGCCGGTCGACGAGGCCCGCGGGCTCGCATGCTCCCCCGCCCGGTGCACCACCCATGGCGGCGAGGCTAGGTCACCCCGAGGCGAGGCGGGCGGCGAGGGCCCGCACCGCCCGACCCCTGTGGCTGATGGCGTCCTTGGCCCCGGCGTCCATCTCGGCGAAGGTCCGGCCGTCGCCCTCGTCGGCCACGAAGACGGGGTCGTAGCCGAACCCGCCACCGCCCCGCGGGGCATCGACGATCACGCCGTCGACGACGCCCTCGGCCACGACCTCGCGGCCGTCGGGCCAGCGGACCATGACGACCGTGCGGAACCGGGCCGTCCGCCGCTCGGGGGCGACGGCCGCCAGCTCGCCGAGCAGCTTGGCCACGTTGGCGGCGGCGTCGCCGTCCTCGCCGGCGTAGCGGGCCGAGCGCACGCCCGGTCGACCGTCGAGGGCGTCGACCTCCAGCCCGGTGTCGTCGGCCAGGGCGGGCAGCCCGGTCGCCTCGGCCAGGGCGACGGCCTTCAGCCGGGCGTTGCCCAGCAGGTCCGGGGCGTCCTCGACCACGTCGGGCACGTCGTCGGGGCGGGCCACCAGCTCGACCGGCACCCCGGCGGCGGCGAGGATGGCGCGGATCTCGGTCGTCTTGTGCGGGTTGGCGGTGGCCAGGACGAGCCGCAGCGGCTCGCTCACCGGGGGGCGGGCGGGGTGGCCACCGTGGCCCGCTGGAGGTCGGCCAGCTCGGCGATCCCCTTGGTGGCCAGGTCGAGGAGGGCGTCGAGCTCGTCCCGCCCGAACGGGGCGCCCTCGGCGGTGCCCTGGACCTCGATCAGCTTGTCGTCGGCCATGACCACGTTCATGTCGACCTCGGCCCCGGCGTCCTCCACGTAGGGCAGGTCGAGGAGCGGGGTGCCGCCGACGATGCCGACCGAGATGGCCGTGCAGGTCCCGGTGAGGGGCACGGCCGGGATCTTGCCGGCGGCGACGAGGCGGGAGCAGGCGTCGTGCAGGGCGACCCACGCTCCGCAGATCGACGCCGTGCGGGTGCCGCCGTCGGCCTGGAGCACGTCGCAGTCGACGGTGATCGCCCGCTCGCCGAGGGCGGGCATGTCGCACACGGCGCGGAGGGACCGGCCGATCAGGCGCTGGATCTCCTGGGTCCGCCCCGACGGCTTGCCGTCCTTGACCTCGCGGCGGATCCGCTCCGACGACGCCCCGGGCAGCATCGAGTACTCGGCCGTGACCCACCCCCGGCCGCGACCCCGCATCCAGCGGGGCACGTCCTCGTCGACCGACGCGGTGCAGAGCACGGTCGTCTTGCCGAACCGCACCAGCACCGACCCGAGGGCGGCGTCGGTGTAGTCGCGCTCGAAGGAGGCGGGGCGGAGCTCGTCGGGGGATCGGCCATCGGGGCGCATGGGTCTCCAGGGGTGGATCGGGTGGGCCAGGTTGGGGCACCGGTCGCGGTGGGGCAAGACGGTCGGTCGGCGTCCCCGCTCACCAGGGGACGGCCTCGACCGAGGTGACCTCGGGGCCGAGGAGCCGGGACCCGAGCCGCCGGAACCAGTCGACGTCGCCCGAGGAGAGGAAGGTGTGGAGGGCGGGGCCCGCGCCCGCGGCCCGTGCCGTCGGGCCGCCGGGGTCCTCGAGACCGGCCCGGACCTCGAACGCGGTCTCGTCGGCCGAGGACACCAGGACCACGTCACGGCCCATGACGTCGGAGATGGTCCGGGCGAGGAAGGGGTAGTGGGTGCAGCCCAGCAGCAGGGTGTCGACGTCGGCCTCGACGACCGGGGCGAGCAGGCGCTCGGCCAGCACGTGGACCTGGTCGCTGCGGGTCTCGTCCCGCTCCACGAACTCGACGAAGCCGGGGCACGCCGCGCACGTGAGCTCGACCTCGGCTCCGGTGGCCGCCACCGCCTGCTGGTACGCACCCGACCCGATCGTCCCCACCGTCCCGATCACCCCCACCCGGCCCGACCGGGTGGCCGCCACCAGCGCCCGGGTGCCGGGGTCGATCACGCCGACCACGGGGACGGGCGTCGCCTCCTGGAGCGACCCGAGGGCGGCCGCGGCGGCCGTGTTGCAGGCGACGATCACCAGCTTGGCGTCGTGCTCGTCGAGCAGGAACCGGGTGATCTGGTGGGCGAAGCCGGCCACCTCGGCCTGGTCGCGGGGGCCGTAGGGGTAGCGGCCGGTGTCGCCGACGTAGACGACGTGCTCGTCGGGGAGCAGGTCGATGACGGCCCGGGCGACGGTGAGCCCGCCGAACCCGCTGTCGAACAGGGCGATCGGTCGCTCGTCACCCGCACACCCGGCCACGGCGGTCAGGCTACGGGAGCAGCCCCTGGCGACCCGGTGTCAGCCGCAGGAGCGCTCGACGGCGGCGGCCATCACCTCGGCGATGCGCTGGCGCCCGGCCACGGTGGGGTGCACGAGGTCCGGGGCCACGAGCTCGGCGGCCGGGGTGTCGCCCGCGCCGGCGTCGACGGCGTCGCGCCAGGCGGTCGCCACGTGGACGCCGGCCGCCCCGGCCGTCTCCCGGACCCGGGCGTCGAAGGCCTCCCCCCGCTCGCGGTCCCAGGCCCCCTCGGTCGGGATCAGGACCCACACGGCGCAGTCGACGCCGGCCATCAGGTCGACCACCTCGTCGACGGGGGCGTCCTCCTCGACGCCCTGCCAGACGTCGTTGTACCCGGCCATCACCACCGCGACGGCGGGCCGGTCCTCGCCGCCCAGGGCGTCCTCGACGGTGGGCAGGAGCTCGTCGATGCGGTAGCCGCTGAGCCCGATCACCGAGACCGCCCTCCCGCCCAGGGCCGCCACGATCTCCTGCGCCGACTGGAGCGTCACCGAGTCGCCGAGGACGACGACGTCGGCCTGCGCCGGGGCGACGCCGGCGCTCACGCCGTCGGCGGCCGACACCGGCGGGAGGTCGTCGGGGTCGGGGCGCTCCTCGTCGTCGAAGGGCTGGACGACGAGCACGACCACGACGAGGGCCACGACGGACGCCGCCAGGGCCAGGAGGGCGAGGGTCCGCGGCCGCACCCCTCCGTTGCTACCAGGAACGTGCGACCTGCCGGTGTCACCCCGCGTCAGGGAAGCGGGCGACGGCCCGGGCCGCGTACTCGCCCGACCGGGCCAGGCTCCGGGCCAGGGCCAGATCACCGTCACGGGCGACCCGCCCGGCCCAGAAGGCGAGGCCCTCCGCCTCCGGGGCCCGCCCCAGCAGGTGCTGGTAGAGGCCGGCCACCCGATCCTGGCGCGACTCGAGCGAGCCGTGGATGCGCGCCGCCACCCACGACCGACCCCGCGCCACCGTCTGGCCCACCCAGAACGCCACATCCCCACCCGTCGCCGCCCGCCCCAGGACCAGCGCGTACAGCTCCCCCACCCACGCCTCGTCGGTGCCGCCCGAACGCCGGTGGAGCCCCGACCGCAGCGCCCCCACCCAGAACGCCAGCCCCTCGGCGTCGGGCTCCCGCCCCAGGGTGTCGGCGTAGAGGTCCGTCACGATGGCGCCGAGCCACTCGTCGCTGGTGGTCAGCCGGGCGAGCAGCTGCGCCCGGGTCCCGCCCCGCGGGAGCCGTGCGACCTCCCGGGTGCTCTCGTCCCCCGTCGGTGGGCGGCCCAGGAGGTCCGCGTGGGCGGCGGCGACGAAGGCGCGGTCGGCGACGACGCTGGTCTCGAGGCAGCCGTCGGTGCGCTCGACGACGTTTCCACCATCCACTCCGAGGCCCGCTGCTCGACCAGGTTCGGGTCGAAGAGGGAGTGGCCCGCGTCGGGGACGGTCACCAGCTCCGCCGCCGGGCCGGCGGCGTCCATGGCCGCCTTGGTGGCCCGCGCCCGCTCGTAGGAGACGACCTCGTCCCGGTCGCCGTGGATGAAGAGGTCGCCGGCGTCGCCGGGGTCGACCAGCGCAGGGTCGCCGGCGCCCATCACGGCGATGGCGGTGCACACCCGCGACGAGGATCCCGGTGTCCCGCTGGCACCGGGATCGTCGGGCGTCGTGGCCACGAGACCGCGGTCACGGCGCCGGCGGAGATGCCGCCCACGGCGATGGCGTCCGGGTCGACCCGGTGGGACGCGGCGTGGGCCCGCAACCACCGCACGGCCGCCTGCACGTCGTGCTTGGCCGCCACGACCCGGTCCACCTCGGTGGGCGGCGGCGGGTAGCCGATGGCCACGGCGGCCTCGTCCATCCGGTACTCGACGGAGGCGGCGACGAACCCCCGTCGGGCGTAGGCCGTCGCCAGCACGGCCATGCTCTGCTTGCTCCCCATCACCCAGCTGCCCCCGTGGGCCAGGACGATGAGGGGCCGCGCCATGGCCGTGTCGCCCGCCGGCTCGTAGAGGTCCAGCTCGAGGGTCTGGGTCGTCCCGGTCTCGTCCGGTGCGGCGCCGTAGGTGATGTCCCTGGTGACGGTGACCTCGGGGAACACCCGGTCGAGGTAGCGCCGGCCGGCGCCGGCGGCCGGCGGGGCCGAGGACGAGGCCAGGGTCACCGCCACCAGGGCGAGGGCCAGGACGGGGGCGATGCGCCGGGGGACCACCGGGGAACGGTAGCGGCGACCCGGCTGCGGCCCTCGGCCGCTCACGGCAGACTCGTCCCGTGACCGAGCGGAAGCCCTTCGGGGAGGCCTTCGAGACGTTCGTCGACCGCCAGATCCGCGAGGCCCGCGAGCGGGGCGACTTCGACGACCTCCCCGGCACCGGCAAGCCCCTGCGCGGGCTCGACGAGACCGACGAGCTTTGGTGGGTGCGGCGGAAGCTGGCCGAGGAGGGCCTGAGCTACACCCCGCCGTCGCTGGTGCTGAGGAAGGAGGCCGAGCAGGCCCTCGCCGACGCCCTGGAGGCGGCGACCGAGGCCGGGTGCCGGTCGATCATCGGCGCCGTCAACGACCAGATCAGGGCGGCCAACGGCGTCGGCTCGAGGGCCCGCCGCTGAACCTCGTCCCCTACGACGTCGACGACGTGGTGACCGCCTGGCGCCGTCGCCACCCGACCGCCTGACCGGCGTCCGGGCCGACCGCCCCGCACCCTAGAAGTAGATGATCGACTCGGCCTTGGCCTCGGCGGCGTCGAGGTCGTCGGTGTAGGCACCGGTCGAGAGGTACTTCCACCCGCCGTCGCAGACGATGAACACGATGGTGCCCTCGTCGATCTTCTCGGCGACCTTGACCGCCCCGGCCAGGGCGGCGCCGGAGGAGATGCCGGCGAAGATCCCCGCCTCGGCGACCAGGCGGCGCGTCCACTCGAGGGACTCCCGGGGCCGGACGATGCGCTTGCCGTCGAGGAGGTCGAGGCCGCCCCACTTCTCGAACACGGGCGGGATGTAGCCGTCGTCGAGGTTGCGGAGCCCCTCGACCAGCTCGCCGGCCGGGGGCTCGACCGCGTAGATCTTCACCTCCGGCTTGGTCTCGCGCAGGTAGCGGCCCACGCCCATGAGGGTGCCGCTCGTGCCCAGACCGGCCACGAAGTGGGTCAGCTCGGGGACGTCGCGCAGGATCTCGGGACCGGTGGTCTCGAAGTGGGCGCGAGGGTTGCCCTCGTTGCCGTACTGGTAGAGGAACACCCACTCGGGGTGCTCCTCGGAGAGGGCCTGGGCCCGGCGCACGGCGCCGTTGGAGCCCTCGGCCCCGGGCGACAGGATCACCTCGGCCCCGAAGACCTCGAGGAGCTGGCGGCGCTCGATGGAGACGTTCTCGGGCAGGACGATCTTGAGGGTGTAGCCCCGTGTCCGGCAGATCATCGCCAGGGCGATGCCGGTGTTGCCCGACGAGGGCTCGATGAGGATGCTGCCGGGCTTCAGGGTGCCGTCGGCCTCGGCCTCGTCGATCATCTGCCGGGCGATGCGGTCCTTGACGGAGCCGGCCGGGTTGCCCCCCTCGAGCTTGGCGAGGATCCGGACGCGCGGGTTCGGGCTCAGCTGCGAGACGTCGACGATGGGCGTGTTGCCGATGAGCTCGGTGATCGAGGAGAAGACGGCCACGGGGGCTCCGGGGTGGATCGCGGGACGCCCACCCGGAAACCCGAGTGGACCACTCAGGAATCCTAACCGGGGATGACCCCCGATTCCTTCCCGCTCAGGATGCCGTCGGGGTCCGACCCGTCCCGACCACCACCCGCTCCTCTCGGATCACCCGCCCGTCGAGGAGGAACGACCGGAGCACGGGGGTGGCGTCGCGGAGCGACACGATCACGTAGTGCCACCCCTCGAGCAGGGGGTTGTCCGCCTTGTCCACGTCGGTGGCCGAGGGCCAGGCCTCGGAGTGGGTGTGGGAGTGGGCCACGCCCAGGGTCCACCAGCCGTGCTCGTCGAAGACGGCCTCGGCCGCGGCCCAGCCCTCGGGCCCGATGGAGTACGTGCGCGACGAGGCGTCGTGGTTGCGGGTGGGCACGAAGGCGGCGACCGTCGCGACGGGCAGGCCGTCGGCGTCGGTGCCCGGTCCGACCTCGCCCCCGAGGAGCCCGCAGGCCTCGTCGGGGAAGCCGCCGAGGGCGTGGGCGACGAGGAGCTCGCGGGCGACCGGGTCGAGGATCAGCATCGCAGGGAGGGTACGGCGTCGGCGGAGGCGACCACCCCGCGAGAACAGCAGGCGGCGGAGGGGCGGCCGACGGGTAGCGTCGGCTCTCCCATGAACCCCGGACGCAAGGACGACAGGCTCGTCATCGCCACCAACCGCGTCGCCCGGCGCGACTACGAGATCCTCGACACCTGGGAGGCCGGGATCGTCCTCCGCGGCGCCGAGGTCAAGGCGCTGCGCGAGGCCAAGGTCCAGCTGGCCGACAGCTACGCCCGGCTGGTCGACGGCGAGGTCTGGGTCTTCGGCGTCGGGATCACGGCCTACTCCCACGCCTCGACCCAGGTGCCGCCCGAGCCGCTCCGCGACCGCAAGCTCCTGCTCCACCGGGAGCAGATCGACGTGATCCGGGACCGCACGGTCCGGGAGCGGCTGTCGCTGGTGCCGCTGTCGATGTACTTCACGGGCGGGCGGGTGAAGGTCGAGCTGGCCCTGGCCCGGGGCCGTCGACAGGTGGACAAGCGCCAGGCCATCGCCCGGCGCGACGCCGACATGGAGGCCCGTCGGGCCATGGCCCAGGGCGCCGCCCGTCGGGCCCACGCCGAGGATCGCTAGACGCCCCGAGACCGTTCTGAGCCAGAGGTCGGCCACCCGTGGCCTGATCCTGGCCCAGAACGCCCCGGCGGACGGAGCGCACCCGTTCTGTGCCAGAGGTCGGCCACACGTGGCCGGATCCTGGCTCAGAACGCGCTCCGGGCTCGGGCCCCGACCCGACCCGGACCCCACCCCGCAGTCCGGCACAGACCGCCAACACCCCTGGTCAGAGTGGGTGTCTCACGCTCCGTGATCTCGCGTTGCATCCCCGCCGCCACCGGTGGAGGGTGACACCATTGCAGCCGTGCGCCTCCTCGACCTGGTGCTCGGCGCCGGGGACGATCCGGCTCCCGACGAGCCCGCCCTCATCGCGCCCGACATCACCGTGTCCCGGGGAGAGCTCCGGGCCGAGGTCGACGCCATCGCCGCCGCCGTCGCCGAGCTCGTCCCCCCGGGCGGGCGCGTCGCCGTCGCCGCTGACAACCGCGTCTCGGTGGTCGCCCTCCTCCTGGCGATCCCCGCCGCCGGGCGGGTCGCCGTCCCCCTGAACACCCGTCTCACGCCCGACGACATGCTGGGCCAGGTCGACCGGGCCGGGGCCGAGGTGATGATCGGGACCGCCGACGAGCTGGGCCGGCTGGGCCTGGCCAGCGAGCAGGCGCCGACCCTCCAGACCACCGTGGGCCTCGACCACGGCGTGGGGGACATCAGCCTGGCGGCCCTCACCGCGGCGCCGAGCGTCGCGGCCCGCCCCCTCCCCCTGCCCCACGACGACGACCCGGCCTGGATCATCTTCACCAGCGGCACCACGGGCCGGCCCAAGGGGGCGGTGCTCACCGCCCGCAGCCTCGACGCCGCGGTGGCCACCACCGCCGCTTCCCGCCCGCTGGCCGACGACGACGTCTACCTCTACCCGTTCCCGCTGTACCACGTGTCGGCCTACAACGTCCTCCACGCCCTGCACCGGGGCCGGCCCACCGTGCTCCCCCGCCGCTTCGACGCCGCGACCGTCGCCACCCTCACCGCCGCCCACGCCGTCACCGTGATGTCGCTGGCGCCCACGATGCTCCGCCTGCTGCTCGACCACGTCGCCGCCGCCGGCGCCGACGACCTGGCGAGCCTGCGGACGATCGCCTACGGGGCAGCTCCGCTCGCCCCCGCCCTCCTGGCCGAGGCGACCGAGGTGCTGGGGGTGGGCTTCGCCCAGGGGTACGGCATGACCGAGCTGTCGGGCAACGCCGTGTTCCTCGACCCCGACGACCACCGTCGCGGCCTCGCCGGCGACCCCCGGCTGCTGCGGGCTGCGGGCCGGCCCGGACCGGGTGTCGAGCTGGCGATCCTCGACGACGATGGGGCCGCCGTCGAGCCGGGCGCTCCGGGGGAGGTCTGCGTGCGGGCCGCCCAGGTGTGCGCGGGCTACTGGCAGGACCCCGAGGCCACCGCCGCCGCCTTCCGCGACGGGTGGCTGCGCACCGGCGACGTCGGCACGATCGACCCGGACGGCCTGCTGACGATCGTCGACCGGGCCAAGGACATCATCATCACCGGCGGCGAGAACGTGGCCTCCCGGGAGGTCGAGGACGCCGTGGGGCACCATCCGGCGGTGGCGAGGGTCGCCGTCGTCGGGGTCCCCGACGAGCGGTGGGGGGAGGCCGTGGTCGCCGCCGTGGTCCTCCGGGACGGCGTGGACGCCGAGGCGGTGGCGACCGAGTCGATCGCGGCCGAGGCGGGCCGCCGGCTGGCCCGCTTCAAGGTGCCCAAGCGGGTCGTGGTCGTCGACGACCTGCCCGTCAACGCCGGCGGCAAGGTCGACAAGGTGGAGCTGCGCCGTCGCCTGGGCCCCACCCCGCCCTGACGTGCTCAGATCTCCCGGAGGGTCCGTGACCCCGCCCGCCTACACTGGACGGGCCCCGTCGGTCGGCTCGTCGTCTCCTCGACGGCTGCCCCGGCGGAGGCGCTGGTTCCTTGACATCCGATGATCCAGCACACGGGGCTGACCGGTTTCGACGTCGGGTCAGTGACCCCATCGTGCGACCCGAGTTGCTCAGACTCGTTAAACAGGGCACCAACAGAAGCGCCGATACCGACGACTTCGCTCTCGCCGCCTGATCTAGTCAGGTGAAGAGAGTCATCGCGACCCCTCGAGGGGCACGCGGGGCCTGACCACGACAGCCCGGCAACAGAAGTCGTGGTGGACGGCGGGAGAGACCGCTGACCGCAGGGAAAGACCGCTGACCGCTCGGAAAGACGGGCCGGTGCCGCAAGGCAGCCCACCCGGGGGCGCACCAGCCGACGAGGTGCAGTCACGGGGATGGTCGTAGCGCGGTCGGTGATCGCCTGGCGGACGGGGGTTCGATTCCCCCCAGCTCCACCACCACCCGGAACGAGACGAAGCCCGACGCCCGCCAGGCGTCGGGCTTCGTCGCGCCCGGGGGTCTCGCCGCGCTCAGGGGCGGACGGCGATCACCAGGTTGAAGGGCGTCTCCAGGGCGACCTCGAAGCGGGTGAAGCCGTTGGCCCGGAACAGCTCCTCCATGCGCGCCGGTCCGGCCTGGTTGCCGAGGGCCAGCGGGCCCTGCTGGGCCAGGGCGCAGGGGGTGCACAAGACGGTCGACGCGGCGTAGGACCACTTGGCCAGCGGATGCTGCAGGCTCGTCGCCCGATCGGGGCCGGCCCACGGCTCGACCAGGAGGACGACGCCGTCCTCGGCGATCTCCGAGGCGGCGTGGCGGATCGCCGCCTCCGGGTCGCCCATGTCGTGGAGGGCGTCGAAGAAGCAGATGACGTCGTAGGGGCCGCCGCCGTAGCCGACGGCGGTCGCCAGCTCGTAGGAGGTCGTCGCCTCGACGCCCGACTCGGCCGCCACGGCTCGTGCCCGGTCGAGCGAGGGGGCATGGAAGTCGAAGCCGTGGAAGGTCGACGCCGGGTAGGCGGCGGCCATCAGCGCCGTGGAGATCCCGTGGCCGCAGCCGACGTCGGCCACCCGGGCGCCGCCGCGCAGGGTCTCCTCGAGCCCGGGGACGGCCGGGATCCAACCCTCGACGAGCTGCGAGCGGTAGGAGGTGGCGAAGAAGCGCTCCACTCCGGTGAACATGCACGTGTGGTGATCGCCCCAGTCGATGCCACCGTCGCCGCGGCAGGCGGCCTCGACCCGGGCCTGGTCGGCGTAGAGCGAGCGGATGATCTCCGCCCCCGGGGCGAGGAAGGCCGGGGAGGCCTCGTGGACGAGCACGGCGTCGACGCCGGGGGCCAGGGCGAAGACCTCGCCGTCGGGGTCGTAGGTGACGTAGCCGGCGCCGGCGTTGCTGCTGAGCCACTCGAGCACGAGCCGCTCGTTGCAGCCCGTCTCGGCGGCCACGGCGCCGGCGGTCGACGGGCCGAGCCGGTGGAGGGCGCCGTACAGGCCGAGGGCGTCGCCGAGGGCGACCATGGCCACGAAGGCGGCGCTCGAGAGCTCGCCGGCAAGCCGCTCGGCGGTCGCCTCGGCCAGCTCCTCGGGGGTGGGGGTGGTGGGGATGTCGGTGGTGGTGGTGCTCATGGCGAGCACGATCCCCTCCCGCGCTTGCTGCCCCCCTGCCAGCTCCTTGCGGGGTCCCGTCGGGTCGCGGCGCAGGGCGTCGCCAGCCGGCCGATGCGGCCCAGCTCGACGCCGGGTTCGAGCCCCGGCGGGGGCCCGGGCCGGCCTAGACGACCTCGATGCCGCTGAGGTCGTCGGCCGGCTCGGGGAACTGGGGGTCCATGGCCTCGAGGGTGTCGACCAGGATCGAGCTGACGACCCAGTTCCGGAACCACTTGCGGTCGGCGGGCACGACGTACCAGGGCGCCTCGTCGGTGGTGGTCCGCTCGATGGCCTCGGCGTACGCCGCCTGGTGGTCGTCCCACCGGGCCCGGACGGCCAGGTCCCCCCGGTTGAACTTCCAGTGCTTGGTCGGGTCGTCGAGCCGGTCCCGGAACCGCTGGGCCTGCTCCTCGGGCGAGATGTGGAGGAACAGCTTCACGATCACCGTGCCCTCGGCGGCCAGGTGGTGCTCCCACGCCCAGATCGCGTCGTACCGGGCCCGCCAGACCGGCTCGGGGACCAGCTCGTCGACCCTGACGACGACGACGTCCTCGTAGTGCGAGCGGTTGAAGATCCCGATCTCGCCCCGGGCGGGGACGGCGGCGTGCACCCGCCACAGGAAGTCGTGGGCCCGCTCCTCGGCCGAGGGGGCCTTGAACGAGGTGACCCGGGCGCCGGCCGGGTTCACCGCCCGGAAGATGTGCTTGACCGTGCCGTCCTTGCCCCCGGCGTCCATCGCCTGGAGCACGACGAGGACGCTGCGCCGCCCCTCGGCCCACAGCCGCTCCTGGAGCTCGCCCAACCGGGTGGTGAGCAGCGCCGTGGCCTCGAGCGTGGCCTCCTTGTCCCCCGGCGCGGCGGCGGCGTCGCGCGTGTCGATGGCGGACAGGTCGAGGGTCGTCCCGGGACGGACCCTCCAGCGCTCGACGGTGGCCATGGCGACGCACCGTAGCCAGCCCGCCACCGGGACGGCACGACGGTCAGAGGGCGGCCCGCCGGGCGGCCCGGACGGCCACGGCCAGGCCGTCGAGCCCACCACCGTCGTCGCTCACCAGCCGCCGGCGGACGGCGTCGGCCTCGGAGACGGCAGCAGGGTTGGCCGCCAGGTACCGGTCGACGGCCACAGCGGGGTCGACGGCGTCGGGGGCGGTCTGCAGGGCGCGGCGGGCCGCCTCCCGGCGGATCCCGACGAGGTCGTCGAGGAGGCCCTGGCGAGCGGCGCCCGCCCACGGTCCGCTGACGTCGGCCGTGGCCGCCATGCGGCGCAGGTCGTCGAGCCCGAGACGGCGCGCCACCGCCCGGAAGGCGGCGGCCACGGCCACGGGCTCCCGGCCGAGGTCGCGGGCGACGGCGGCCACGTCGTGGACGACCTCGAGCTCGGGCACGAGGGCGGCGCCGTCGGCGACCTCCGGGGCGAGCCCGCCGGCGGCCAGGCGCACGGCGAGCCGCCGTCGCTCCCGCCCCCGCTCGGGGTCGGCGGCCTCACCCATGTGCTGGACCAGCGCGTCGGCAACGGGACGGTCCTCCTCGATGCGGGCGATCGGGTCCCACGTGCGGCCCTGTCGCCGTTCCCGCTGGGCGCGGAGGAGCTCGGTGCGGGTCATGTCGTGGAGCAGGTCGGCCAGCAGGTCGCCCCCGTCGACCGGGTCGGGGTCGAGGTCGGGCAGGGTGGCCCCCCGGTGGCGGGAGAGGGTGCGCCAGCGGTCCGGTGACCGCAGGATGCCCCGGGCCACCCAGTAGGCCAGGGCCGTCTCCGGCACCGAGGCCCCGACCTCGGCGGCGAGGGTGACGACCGCGGTCAGACCGAGGTGGTCGACGAGGTCGTTGGCCACCTCGGCGGCGATGAGCTCCCGCCGGAGCCGGTGGTCGTCGAGGATGTCGTCGAACCGCTCCCGGAGACCGGGCGGGAAGTAGTCGACGAGGGCGTCGCGCAGCACCGGGTGGTCGGGGGCGGCCGAGGCCAGCAGCTCACCCGCCACCCTCCGCTTCACCCCGGCGAGGAGCACGGCCAGCTCGGGGCGGGTGAAGCCGGCCCCGGCGGCGGCTCGCGCCGCCAGCTCACCGTCGTCGGGGAGGGCCTCGACCTCGGGGTCGAGCACGCCCTCGGCGACGAGGTGGCGGAGCACGGCGATGGTCGCGTCCAGACCCTCGGGGGTGGTCCGCTCGGCCCGGTCGAGGGCCTCGCTCTGGGCCGCGCAGTCGGAGAGCACGGCGTCGACCACGTCGTCGACGTGCTCGACGAGCAGCGCGTCGCGCTCGTCGCGGTCGATGCGGCCGAGCGTCGCCGCCCGGGCCAGGAGGATCTTCAGGTTGACCTCGTGGTCCGAGCAGTCGACCCCGGCGGCGTTGTCGATGGCATCGACGTTGACCCGCGCCCCGCGGCGGGCGATCTCGATCCGGGCCCGCTGGGTGAGGGCCAGGTTGGCCCCCTCCCCCACGACCCGGGCCCGCAGGTCCCGGCCCACGACCCGCACCTCGGCGTTGGCCCGGTCGTCGACGCGGGCGTCGTCCTCCGTCGACGCCCGGACGTAGGTGCCGATGCCCCCGAAGTACAGGAGGTCGACCGGCGCGCACAGCACCGCCCGGACCAGGGCCGCCGGGGTCAGCTCCTCGTCGTCGACCCGCAGCGCAGTCTTCACCTCCGGCGTGAGCGGGACCGCCTTGGCCGTGCGGGGGTGGACGCCGCCGCCGGCCGAGATGAGGTCCGGGTCGTAGTCCGCCCACGACGAGCCGGGCAGCTCGAAGAGCCGGCGGCGCTCGGCGTGGGACGCCTCCGGGTCCGGGTCGGGATCGAGGAACACGTGGCGGTGGTCGAAGGCGGCGATCAGGCGGAGCTTGTCCGAGTGGAGGAGCCCGTTGCCGAACACGTCACCGGACATGTCGCCCACGCCGGCCATGGTGATCTCGTCCCGGTGGGCGTCGAGCCCCAGAGCACGGAGGTGGCGGGCGATGGCCACCCACGCGCCCCGGGCGGTGATGCCCAGCGCCTTGTGGTCGTAGCCCTTCGACCCGCCGGAGGCGAAGGCGTCGCCGAGCCAGAAGCCGCGGGCCTCGGCCAGGGCGTTGGCCCGATCGGAGAACGTGGCGGTGCCCTTGTCGGCGGCGACGACGAGGTACGGGTCGTCGCCGTCCCACCGGCCCGGGACGGGCACGACCCTGTCGCCGTCGAGGTCGTCGGTGACGTCGAGCAGGGCCCCGACGAACTGGTCGTAGGCGGCGGCCACCCGGCCGCGCCGGTCGTCCCCCACCGTCGCCGCCGCCTCCCCCCGGAGGACGAAGCCCCCCTTGGCCCCGGTGGGGACGATCACCGCGTTCTTCAGCACCTGGGCCCGCATGAGGTCGAGGACCTCGGACCGGTAGTCCTGGTCGCGGTCGCTGGCCCGCAGCCCGCCCCGGGCGACGGGCCCGGCCCGCAAGTGGACGCCCTCGACGTCGCGCCCGGAGACGAACACCTCGCGGTGGGGTCGCGGGTCGG